>JBKJKE010000052.1:0-3497 GCA_046597605.1 Limisphaerales bacterium | reverse complement strand
CCAAACACGCAATCCCAGGTCAAAAGCGTTTTTCCAATCTGTTTCACCCGAGTCGACGTCTCCATCTCCATTCGAATCCTCAAACCAATCTGGAACTCCGTCGTCATCGGTGTCGAACGGGAGTCCTTGACCGTTGACAGCCACATAGTGAAATCCAATATCGACGAAAGTGTTCGTTTCCTTGATCTGATTGGTGGTGGTGGTAAAATGATACAGCCCCAAAAGATGAGCATTCGTGCTTCCAGCGTCTATTAGGCTGGCGAGACTGTTTGTGGCACCACTGGATGGATAGTAAAAATTGCCCAATGGACCAGTTTCGTAATCAATCTGCAGGGCCATTCTATTGCTCGTCCCGCCAGAACCGTTCGACGCTCCATTCCCAAATGCATTATGAGAAAGCGTCAACCATGCTGTAGGCGGCATGTCGGCATCAACGGCGGTTTGAATGGAACCACTATCGAACAGATTATTCCTTACAAACCACGGCACAAAGAAGCCATCCGCATTACCCTGGTAAAGGTAGTAATTAGCAAGCCACAGTTCCGAGTTGCGAAATAAATTATTTTGAAGGGAGACGCCAAAAACTTCGTAAGAAGGAGGAGAACAGACATGCGCGGTTCCAAGATAGAGCAGACTGTTCTCAACAATGTTATTGGTTAATTCGAAATGGCCACGATCTGCAACGCCTGAGGGATTAATGATTTCTAATGCCAACCAGCTCAACCGGGAGTCTCGGAAGATGACTTCCCCAAAACCTTCCAGGAAGGAATCGCTGTGCCCTCGAAGGCTCGGAAGAATTTCGGTAAATCGACAATAGAGATTTCCACTGGTCATGTATAACCAGTTGTAGCTCGGAGCGTTGACAGGTTGCTCTTGCACGGTCGCAACAGTCACGAGACGGTTCATTCGATTCGGTCGTCCCTCGCTTTTCAAGGTTCCACCCTGGATGTAAATGTAGGCGGTCGGCAGCAAGCCAACGGCGACACCGTTGGTCAAGGTCACATCAGCGACATACTTGGTTGCGCCCATTAAATAATCCAAGGAGTCGTAGTGGTACCCAATGTCGGGCAATCCATCGTCATCCCGGATACTTGTCCTTGATAGCGTGAGGGGTGTGGTGTTGGTGCCGCTTGCCAGGATCGTTGGCGGGAAAGTGGTTCTGTCGGCCAGGCTGGTCAACAAATCCGGGCTAATATTTGCGGTACCGGCGTTACGATAGGGGCTGCTGGTAGCCAAATAATGTCCGCCACTTTCTACTGTCTGGAAAACAGTGGCAGGATCCATACTCGATTGAACGCAGTTGGTAACGATGGAAGAGAAGGTCCCCAAGTTTGTAACCGAGACGAGGAGGCTGTTTGTCAGCTTGAGCGTCGAATTATTCAGGTGATAGTCGACTGCTAAGTAGTTGACCCGATTCACGGTGAGATGTTCTGCGGATACCGTAAAGATTTCCTCCGCGCCCACTGCTACCGCTGAATCGCTGATAAGAACGTTCTTTACGCCAACAGACGACCCCACCCCATAGATCGCGTGGTCGCAATAGGTAAGCTGGGAATGACTTAACGTGTTGGTGTGGGCATACAAAAACGCCACCCCAATCTCGGCATGCGAGATTCGAAGATGCTTAAGATCTTGTGAGCCCTGATCAATCCAAAGGGGCACGAACCAGTACCTCCCGGATGGAGTCCCTGTAGATCCAGATATTGGTGCTCCAACCGAATTATCGTCCTTGGCGGTGAAGATCGCCGGCCGGTAGGGTTCAGTCTGACAATCCACGCTCCCGGCAAACTCGATCATCACACCATTGTTTGTCGCTTTAATTACTGCCCCACCTTCGATCGTCGTTGTTCCAGAGAGCAGTATGCTGCTTGAAGCATAGTAGGTAGCATCACCTTTGAAGGTAAAATTAGTCGCAGTAACCAACGTGATTGGATAATCGATGACGAACCCCAAAAAGGTTTCACTTTTCAGGCTCGCTACCTGGATCCTGCCCTCGTGTTTGATACTTGCCACCTTCCTTTTTGGGAGGTCGCGCTCCTTTGCCGCCACTTGGCGAATGGCGTTTGTCGTTCTCAATGCTGCTGAGGCTGGCAATGGTAAGGTCTTGAGAAACTCATCGATTCGTTGCAGTGGAACGGCTTCGATCAAGAAATCCCTTCCCTCTGACTTCAGCCACGTTTTTTCAACATCCAGGTTCTCTTTGCGGTCAGCGCTCATGAACGCTTTGCCTCGGCCGATACGCATTGCTCCAAAATGAATGATGTCATCCACTGTCACTCCATCTTTTATTACAGTCTCTTTTTTCTGAGGAACAGGAGGCTCGAAAAATTCTGTGAGCACCTGCAATCGCGTCGTAACGGGATCCAATCCGTAATCCAGGGGAGAGGGAATCTGTTCACGCAAAATGACATCCTGCTCAAGCCCGGCTCTTGTGTAGATATATCGGACGTCCGCTTTGAAGTCGGTAAAGGCATTCGGATATATGACCTGATTTGAAGAGACTAATTCTCCGATTGAGTCCTTCAACTCCGCTATTAGCACGCTCTTCCCGGAGGCATTATCGAAATAGCTCAAACCGAGAATCCAGGAACGAAAGCGTTTCCCATCGGGAGTAGTCAAATCGACCGCGCCTTCGGTGTTGATATTGTTGGCGAAAGCCACTTTGTGCTGGCCCTTGTGAGCTACAGCACCATTGGGATGGAGCTCGATGAGCTCCTCAGTTTCAATCCAACTGCCTGCATCCAAGTAGTGCAGTCCGGTGCTCAACTCGGTATAGGAGTTTGTGCGAAGCAGGATCTTCCCGGAGGCGTTCGTCACTGCCGTTGTGGCCTGCCACACCCGATGGTTTGCTCCCCGCTCTACAATATTGTAGTCCGGTCTTGGGGAGCTTTCTCTTTTTGCCTCCGAAACGGGAGTTCCCAAGGCGGGCAAGGACAACAAAAATCCCAGTAAAGCACAAAATTTCAGCAGTCGCATAAAATATCCTGATGTTTTCGTCAGAAGAGGGAAGGTCCGGTGTACCACCGTTGAGACAGGACTGATCAGCCTTAAGACTGTTTTGAAATATGCAATGCACGGGCGATCGTCAATGGCAAAGTCTGAAAACGCGTTATCTCCCAACGACAATTGTAGTGCGACTGTAGTGTCATCGTCCCTCTTCGCTCTCTTGACGGTATGAATGCCTCCTCGTGTCATTCCGAAGGAGGGCAGCGTTTTCAGGGAATCGGGCTTTTTCAAAAGGCTCAGTAGGCGTGCATTGCGGCGAGCGATTTCCTGGAACAGAGGTGGATTCCAGGGAATTTTCGGCCCTTGTTTCAAGAACAGCGCCAGATTTGAGACTTTTTTCGGTCCCTGTTCCAGAACAGGGGCGGATTTAAGACTTTTTTCGGTCCTTGTTCCAGAACAGAGGCGGATTTAAGACTTTTTTCGGTCCCTGTTCCAGAACAGAGACGGATTTAAGACTTTTTTCGGTCTCTGTTCCAGAACAGGCCCCGTTT
>JBKJKE010000018.1:0-8841 GCA_046597605.1 Limisphaerales bacterium | reverse complement strand
ACGACGATAAATCTAGAATTACGATCGATTCAGGAGTGGAAACGCTTGGAAATCTAGATTTACGTCCATTTCCCGGTCTGAAACGGGGATAAACCGGAATTACGTCCGTTTCAGATCATGCAACAAGCGTAAATCTAGAATTACGCACGTTGCACGACGTGAATTGACGATAAATCTAGAATTATCCTCGTTGCACGATCTGCGACGACCGTAAATCTAGATTTACGTACTATTCCCCGAGGAAAGGTCCCGAAAAACCAGATTTACGACCGCTGCACGTTCGGAAAAGACGATAAATCTAGAATTACGCTCATCGCACGATCTGAAACGACGATAAATCTGGGTCCCGTTTTGATTCCAAAACCGCTCCCGGCTATTACGTGAAATCCCATCCGAAACCGGTTAGAGATTCCCTCCGGGAAATGGAATCCGCCCCACCGAAAACAGCGAAGAACCGGGAAGTGGTTGCGATTGCAAACGATGGCTTCCCTACCATGTAACAATGCAACTATTCCACCATGTAACTCTCTTACTTCCCTAAAACCTTCTGAATCTGCCCAACCTTCTTCTGCACTTTACCTTTTGCACGGTCTGCGGTGCCTTCAGCCACCATACCGGGACGATCTGTCGCTTTGCCGATTCCTTGTTTGACGCGGCCTTTGATTTCCTTTGCGGTGCCTTCGGCCTGATTCTTCGTGCTTTTTTTGATCATGAATCCA
This sequence comes from Limisphaerales bacterium, assembly GCA_046597605.1. Classification (GTDB taxonomy): domain Bacteria; phylum Verrucomicrobiota; class Verrucomicrobiia; order Limisphaerales; family JACDHS01; genus JACDHS01. Next base: position 8,122 of record JBKJKE010000018.1, on the reverse strand, counting down.
GCCTCTGCGCGATCCTTCAGGGCAGCAATGGGACGGAGGCAGGCCTTATCGGTGCGTGAAACAAGTAAGAGGCGTCTCCCGGGGCGAAGGCGTAAAACGTTGTTCCTGCCAACCGGACAGTTATCATCGCCGTTGCGAAGCCAGCCCTGAAATCATGGCCATTTTACATCTTATTCCTGTCATTGCTGCACTGGCGTTTTTGGCTGCCACGATCGCTGCTTCGATCGCAGCAGTGCGTGCCTTTAAGAAGAAGGACTGGGTGCCCGGCATTTGTTTGTTGGTTCTGCCAGTGGGGATGCTGCTGTATCTGGTGCATGGGGCCTTTGCGCCGATTGTTCCGAAATCTCCTTTGCAGCTGTACACGCAAGTATTCGGGGGAGGCCTTTATGCAAGTATGAAACTTCACCAAGGCTCTGAGGCAAAGGGCGACGTTTTCCTGAGTATGACCGTTAACGAGGGTGTGTTTTCTAACATGGTCGTTCGATCAATGTTTCGAATGGGGCACATGGAAAAACTCAATCTCGAAACAAAGGGAAATATTCCGGACTGGTGGAAGCCGGCAGATTTCCAATTCGATCAAACCTACGTTCGCGTGAGTTCCCCTTCAGATTCGTATCGGTATACGGACGATGCGATCTTCCTCCGGAACTCAACCAACGGTCTTACCTATTTCGCACTTTTCAAATTTTCGGATTAAAGAAGGTTTCGCGTGCCTGTTGATGGTAACTTGTTGGTGAAAGCGCCTTGGACCCGGTCTGACTTCGTTTTTGCTGGCACCCTCTTGTTCGGCACCGGCCTTGCCTATGAATTGGTATCGAGGAAAGGGGGAATACCGCCTATCGGGTCGCTATCGGCATTGGGTTGGCGGCGGCACTACTCCGGATCAACCCCGCCGTGGCGATCATCGGCGTCTATCCCCACCGCTCTGAGCACCACCACACACCTGCACGCACTCGAAGATTACCCCCGAAGTGACAGTTTCTTTTCAGGACTTGACCGACTTCAACCAACCCTCTGTGGAAAGGATGGTTTAGTGGCACGTGGTACAACTTAGGTTCCCCGAATTGCCTATAGGCTGGAAAAGGCCGCATCCAGGACCTCGACTAGGAAGTCTGCATCGGATTCGTTGATGCACATGGGCGGGGCGAAGCGAAGGGTTTGTCCCCAGAGACCGCCTTTGCCAAGGAGCAGTCCCATATCTTTGGCACTTTCCAATACCTGGGTGCATTCGGCTTTCGCTGGTTCTTTTGTCGTGCGGTCTTTCACCATTTCAACCCCCAGCATCAATCCCTTTCCACGCACGTCTCCAACCACTTTATGTTTCTCTTTTAGCTTCTTCAGGCCAGCGAGGATGTGGTTGCCAAGTTTGAGGGAGTTGGCCTGCAGATTTTCTTTCTCGATCACTTCGAGGACCGCTTTGCCGGTAGCGCTGGCCACTGGATTTCCGCCAAACGTATTGAAGTGAACTTTGCCGAGGAGTGATTGTGCAATTTGCGGTGTCGTGACGACGGCGGCGAGGGGGCAACCATTACCAATTCCTTTCGCCATCGTAACGATATCTGGAATGACATCATGGTTTTCGAATCCCCAGAAGTGCGTGCCCGTTCGGCCAAACCCTGTTTGGACTTCGTCCGCAATGCACACCCCACCGGCGGCGCGCACATGTTCATACGCTTGCTTCAGGTATCCATCGGGAAACTCGACGAACCCACCCACACCTTGGATCGATTCCGCAATATAGGCAGCGACTTTACCCGAGGTGGCGTATTCAATCAGGTCCTTTACATCATCCGCATATTTCTTTCCTGCCTGGGCATCGTCGTAGCCGAAGGGGCCGCGATAGGGATACGGTGCTACGGCATGATGGACGCCGAAGCTGTGTGGGACGTTATACTTCCAATTGCTATGACCGGTCAGGGCCATGGCGGAAGAGTTGCCTCCGTGGTAAGCGTTGCGCAGGGCGATGACATCGTAATTGCCGGTGTGAGCGCGGGCCATAAGCAAGGCGAGATCGTTGGCTTCGGAGCCGGAGTTCACGAAGTAACACATCTTTAATTCGCCGGGCAGTTTGGACGCGAGTTTCGCCGCATATTCCGCAATGTTTGGTTGCAGGTAAATATTTGTGGAATGTTGCAGGATTTCGTTCTGCTTGTTGGCAGCGCTGATAACGTGAGGATGACAATGTCCCACGCTGATTGTAACGATCCCACCCAGGCCATCGAGGTAACGTTTACCAGTGTGATCCCAAACGTATTGCATCTTACCTTCCACCAGCATGATGGGCTTGGCGTAGTAGAGGAAGATCCCGGGATTAACGAACTCTTTGCGCAGGGCCATTACTTCGTCGAAGGACGGTCCGGAATACGGTTTTGGTTGGTAATCAAACTTCGGCAGAACGGGGTTTTCCATAGAGGTATTAAATTTATCTGAAAGTGATTGGGACTTAACTGTGGCAGTCGACTAGAAGTGGTTCGGTTTGCGCTTCAAGAATTTGCCTCGCGTCTTGTCGCCCACGAACTTCCCATCCCGGACGGCCACCTGTCCCCGTACGGTCACTACGGAAGGACGACCTTCAATCTGCATCCCTTCGAAGGCATTGTAATCGAGATTCATCTGGTGCGTCTTTGCTGAAATCGTCCCGCGGTAACTTGGATCATAAACGACAAGGTCCGCGTCGGCCCCGGGCTGAATCGTTCCCTTCCGCGGGAATAATCCAAAGATTTTGGCTGCCTGCGTGCTGGCGGTGTTTACAAACGTGTGAAGGTCAATGCGACCGCGTTTCACTCCATGCGTGAAATAAAGATTAATGCGATCTTCGAGCGATGGAATGCCGTTGGGGATCTTCGTAAAGTCATCTTTGCCCATCTGCTTCTGTGTGGCGAAATCGAATGGGGCGTGATCGGTCGCGAGCGTTGCGACGAAGCCTTGCTTCAAACCGTTCCAGAGTACGTCCTGATTACTTTTCTCGCGAAGGGGAGGTGACATCACAAACTTTGAACCTTCGAAGTTCGGTTTCTCGGCATCGGTTTTGTCGCAGAGCAGGAATTGGATCAGCGTCTCAACTTTGACATTCACACCGCGCTCTGCGCCCCGAATCGCTTCATGGAGAGCCTCTTTGCAACTCAGATGAACGATGTAAACGTGTGCGCCGGTCATCTCCGCGAAGGTCATCAGGTGATGCACCCCCTCTGCTTCAACTACGGGAGGACGGCTCCAGTAATGATACTCCGGTCCCGTTTTCCCTTCCGACAAAAGCTTCTTCTGCAGTGCAGCAATCAGATCGGCGTTTTCGCAATGAGCGGTCGTAATTACACCGAGTTCTTTGCCCAGTCTCAACGTCTGATACAGCTGTTCGTCCGTGACACCGAGCGCACCTTTGTAGGCGAGAAACACTTTGAAGCTGCTGCACCCACGTTTCACGATCTCCCGGAAGTCAGCTTCTGCTTCAGAATCAAACCTGGTCACGCCCATGTGAAAGGTGAAATCGCAGGCGCTCGTTCCCTCCGCTTTGCCCAACCAGGTCTCGAAGGCGTCCAATGGCCGATCGCTGCTCGAGGGGCAGATCATTTCGATCCAGGTCGTCGTTCCTCCGACCAACGCCGCTTTGCTGGCGGTCTCATGCGTGTCCTTCGCATACGTCCCCATGAACGGGAGATAGATGTGGACATGCGGATCGATGAAACCCGGGAAAATATATTTGCCCGTGGCATCAATTACTTCCGTGCCCGGCGGAGCGGTAATGTTCTTATCAATCCGCGTGATGGTGTCGCCTTCGCAATAAACATCAGCGAAATAGCGGTCAGTCGCTGTGACGATTTCACCGTTCTTGATCAGGATGCTCATGTCGGAATGTTATTTATGCCAAATGTCACCTTCGCCATAGCTGAACCAGCGGGTGGTGGTGACCTTTAGTTGAGTAAAGAACTGAACGCCTTCTTTCCCTTGCATGTGCAGGTCACCAAAGAACGATTCATCCCAGCCATTGAACGGGAACCACGCCATCGATGCAGGCACTCCGATATTGATTCCCACCATCCCCGCTTTGATGCGGTGTTTGAATTCACGCGCGGCTTTGCCAGAGCGAGTGAAGATGGAAGCGCCGTTCCCGAAAGGGGACTTGTTCGCGACTTCAATGGCTGCATCCAAATCATCGAATCGCATGACATTGAGGACCGGGCCGAAGATCTCTTCTTTTGCTACCGTCATGTGGTTCTCCACTCCGTCGAGAATAGTTGCTCCGAGGAAGAACCCATTGGGCGCCTCAGATACTTTTGCGCCACGACCATCCACCGTGATCTTCGCACCCTGCTGCGCTCCAATGGCGATCAATTCTTCCACGCGTTCACGATGCTGCTTCGTGATCACGGGGCCCATGTGCGGTTGATTCTCGCGATCTGTCGGCCCCACCTTGATGGCGCGTGTCGCCTCTTCCAGCGTCGGGAGGACTAACTTCGCTGCCTCGCCGATAACCACGGCAGTGGAACCAGCCATGCAACGTTCCCCGGCACAGCCGAAAGCAGCCTCGATCACACCACGAGCGGAATTCTCCACATCCGCATCCGGCATGATAAAAACGTAATTCTTCGCCCCGCCATTCGATTGAACCCGTTTGCCATGTTTTGTTCCCACTTCAAAAATGTATTTGGCAATTGGAGTAGAGCCGACGAAGGAAATGGCTCTGACTTTCCTGTGGGTGAGCAGTGCATCCACACAATCCTTCCCCCCGTGGACGATGTTCAAAACCCCTTTCGGAAGTCCTGCTTTATCCAGCAGTTCCACAATCTTCATCGCGGTGAGCGGCACCTTTTCGCTTGGCTTGAGGACGAAAGTATTCCCGCACGCCAGCGCGATTGGATACATCCAGAGCGGAACCATTGCGGGGAAGTTAAACGGAGTAATCCCCACACAAACGCCGAGTGGCTGCCGAATGGTATCGCAGTCGATGCCGCGCGCGAGGTTCTCGATGGATTCTCCCATGAGCAACGACGGCACACCGCAGGCGAACTCCACCATCTCGATCCCACGTTTCACATCCCCACGTGATTCAGCCAAGGTCTTGCCGTGCTCGCGGGTGTTGATTCGAATCAGTTCCTCGAAGTTGTCATCCAGCAACGCTTTGAATTTGAAAAGAATACGCGCTCGTTCCACCGGAGGCGTTTCCCACCAGGCTGGAAATGCCGCTGCAGCCGCCTCGACAGCTTCATCAACATGAGCGGGAGTGCAGAGCGGGGTTTCGGCGATCACTTCGCCGGTGGAGGGATTATAAACAGGGGAGACGGGAACGCCGCTGACAGTTCGCCATTCGCCACCGATGAAGTTCGGACAAGGTTGTAAATTCATAAAGCTCGGACCGTTACTTCAGATCAATGCGCTGCGTCATCTCTCGATAAAGCGTCCGATTGTTTCACGAAATCATCACCGCGCCATTCGCCGTCGCTCTTCACTGCTTTCCCGGCCGCCGCTGCTTTTTGCGCCGCCTTCCGGGTGGTTTGCTTCGAGACCAGATCTGCGTGGGTGGTGAAGTAGTCGAGGCTCTTGCCTTTGAAGTCGGCGAGCGTTTCGAATTTATGTTTCTCCATGAAGGCGAGCAATTCTTCCTGCATCGGCTTCACCATTTCATAGCCGAATTTCATCACACCGGTGCAGACTTGAACGGTGTCAGCGCCGAGTAGAATGAACTGCGCCGCGTCGTTTCCGTTTTCCACTCCGCCAATTCCAGAAAGCGTTTTCCCGGGGAATTCTTTTCGAATCATGGTCGCGATTTCCATCACCATGCGCAGCGCAATGGGACGAACCGCTTTCGAGGAATAACCGCCCGGTGTCGTATAACCCTCAACGCTCGGCTCGGGGCGCAAGGTATCGAGATTTACTCCAATAACGCTGCGGATCGTATTGATCGCCGCGATGCCTGTTGCACCGCCGCGCAACGCTGCCCGACTCGGGTCTTCGATGTGGGTGATGTTCGGGGTCATCTTGGCCCAGACCGGTTTCTTCGCCGCACCCTTCACCCAAGAACAGACTTCTTCGAGGACCTCTGGACACTGGCCCATCGCCGCGCCCATTTTGCGTTCGGGCAAACCGTGCGGGCAGGAGAAGTTTAATTCAAAGGCGTCGACCCCCGCATCCTGGCAACGTTCCACAATCTCGATCCACGCATCCTTATTATATTCCTCCATGATCGAGGCGATCAGGACCCCTTGTGGGAACATGTCTTTGCACTTCTTGAACTCTTCAATCCAGAGATGGAATGGGCGATCGCTGATGAGTTCGATATTTTCCCAGCCAATCACTTCCTTGCTGTCATTCGCCATCAGTTTGCCATAACGTGGCGATACATTGACGACCTTGGACGCATCCAGGCTGACTGTTTTCGCAATGACCGCACCCCATCCCTCCTTGAACGCTTTGGCGATCACGTTCAGGTTTGTTCCCGGCGGCCCTGAGCCGATGATAAAAGGGTTGGGGAGAGAAAGACCGTCAACAGTAGAGGCAAGCGTAGGCATAATTAACCTTTTTCGAGCTGGATTGGAGCTTATCCAAAAAGGGATTCCACACGCTACTCTTATTGATCCAATATTTCTAATATCCGATACGAAAATGTTCCAAAATGAACACGCTGCTTAATCCTCGACGCACCGTCCTGGAATTGAAGGAACTCCGAGCGTTTACCGGAGACGAAAACGGCGCGCAACGAGTTGCCTTCACCGATACCTGGCTGAAAGCCCGGAAGTTTCTGCGGGACAAAGTTGCTGATCTGCCCCTCGAAATTCATGAGGACGAAGCCGGCAATACCTGGTTCACCCTGCGCGGAGAAACTGAGACTGCTCTTCTCATCGGCGGCCATATTGATTCGGTGCCCGACGGTGGTTGGCTGGATGGGTGCCTGAACGTGCTCGCGGGAATCGAGATTCTCCGTCGTTTGAATGCTCAATATAACGGAAAGCCACCAATCACGATTCGCGTGGTGGATTGGGCCGACGAAGAAGGTGCGCGCTTCGGCAAAAGTTTGTTTGGTTCCTCCGCCTGCTCGGGCAATCTCAACATGGACGAAGCTCGCGTCCTGGTCGCGAAAGACGGCGTGACCTTGCCGGATGCGTTACGCAAGGTAGGAATCGATTTCGAGCGCGTCAAAGAATGCGGCAAAGAGCTGAAGAACGCCGCCGCTTATCTCGAGTTGCATATCGAACAAGGTCCCGTGCTCCTCGATCTGAATCTCCCGCTGGGCGCGGTGCTCGGGACCTTCGGAGTCGAACGCCACGCCCTCACTTTTCACGGCCAGGCCGCGCACTCTGGCAGTACCCCGATGAATCGTCGTAAAGATGCGTTTCTGGCCGCGGCGCGAATGAGCGAAGAAATCTATCGTATTGCGGAGCGAAGCGGGGGGGGCGTTTGCACGATTGGTTCCTGCACCACCAAGCCGGGGATCGTGACCAGTGTCGTGGAAGAATGTCGCATCACCCTGGATCAGCGCCATCTCGATGCCGCTGCTTTGGCCGTGATGTTGGCCGAGGCAAAAAGCGCCAGTGAAACATTTGCCCGGGAAGGAAACGTAAAAGTCTCATGGGAACGGATCTGGCAGATCGAACCCGTCCTCTTCCATCCCCAGCTCATTGATTTGTGCTCTGATTCGATTGCTGAGACGTCCGGTCAGATGCATCGTCTTCCCTCCGGTCCCTTACACGATGCTGCCGAAGCCGCGCGCGCGGGGGTGCCGACCGTCATGATGTTTGTGCAAAGCCTGCATGGAATAAGTCACAACAAGATCGAAGACACCAAGGAAGAGCATCTGGAGATGGCCGTGACCGCCTTTGACCTGCTGGCCGGTAAAACGATAGAATGGATCAAGGCCGGTCGGAATCGCCAGGCCAAAGAACCACGTTCAGGGTGGACAGGATACGGAGAAAAATCTCCCAGTTAATCCACCTTTTGTTCTATCTCCCCCCCCCAATCCGTGTTTATCCGTGAAAATCCGTGGTTAAAATCCCCCCGGAATTCGCCCCCGACCGGACGGACCGCGGCTGTGTCCGAAGGATCCAGCCGCAGAGCCCAACGAAAGAGGGACTTTCGTTTTGATTGCCAAGGAAACCTACGTTGTCGCCTCTCGGGCGAAAACGTAGGTTCC
>JBKJKE010000236.1:0-27612 GCA_046597605.1 Limisphaerales bacterium | reverse complement strand
GACTTAACCACGGATAAACACGGATTTGCACGGATAATGGAGTGCCCTTTTCGCAATCTGTTGTTTGATTGAGCTCACCGAATAGTTCACGCGGCAAAGGCGATGAAAAGCACATCTCTGATCCGTGTTTATCCGTGTTAATCCGTGGTTGAAATTCTTCCTGCTGAATCGTTCCGGCTAAGACGCCGCGATGGAAGCAACCAACCCCACTTGTAAAAACCTTATTATCTGAGGTATGTTGCTCTGCTTGAAAATGACGCTCCCCTTGCTTCGACTGTTTCTCCTCCTGATCTTTTGCACTGTGCAAAGCGCGGTAGCCCAAACCAACACTTTCAAGATTCTCGTTTTCTCTAAAACTGAAGGCTATCGGCATGGGTCCATCGAGAATGGAATCCTTGCTATTCAACAGCTAGGCGCCTCCAACAATTTTGCTGTAGACACAACCGAAAACGCCGCTTTGTTCACCGATGCCAACCTGCAGCAATACCGGGCCGTGGTATTCTTATCGACCACGGGGGATATACTCGACCCCACGCAGCAAGCTGCCTTCGAGCGTTTCATTCAGGCCGGAAAAGGCTACGTGGGCATCCACGCCGCAAGCGACACTGAATACGATTGGCCGTGGTACGCCGACCTGGTCGGAGCTTATTTTGCCGGGCACCCTCACGTGCAACCTGCGAGCATCCTTGTAGCAGATCGCGCCCACCCGTCCACCGTGTCACTCCCAGCCCGATGGGTGAGAAGCGATGAATGGTATATGTTTAACCGCAATCCTCGCGGTGATGTTCACGTCCTCGCGACCATCGATGAAGAGACTTACGACGGCGGAGGCATGGGCTTTGATCATCCTATTCTTTGGTGCCACGATTACGATGGAGGCCGCGCGTGGTACACCGCGGGAGGACATACGGAGGAAAGTTTCAGTGAACCACTCTTCCTTTCCCATCTTCTTGGCGGAATTCAATGGGCAGCGGGATTCAAACCAGGCGATGCCGGCGCCACCATTGAAGCCAATTTCCAGAAGGTGGTGCTCGACAACAACCTGGAACAACCAATGTCTCTCGCGGTGGCTCCGGATGGGCGCGTTTTTTACGTTGAGCGGACTGGTCGAGTTCTGCTTTACAAACCGCAGACATCGTCGCGGGTAGTCGCTGCGACTCTGGACGTCTACTCCGATTTAGAAGATGGCGTGCTCGGCGTCGTGTTGGACCCGGCGTTTGCTGAAAACCAATGGATATATCTATTATATTCACCGGCTGGGAATGAACCCAAGCAGCACGTTTCCCGTTTTACAGTTGTGGGAGACATCATTGATCTTCGCTCGGAAAAGATTCTTCTGGAGATTCCAACCCAACGGGACATCTGTTGCCACTCGGCCGGTTGCCTTGCCTTTGGTCCCGACGGGTCCCTCTACATCTCAACCGGCGACAACACCGACCCTTTCATCGGTGGCGGGTATAGCCCAATGGATGAAGCCGCCGGCCAGGCCAACTATGACGCACAGAGAACGTCGGGAAACGGTAATGATCTCCGCGGAAAAATTCTTCGCATTCGTCCTCAAGCAAATGGCAGTTATACAATTCCGTCGGGAAATTTGTTTCCAATTGGGACCCCGAATACGAAGCCAGAGATCTACGTAATGGGCGCGCGTAACCCCTTCCGAATCTCCGTCGATGCAAGGACTGGTTGGCTTTATTGGGGGGATGTCGGACCAGACGCTATTACGGATGATGCTAATAAGGGTCCAAAAGGTTATGATGAATGGAACCAAACACGCTCGGCGGGTAACTACGGATGGCCTTACTTCATCGAAAACAATCGCTCCTATCGAAAGCTGAATCCTCTCACAGGCTTATACGGCTCTTATTTCAATGCTAATTTGTCAACTAATAATTCGCCAAACAACACAGGGCCCATGGTTCTGCCGCCGGCGCTTCCAGCATGGCTATCATACACTTACGAAACGTTTCCTCCGATGCCGGAATTGCCCCCGAATCCGAACCGCACTGCATTCGCCGGCCCGGTATATCACTTCAACACCAATCTAGTTTTAGCGAAGAAGCTGCCTCCCTACTTCGATAAGACGCTCTTCCTACACGACTTTTATCGAAATTCTTTGTTCGAAGTTAAACTCGATGACGCGGGCAATTTCATGAGGATGAACCAATTCCTACCAAGCAGTTTTAGTCCCGTCATCCAGATGCAGGTGGGACCGGACGGAGCTCTCTATATGCTGGAATGGTTGGCTGCAAGCAATCGACTGGTCCGGTTGGAATATGGCGGGACAGATTATGCTCCGACGGTCGCGGCTACGGCCGCGCCGTCTGATGGCTCACTTCCCTTGCTGGTGCAATTCTCAAGCGCAGGGTCCCAGGCGATTGGGACGAGTAACTCTCTTGCGTACGCGTGGAGTTTCATGGGCAATGGAACGATCAATTCCACCGCGGCAAATCCCACCTTCACCTATACCCAGGCCGGTAACTTCAACCCGCAACTTACGGTAACCGATTCCAATGGGAAAAAGGCGGTTGCAAATGTAGCAATCTCGGTCGGCAATACTCGCCCGGTCGTCAGCATATTAAATCCCCCGAATGGGGCATTTTATGGATGGGGGGACATTGTCCCTTACCGGCTCGCCGTTTCGGATCCCGAAGACGGTAGCAGCCCTGGCACCATCTCCTGCAACCGATTGATTCTCGATCCCGCGATGGGTCACTCAGAGCATTCTCATTCTCAGGGGCAACAAATAGGATGCCAGGGATCTTTCCGAGCACCGTTGCTGGACCATGACGACGGTGGGAACTTCTTTCTTCTTCTTAATGCCCTCTATACCGACAATGGGGCTACCGGCGTCTCTCCGCTCCAGGGGAAAACTACATTTCGACTTAATCCTAAGCGGCTACAAGCCGAACACGCTTCCGCCCGCAGCGGTGTCTTTGCCCAAACCATCCCTTTGAGCTCAGGTTATGAACTCAGCGGCATCGACGATGGCGATTGGATAAAGTTTTCGCCGGTGAACCTGACCAATATCACTCTCGTAAAGGCTGCGGTTCGGAACAGTATCAACGGATCCCGGATTGAAATTCATACCGACGCTATGGACGGCCCGCTTGTTGGCACCATAAATCTGGGTGGTTCGCCCGGCACTAATGAATTTTCGAGCACGATCAACGATCCGTCAGGGACTCACGATCTCTACTTCGTTTTCCGCAAAAATCCGGGCGCAACCGACCTATTCGCTTTGAACTGGCTGGATTTTGTGGGCAACGGAGTCAGTCCCGCGATCATTCTACAATCCTCCAGCAGTATCGCGGGAGTTTTCACGGATGATTTGGCTGCCAGTAATGTTGAAGGAACCCAATCCATCTCGGTCCCAATTACCAACGCCGCACGTTTTTACCGGCTGCGTTCCATCTCCGGGCCAGCTCGCCTTCTGGGCATTCAGGTAGTCGGAGGAAACGCGATCGTAACACACGAGTAGCAGGATTTTAAGAGGATCAGGTCGCTGCTGAGCGGGTTGCTATCCGTTCCACCCATCATTCCCTAATGTCGCATTATATTTTCGTGCAGGTAGGTTCAATCATGAAAGCATACACGGACAAATTCAAAAAGATGATCGCAGTGAGTAGCTTGGCGTTGATTGCAACCGCCGCACCGGTTTTTGCACAGAATTCGCCGGATTCTGGATCGCAGCCAGTTCAGGAAAGTCAAAGCACAATCCAGGTCAATGAACCGCGCGCACAGGCTCCAGAGTCACCTTCCTACCTGCCGCAACGGGATATGGAGATCCAGCGAGATGCCACCTCGGGAAGAGTGATCAATGAGCCTGCCGGAGCAGATAACGGAGGCCGCAACTGGACCTGGCTGGGTCTTTTAGGGTTGTTAGGATTGTTTGGCATGAAGCGCCGCCACGAGGCACACGACGATCAATATCGTCCGGTCCGCCCCTAGAAGATCATTTGCACGCAATGGCCGAAGCTCAAAGCTTCGGCTTTTTTGTAAACAGGCGTTGGAAAGCTCGCCAGCTATTTGCGGGCTAAAGCAGATTCGAAATGGCTGAGTTGAGCTCACTGCGAGGATGGAAAAGCTGGTCGCTAAGAAGTTCCTTACTTGCTTCTACAACTCCCGCCTTCGTTTCGCCCCAAAGAAAACACACTTACCGAGCTCGATGGGTCAGTGGATTGAAAACAACTCCCGACGCCGTCCACGTTGTGTTCAACAACAATCGCCACCGCTACGCCCCGAAAGCCGCGGCGAAGTTTATGGGAAATGTTGGAACGCAACCCTCAGGAGTTTGAGGTCGTGCGGCAGCAGAAACTGCAACCCGACCTGGTTTTACCTCACCTCGTCTATAGCTTGGCGTCGAAGAGGATATGATCGACGGCCTCGGCAAAATCCTGGACGACAACCGCTTTACTCAACTCGGGGGGGGCCTTTTTTTCGACCGCCGCTCCGTAACCGGTTCTCACCAGAATGCTTTTTCGCACCCCGGCGTTCCATCCGCATTCGAGATCGATGAGCTTATCGCCAATCATATAACTCCGGGCTAAATCAATGCCAACTTCCTCCCTTGCATCGAACAGGAACTGAGGGGATGGCTTCCGACCTCTGCTCGGCTCCCCAGGGGGCTCCGGTGCGACATAGATTTTTTCGAAAGAAACACCTGCCCGGGCCAACTCCTCGCAAAGGTGTGCGTGAACTTTCTCTACATCAGCCATTGTGAAATATCCCCGCCCCACGCCGGACTGATTCGTAACAAGGATCAGTTTAAATCCAGCGTCCTGCAGTTTCTTCAATGCCTCGATCGCTCCCGGGAATATGGCCACCTCTTCCGGTTTGTGAAGATACTCTTTTTCCTGGATCAACGTTCCATCTCGATCCAGGAAAACCGCTTTAGGCGAATATGCGTTCAACAAAGGTGTGATACGAAGACCCGGGGCAAATGAAAACAACAAAGAATTTGCTGGGCGAAGGGTGTGGGTTTTGGATATTCCCCGAATACATTGGCGATATCCCCGTCTTATATCGTGATGATGAGATATCTGCTGCTCCTTTGGACGCTCCTGCCCCTGTCGCTCTTCGCTGTCCCGGCGCAACTTACGTTTTCTTGCCGCGCCGACAACGACCTCTATGCCACCCTGGTAAAGAACCGGTATCGGGTATCGCGCTTTGCTGATCCGATGCGGGCGGTGGAAGGTGCTGCCGTTGACTCAGGAGTGCTCATTCTTGCAGACGGGTATCCGGAGCGTACTTCGGTCGTTGAACCCGCTGTCCTTGAACTCGCCGCCAGTAAGCGCCTGAGACTTTACATCGAATATCCGGAGAAAATCCCGGGCCTGAATTTTGGAACCCCTCGAGAGACAACCTGGGAACGGACCATAGTAACTTCCGACGCGTTTGGTTCTGGTTTACCGAAAATGCGGATCATGGCTATTCACGGCTGTCGGTTCCTGCCGGTCCAGGCAGAGAATCCGCTTCTTGTGGTTGGTCGCGTCGCTGGGTTCGACAAAGCAGTGTTCGGACTTCCCAAAGAAAGTTTCCCCCTGCTCTTCGAAATACCGGATCAGCACCTGATTATAGCGACAACAAAACTCAGCAGCTTCATTTCCGGCCGCTATGCCCCAGCGCAGGACATGCAGACAATCTGGAACCATATCTTGCAGAACCTTGGCGGGGAGAATTCTTCATTTGACCTTCAGCATGAGCCAATCGTTGCGCCGAGGTATAATCGCACTGAAAAACTGCCACGCGGCTATCAAAACCGTGCGATCAAAGCGGGAGCTGAATGGATTTTGAACTCCCAATTGCTGGTCAGTCCCTCCCGCGCGGTGCAGGTGGAAAAGGCTCTGTTAGCGAATCAGGAATCCACCGTGCGGCCTGCACCGCCAAACAAGAATGGGGATGGTTCACTTGGAATCCTCGAAGGTTATGCATCGCAGATTCAGCAAGATGGATCCCAACTTCAACGGCTGCCACTGCGAGCCGATTGCAATGTTGAATCTGCCATGGCGCTGGCGGTGCATGCATCCTTGAACGGCGATCGCCGCAGTAAAGAGGTTGCCTCGAACCTGCTGAACTACGTCTACTTCGATTCGGATATGTGTCGCGATGTTCGTGGCGATCCCAGGCATCCTGCCTTCGGTCATATCGCCTGGGGAGCAATCGCCCCGGCATGGCGGGTTGCCAACTATGGCGATGACAACGCTCGCGCACTCCAGGCCACGATGCTGGCTGCCGCGTTTCTGAAAAAGGATTCCTGGAATGATTCACTGGCAAAAGGAATTCTCGCAAACTTTCGCACTACGGGAAAATTGGGATTCCGTGGTGACCGAATCGATAATGCGGAACTTGCGAAGAATGGGTGGCAGTTCTATCGAGACGCTGAAACGGTCAACTACTCTCCACACTTCGAATCCGGTCTTTGGGCCTGCTACCTCTGGGCCTACCGGGAGACCGGATATCGCCCCTTCCTCGACAAAACAAAAACTGCCATCGCCATGACAATGAAAGAGTGTCCAGATGGATGGCGTTGGGGCGATAACATGGTGGAACGCGCACGAATGCTTTTACCCCTGGCCTGGCTTGTCCAGCTGGAAGATACCAGGGAACATCGACAATGGTTGATGACGGTTGCTGAGGGGCTGCTGAAACGGCAGCAACCGAACGGCGCCATCCATGAATGGGTCACGAGCGGAGCGAATAGCCACTACCACTTCCCGGCCTCGAATGAAGCGTACGGAACGACTGAGACTCCGCTTATTCAAGAGAATGGCGATCCAGCCAGCGACCAACTTTACACCACCGGCTTTGCCTTGCTCGGTTTGCACGAGGCTGCGGCCGCGACCGGGGATGCAACATTGAAGGCGGCTGAAAAAAAACTGGCAGAGTTCCTCTGCCGCATTCAAACCCGCTCTTCTGGAACACCGTGGCTTGATGGCTGGTGGTTTCGCGCCTTCGACGATCGTCGCTGGGAATATTGGGCAAGCTCTGCGGATGCAGGTTGGGGAGCATGGTCACTGGAAGCAGGCTGGGCCCAGGCATGGACTGTGAGCACGCTTGGCCTGCGCGAGATGAAAACCTCGTTCTGGGATACTACCCGGAACCCTGACTTTGCCAAATCTTTTAACAGATACAGGGACCAGATGTTAGATGACCAAACCGTCTCCAAATGAAGATACGCACAAGTTTGCCATACACCACATCGGGGTTTTGAAGTAGTCCGCGAAACACCCTGCCCCGATTGATGGCTTTAAAGACCGGCTTAGGTTGCCCCATATGAGAGGAAACATACCTAAGCGGATTGTAGCGATGGCCGCTCTCGTAACTATAACCATCGCGTCACCAGTAATGGCACAATCGAGCGGTGACTCTACCGCTGGTTCTAGCAGGGGAGCACAAATGAACGAGCCCGCCGGCGCTGATAACGATAGACCGAATTTCTCGTGGCTGGGTCTTTTCGGATTGCTCGGCTTGATGGGGTTGAAACGTAAAAGCGATGCCCGCGATGAGACCCATCGCCCGGTCCGAGCCACTTAAGCAAATCACGGATAAAGACCTTCCCCCGGGAAGGTCTTTTTTTGTGGAGCAATGCAACAGCGCTCTCTTGCATTGACCCCGGGTGTGCTCCACCTTTGCCGCGTCTTTGAACGGCAAAAAGCGGAAGCACTTCCATGATTAAACTGGTTTTGTTCGATATTGACGGGACTTTGATTCACACCGGTGGTGCAGGCATGAAAGCTTTTGCCACTGCATTCAAAACGGAGTTCGGAATTCGTGATGGTTCTGAAAACTTGAAGTTTGCGGGGCGCACGGACGTGTCGCTCGTTCGAGAATTCTTCCAGCACAACCTGATTGACCCCTCCAAAGAAAATTTCTCCCGCTTCTTCACCGCTTACATCCGTTTATTAGAAACCGAAGTGAGGGAATCCGAAGGGGGAATTTTCCCCGGCGTGCATCAGTGGATCGCAGAGCTGCGTCAATTACCGGAGCCACCGTCCATTGGATTACTGACCGGCAACCTGCGGCGCGGTGCCGAAATTAAACTCCGGCATTATGATCTATGGCACGAATTTCCGTTCGGCGGATTCGCAGACGATCACGAAGAGCGCGATTGCATTGCCGCCGTCGCCAAGCAACGCGGCGAACAGGCTTTGACGCGCACTTTGTCAGGTGCCGAAGTCGTCGTGATCGGCGACACGCCCCTGGATGTCCGTTGCGCCCGGGCCATCAAAGCAAAGGTTGTCGCAGTAGCTACAGGTGGACACACCCTCTCCGAGCTGGAACACCATCATCCCGATTGGGCCGTTTCCGACCTGACGAAACTCAGTGTTCGTGAGGTTTGCCTTTAACCGCGAGGTTCAGTGTTCAGTGGGCCGTAAGGCACGCGATCCGGTTCTAAATACTGAAAACTAAACACTGAATACTTTCCCAGAATCACTTCCACTTAAACTCGACCACAATCGGAAGGTGATCCGACGCCTCTGTTCTCGGGACCCACGCGCGCAATGGTTCGATCGGAGCTCCTTTCGAGACAAAAACATAATCGATCCGTCGATTCGGGTTGTGCACCGGGATCGTGTACCCTTCTCCTGACCCGATCTTCTCCCAGGAATCATCGAATGCTTCTTTCATCTGTTGATAGGTGCGGCTCGTCGGGACGGCATTGAAATCACCGCAAAAAATAATCGGGGTTTTCTCTTCTTTAACCCACGCCACAAACTTCGCTACGCCTTTCAGGCGTTCCCCCTCATCGGCGCGATGATCAATATGCGTATTCCAGAACGAAACTTCCCTGCCGTTTACTTCCACGACTGTTTTAAGCCAACCCCGCTGTTCTGAGGTGGAGTCCTTTTTCGGTAGCAAACGATGATCGCGAGATTTAATGGGGAACCGCGTGAGAATGGCATTTCCATATTGCCCGTTCGACAAAGAATGATTGTTGCTGAACACACAAGACATCCCTGCCATGCGAGCGATTTCACCGGCGACATCTGTATTTCCCGAACGCCCCACTCCTTTGTCCACTTCCTGCAATGCCACTAGATCCGCTTTCTCGTCGCGGATCAGCTTGGCGATGCGCTCGAAATCCAGCTTTTTATCAATCCCTTCACCGTGATGAATGTTGAAAGTCATGACACGAAAGGTTTGGGATTCCGGGGAATGAGTATGCATACAACCGATACACAAGAAGGTGACTGCCAACGCAAGTGCGAGGCGTTTCAAGTGAGTAGCGAGAACAGTATTCACGTAATTGATTTAGACGCCGCCACTATCGGCTTTTTTGTGCGACAATGAAGTGTTTTTATTCTTTTCAGCTCGTTTCGCTTTTTCGCATTTTCGTTTGCCAGACTCCGCTTTTGACCGAATTTACGTTTGCAATGAAACGATCCATTCAGTGCGGCCCCACTCCGGAAGAGTTCCAGAAGCAGATGCAGGACTTCATGCGCCAACACTTCCCCGGCAATCCGATGTTCTCGACGAAACCCGAAGGGCATGGCCCGTCCACCCCTCCTCCGGACGACACCGAAACGGCAGGCCCCCTCTTCTCTTTTGACAAGAAGCCACGGGACATCAAAAACAATCTCGATCGTTTTGTGATCAAACAGGAGGAAGCAAAGAAGGTCCTGAGCGTGGCACTCTGCGATCACTATCATCATGTTCGCCTTGCCATCGAAGGGAAGGACCAACCGAACTACTCCAAGCAGAACGTCATTCTGGTCGGCCCCACTGGCGTGGGCAAAACGTATCTCATTCGTTGTGCCGCAGATTTGATCGGCGTGCCTTTCGTCAAAGCCGATGCGACCAAGTTTTCTGAAACCGGCTATGTCGGCGGAGACGTGGAAGATCTCGTGCGCGAGTTAGTGAGAGTTGCGGACAATGATGTCGATCGCGCCAAATACGGAATTATCTACATCGACGAAATTGACAAGATCGCATCCGCCAATAACACAAGTGGCCGGGATGTCAGCGGTCGTGGGGTGCAGACGAACCTTCTCAAGTTGATGGAGGAAACAGAGGTTCCGGCCCGCTCCCAGCAAGATATCGCCGGGCAAATCTCGGCGATGATGAGCATGAGCCAGCGCGGGAAAAAAGGGCCGGCCACCATCAACACCAAACACATTTTGTTTATCGTGAGTGGCGCTTTCGCCGGACTGCAAAAGATTGTGGAAAAACGTTTACGCACCGCCACCGTGGGCTTCGCGGTCGGGCTTCAGCAAAATCTACTCGCAGGCGAAGCGGCCCTCGATCAGGTGCAAACGCGCGACTTCGTCGAGTTCGGTTTCGAACCGGAATTCATCGGACGCCTCCCAGTCCGCGTGGTCTGTCATCCCTTGAATGCAGATGACATGTTTCAAATCCTCAAGACGAGCGAAGGAAGCATCATTCGCCAATACGAGCAGACCTTCGCGGCGTACGGGATTGAAGTCCTCTTCAAAGATGATGGGTTGCGGCGCATCGCAGAACTCGCCACCGACGAACAAACCGGCGCACGCGGATTGATGACCATCTGCGAACGTGTCTTTCGCGACTTCAAATTCGAACTCCCCTCCACCAAGGTCAAACGATTCGTCGTGACTCGTGAACTGGTAGATGCCCCCGCGTCAGCCCTCAAGAATCTTTTAGCGGAACACGAACAGGAGGAGCGCACTGTTATTCGGCAATTGGTCTACGACTTTGCCGATCGCTTTGAACAGGATCACAAACTTAAGGTGACCTTCACCGAAGCCGCCGCCGATGCCCTCGTCCACATCTCAGCTGAGCAGAACATCCCGGTGCGGGATCTCTGTGCTACGAAATTCAAAGACTACCAGTTCGGCCTGAAACTGATCGCCCAAAACAATGGCCAGCGGGAGTTCGTCATCGACAAGGAGGCGGTTGAAGTGCCGGACAAAGTATTAAGCGATTGGGTGGTGGCGAGTTACCGGGCAGAGAAGAGCGAGACGACGAACAAGCCTCAGACCTAAGCTAAGTTGCCCCCTCGTCACCATTTTACGGAATTTCACCTCCATTTTCGGTCTGGTTGAAGAGAATCCGTCGGATTTCGACTCCTTTATGGGTGAGCAGGAAAACTCCAAGCATTTCAGTTCCTACATCGACCCCGTCGGACCGGTTCAGGGACTTTTTTATTCTGGTTTTGAACTCGTCGCGGCGGTCCCGGAAGTTTTCCAATAGTCTGGAAGGTCGGTTTTCGTCTCTTGGAGGATTTCCAGAATCGCACGCCTGGTGCTGGGAGTGATGTTGGCAAAATCATCTGATTCATCTTTGCCCGTGAGGATCTCCCAGAGCCTTCGATAGAGATGTTCTTTGGTTTTAACTGGCAACTCGCTAAACGCTTTGGAGTAAATCAGAAAACTGCAGGGATACTTGAAAATGCGTTTCTTCAGGTCGAAGTCCCGGAGAGAACGCCCTTTACTATCGCTCGGACCGAAACTTTCAAAATCCTCGGTGAAGGTAGAACTTCCCTGGAGCCCGTCTTTGATCGGAGCTTCCTCGGTAAAGAGCATGTACTTCAGAAACGCGTCGGCGATGTTGGTGATGTAATTAATGTGACCGTAGCGCGCGGTCTGGATGGTCGACTCATAATTCAGACGGGTAATGAAATTGTGCATATGCGTTTGATGTTCCAGAACCATCAACGCAACAATATCACTCCCCTTTTCCGGGTAACGGGAAGTCTCCAGGAACTCGTTCAAATTGGTAATGTTCCCCAAGTGATTCGGCTGCCTTTCCTGTTTGGCGCGAGCTTCTGCTCCCATGAGGTTACCGCGATGCGTCTGCTCGCCATGTTTCCCGGTGACATACCAACCGCCCCAACGTTCTTCAAAAGGAGTACGATGATTGACCATCGAGATCCCGCTACTGAGGTCGACCACTCCACTGTCATCAGTCTCGAAAGAGCGCACAAGATGCCCGGGAACACCCATGCTCTTGGAACCGGCATGACATTCCAGGCATTGATCGGTGCGAACAAACTTCGGCTGCTTCGGCTTGGACTGATCCAGGGTGTAAAAGACCGCACCCAGTTTCGGATCCACGGCCGAAATTTCCATGATGAGGGAACCTGGAATGAAGCCGACATAGACGTCGTCGTTGAAATAAAGCGCCCGCGGAGTCTTCGGAGAAATGCGGTCTCGCTGCAGTGATGTCTTGGAAAAGACTAAAACCTGGGAGGACTTTGGAATGCCCAACGTTTTGAGCACCGAATCAAGGTAACCGTTTTCTTCGCCATGCTGCAGATTCAGACCGCCCAAATCGATCTTCTCCTGAAGCTCACTGATCGGGTTGCGCGACTGGGCCTTGTTGTAGCCGATCATCTCCTCTTCGAACGGCATCATGTGAGTAGCGCCCTGAAAATCGATATCCCCCATTGCGGAACTCGCCCAAAAACAGAGAAGGCAGCTCAACGAAATTTTCAGAACAATATTCACGGCAACGACTCACGCTGGGGCATTTGCCCCAAAAGACTTTACCTAAATTGTGCAAAGCTTTGCGTCGATTGACGAACTGTTTTTAAAAAGCGTTTGGGGAGCGTAGTGCGGTTTTCCATGAGGGTGATTATAGCAACTGCACAGGCAACGTTCGAACCAGATCCTCTGACCGATACGAACTTTTAACGCACGGGTCGCTGTTGATTTCGTTTCGGAGCAAGGAGGAACGAAAGCGGACGGTTGCCGTGGACGCGAGTCGTTTCCCACTCTCGTCAGCGAAATAAAAAGAGCGGCAAACCCGTGAAGGTCTGCCGCTCTCTGGGTTTTTAGGATGGGAACGTCTTGCTCCTAAAAGTTATCAACGTGCCACTGCGCCGGGACTTGAGGTCAACCCACCAGTCGGTTGATCCAAAGCTTCCCATTGACCCCAACCGGTATTGGTGGTCCACGTTTTCTTCCAGCAGTTGTTGAACTGGTTGCGAACAACGACAGCCACATGATCTGCGCCTCTGGAGTAGGAATCCGGAGAGCTAACCAATGTACTGCCAGCAGGAGCGCCGAGGCTATACCATTCAGCCCAACCGCTTCCATCGGTGTTGGTACGAATCCAGACCGAGCCACCTTTGCGGGCAAAAAGATGCATCTTGGTGCTGCCACGGTTTACAACACTGGGATCGCTATCCATGTTGCCGCCCGTCGACGTCCAGACATCGACCCAGCCACCCCAACCACCGGCTGATGTCCACGTCTTGCCTTTGATGTGACCGGGCTCCGTTGCCGAAAGCACCGCCACATACAAATGACTTCCGCTCTTGGAACAGGAATCCGGTGCTCCCACAATGCTGCCGCCTTCGGAGGCCCATGCCGCCCACCCGGTCGTTGCATTCCAACTGCGTTTCATGCAATCGCCGCCAGGACCACGAGCGAAGATGTGGACGTTATCAGTGCCGCGAGCACACGAGCTTGGATCGCTCGTCATGTTGCCGCCGCCCGAGGTCCAGAGATCACTCCATTCACCCCAACTGCCGTCCCAGACTCTCTGTTTAATATGGCCAGGTTCAGTGGAAGAGTGGACCACCGCTGCCACGTGATTAGGTCCGCGGGAATAGGCGTCTGGACCACCAGTGATGTTTCCACCCAGTGAATACCAGGCTCCCCATCCGCTGCTGGTATGCCAGCTCCGCAACCAGCAGGCGCCATCGCCACCGCGCCCAAAGACATGGACGTTATTCAGATTATTAACGCAGCCACTCGGAGCGACATTGACGCCGGAACCGCTGCCCCATGCATTGTGAACGTGTGTGTCGTGGCCGGCATCACCAGGCCCAAGGCTTTCGATGGAACCCATGTTGCGGCACCGTTGATTAAACGTGGACCAGTATGGATTGCTCGAGCTCACGCCAACCCCGTTGATGGTGTAAATGTCCACTGCAGTGCCGCTGTAGTGATAGGACCCCGAGCTGTGGGACGCTCCTGCAATCTCGGAGACACTGTAGGAATAGCCATAAACCTGTTCCAGCTTGTCCATGCAATCGAGCATACGCGGATCGAGCCAGACAGATCCGCCCGGCGCGGTGCCGTAACTACTGCGCTTGGCCATTCCGCCGTTGGCTGTATCGATGATGTTTTGCCGAGAGTTCGCGCTGTCGACCACGCCGGAAGGATGGGTGGTGGAGAGATAGATTCTGCTGTTGTCGCGAATCTTCTCCGCGAGTTCCTGGCGATCGCATGCATCCACGGCGTGAGCCGTGCTGCTGAACTGCAAACTCAAGCAACCCGAAGCGAGGATCAAGAGACTGGCTTTTGAAAAATGACGTTTCATAGGTTTAGTTTTCTACCGCTGATTAGCGCGCTACCGATCCGGGTGAAGAAGTGAGGCCACCAGTAGGTTGATCCAGCGTTTCCCATGCACTCCAGCCGCCATCGCTGGTCCAGGTTTTCTTCCAGGCGTTGTTGTATTGATTACGAACCACCACTGCGACATGGCTGGAACCACGGGAATAGGAATCAGGACTGCCGACAATGTCGCTGCCCGGATTACCAAGGCTGTACCACTCAGCCCAACCAGTGCCATCGGTGTTGGTGCGAATCCAAACTGCATTTCCCTTGCGGGCGAAGACGTGCATTTTCGTCGTGCCACGAGCAACGACACTCGGATCGCTATCCATGTTGCCGCCGGTTGCGGTCCAGATGTCGACCCAGCCGCCCCATCCACCAGCCGCGGTCCAGGTCTTGCCTTTGATGTGGCCGGGTTCCGTGGCAGAGAGGACGGAGATATACAAATGGCTGGCGCTCTTGGAACAAGAATCCGGAGCTCCGACAATGCTGCCGCCTTCAGAAGCCCATGCGGCCCAGCCGGTAGTGGCATTCCAACTGCGTTTCATGCAATCGCCACCGGGACCACGGGCGAAGATGTGAACGTTATCCGTGCCACGAGCACAGGAACTCGGATCGCTCGTCATATTGCCGCCGCCGCTCGTCCAAAGGTCACTCCATGCGCCCCAACCACCGCTGGTCGTCCAGACGATTTGTTTGATGTGGCCCGGTTCCGTTGCGGAATTAACCACCGCTGCGACATGATCTTCATTTCGCGAATAGGCATCCGGCCCGCCCGTGATGTTGCCACCGAGGGAATACCAATTGTTCCAATTACCATCCCAGGTGCGAAGCCAGAGGGCACCATCGCCGCCGCGACCAAACACATGTACCCGATCTTTCAATCCATTGCCGCCACCCGTTCCGTTCTTGCGATCATCCACTTCGTCACGCGCTTCACCCCCGCTATAGTTGGAAGTGATGTACCCGATCATCCCGTCACCCGGACAGGCACTACCGGTGACAACGCGATGGCTATCCAATACCCCGACCGTTTTGCCACCGTAGCTGCCGCTCCCGTATGGGGACCAGGTGGACGGCATCCTCCAGGCCATAACGTCATAAAGAGAGCCGCGCTGTTTGCTGGTCGGAACCTGGTTATAGGGCGGATGGAAGTAGCCCATGATGTTGAAACCAAAACTGTTGCCATTGACTGAATCGTGCGCTCCCTGGGGCAAGCTGGCCATGGATCCGTAGCGACCTTCATAAATGTGCCCACCGGCATTGACCAAAAAGTGATAAGCGATATCGCACCAGCCGTTGGAATCCATGTGATAATTCTGAATCCCGCGAACGCGGGACTTACCCGTTTCGTAGTCCGTGGTGTAATCACCGGTCCCGGCGGTGTGATGGATGATGGCGCGATTCAAAGCGCCCATGTAGCTGATACCGCATTGAGGCGAACGCGCGCTCCAGCAGGAGCGATTACAGATGGTCGGTTGAGGACCTTGCGCGGCCTCCGCTACACTGACAAAAGAAAGGGCAGTCAGGAACAATCCTGCGGCGACTTTCGTCCGAAGTTTATTGGATTTCATTTTAGGGTTTTTACTTTCGCGGTGTTCGGTGAGGCTCTAAGGATGAGACGATATAGTGCCGTCCAGCCAGGGAATGGTCGTGCGTTACGTTTTGGATGTGTGCGATCACAATGCCTTCAGGGATGCGCGCATTTAAACACTGCTCATGGTGGGGAGACAATAGGATCGCGTCCCAATTCCCTTTCGATTTCGTCCTTCAATCGTTGACCACTTGCGACGCACTCAACAAAAAAACATGGGCCTCATTGCAAATAGCCGGGCAAATTGTAATCGCGGGCACCTCGGAAGAGTGCGAATAACAGACCCATGAAATATGTAATGAAGCAGGATTGGTTCTCGTTGGGCGATGATTTCACGATCTCGGATGAATCGGGGGAACAACGTTTCCTCGTTGATGGCGCTGCCTTCAGCTTTGGCGACAAACTTTCCGTCAAAGACCCTTCCGGCACCGAAGTCGCCTACATCAGCCAAAAGCTGCTTTCCTGGGGACCGCGGTATGAGATCCATCGCAACGGCGACCTCGCGGCGGTTGTGTCCAAAGAGCTTTTCACCTTTTTCAAATGTCGTTTCAACGTGGATGTGCCCGGTCCGGATGATCTCGAAGCCTCAGGCGACTTCCTGGATCATGAGTATGAATTCAATCGAGAGGGTCGGGTGATCGCGGAAGTCTCGAAGAAATGGTTCTCCTGGACGGATACTTATGCGATCGACGTTGCCGAGGGAGAAGATGATGTGCTGGTTTTGGCGAGCGCCGTCGTCATTGATCTGGTCTGTCACGATGGCAAGAAAGGACACTGACCTTCCCGCTTTTTTTGAACAGCGGTGGATGTCCAAAACCTGCGAATGAAGACATTCTCCCCCCCCTAAATTGCCTTCAAACCCCAGATAAGAGGCAAAACCAGCATCCATGGCGAAAAACCATGTTTTGCCCGTTTTGCCCCCTGTAATCGCGATTACAGGGGTCCAAACAGAGAAATGGAGGGGTGTAATCCAAATTACAGGGGTCCAAACACGTTTTTGGAGGGGTGTAATTAGGATTACAGGGGTCCAAACACAGAAATGGTGGCAATCTTGGTCCAATATTCTCTCCAAACACAGAAATGGACCCCTGTCATCGAAATTACAGGGGTCCATTCCGGAGTTTGGAGGGGTGTAATTCCCATTACAGGGGTCCAACAACAGAAATGGTGTAGTGTTTTTTCCATGACAGGGGTCCAAACACAGAATTGGAGGGGTGTAATTTGGATTACAGGGGTCCAACAACGGGAATGGAGAGAATCTGGGAGCCAGATTGCCTCCATTTCTGGTGTTACCGACAATCTCGGACTCCGAACGCGCTCATTTCCGGGAATGCCCAGATTCTGACTCTCCGATCGCGCTCGTTTCGCGGTTTGGGGAGATTTTGCATCTCGGATTGTGGTCGTTTAAGAGAATAGGATCTTCTTTCACGCTGAAGCACCGCGTGTCATCAAGATCTCCGGTTATTTTTCTCCGTATGTTAAAATCGGACTTAGTTTAATTTTTGGAGCCGTGTTTCTGCTGTTTTCGGCATGTGAAGGTCGATATAAACCATGAAGAAGTAACGAATCTTAATGAAAACATACGCTCAGGTTAAAAAAACACGTTGACTAAGTGTTTGGTTAAGATGTAGAAGATCAGCCAGCAATGCAAGATACTCAACAAATATCGATTCTCATACGTCAGGATTGGACCGATTCAAATCTGGCGGTTTTGAAGCAAGTTCTAGGTGCTGCTTATTCAGTTGCAGACCTAAACTCTCGTGTAGGCATAGACGAACGGAGTGTCTTCAGCCCGAACCGAAAATTCGTTCGAGGTATGAGTCGATGGGATTCCGTTAACGTTCATTTGGCTGATGCGTGCGAACGTGGTCTCTTGGAAGGAATTACAGCCAGGTGGATTCCTGCTAATGGGAAAAAAGGAAGTGTCCAAGCGCTTGAACTAGTCGGTAAAAACACGACGCTTACTGCGCATCATTTGAATGAATTAGATGATTATCCACGCGTATCTCAGCTCCGATTTTGCCGCTGGATTGAAAATTCGAAAAATCAGATCCTAATGGGATCCATTTTGGAAGAATCCGCAGGGCCCAACAGCGGTCTCATAAACGTTAATTTGGTGCATGGAGATCAGGATCCAGATTTTGCCTATCTTCGGGTCTATGTAGACCCCATAAATCTTGCTGATTGCTTGGACGTATCTCCAAACATCATGTCGCTTTCTTCAATTGTTACCCTTGTCGATGATGAAAAAGTTGATGAGACCGGGCCGGAACTGAGAACTGGATTGGGGCGTCAAGACGAGGTTCAAGGGCAGGGCACATGAGCAAAGTATGTCCTAGCCGCATTTCACAGGCACGCGAGCTTGCTGGGCATAGCAAGACTGACTTGGCGGAATATTTGACTGTGAGTCCAGCGGCAGTTGCCCAGTGGGAGACAGGCGTTAAGCAGCCAACTGCTGAGAACGTATTTGGTATTGCCAAATTCCTGTCTGTTCCCGTGACGATGCTTTCTAAGCAAATGCCCCAAGAGATTTCTCGAAAGGGTCCATTGAGCTTTCGAGGTTGGAACTCGGCGCAAACCCGAAAAATAAACAGACAGTACGAACGATTGGCGGAACTTATTGCTGAGTCGTTCATGTGGCTGGACAGTTTTGTTACATTTCCAAATCTCTCCATTCCGGACACAGGCACTAGTTCAAGCATTGAAGAAGTTGCCACAGAATGCCGTCGAGCTTGGGGACTAGGCGATCGTCCTTTGCACAAGTTAGGAGAACTTCTGCAATCCAAAGGATTTGCGGTGGTTCGTTGCTCAATTGAGGATGCTAGACTTGATGGGTTTTCCTGTGTCATCAACGGGCGTCCGTTTATTTTCCTGGGAGCAGAAAAGGGAGATCGAGCGCGATCTCGTTTCGATTGCGCTCATGAACTCGGTCATCTGATTTTGCATCAGCACTTCACGGAGGTTGAGCAAAGAGATCGCGACACTCACAATAAGATGGAGGAGGAAGCGCACAAATTCGCAAGCGCTTTTCTGTTGCCTGCAACCACTTTTGGGCCAGATGTGACTGATCCAACACTAAACGGTTTTCTGAAACTTAAACCCAAATGGGGTGTTTCGGTTCAGGCTATGGTTAGACGTTCCCTCGAATTGGGAATGATCAGTGCGATCCAATATCAAGAACTGTGTCGGCAGGTCGGCTACCGAGGATGGCGAAAACCTAAAGGAGAACCGTTTGATGATGTCGTCCCGGAGGTAGTCACGGATTTGCCTAGGAAGAGCTTAGAGCTTCTTGAGAAAAACAACGTTATTCGGCGATGGGACGTACCATCAGATCTTCCGTTTCCAAAGCACATTTTAGAAAACCTTTTTCAGACCAAATTCGAGTGGGGAGAGGATAATATAATTCAGCTCAGACAGCTAAAACCAGATACTGCAGATGCAACTTTTCAATGAATAGGCGAAATTTGCGTTCCTTTACAAACGGAGGCGCTTGGAGCCACAGCACCAGCCTACTACGAGCTCGCCGATTCTTATCCATTCATCACGAACTGCTGCATCTAAGTAGGAGCCCAATTGGTGCCCGTCTGTTGTCCCAAACCGAGTGAAAAACCTATTTAGCATGTTATCTCCATTTCTGGGAACGAGAATACAGGAGCAAGGCCTACTCGGTATTTGAGCTGCTTCAGAGCAGATCCCGGTCGCATTGCAGGGCAACGATGCTAGTTCGATGCCTAAAGCGTTTGAAATTACAACTGTGCCCTGATCCCAAAAAAGCCGCTCGGCTGACCCGGGATTAGCCAGATAAAGATTACGCAGGCAAAATCCCATCTCCATGTCTAAATGGGCACGAATCTGAGCTTGTCCACTGCCGGTTAGGTTTTGCAGTAGTAACACGGTTTGGGCGTGTGCTGGAAGGGTCCCGTAAGACGTTTGGAAAAAAATGTCCGGAAGAGCATTCTCAAGATCTCTTCCAATCGTCGTAACAATTTGGATGCCTGGATATTGTGCTTGATCGTCAAATCGCATGACGGCGGTTGCAGTAGAACCTAATGGTGCTCCTGGGTGAGACCGGTCGCTATCAACTACACATAAACAGAAACGATGCTGTTCTATTTGAGATGAGAGGACTTGTGCGGTTGTGGCACCCCCGCCAGCGACGGGTGTCTCGGCTAACGGAATGTAACCGCTTTGCATTGATGCAGCTGCCATTTTCCCGAACAATTTAAGCACTGAAACGTCGGAGAGATTTTCACCTAGTAGTGAAGTAGGCTGCACTTTTGAGGAGTGATCGAACCATCTAAGTGGAACTTGGATAATTCGCTTTTCATTTACGCTTGAACAAGCGATTGAGGAGAGAGGATGCATTACCCTAACATGCACCGGCAGATCTCGCATGAGACCGTGATCCTGCGCAACCTGAGCGGCCGCACTTTTAAATAATGCGCGTGTGCGATAATCAAGGTTGCTGCACGCCAACAAAGCATTAAGAACTCTCCTTTGAGCAGTGATACGGTGGGCTCCTTCCGCTGCAGCCATCGCCAAATAATTTATTGCTTCGATTTCCGCACGAGGGACTGGCTCTTGAGAAACCGCCTCAGCGATTGATTCGTCTAAGAAAAAGAGCATGCTCGTTATGGTATCCCGGCAGGTTCACTGGCATTCCGAATGTCAGGAGGTACTGGGAGATGGGATAACAAAAAACCGTACGGCCAATCTTGGAGAATTCCGCTCGAATCAAAATGAGCGTGATTAACGGACGAATCCCCCTGTTTGCCTTTTTCGAACAAGAGAACCTGTACGTCTTCTTTTCTGAGTTGGCCAGCTTCGATCAGTTCGCCAAAACGTTCAATAATAGTAGGGCTATGCGTTTCTAAAACAAATTGTACAGGGATATTTTTTTCTCGGCTTACCCTAGTGGTTGTTACAAACAAATCGGCAAGCCGAGCCTGTAGTCCTGGGTGCAAATGCAACTCTGGTTGTTCAATGGCGAGAAGGAAACTTGGAGGTATTGCTTGCGGGCTTAAAAACGCGCCTTTTCTATTTAACTCTTCGCGATCAGTCAAATTCCAAATCTGGACCAAAAAAGGCAGCATTTGGGAATATCCAAAGCCAGTGTCTGCAAGATTGAATTCACTTCCAGTTGCTTCTTCTCGGAGAATCAGAGCTACTCGAGCCCCATCTCCAACTGCTTGTGGAAATACTGAAAAACCAAAGTGCTTGGTTGTCCAATCTTTGAAACTCTTCAAAAAATTTTTATTTAAACTCGCGAGGACCATTGCCACGTTACGTCCATCTGGATCTACGCTGTCTAAAAGGACGTCTCTACTTAAGTAATCCCGCTCGACCCGTGCACGGACCGGAGCAAAGTAGTGGATTGATCGGGCAAATTGGGAGAGCTGTAAACTGATACTCGACAGTATGCTGCCCAACGATCTCGCTAGGACCAAGTTGCGAAACGTGCTGTAGCCACGTTTGTCTTGAGATAGGGATGTAACACTACGGTTCCAAGATTCCATGTTAGTAACGTGCTTCATTGCCTCTAACATTTCGGACGGTGACCCGACTCTTAAGTTGCGCAAGATCTGGAGTCGAGTTTCCCGATACGTTTTGCCGTGAAACATCCACTCGACCGTGTCCAACAGTTTTTTCTCAAGGGCTGTGACCGTTACTGTTTCGTCAGTCACGATTAAGGTTGGTTGATCTTTCGAGTTCGGCGCACTTTCCAATGTTGGTACAATTCCCCGACCGGGGCGCAACCGATAAGCTGACATCTCTGAATGCGCTTCTAGCTCATTGATGCGCAATTCTTTGATTGATCCATCTTCTGCTGCTTCCAAGCAGATGATGTCTGGGTTATCAGTTGGACCCAACTCAAGCCGCAAAGTCTTAACAAAGGCATAACGCTTTTCTTCAGTCCGTTGCGCAAAGGTTACAGAGAGGCGTGTGATTAGTGGGCCAAGCAGATAGAAGTTGACCGGCATTGCCCGGTAGCGGCCCGGACGAATTGTCACTTCAAATTCAAACTTCAACTCTGAATCGCTCCCTTTCCGGACGGCTGAAGGAAACAAGCCGAAGTCCACGTAGCCTTCGTTCAGCAGTAACCCACTTCCAGTTCGAGTCTCAACGCTTTGACGCAACAAAGGGAAAATGCGAAGAAAGGAGCTTTTCCCTGAGCTATTCGCGCCTACCAAAAGAGTTATTGGCTTCATTGGAATCTGTCCGGTGTCAGCCAAGCTGCGCAGATTACATACGCGAATGAATTCCATAGGGATATGTAGACACTGATCCCGCGTGCAATCCATAGAATTCTGTTTTGGAAAATCCGACCAGCAACGCGGCAGCGTGGCGGTTCATCGGGTCGCGTGGTTGACGCGATTGAAGTGGAAGAACTCGAGGATGGAATAGGACGCAATCCTCTTTGGGGTTGACTCGATTGGCGTAATAATCACGGTCGATAATGGTGCAACAACCGCGGAGAACTTCTTTTCTCGCAAATCCTGGATCTCCCGTTTCAGCACCAGGTACAGCGAATCTTCAGGTGCTTTGTAGAGGCATATCCCGCCGAAGACGTTCCAATGACGACTTTTGTCCGTGGCATTCTCCTACCGGCGGAATTAGGGAAATCTTTCATGACTTTTCTAATCGCGCCTGTTGGAGAATCCCCCCGAAAACTCTCGCCAGCTTGTAAACAATAACTACTCTCGCCCGCCTATGGGTATCCAGGTGAAAAAGAGGTTGATTAGGAAGAAACATCGTTCTCATGAGGATCGGATCGCTTATATCCACAAGGCAATTTGGGACGGACGTTTCCCGACGGTCGGAGACCTCGTGAGGGAGACCGGATTTCGGCGGCATGTCATCCTGGAAGACGTCCAATATCTGCGTAAGTTTAAAGGATTCCCCGTGAAAGTCTCGCGAGCGAAGGGGCGGCGCAGCGGGTATTATTATGATGGCCCGGTCCCGGAGAAAATTTCTAACACGTTCAACGAGCGCGGAGTGATGGATCTCGCTTTGGCCTGCCGTTCTGTAGCGAACCTGCCGGTGAAAGGGAAGGATCGGATCAGCCCGGATATGGATCCGATTTCCCAGATTCTTGTGCCGCACACGAAACTGATTATGGACTCCGTTTCGGAGACGGTTTTCTTTCGTCCGTTCGCCCCGGAAGAAATCGATATGGGGAAGTATATGACGCTCGCGCAAGGGGTGCGGACGCGCTGTGAAATCGAATTCCTCTATTTGAAGAACCTGGCGTCGACGCCGGAGTTCAAGCGGGTGCGGATCTATTGTTTCGTTTGTGCGGGCAATTGCTGGTACATGATCGGTCTGGATGTAGAGAAGAATGAGATGCGGACCTATTTACTGTCGCGCGTGAGCCACCCTGCGCTCACGGAGGTGAAATTCAAGGACCCGAAGTTCGATTTGGATAAATATCTCTTCGGCGCTTTCATCATCATGAAAGGCAATGAGAGCCACGATATCGTGCTGGAGTTCAGTCCCTGGGCCGCAACCTATATTGAGAACCGTACCTTTACCCGTGATCAAAAGGTCGAGAAGTTGCCGGACGGCGGTCTGCGCATGAGCTTTTGGCTAAGTTCGCTGGTGGAAGTGGAATGTTGGGTGAGACATTGGGGGCCCAATTGCAAGGTGATCAGCTCCGAGGGGTTGAAGCAGCGATTGCGGGATTACCGCGATTTTCTGGGGTATCTGGGGTAAGCGGGGTAGGGCGACGCTCCGCGGAGCCCTGACTGGAGCGTAGCGACGCGAGCAAAGCGAGTTTCATCTTCGTCTCTCCGGTCGGGCCTGTTTCCTAGGGGCTCGAGGGCTCTCTTCCCCACCTCGGGTAGTGATTCACCAACGTAAGACGTTCATCATTCCAAAGTAGGGCCATTCTTCGGCACGACACACTAATCCTTTCCGAGAGGGATTGGATCGAACGTAAATCCACTTTTCAGCATAATCTTCCTCCCGCCGCAATCGCCGATGAAAAGAGTGTGCCTGCCAGGTCCATTCGGGGTTTCCGTGCAGCCGGCGGAACTGGCGTTTCCAAAAAGTAACCCAGCTCTCAAGAGAAAAATCCAGGTTCTTCGGTGCACAGAACAAATGCACGTGGTCGGGCATAAGAACATAATGGCCTACCAACCACGCATCAGCTGACGTCCACGCGGAACGAAGCAGTTGATGGATGAGCGGGTTTGCAATCCACGGCTTTCGATCCTTGGAACATACAGTCAAAAAAACGATCGTAGGTTGGCCCAGTTCAATATGTACGCCTTGTGCCGGACGTTTCCTTCCTATCTGTTCGTTATGTTCCATGTGCGGGAGGCATTTCGCAGTGCTCTTTGTTGTGCGTCGAGGGAAAACTGATGAAACTCGCTTTGCTCGCGTCGCTGCGCTCCAATCAAGGCTCTGCGGAGCTTCGCCCTACCGCTCCAGCAGCTTTTTCGACTTTTCCAAAAATAAATCTTCACCCCTAGAGCGTGAAACTGTCCTCCTTGTCGTCGTAAGTCGTTGATACTCAGTAAATAACAAATACGAAAAAAATCTTATAGGGGAAAAGCAAAGTAACCGAATGGTCAACTTTGCTTTTGGTAATCTCATTGCGTTCGTTGATGAAAAAACGAACAGCCGAAGCGGAGACAATCGCGGGCCGGTAAACAGATGTTTATCCAGCCTTGATAGCGACCTCCACGCCTTCGGTCAGTAGAAAGATTGGAAAACATATATATGAAACAGCCCGTTATGAATTCCACCGCAGACTTAGTGAATCTGGGTGGATTGGTCGCCGGTGGTCTCACTGAACTCGGAGTAACGTTGGACCTTCACTATGTGCAGGCGGATGCCTTCACCCTGGAGATGGCTGATCTGATCCTGAAACACGGATTGCATCAGACAGGTAAACAGCTCATGAACACGCGTCATGAGGCGGTGCGGCTCGCATTCGGTAATTGCAGCCAATTCATTCGTGTCACCCGCGATGTGCTGAAACCTGTGCTTGGCTACACCTATTCGAACAACTGGGCTCCGCTCGGCTTCACGAACGGTTTGAGCATTCCCGCCCGCATCGCGCCGGTGAACACAATGATGCAGGCGATCCGCGGGTATCTCACCGCCAATCCGACAAAGGAAAATGCGGGAGCGAACGTGACGGCGGCACAGGCCACCATCCTCTTCAATGCGTTGAATACGGCCCAACAGGCTTTGGCGACGCACGAGATGAACCTCGAAACCTTGATCACGAACAGGGATGCGCAGGCGACATTGGTGCGGGGCAGGGTGCGTCAGTTGACCAAGGAACTGACGAATGTGCTTACACCGATGGATGCGCGTTGGTTGCGGTTCGGATTGAATCAGCCGGGGTTGAAGGAACGTCCCGGTATCCCTGGAAAGGTCGCGGTGACGTTGAGGGCAGGGAATGTCATCTCTGTGAAATGGAAGGCGGCGATCCGCGCAGAGCGTTACCGCGTCTGGATGAAGATCGTGGGGGTGGATGCGGATGCGTTGTTGGTTGGCAGTCCGGCGGATCTTAGTTTCACCATCGAAAACCTGCCGGCAGGTGCCACTGTGGAGATATCAGTGTCTGCCGTGAACAATGGTGGTGAAAGCGTGCGCAGCGAAGTGCTGACCGTAAGCACCTTGTAAAATGCATGAGCCATGGAAAGGCACAGCCGTCCGGCGCCAGCCGGGCGGCTGTCCGGCCCAAAACGCCCTGCGTTCCTCGATCAACTTTTGTCGACATCGTGAGCGGGAAGGAGCCTTTGCCATCTCACTCTACCGGCACGCCGATGGTTCGAAGCACCGTCCCTTTTTGCTCCGGTTTGCCCGGGTAAAAGATCCGCACATCCATTTCCCATTTCATCTCTACGGCCATCGGCAGGTAACAAGCGCAGTCCGGGTTGGGAATGACAGCTCGTAGCTGTATGAGGAACGATCCGAGGAGAACCAGGACTGCCAGCGCCATTCTTCGAGTGTGCAGGCGTAACCCTCTGTCGATCGCGACGGAGAAACAAACTCCAAGAACAAAACCCCTTGCCAGGACGCCCTGGTAGCCGCGGTGGTCACACCGTGGGCTGATATTTGTTTTCGTTACGATGCTGCCTTCTTTTGTTTACCACAAATCCTTTCCCGGAATCTTATCAACAATGAACCAAAGAATTCCTCATCCAATGTAGCCTCAGGCGTCGCTTCCATGGGCGGCCGGCTACGATTAGCGCATAGCAAGATTGTCACGAAGAGCGGGGTTTTCTTCCCACCCAATTACGCGGACGGTGCGGGTATCAACGAAGACTTTGAAATTATAGCGCTTTTTTTCAAAGCAGAAGGGCGAGCTTGGATTATAAACGTAAATCAAGGCTGAATCGGTCATATCGATGTACTTTGGAGTGCCCAGTTTTTCGACCAATTGCACATGGGAGAGCCCAATAATCGTCTGTGCATCTCGAGAAAGCTTTTGATAACCGGCACGGGCATTGTTTCGCAAGGCAGGTTGAACCAAAGCAAGACAAAGAAACAATCCTACCAGAATCGTTCCACTGATAATTACGAGCCCCCTCCTGCTTTGAGGATTGAAAATGGCCACCCATGAATTTAAAACCCGTCTGTACCTGGGGGTCTCCTCCAGATATAATTCCTCAGCTCTCAGGCTGATGTAATTCTTCGATGCACTGCTATGAGTGCCGTTGGATTTGTCGATCGCGCGAATCCACGTCTCCTTTTTGAAA
Source organism: Limisphaerales bacterium (assembly GCA_046597605.1). Classification (GTDB taxonomy): domain Bacteria; phylum Verrucomicrobiota; class Verrucomicrobiia; order Limisphaerales; family JACDHS01; genus JACDHS01. Next base: position 1,036 of record JBKJKE010000236.1, on the reverse strand, counting down.
GAACCGGTCTCCATTTCCTCAACGATCTTCTGATACTGCTTGTTAGTTGCCATTTAGGGTGCCGCATTTGTAAACTAAAATAGGGCATTAACGCAATCCGGTTTATCATTTTTGAGAATTTTTTAGTGACTAAGCTTCCTTTAATCGTCCGCCGACCCTATTTCTCCACTCTATTCCGTCATGGGACTGCAATGCCTTGAAACCTTCTGCCAGATTTGCGAAATCTTCCGGGCAGATCATCCCGGGCGGATTATGAGGCAGGAGTGTGATACCCTTCCAGTTTCGGCCAGCGCAAACGATAATACCGCGGTGGATTGGCGGGTGCGTTGGTGTCGGTGAACAGATACCAGGGAGTCGCAGGCGGTTCGCAGTTATCTCACCGCGCATCCCACGGCGGAAGTGGCACCGATGAATGTCACGGCGGCTTACGCTATTACGACCTTCAATGCGTTGACCACGGCGCAGCAGGCGTTGGCCGTGAACAACGGTGGCGAAAGCATCCGGAGCGAAGTGGTCAGCATCAACACGTTGTAATGACTAACTCATCGCGGAACCCAAGCCGTCCGGCGCCAGCCGGGCGGCTCTTCTGTTTTGTTTCGTAGCTGCCCTGGTGACAGGGCGGGCTAACTTTGTTTTTTTTGGGGGGGGCGTAAAAGAGTCCGAAGGAGAAAAAACAGAAAACATGAGCCAATCGTTTGACCTCATTTGAAAACTTTATAGTTAAAAGTCCCGTAAATATGAGGTTTAAGAGGGGTCGCAAAACAAACCAGCAAACTCTTTTGACAAAGGAGGGGACGCCTGTAGTTTGTCGGCCCTTCGGGGTTCAGGGGGCGAGAAAGAGAGCGGCAGAGAAAGATTTCGTAAGAAACTTTTGACAATAAATTGGAGATCAATATGTTGTCGGCCCGTTCGGAAAAGACGGTGGGAACGGACGGAAAAGGGAAAGAAAGATTTGGTAAGAATCTTTTGACAAGGGAGTGGAAATCACTAAGTTGTCGACCCCTTCGGAAACGGTGGGTGTGAGTGAGATCGAAAG
>JBKJKE010000147.1:0-7344 GCA_046597605.1 Limisphaerales bacterium | reverse complement strand
TTGAATAAGTTGAGTAACTCCGGTTACTGAACCCAATCTGACAATTCACACTCCCTCAGGCGCGAGCCTGAGGGAGTTTTTGTTTAATCCCCTGTTGCTTCCAAAGTGCCTTCTGTCTAGCTTCGCCGGATGCTGCGGTTGCCGTTCGAGGCGTTTCTAGCATTACGGTATTTGCGTCCCCGCCGAACCTTCGTTTCGGTCATCACGATCATTTCCATCCTCGGTGTCACGCTGGGTGTCGCCGTCCTGATCATCGTGATCAGTGTGATGAGCGGCTTCGACCAGGAATGGCGCGACCGGATCCTTGGGTTCAATGCTCATTTCAAGGTTTACCAGGTGGATCAGGTGATGAACCAGGTGCCGTTGCAGAATTACTCCGCGGTGCTGGACAAGTTAAAGGCGAACAAGCATGTGATCGGTGCGGCCCCGTTTGTGCGCGGACAGGTGCTGGTGAAAACGCAACCGGCCGAGGGAATGACTCCCAAAGTTTTAGCCCCGCTCCTGCTCGGGGTGGATCCTGAACTGGAGAAGGGAGTCAGTATCCTTTCTACCAACATCACGAGTGGTGCCTACGATGTGGAAGGGTCTGGATTGCTCGTGGGCAAAGAAATGGCGCAGGGTTTAGGGCTAGTGGTGGGCGATCGATTGGCGATCTATTCCCAATCGAAACTGGAGCTGATGGAGAAAGCGCAGCGCAAGGGCGAACAGGTTGCCTTTGTGGCGGATGAATACACCATCAAAGGCATCTTCGATGTGGGATTCAGCGAATATAATTCGATGATCCTGATTTCATCCCTGGAGAATGCGCAGGAACTCTACGAATTCCAGGAGGATTCAGTCCATGGCTTGCAGGTTCGCCTGGATGATCCATTTAATGCCGAGAAGGTGCGGGCGGAAGTCATGCCGGTGTTGGGAGGCGATTACATGATCGAAACATGGCGGGAAGAGAACCCGCAGATCTTCAACGCCCTCCAGGTGGAGAAGAACATGATGTTTTATCTCCTGTTCTTTATCATGATTGTCGCGGCGTTCGGGATTGTGAACAGCCAGATTACTTTTGTGGTGCAGAAGACGCGGGAGATAGGAATCCTGAAAGCGGTGGGAGCGAACAACCGGCAGATCCTCTGGCTCTTCCTCAGCCAAAGCGTGGTGGTCGGCTTCATGGGGGTTTCCTGCGGGCTCGGCCTCGGCCTCCTGGCGTTGTCCTATCGCAACGAATTCCTTGGGCTGATGCGGCGTGTGTTTGGTTTCGAACTGTTGCCCGCGTCGATTTACCAGATCTACGAACTCCCGGCCGCATTCGATAGCGGTGACATCGCGCTGATCTGCGGGATGGCTTTCGTAACGTGTGTCATGGCAGGTCTGTTTCCCGCCTGGAAAGCAGCACGACTTCAACCAGTGGAGGCACTGCGTTATGAATAGTTCACTGGAGGCAATCCCCGGCAACTTTACCCCGCTTGTTTCCACGCGGGATGTCCATAAGACCTACGCGATCGGCAAACGAAAATTGGAGGTATTGCGCGGCGTAGATCTGGTGGTCGGCCGCGGAGAGTTCCTTGCGTTGCGCGGAGCCTCCGGTGTCGGCAAGAGCACGCTTTTACATCTGTTGGGCGGATTGGATTTGCCGGATGTGGGTGAGGTCTCGTTCCTTGGGATCGACTTGAAGCGACTTTCCAACGCGGCTTTGTCCCAGTGGCGCAACGAGAAGGTCGGCCTTATTTTTCAGGCCTACCATCTTCTGCCGGAGCTGACTGCGGTGGAGAATGTCTGTTTGCCCGCACGGATGGCGCGTCGTGATCCTGCCCAGGTGGAAGCTAAAGCGCTGGAGTTGCTCAAACGCGTCGGGTTGGCCGAACGATTTGATCATCGTCCGTATGAATTGTCCGGCGGAGAACAACAGCGAGTCGCGATCGCGCGGGCGTTGATCAATGATCCGGAGCTGGTGTTGGCCGATGAACCTACCGGGAATCTCGATTCGCAGACGGGCGCGGAAATCATGCAGATTCTGACCACGCTCCGTGCCGAGCGCAGTACCACCCTGGTGATCGCAACGCACGACGCCACCGTGGCGGCATTGGCCCATCGTGTGATCCGTCTGATTGATGGCCGGATTGCAGATCCGACGGTGTAGGAAGGGGTGGAGGGGAAAGTATTCAGTGTTTAGTTTTCAGTATTCAGAACGGATTCCAAATACTCGCCACTGAACACTGAACACTGAACACTGTCCGGTTTTTTCCCTCCTACAGTCCTTGCTTCTGAATAAAGAATCCTCGCTCGAGTTTGACGAAGAAATCCTGGTAAACCGCTGCTACCTGAACTGGCCTGGTGAAGGTCCTTCCGCCGTCAGCATACTGTAATGTACCGAAACTGACGCGAACCCGGGTCTGTTTGCCAAACTCGCTGACGTTCACAGTTGCTTCCAATGCGCCGAAAGAGCCTCTACTGGCGCGGAGCAGGCCCAGATCGGTATTCCCGAAATCAATTAGGAAGCCTTCGTCCTGCAGGACATTCATCACTCCCTTGAGTGTCGCTTTCGCATCCTGCCCGTCATAGGTCCGGGTTTGGATCGCCCGGATTTCCAATGGGCTCAGGCCAGCATGTCCGGCCAAATAAGTGGAGTAGGAAGCACAGCCGCTGAGAGCTCCGCAGAGGATGGCTCCGGCGACCAGCCACAAACCGCATTTGTTTTTCATGCGGTCTAAAATCGGGTCGAATTGTAGGAAACAGATTCCACCGCTTTGCTGGCGGTGAACTTGATCACGACAGTAAGGGTCCGTTGACTCGAGCTGCTCGCGCCGGCGTATTTGGAATAGGTGCCCGCAAGTGTTCCTGCGGCACTGCCGGACGGTTGGAAGCTGTTTTGACCGGGAAGAACGATGTCTCCGCTGACGTTAGAAGAAAGCCCTCCGTTATCGCTTGAGTAGGTCGATTCTGAGGCGACCTTGTCATAGATCCAGACTTCCACGTTTCCGGTTCCACCGGTGACAATGTTCGGGGATCCGAGGGCCGTGGCAACCGCTGCCTGGTCCATGCCGACTTTGATCTCTTTTTGGACCACACCGAGCGTGAGCTTACTGTCGGCGGTGCTTCCGAGTTGCTTCTGATGCTGGGCAGCCGTCATGCAACCGGCAAGCACCAGGCAAATGGGCAGGATGGAGAGTTGTTTTTGGTGACGCGAAGTCTCGCGGCGAACGCTCGCGACCAGGCGCGAGATAAATGGGGAGATAGACACGGGCGGAGTTTGTAGAAGTAGATCCACATCAGGTCAAGCCTGATGTTTTTGCTAATGGTTGAACTTGGGAAAGTATTCAGTGTTTAGTATCAGAACCGAACGGACTGGCTGCGTCCTAAATACTGATTGCTCCTCACCATGTAACAATTCACTTTCCAACTATTTACCAGTACCCTTCCCCCATGCCGGTTTTTCATGAATGCCAGAGATGCACTGCCTGTCGCCGCTGGCCGGGTCAGGTGCGCTTGAGCGATGTTGAATTATCGCGGCTCGCCGACTTCAAGGGATTAAGTGAGTTCGATTTTATCCAGCAATACACCCGGCTTGCGGGCGATCGCAAAGGATTGGCATTGATGGATAAACCCGATGGCGAATGCATCTTTCTTGAGGGAGAAGCGTGCGCGGTGCAACCGGTAAAGCCGCAGCAATGCCGTGACTTTCCGAACCTGTGGAACTTCCCCGGTTTCGAACAGGTGTGTCACGCCATTCCACGCGATGGCTCCCCGAAGGAATATCGCATCCGAATCCAAAAGGCCACCGGTCGCGACCTGAATTGATCCCATGCTCATTGCTTTCAATAAACCTTATGGGGTTGTCTCCCAATTTACTCCAGACGGTTCACCCAATCGAACGCTCGCGGAATTTGGTTTTCCTAAAGACGTTTATTCGATCGGACGCCTGGATGCGGATTCCGAGGGGTTGTTGTTGTTGAGTGATGAAGGGGAACTGAACCAGCGTCTGCTGCATCCCACGCGGGGTCACGAACGCATTTACTGGGTGCAGGTGGAACGACTTCCTGATGCCGCTGCGTTGCAGACGTTGCAGAAAGGGGTCATGATTCAGGGTCACAAAACATTGCCGTGCCGAGCCTGGATGTTGGACCCGCAACCAGAAGTGCCACCACGCGATCCTCCCATTCGTTTCCGCAAGAACGTGGCCGATTGCTGGATCGGCCTGGAACTGGTGGAAGGAAAAAACCGCCAGGTGCGACGCATGACTGCCGCAGTAGGGCACCCGACCTTGCGGTTGATGCGGGTGCAGATCGGGAAGTTCGTGATGGAGAATCTAAAACCCGGCGCATGGAAGATACTAACGCCGACGGAGCGGGAGTTGGTTTTAAGGTAAAGCGCGCGGCGAGTCTTCGCGCATTGGCTCAATGTCCCTTTAGTTAGTTTAGGAACACCGTGGGAGACGTAAGGTGGAGCGGAAGCTCCTGGCCAAAACCGGTGGGGCATAACCTGCCGGTTTGCCCTGATATTTGCCTTCTCCGCAAAGCCTTATCACGGCCGTGTCCATCGAATCCGTTTTTGCATCCAGCAAGGGAGCAAAGGCAGAAGCCAGGGCAACCGGCAGGTGGTGCCCAACCAACTTTTGACTGGAGCTTCCGCTCCATCCGGCTAACCGCATGTTGGTTTCTCCGTAACTGAACGGCAGTGGTCCGCAGGCAAGGTAGAAACATGCGTTGATCCGAAGATAACTTTCCAACGTTCGCGCTTACTCCGTAAAGAACGCTCAAAGAAACTTCGGACCCGCTTGTTGCAACCACCCGATTCCGCCCGGGATACGGGCGGGCCCTCGCGAGCGCAAGGGCCGCCACCATTGAATCACCTCAAGAACGCTTCGTGTAGACCGCCATCAACCGTGATGACCTGGCCGGTGGTCTTGCTCAAACGCTTCGTCAGGAGAATGTAAAACGCTTCCGCCTGATCCGCAGGGGTGATCGGTGACTTGGTCAACGTCCGATCCGCATAGAACTTCGCGAGTTTGCTGGTGAGAGAATCGGTCGCTTCGTCCTCTGTGTACGCAATGTTATATTTCGCGAGGCTGGCGATGACGCGATCGCGCGGGAACATCGCACTGCCTTGAACAACGGTGGCCGGAGCCACGCCATTCACGCGGACGAGCGGGGAAAGTTCCACCGCTAACTCGCGCACCAGATGATTCGCCGCCGCTTTCGAAGTGTCGTAAGCCACAGAACCTTTCTTGGCCACAACCGCGTTCGCGCTGGTGGTGAGAACGAGATTGCCGGTCAACCCTTGTTCCTTCCAGGTCTTGGCAGCTTCGTCCGCCACGATGTAGGCACCGGTGACGTTGATGGCAAAGGTCAGTGCCCATTTGTCGTCCGGGATGTGACCGGTGGTATCCGGGGGGACGAAGATCCCGGCGGTGACAGCGATGGAATCAAACCCTCCGTAGGCGAGTGCGATCTCATCGAGCATCGCCCGAACGCTGGCGCGATCAGTGATGTTGGCAGAAATACCAACAGCAGGTCCGCAATTGGAAATACCGGTTCCAGCCACGCCGATTCCCACTCCGTATTTATCGGTGATTTCTTTCGCGGTGCCTTTGGCGGCATCGGCATTGAGGTCGACGCAAACAATGTGCGCGCCTTCTTTGACCAGGCGATGCGCCACTTCTTTGCCGATGCCTGAGCCGGCTCCGACCACCACGATGACCTGGCGGGCGAGTTCCTTTTCAGGAGGCATGCGGCGGAGTTTGGCTTCTTCGAGCAACCAATATTCGATGTCGAACGCTTCCTGTTGAGGGAGCGCGATATACTTATCGATCGCTTCGGCTCCGCGCATTACTTCGACGGCGCAGTTGTAGAATTCAGCCGTGACGCGGCTCTCAGACTTGTCTTTGCCCCAGGCGATCATACCGAGACCCGGGATCAGGATGACCGTTGGGTTCGCATCGCGCATGGCGGGCGAGGTGGGGCGTTTGCAGCGGTTGTAATAATCGGCGTAGTCCGCGCGATACTTTTTCAAACCGTCAATGAGTTTTGCTTTTACCGCGGCAACAAAGGCAGTGATCCCGGCATCGCTGGTGTCCTTCAATGTGTCGCCTGAAGCGAGCGGGACATAAAGCGGCTTGATCTTGGTGCGGAGGAAATGATCGGGGCAACTGGTGCCGAGTTCCGCGAGGCGTTCTGCGTTTTTTGAATTTACAAAACGGAAAATTTTCTCGTCGTCCTGCACCGTACCGACGAACCGATTCTGCTGACAGACTTGTCCGCGCAACCAGGGGAGAAGCTTCGCGAGGACTTTCTTGCGGACTTCCTCTGGCAAAGTCTGGTGAATGGCGCCACCGAAAGCGGTTTTGTCTCCGCCCTTTTCGGCATACTTCTTCTCAATGAAAGTCGCCGCGCGTTCGATCAATTCAAGCGAGCGGAAATAGCATTCACGCTCGTCATCCGACCAGTTGATCAGGCCGTGCTGGCCCATCATGATACCGATGGCGTTCGGGTTTTCTTTGCAGATCTTCTGCATCTCGAGACCGAGTTCAAAGCCCGGACGCAACCACGGCGTATGAATGACTTCATCGCCGTAGATCTCTTTGGTGAGCTGCTTTGCATTGGCGCAGGCCGCGACCGAGATGGCGGCATTCGGATGCGTGTGATCGACATGCTTCGCCGGGATGAAGCTGTGCAACGGGGTGTCGATGGACGAAGCGCGCGGGTTGAGATTGAACGTGGTGTGATTGTACATCCCCACCATGTCGTCTTCCGCCTGCGATTTGGGGCCGCGTTCCTTGTAGCCCGCGTAAACCTTCTGGAGAGAAATTAGTTTGTCCTGGTAGAGGGAGGAAAAATTTTCCTTCAACGAGGTGCGGAGATCGCCACCCGAGCCTTTGACCCAGAGGACTTCGACCTTCTCTTTGGTAAGGGGATCGATTTCCTGGATTTTAGCGGAAGTGTTCCCGCCGCCAGTGTTGGTGATGCGTTGATCTGACCCCAGTTTGTTCGAACGATAAATAAGCCGGGCCACGGGATCTAGTTTGGCCACTTCGGCGTCGTTCCAGAGATTATTGACGAATTTGAAGGTTTTATCCGACATAGAAAAGAGCGGCTAGGCTAGAGGCGATGCCCAAGGAGCAGCAATTCTTTTTTATTCCCATAAAACCCGGGGTTATAGCGTTAAGTAAGGTTAAGGCCCGGCGGACGAGAGTTGGGGTGAATCAAATGCCACAATGTAACCATTTAACCGTTCAACCCTTCGCCGTGTGCCAAAAGTAACTGTTACCCGTGAGAGGGATTCGTTGTGCCAAAAGGGGTGTTACCCGATGGCTTCTGTATTTTTGGTTAATTGTACTTTGCCTTTAGCAGCCTACTG
>JBKJKE010000124.1:0-28861 GCA_046597605.1 Limisphaerales bacterium | reverse complement strand
ATTCGTAGCGGCTTTGGCATCGCCCCATTGAAAATGATCCCTCAATGCATGTCCCGCAAAATCGCTTCTCACCCTTATCCTTATTCATTCCTCTCAATAGCTTGATGCAGCCCTGTGCTGCCGGGGTGCGATTGTTTCCGGGTGAGATAAAATGGATCCGAGCGCCGGTTGGTGGTGTTTTTCTGAACCGCACAGCGGTTCGTCGACCGATTTGTTCTGTATGTCAAATCCCTAATTTTTGCCTTCACAGTTAGTCGTAAGTTCGGTGCGCGCGTGTTGGTGGTTAGCAATGTCTGGCTGGATCGGAGCTGTTTTTCCCGTTTTCGAGAGGAGTGGAGAAGGCAGAAATCAGGGTTTTGACACACAGCAAAACCCCACCCAGTGTCAGATGTCATGCCAGCACTACGCGCTCACTCTGCGTTACGCCCTCCTCTATTTGTGTAGTCGCGCTACTACCATCTCACCCGGAAAAAATCACACCGTGCTGCCGCGGTGCTTCAAATAGCATGAGCAATTTAGGTTTCGAGGGCTTACTCCTGCCGAAGCTGAAGCTCTGCCCACAGCGCACCAGAGTGGCTGGAAGACCGGGGGACACCTTGTCTCAGCTCCAACAATAGCCACGATTCAAGGGACCGAATAAACCAACCATTGCTTGTGAACATTCCTTTTGTTTCAATGTCAAACTTGGACGGTAAACAACAAACTATGGGTAAACTTCTTTCACTCTGCCTTGCTGTAATGGCTCCCGGCCTGGCAATGGCGCAAACACCGAAAATCACAAACAGCCCGGCTTCTGCCAAACCGGGTCAGATCATCCAAATTTTGGGAACCGACTTCAGTTCAGTTCCTGAGAGTAATATTGTGCACTTCGGCGCCGTTAAAGGGGTTGTCACCTCGGGCGATGGAACTTCGTTGTCGGTTGCGGTGCCGCATGGCGCCGTCCACGGTCCGATCACAGTGACAATCAACGGTAGGACCGCCTATTCTCCGAAGCTATTTTTCCCGGCGTTTAACGGCAGCGGCTCCTCTGAGATTGCTTTTGCGCCTCGAATCGCTTTGACGTCCGGTGCCAACACTGTGGGAGTAGCCCTTGGCGATATCAACGGGGATGGTAAGCCCGAAATTGCTGCTGCCAACTTCGGCACTACGACAGTCAGTGTGTTCAAGAATGCGACCGCGGGTGGTATTACAACCAGCTCCTTCTCGACCGTGACCAACGTGCAGGCGAGTTTGAGGCCCCGATTCTCGGCCGTGGGAGACGTCGATGGCGATGGCAAACTCGACCTCGTGGCGGCCAGCCATGATGGTCATGTGGTTTCCGTATTTCACAACGTGGGGGTAGGGGACAACATTGCGTTGGCACCGCGGGTGGATTTCCCCACCGGCTTGTCAACTTATGCAGTTTCAATCGGAGATCTGGATGCAGATGGCAAACCCGATCTGGTGCTGGCAAATGCCGGCTCTGATACGATTTCAATCTTGCGAAACACCAGTTCCCCGGGAGTCATCAACTCCAACTCTTTTGCGCCGAGATTTGATATTCCTACGGCAGACTGGCCGACCAAGGCCAGCCTCTGCGATGTAGATGGTGACGGCCGGGTGGACCTCCTTGTTGCTAATGACGGGGCGACGGTTTCCGTTTTTCGAAATACGATTTCTGCGCCAGGACCTTTCGGCTCATCTTCGTTTGCTCCGCGTGTGGACTTCCCGACAGCTGGCCGTCCGCAGGATGCTGTTGCCGCAGATTTAGACGGCGATGGAAAGCCTGATTTAGCCATTCCAGCCTATGCAGGAGGCGCTGTTTCCGTCCTGAAGAATCTAAGCACCGTGGGAAATATTTCTTTTGCTCCGAAGTTCGACTTGTTTACTGGTGGCAGCACTCATTGCGTTGCTTTTGGTGATGTGGATGGCAATGGTCGGTTGGATATCGTGGCAGTGAGCGAATGGGCTGAAACCGCCGCCGTTTTCCGAAACGTTGGAGCTGACGGCGTGCTATCTGCAGGGAGCTTTGCAACCCGCATCAGCTTCCCAGCGGGCCACAATCCGGGCGGTGTGGCGGTCGGAGACCTGGATCATGACGGGCGTCCTGAAATTGTTGCAGGGAATTACAATGGGACGGTCTCCGTCCTACGCAACCTAACCTCTGAGGGACCTCTGTCTCTGCGGATTATCAGCGCCCCAGTCTCTGCTCAATCCGGGCAGACGATCGACATCAGCGGCACAGGGTTCAACGGGGAAACAGCAGGTAACGTCGTCTATTTTGGAGCCGTCAGGGGAACGGTGGTCTCCGCCAATTCCACGAACTTATCTGTGATTGTTCCAGCGGGTGCGGTGCACGCTCGAATTACCGTTACAGTAGATGGCAGAACCGTTGCCTCACCGGCGTTCTTTTTCCCGAGCTTCCCGGGGGAGGGCACTTTTACGAGTGCATCGTTTGCGCCGAGGGTGGCGTTGACCTCTGGGGCGAATACGGTGGGAACCGCTTTAGCTGATTTTAACAACGATGGGAAATCCGAGATCCTTGCAGCGAACTACGGAACGAACACCGTGACCATTTTCCGAAATGGAACCACTGACGGGATTACCGCTTCCTCCTTCTCCACTCGCAGCAATTTCCCAGTGGGGCTGAACCCAAGATTTGCCGCCACGGCTGATGTCGACGGAGACGGTAACCTGGATTTCGTGGCAGCTAATCATAACAGCGCTGGCATCACGGTTTATCAAAACCGCGCGGTTGGAACGAATCTTACTTTTTCACCCCGAGTGAATTTCCAGACCGGTGGTACGCCTTACACTGTAGCGATTGGTGACCTTGACGGTGACGGCAGGCTGGATCTGGTCACGGCCAACGCGGGTGGTTCATCCCTTTCTTTGTTGCGTAATATCAGCACGGTCGGAGTCATCAGTTCGAATTCCTTTGCACCCCGTGTCAGTATTCCTTGCTCGGCTACCCCCACCAAACTCAGCCTGGTCGATGTGGATGGAGACGGGCGCTTGGATGTGGTGGTGGCGAACGATAGTCCGACTTCTACCGTTTCGATCTTCCGAAACCTGATTTCCGCTCCAGGGGCTTTTACCTCCAACTCGCTTGCATCTCGCGTGGATTTCGCCACCGGCTCACGACCGCAGGATGTTGTGGCTGCGGATCTTGATAGCGATGGAAGGCCTGACCTTGCGGTGCCTGTCTACGGAAGTGCTGCGGTATCAGTGCTCAAAAACCTGAGTTCCCCCGGGAACGTCGCGTTTGCTCCCCGTTTCGATTTGCCGACGGGAGGCAGCACTCATTGTGTCGCGTTTGGTGATGTAGATGGCAACGGCAAGGTAGATATCATTGCTGTCAGTGAATGGGCGGAAACAGCGGCTGTTTTCCGAAATGTCAGCGTTGATGGCTTATTGACCGCCAATAGTTTTGCGCCTCGGGTTGATTTCCCGGCAGGACACAATCCGGGTGGTGTTTGCGTGGGCGATCTCGATAACGATGGACGTCCTGATATCATCGCCGGGAATTATAACGGCACTGTCTCGGTGTTGCGAAATGAGGCTGCGGAGGTGCTGCTCCTTCCATTGTAGACCCCCCGGTAAGCCAAACGGTTTCTGCTCAAGCAACGGTTTCGTTCTCAGTAACCGCCGCAGGGACTGGACCGCTGCAATATCAATGGCGTTTCAATGAGACTGCGATTCCTGGTGCCACCGGCTCTAGCTTGACTCTGGTAAATGTTCAGTTAGCGCAGGCCGGGGCATATGATGTGGTGGTTAGCAATATTGCCGGCAGTATCACAAGCAGCGAGGCCACTTTGATCGTTGAGTTTCGACTCGGCGACTTCAATGGAGACGGGAACACAGACATTCTGTGGCAACGCAGAAATGGAATTCTTGCTGCTTGGTATATGGATGGCGCCACCAATTCCCAATCTGTCTTGCTGTCCAACCTCAGGATCCCTCCAGCCTGGCGAGTGGTGGGTCAGGCCGATTTCAATAAGGATGGTTCGTCAGATCTTTTGCTTGAGCAGAAAGGTTCCAGCAGGCTTGCGATCTGGTTGCTTCGAAAAACGGAACTGCTCCAGGCCGTTAATCTTGATAATGGGACCACCAGACCGCCCGGTTGGCGGGTCGCGGGCATCAGCGATTTCAATGCAGACGGCTCTTCCGATATTCTTTGGGAAAACAATCGCGGCGGCCTGGCAGTTTGGTTTCTTGATGGAGCCGCTTATTCCTCTTCCGCTCTCCTGGGTGGAACAAAGCCTCTACCAAGAGGTTGGCGCGTGGCCGGCATGGTGGACCTGGATGGCGATGGAACCAAAGACGTTCTGCTTCAGCACAGAACCGGCAACCTCGCGGTCTGGTACATGCACGGGCTGACCGTGGTCTCCAAAGAAGCATTGAACTATGGGGAAACGGATCGCGCTTTGGAAGTTGTCGGATCGGGCGATTTCAACAGGGACGGACACGCTGACCTTATTCTCCAGAGAGCGGACGGCAGAGCGGTCTTATGGCTCATGGAACGAACAGCTCGAATCACTGTGCTCGAACTGAACACCAAAGAGTCAGCCGATCCGGTGTGGGGTATTGTTGGACCGAAGTAATCTCGAACGATCAAACCTGATCTCATTCCGTCTGTCAGAAATGGCAGACGGATTTTTTTGCTGAGACCCATTCTATTGGTTGAAATCGTTTCTGTCCGGGTCAGCAACAGAAGCGGATGAACCCACCATACGTCGCACAAACTGAGCGACTCACGAGCTGGCGGGCACGCAGCCGCTGAGGAACATCAAACACAATCTCCGTTGAAAACAAAAAAGCGGCAGTTCCGAAGAACTGCCGCTGGGGAGAGTCAGTGGGCTTAATCGTATTCCACGCCGTTGTTCCAGCTCTTCTTCATCTCTTCGGGACTTGGAACATTCAAAGGCCGGACAACGCGAAAGCCGAGGAACTGTGCGTCAGTCAGAAACCAGATGCTCTTAGGCAATTGAGGATCCTGCTGTTTCCAACTCGCGTTGGAAGCGCGACGCACTGAGCTGCGAAGTTTGTGGGCATCGTCATCCCACGATCCGCCGCGGGCGACGTGCGGGTAAGGCTTCGTGCCGAAGTTCCATGGATTGGCCGTAACGCTATCTTTGCCGGCCATGTAGAAATTCGGGTCATAGCCGTCGAGAGTCCATTCAGCGACGTTGCCGTGCATGTCGTGGAGACCCCAGGGATTCGGTTTCTTCTTGCCGACCTTTTGATACTTGTAGTCGCTGTTATCCGCGAACCATGCATATTCGCCCAATTGGGATGCATCATCTCCGAAGGAATAGACGGTGGTGGTCCCAGCTCGGCAGGCGTATTCCCATTCGGCTTCCGTGGGTAAACGATAGAAATGACCAGTCTTGGCGCTGAGCCATTCGCAATATTTGTTCGCGGCATGTTGTGTCATGCTGATCGCAGGCGTTTTTTCCTTACCCATGCCAAAACTCATTTCCACGTAAGGCTTGGTCGGGCGAGCAGTGGCATCAGCGGTTTCGCTCTTGTAGGTGCTGTTGGTGTTTGCGTTGGTGCTCGTGAGCTTGTTCTGGTCCGGATACATGAACAGCTCGTATTCGTTCCAGGTCACTTCGCATTTACCCATCCAGAATGGGTCCAGCTTCACTTTGTGTTGCGGATGCTCGTCCGGATTACTCTTCGCTTCGCTGTCCGGGCTTCCCATGACGAACTCCCCGCCGGGAATTGGGAGCATTTCAAAGCTGACATTCGTGCTCACAGCGCCCGTGTAGGGCTTCATCTCCGCTGCCGATTTTTCTTTGGAATTCTGAACGATTGCTTTGTGGAGTTCTTCCACGAGGAGGGTTTCTTTGTCTTTCCCACCGAGTTTAAAATCTTTTGGCCAGACCGCGCCCTGATCAAGCCACATCCGTAGAGTATCTTTTTCTTTGTTGTTAAAGGGACCACCGCGCTGCAGGAGAGGTTGAATATCACGAGGAAAATCAATTCTTTGTATCTTCTGTAGAGTGACCCCGTCCGGCCAGGTCGCTCCTTCCGCGATCCACTGCTTGATCAAATCCGTTTGTTCCTTTGGCAGTGGGCCCCCTTTGTCCTTCGGTGGCATCAATTTCTTACTCTCAGGCGAGAGTATGGTCCGTTTGTAGAAGGAGCTTTTCTCAGGATCTCCCACGACAATCACAGGACCGTCCGGAGTTCCGGCCATTGCCTTTGCTTTGGTCGATATATTTAGATCCCCGTTTTCCCCCGCCTTGACGTCGTCATGACAAGAGACGCAATACATCTCCAGGATCGGTTTAACCTGCCGGACGAAGTCGATCTTTTCCTGCGCCAGAGTGCTGAACTGCGCCATCCCCAAAATGGTCGCCGCCGAAATAATGTGAAATTTTTTCATTAACCTTTGATGTGACGATTTTTCGCAGAGAAGTATTTAATGTCAATTCAGGCCTGAAGGGCGATTCTGGCTAATTGCCGGAATCGCTCGCCTGCTTTTTCTGGCTGAATGACCTAAATGACCGTGTTGTGGGGAATAATTCCGTTCTTGGGAATGATGACGATGCCGTCGCGGATGTAATAGAGCGCGTGATCCACATTGTCCGGCTTTCCAGCAGGTGAAATGACGCAGTTCGTTCCAATGCGGGCGTTTTTGTCCACGATTGCATTCTCAATGCGTGTGTTCGCGCCAATCCCGATACGCGGGATTCCCGACGATTCGTAATGATCAATCGAAGTCTCCGATTCGTAATAATCAGCGCCCATGATGATCGTTCGGTTCAAGAGGCAACCTTCATGGACCAGACTGCGAATGCCTATGATGCTGTGAGCGATTCGAGCGTGGTTAATGATACATCCGTCCGAAATGATGGCGTGATCGATCGCTGCTCCATTGATCTTCGATCCGGGCAAAAAGCGCGGACGCGTAAAAATCGGCGCGCTCATGTCGAAGAAATTGAATCGTGGTAATTCTGCGACCAGATCCAGGTTGGCTTCGAAAAACGAGCGAATTGTCCCGATGTCTTCCCAGTAACCCTGGAAGATATGAGAGTAGACGCGATGGCTTTCAATCGCTCCGGGGATGATGTGTTTGCCGAAATCGGTGTGATTGTTATCCAGCAAACGCAACAACACATCGCGCTTGAAGACGTAAATTCCCATCGACGCCAGGAAGAACTCTTCGTTTCCTTTAATGGCGAACTTCTCGTAAAGATTGCGATTAATCTTCAACGAATCCAATACCGCGGGATCCTTCGGTTTTTCAACGAAGCGCGTGATCCGATGTTCAGCATCCGTCTGCAAAATCCCCAGCGATTGAGCCTCGCTGCGCGGCACCGGGAGGGTGGCAATGGTCAGATCTGCTTCTGACTCGATGTGTTGAGCCAGAATTTTGCTAAAATCCATGCTGTAGAGCTGGTCCCCGCTCAGGATTAAAGCGTATTCGAAATCATGATTGAGAAAATGCGTCAGATTTTTGCGAACTGCGTCCGCCGTGCCTTGGTACCATGAGGTGCTCGAAAAGGTTTGTTCAGCGGCGAGAATTTCTACGAAGCCACCCGAGAAATGATCAAACTTGTAGGACTGCGAAATGTGCCGATGCAGGGAGGCCGAGTTAAACTGGGTCAACAAATAAACCCGTTTCAACCCGGAGTTGATGCAATTCGAAATCGGGATATCGACCAAACGATACTTGCCGGCCAGCGGAACGGCTGGTTTCGAGCGGTCACGAGTTAGCGGAAATAGACGAGTACCCTGACCACCACCCATGATGATTGAGAGCACGTTGCTTGTTGATGGGGACATGCGTGCGCTTAATGCCATATTGATTTTGAATTTTGTCTGCTCATTTCTCTACCGCCGTCCGGTTGGTTTGCAAGCTACATCGAACCAAAATATTAAACATCCTGATTGGTCCCATGTGATATCGCCTGATTGCGCCCACAACCTGAGGCGCACGCAATGGGACATTGCACGTTTTTTGGTGTAGTGCCGTGCCGGTTTTTCTAAGAACTTTCCCGCAGGTGCGAAATCTCGCGGCTTCGTTCGACTTCTTTGACTAGGGACTACCATTAACTTTCGTCGCATAGAGAACCTCGGCACGACCGATGCTAATGTCAGAAGTATGAAATCAACTGAGCACGTCCTGTTGTATTCCGCAGCTGCCAGCGGCGGTGGACTGATTGTTTTAGGGTTGGGGATGGGGATTGCCTACCTGCTGTTTCTTATCACAGGAGCAATCGTATAAATGAAAAGGCGGCTCTGGGAGGGGCCGCCTGCTCTTTCTGTTCAGCGTAAACGGTAAAGATCAATTCTTTCTCTGTAGTCTTACCGCGGGTGCAAATCGGACATTGGCCAAGGCACCTCTTCCGTTCGGGCTGCTTGTTCTGAGATAACGTTGCGCGCTGCCGATCACATAGTCCCACTGAAACGCCGGACCCGGATCTACTTTGTTGGTTTGCACGTGATAATGTCCCAGCACCCCCTGGTACGCTTTCAACTCCGCATCCGGCAGTTTGCGAGGAATCAAATCGCCCTGGGTATCGCGTGGATAGTCACAGGTGATCTTTGGAAAGATCTTGCAGAGGGTTGCCGTCAGTTTGGTTAGGGCCTCGTATTGCTCCGGGGTATAATCGTATTGAGTCACCTTCTTGCCCTGGATTTCGCCGACGATCGGTTCTGGACGAGCCGGTTTCAGGCAAACGTGCTTTTGCAGGATGGTTTCCGGTTTGAAGCGTTCCGGCACGGTGATCACCGTTTTTCCATCCCTCTTCTGATACCATTCATCGAACGGCTTCTCCTCGTCATCTCCATAGGCGCCCATGTTCGCGATTTCGATTCCCACCGAACGATCATTGGAAGTAGTGGCGTGAAAGGCGCGTTCCTTGGCATCGAGGGTTTGGTAAACCGTGCCGTCCACATCCAGCATGAAATGGACGCTCAGCCCGCGATTGTCATGCAAGACCTTGAAGCAGGTGCAACTCGTGCCCGCGACGTCAAAGTGAATTACAAATTGGTCGACCACCCGCTGGAGGGTTTCGATATCCCAGCCACCCCCGCGAACCCTCTCAATCTCTTCCGGCGTGAGATCGCCCTTTCGAAGGTTGAATCGCGATGGAGTCTTCAAATATTCGACTTTCGCCTTGGAGTCTTCCCAGCCCGACTCTTCAATCGGGCTGAAGCGGCGTTCGGTGCGGTAGGCGTCGTAGCCACCGGGATCGGTCCAGAGCACCACCTTGGTCCCGGTATGGACTAATTTACCCGCGACCATGATCTCATCGCCTTTGCGTTCAGAAATCTTGCCAGGTTGCGGGCTCGCACAACCACACAGATACAAGGCGCTGAGGGATGTCAGAATGAAAAGTGAATGCCTCCAAAGACTCATTCCTTCATCTGCATGGTGAAAGGGGTAGGGGTCAAGTGAATTTGCCACATTGATCGAGTGACGAGGCGGAGCAGCCGGCGGAACCGCCAACGGAGCTTGCGAGTGTGCATGAATCCACGCGTCGGTTACGCATTAGAACTGTCACCTTAACTTCGCCAGACGCTTCCGATGTTCCGATTCCAACCGCTGGTACGCGGTCGGGGAAGGCGAGTATGAACTATAGGAAGAATCAACCGATCCCCGGTCAACCGCGCCCAGCCGCTACCTTCCTGCGGCTTTGCCGCCCCATGCTTTCGAAACTAATGGCAGCAGGTCGAGGGGAGACGAGTTCGTTCTACCACTGCATAAAAAAAGAGCCGCCCGGTTGCCCGGACGGCTTTGTACGTTCTTTAAGCATGAGTGCTAATGAATGTTCATTCGTGATAACGTTTCCGCACCATCACTGTGATCCTTAAGGCGTCGTCACCACCACCACTTCACTCCGCGCACTTTCACCACCGTTATTCACGGCCGAGAGCGACACCTCAATCTGCGATGCCGCTGGCAAGGGCTCGATCGTGAACGCTGGATCGGACGGACTACCCACCGGGATGGCTATTTCATCCACGCCGATGACTCTCAACCAGAGACGATAATGCTCTGCCCGCGGCGACTTCTGCCATTTCACCGCTGCTGCCAGTCCCGAGAGGACGATGCTCACCTTTCCCGGACGCCCTGGAGCCTGTTTCAGTCCGGGTTGATTCAATCCAAACGCTTCCCAGCGCGCATCCAATGGTCCCAGCACCCGGTTCAGTTCCTCCACCACACCGCGCAACCGCAACCTCATCTTCTTTTCCTTCAGCTTCCGGGTATTGCGCAAGGTCCTTGCGGCACTCATCTTCGCCGTCACCGCTCCGCTGGCTGTCGTCAGCGCGGTTAACGCGCTCGCAGCCAGGGCCGCCGTCGCCACGTTCTCCACCTCCAATTCCGGCTTCTCTGTCAGGTAGTTGTTCAGCGCCGGGAGCAGGAGCAACAAGCCACTCACCGAACGTGGAATTCTCAACGATTGGTTGAATCCGGATCCATCCCACGCTGGAGAATAACTCCGGCCGAGCGAACGTTTCAGCGAATCACGAATGGTGAAGGCGGTATCGTAAGCCGCGCTTGTTTGCGCAACAAGAATATCGCTTTGATCCCGCAATTGAGTGCGACCACTCAGATGGGCCGCCGTCGCCATGCCAAGGCCGTTCAGGTCAGCGTCGATCAGCGCCTTGGTTCCGACAGCGAGCGCAAGCGGCCCGGCGTGGATGCCAGCGCCACTGCTTGCTTGGACGCCGACGTTGTTTAATGCCTCCAGGGAGGTTAACGGTTTTTGTCTCATATTAATAACTTCTTTCACTTTTGCCTGGACCCGGCCGGTCACTTTCATAGCGACCAAAGTGTGCTTTTCACACCAGCGTTCACCGCTCCATGTCCAACTGGGAAGTTTATGCCACAGACGATGGGGCCCACATAAGGCCAATCATTGGTATCAATCGCTGGCCTCCCCCCCTGAACCTTTGTTAGCTACTGATAATCAACGGCTTAGGAATGTGAAAAAAAATTGTTTTTGATTCGTTTTTGGAAAGTTGGCGGACCCAAAAGGGGAGGGGACACGAATGAGCAATAAACTCCGGAACGGACGGCGGCCCCCCCATCTCGTAGCAGACGAGGTCACGAGGCTCTAATTCTTTCCCTCCGGCATGTCGAAAAGATTGGAGCCTCCTCACGTCGGCTGCTACCAAATGAAATTCCGCGTGGTCCAGTAGCATTTTTTTATCAGCACGCGCTCTCGGGAGTGTCGCAATCTGATTTGATGCGTTTGACGGGGGTGCTTTCGGCACTAGGTATGCCTCCAGATTTATCGCCATGATTGAACCGGGGCGACGACCGTAAAAATATTTTTGCGCTCATTTCCCGCGGGGCGAAGGTCGTAAAAACGTTTTTGTCGTCTTCGCCCGCGGGGAAAACATCGTAAATATATTTTTACGGTCTTCGCCCCTGGGGCGGAGTAGGCAAAAACGTTTTTACGACCTTCGCCCCGCGGGCGGAGCATGCAAATATATTTTTGCGGTGTCTGCCCCGTGGGAAAAGGTCGTAAATATATTTTTACGCACTTTTCCCACGGGGCGAAGAGGACAAAAACATTTTTGCCATCATTTCCCACGGGGCGGAGTGCGTAAAAGGTTTTTACGACCTTCGCCCTCGGGGAAATGAGCGTAAATATGGGGTTCCTGCGATTGTAAGTGGCTGATGGGAAGTAACTTGCGCGAGCCGAACCTTGATTCATAGGTAAGGTAAGTGGAATACTGATGATTCCGTTTCCGAGAGGAGTTCGATCAGAAAATTTGAATGCTGACCGCGTTAAGAATCGAACAAACCAGCTCCTCTCCCCAGCCCTCTCCTCGTTTTTGCGAGGAGAGGGGGTTCGTCGCTAGTTTCATCAAGTTTCCAACCTTTTGTAGCTTAACTAAACGGCAGTGGGGTGAAGCCCCGGGTTTACGTCGTCAAAATATTCCGCCCTGTAAGGAAGGAAGACTTCGTTTTTTGTAGTAATCGGCCCAAGCGTAACGCCAGGACGACTACGTCCATAATCGCGGCCCATTGTTTCAATTAACCTTTTATCCTCAAGCGCCCCGTCCGAGCGCATCGGACCCCATCATCGGATTCTCTGACTACGCCCCTCTCTCGCGAATCTGCGGAAGAAAAGGTCCATTTCAGCCGTAAAGTAAAACTTTTTGTTATCCCTCACCGACAAACTGTAGGAGAACCTCGCCTGATTTCATTCAGCCATGTAAACAAAAAGTGATGGAACAACGAATGCTTCCCGCACGTTTGGGAAAATCCGGTTCCAGAACGAGTCCTGAAAATGTTCCGAAAACAATCAAAAGCCTCAGCACCAGTCGGTTCGATGATTGACTGAGCAGCCTCGATTCATTATACCCAACCCGTTCCCAATTGTATCAAAACACCCTGTTTTCCAATGAAAACGTACTTCTCGCGGTTAAAACCTACGCTCCTGACTACTGCCCTGCTATTGGCCACTGCGGTGCCCACTCTACAGGCTAAAATATTCGACGGTGGTGTCGATTCAGCCAACCTTGGAAAAGGTGACTGGATCTACTTCATCTCGATGGCAACCAACAAACTCGGAGGCAGCGTTCCAGCGGTCACGAACATACCCAGCCTCATGCAGTATAAGAAGAGCCAGGGGATTGACTACATCATGGTCAAGATGGGAACCGGCTCCACCAATTTCAACGGTGGCGGCCCCGGTCCCCAGTTCAACAAGGCGCTGATCGACGAAGCGCATACCGCCGGTCTCAAAATTTTCGGTTATACCCGATCCTACGGCGACGACGTCCCGGGAGAAGTGCAGATGGCCAAGGATTGCTACGAGCTGGGCGCGGATGGGTTTATTTATGACGCCGAATCCGAATGGGAAAGCGGCGCACAAGGAACACAGGGACCGGCCAAGGCGATGGACATGTTGTCCCAGGTTAAAACCAATTACCCGACGAAGTTCCTCGGACATGCTCCCTTCCCTTACATCAATTTCCATTCTTCTTTTCCGTATAAAGAGTTCGGCTATTGGTGCGATGCGGTGATGCCCCAGTGCTATTGGTACAGCATCGGAGTCACTCCACAGGTCATGGTGAACGATATGGATCTGCAATGGCGCAACTGGCAGAATTCTCTGACTGGCCAATGGACCAACTCCATCAAGCCGCTCGCTCCTATTGGACAAGCAGATGATGCATTGATTCCCGCTTCCGAAATCATCGATTTCGTGAATGCTCTGAAGAACACGACGAACGCGGCGACTTCTGGCGGTTACCAGAGTGTGAGCTGGTGGCGTTCCGATCTCCGCACTGCAGCCCAATGGACCAGCATCGGCGCCGCCAATATCGGCGGGGCAATGGGAACGGTCCACCCGGTGATCATTGATAACATTTCAGCGCAGTATGTCGGCACCTGGGCGACGGCAAGTTCTTCCCTCGACAAGTTCGGCGCGGATTACCGCTATAAGAGTCCCGGAACAGGAGCGGCTTACGCTCAGTTCCGTCCCAGCATCTGGACGGCAGGTGATTACCAGATCTCCGAATGGCATCCCGTGGGCAGCAACCGGACCACTGCTTCTCCGCAAACGATTAAACACAGCGGTGGCACCAGCGCCATCACGGTGAATCAACAAGTCAGCGGTGGGCAATGGAACATTCTCGGAACCTATAACTTCAAGGCAGACTTCGGTGGAAGCTGGGTCCGCGTCTTCGACAACGTCCTTGACACACCCAACCTCACGATGGCAGATGCCTACCGTTTTGTTTACGTCACTCCTTCCATTCCAACTGCTCCGAGCGGTTTGGCCGCAGCCGGTGCGGCAGCCCGCCAGATCAACCTGACCTGGACTGATAATTCCTCGAACGAAGAATGGTTTGAGATCCGTCGCGCCACCACTTCTGGCGGGCCTTACTCGACCATCCTCGTTGCAGCGGCCAATTCCACTTCGTTCCAGGACAAGGACGCTCTCCAGAGCACCACCTATTACTATAAGATCCGCGCGGCCAACGCCGGGGGCGTTTCCACCAGCACAGCTGAAGTAAGCGCTTCCACGTTCGATGAGATCATTATCGATAACCCGGCTGCCACAATGATCGGATCATGGTCTGTAGGTTCGGGCGCCGCAGATAAATTTGGGGCAGATTACCGCTTCAAGTCCCCGGGAACCGGCGCTGCTTACCTCGAATACACTCCGACGGTAAGCAAGCCAGGTGATTATGAAATCTATGAATGGCACCCGGCCGGCAGTAACCGCACGACGAATGCTCCTTACGTGATCACCTATAATGGTGGCACCACGACATTACGTGTGAATCAAAAGGTAAATGGAGCCAAGTGGAACCTGCTCGGGACATTCAACCTCATCGCTGGAACGGCTGGCAACGTCCGCATCCAGGATGATTTTGCGGACACGACTCAAATCGTGATGGCGGATGCGATCCGGTTTGTCATGGTCAGTTCGACACCCACCCTTCCCCCAAACGCGCCGAGCTCCCTCGCTGCTTCCGCGGTCGGCAGTGCCCAAATCAATCTGACCTGGGCTGACAACTCCAATAACGAAGATAACTTCATCGTTTCCAGCAGCACCGTTTCCGGTGGGCCTTACACCGACATCGCGACCCTCGCCGCCAGCACCACAAGCTACAGCAATACTGGATTGAACGGCGGCACTATCTATTACTATGTGGTTCGCGCCGTGAACGCGGGCGGCTCATCTGCGTTCTCCAACCAGGCAAGTGCTACAACCTCCTTGAATCCGCCGACGACTCCAAGTGGATTGAGCGCAACGGCAGTGAGCTCCACCCAGATCAACCTCGCGTGGACGGATAATTCGAACAACGAAACCAGCTTTGAAGTGGCGCGCGGCACCACCTCCGGTGGACCTTACACGGACATCGCGACCCTCGGTGCGAACGTCACTTCCTACAGCGACACAGGCCTTGCACCGGTTACGACCTATTACTACGTGGTGCGTTCCTCCAACAGCGGCGGAACATCCGCCAACTCGGCCCAGGCCAGCGCAACGACTCAGCAGATTCCAGCGCCAACCGCGCCGAGCGGACTCTCCGCCTCAACAGTCAGCCAGAGTCAGATCAACTTGTCCTGGTCTGACAACTCCAGCACGGAAGCAAACTTCGTTGTTGGCCGCAGCACCACGTCCGGTGGCCCTTACACGGACATCGCCACGATGAGCGCGAACAGCACTTCTTATAGCAGCACTGGATTGAGCGCCGACACCACCTATTATTATGTGGTTCGTGCGAGCAACGCCGGCGGTTCTTCAGCAAATACTGCCCAGGCGAGTGCCACTACCCTGCCGACGGCACCGATCGCGCCCAGTGGTTTGACTGCAACGACGGTCAGCCAAACGCAGATCAACTTGAGCTGGACCGATGGTTCCGCGAATGAAGCGAACTTCATCGTCGCTCGCAGCACCACTTCCGGTGGGCCTTACACCGATATCGTGACGTTGGGCGCTAATGTGACCAGCTACAGCAACACTGGTTTGAGCGACACCACGACTTATTATTATGTCGTTCGTGCAAGCAATACCGGTGGCGTCTCTGCCAACTCAGCCGAAGCAAGCGCAACCACGCTGCCGAATGCACCGATCGCTCCGAGCGGTTTGACTGCAACTGGAGCCAGCGCGACGCAGATCAACCTGAGCTGGGCTGATAACTCCGGCAACGAAGCGAACTTCATCGTCGGTCGCAGCACCACTTCCGGTGGGCCTTACACCGACATCGTAACCCTGGCGGCAAACACGACTTCTTACAACAACACCGGCTTGAGCACCGGTGTTACCTATCATTACGTGGTTCGCGCGGTGAATGCAGGGGGCGCTTCCGCCAACTCTGCCCAGGCCAGTGCCACCACTTCCAGCACACCAGTGGCTCCAAGCGGCTTGGTCGCAACGGCCATTCGGGCAACCCGCATTGATTTGAGCTGGGTTGATAACTCCGGAAACGAAAGTGGTTTCATCCTCGGTCGCAGCACCACTGCTGGTGGGCCTTACACCACGGTTGCTTCCCTCGCGGCCAACGCCACGAGCTACCAGAACACCGGGTTGATATCGAACACCACCTATTACTATGCGGTGCGCGCCACGAATGCGGTTGGCACTTCGGTCAATAGCGCTGAAGCGAACACAACCACCTTCGAAACCGACCTTGTGATCGACAACCGTTCCGCTGTTGTGGTGGGACTCTGGTCCACCGGCACAGGAGCGCTGGACAAATACAGCAGCAACTACGTGTTCAAAAGCCAGGGAACGGGTGCTGCTTACGTTCAATTCACCCCTTACATTGCCACGGCTGGTTCCTACCAGGTTTACGAATGGCATTCGATCGGAAGCAATCGCACCACGAATGCACCTTACGAGATCAATTACAGCGGTGGGTCAACGACGGTTTATGCAAACCAGAAAATCAATGGTGGTGTGTGGAACCTGCTTGGAACCTATAACTTCGCCGCTGGAAGTGTTGGAAACATCAGGGTTACAGACGCCTTCCCTGACGCAGGACAAGTCGTGATGGCAGATGGAATTCGCCTGGTGTCGGTTCCGCCTCCCGCTGCGCCGTCCGGAATGATTGCAACGGTCACCAGTTCATCGCAGGTCAACCTGACATGGACTGATAATTCAGCGAACGAAGACAACTTCCTCGTCGCTCGCAGCACGGTTTCCGGTGGACCTTACACTGACATCGCTGTGCTGTCGGCAAACTCCACAAGTTTCAGCGATACAGGGCTCAGCCAGAACACGACCTATTACTATGTAGTTCGTTCCCGCAACGCGAGCGGCTCCTCCGCCAACACAGCACAAGTAAGTGCGACGACAAAACGCGCGGTCCGAGTGCAGAGCATCACGATGAGCTGGGTGCTCTCGGGAAGCGTCTATAAATCCAGGGCAAACGTGTTGGTCCGCGATACCGCCGGGGTAAACGTTCCGTCTGCTACCGTCACCGGTAACTTCACCGGGAAGTTCACGAACAACGGCTTATCCGCCGTGTCGAACTCGACCGGAAACGCCATCGTTACCTCCACCTCGACACTCACGACTGGAACGATCACGTTCTCCGTGACCAACATCACCGGCACCAACATGCAGTATGTGCCGGCATCGAACGTGGTTACATCCGGAACTCATAGCCGGTAGTCTGCGAAAGATTCATCAAATCCCACTCTGCTTCGGCGGAGTGGGATTTTTTGTTTCTATTTTCTTTACCGAAAACATTGGTTCCAACGGGAATCAGGGGAGGCGAATACCTGAAAGCCGGTTCATTTGTGGAAACTTTGAGGCCTGCTAACATTTCACCCATGAACAAATCCGATTCAGAAATGTGGACTGTGGAGTGGAGCCATTCGGAACAGTCGTTCCTGATTCGCCCTTATCCAAATACCATTACCGAAAACCTGAAAGCCTACGTCGGGAATGCCAAAGGGGATTGCATCCTGATGGCGGTGACCGATTCTTATGAAGATGCCGAAAAAGTCATCGAAATGCTGGAGAAGGTTCGACCCGTTCGGACGGAAGGCCAAACTGGGTAGCAGACAAGTTACTAGAGTATCGGAGTGGTAAAAATCGGAATCGCCACATCACTCCATAACTCCATCACTCCCCCGCACAAATTTCTAAAATGTGAATAACATTTCGCACTATTGCATGCGGGAACCTTGACCCACAACTAATGGTATGGTACCTACTTAATCCAGCTACACGTTGCGGTTAGTCCTTTATGCGCTGTCCTAAATGCGGCAATCAAGATGATAAGGTCATCGATTCACGGGCTTCCCGGGAAGGTGCCACTATTAGGCGACGTCGCGAGTGTCTCGCGTGCAATTTTCGGTTTACTACCTACGAAGAAATCGAGCGGGCAGGCTTGATGGTAATGAAACGCGACGGGCGTCGTGAAGAGTTCTCCCGCGAGAAGCTTCTCTCTGGAATCAAGCGTGCCTGCCAGAAGCGACCAGTCAGTCCCCAGGCAATCGAAACATTGGTCGAAAAAATTTCCCAGCAGCTCAGTGATAATTACGAAGGCGAGGTTCCATCCATGGCGATTGGCGAAAGGGTAATCGAAGGATTGAGAGACCTCGATAAGGTGGCATATGTCCGTTACGCGAGCGTCTATCGACGGTTCGATGAAGCGGGCGATTTTGTCCAGGAAGTTAACAAACTAGAAAAAAGGAGGCGCGATGATCCAGCTCAATCCCGACTATTTGATCTTCCAA
Source organism: Limisphaerales bacterium (assembly GCA_046597605.1). Classification (GTDB taxonomy): domain Bacteria; phylum Verrucomicrobiota; class Verrucomicrobiia; order Limisphaerales; family JACDHS01; genus JACDHS01. The sequence goes on along the minus strand of JBKJKE010000124.1, from coordinate 10,698 downwards.
ACATCAAACGGTGAAAACATCCCCTGCTCGGCGGAGTTTGTAACCCTCGAGCTGATTGGCGAAGCGGTGGAGTATCTCGAACCTGAACTGGTTCGGAACGCTTCCGCTGCGGTCCTCCACTATTTCAAAGATGAACTCGGCAAGAACTTCGTCACTGTCGCCGAGTTCTCCGAAGCGTTGGAAAAAGTTCTCAAAGGGTTCGGCCTCGCGGTAAACTCTTTGAACACAACTGCAACCGCTGCCGCGCCGGGTGCCCGCGTCTGCGAAACGGATCTGTGCGCACTAGCAGCATCCGCCGGCAAGGGGTTCGAGCTGATCTTCTTTGCCACTCTGCGCGATCATCTTCGACAGGAATTAAAAGGTCCGGCAGAAATCCTGCGCTTCAAAGGTTTGCGCGGTTGTGTGAAACAGCTGACTGGATCCCAACGCTGGTGCACGCGGTGCCAGGCGTTGAACGATCAAATTGTGGATTACCTTCGAGGCTGCCTTACGGCGGAGTCGAAGAAACAGTCCTGCTCGTTGGTTGTTTTGTAAGCGGTTTTTCCGTCCAGATTTAGCCAGAAGCAAAGACGGCAGGGCGTAAAACCCGGCCCAAACACGAAGCAGCAGACAGGTCCTTTCTGGGAATACACAGGCCACACCGAGAGTTTTCGAGTAGCCCTGTCGCCTTCGTGGCACCCCTGCCGGGGTGCTTTCGTTTTTTACGCTTGTGTCCGGTGGTGTCGCTCTGCTCAACCACCGGCTACAAGCTTTGATGCCTTCGGCATCGAGAGAATTCGTCATCTACCCGTCCATTTTGCTCATTCCCCATTCGGCTCATTCCCCCATCCCGCAGGGATGTAAGCTTGTAGCCGGTGGTTGAGCAGAGCGACACCACCGGAGAACGAACATACAAGCATTTCCGCACCCTGGAGGGGTGCCACCTTAATTCAAATTGTGCTCACCGGTGGTTGAACCTGATGGTTGCGAAGTAAGCAGAAACCCATGCAAAAGAGGGATTTTGCCAATCCGGGACCCGGCAACATGGTCAAAAAAGTTTCTAAATCGACCCTGTCACGCGTGACATAGACAATTTCAGGTTCTAAAACGGGCGTGTCGCGACCGACATACTACATTTCAGGTTCTAAAACGACCCTGTCGCGCGTGACATAGACAATTTCAGATCCTAAAAATGACCCTGTCACCCTCGACAGGGTCTATTTCAGATCCTGAAAAGAGTCCGTCGGATTGGCTAAAGCCGCCTGAATTGAACTCCCAAAGAACGTTGGAGCGATCGCCAAAAGCAATTTCCGGATACGTTGCTCCCCTGCCATTATCCTGCCGTTTAGCTACGGCAGAAATTGGCCCAACGCCTCCATATACCAGGGATAATTTCTCTCATCCACCGAGGAGAAGATGTTCACCACGGGTTTTATCACGTTTTCAGGCAATTTCTCGGTCCTGCCTAAACGGCAGTGAGAGAAGGGCTAACTCCAAACCCGGAATAGGGACCTATCCGGAATTTACTTTTGGCCATCGCTATATACTTCCGAGATGCTGGGTGTTTTCTCCCTCTTTTTCAAAACAGAGGCGGTAACCGCGTCGCTCATTGCTTGCCCTGATGGGGTCTCCGTAACGGAAAAAAGAAAATATTCAAGGGCAAGCGGACCTCGCGCTATAGGGAATGCCCTGATTGCGACTTCCATCAAACTATACGTAGTTAAGGCGAGACTCTGAGGCACAGTTCCATCAGCAAAATCTTAAAACCTACGCAAAGGTGTAAGAGCCCGTTTCCTCTCAGAACAATTTTATAATGCCTAAAGCAAAACCTAAAAACGCACTGCCTCTCGCAGATTCCGCCCAACTGGAAAAATCTCCCACCGGCATTCGCGGCCTAGATGAAATCGCCAATGGTGGGCTGCCAAAAGGAAGAACTTCCCTGGTCTGCGGCAATGCCGGCTGCGGTAAAACCATTCTTGCCATGGAGTTCGTGGCGCGCGGCGCGGTGCAGTTCGGGGAACCAGGCGTGTTCATGGCGTTCGAAGAAACCCCCGATGAATTGGAAAAGAATTTCCTCTCGCTCGGCTTTGACCTGAAAAAGCTGGTGGCCAAGAAGTTACTTGCCGTTGATTACGTTTACATTGAACGCAGCGAGATTGAAGAAACCGGCAGCTACGATTTGGATGGCTTGTTCATACGGCTGGGACATGCCATTGATTCGGTCGGGGCCAAGCGGGTGGTCCTGGACACTTTGGAGGTGCTTTTTGCCGGTCTATCCGACCAGGCAATTTTGAGAGCAGAATTGCGCCGGTTATTTCGTTGGCTGAAGGAAAGGGGAGTCACGGCGATCGTCACCGGCGAACGAGGCCAGGGAATGTTAACCCGCTACGGGCTTGAAGAGTATGTGGCCGATTGCGTCATTCTGCTGGATCTACGCGTACAGGAACAGATCGCGACCCGCCGCCTGCGATTGGTCAAATACCGTGGCTCCAAACACGGGGCGGATGAATATCCATTTTTAATCGATGAAAATGGCCTCTCCATTCTTCCGATCAGTTCGCTTTCGTTGAATCATCATGCCAGCACAAAGAGGGTGTCGTCGGGAATTTCACGACTGGATCGAATGCTGGATGGAAAAGGTTATTTTCGCGGAAGCACGGTGTTGGTTTCAGGAACGGCCGGAGCCGGAAAAAGCAGTTTGGCCGCAGCCTTTGCTTTAGCTGCTTGTGAACGAGGCGAACGCTGTCTCTACTTCGCATTTGAGGAATCGCCGGCGCAAATTGTGCGCAACATGAAATCAATCGGCCTCGATTTGGAGCCGATGGTCAAAAAAGGTCTTTTGAGGTTTCACGCCATTCGCCCGTCGCTGCACGGTCTGGAGATGCATCTGGTGACGAAGCATAAAGCGGTGGATGAATTTAAACCGTCTGTGGTTGTGCTGGATCCTATTTCCAGCCTCGTCGCAGTTGGCACTCCCACTGAAGCCAAGTCGATGCTGACCAGGTTGATTGACTTCTTAAAAAGCGAGGGAATTACTGCTGTTTTCGCCGATTTGGTTACCGGCAGAGGAACGGTTGAACAGGCGGATAACGAAATTTCTTCTTTGATTGATACATGGATTTTACTGCGCGATCTGGAGTCGAACGGCGAACTGAATCGAGGCCTGCAAATCATTAAATCGCGCGGCATGTCACACTCGAACCAGATTCGCGAGTTCCTGCTGACAAACAAAGGAATCGACCTGCTCGACGTCTACCTGGGACCGGCCGGAGTGTTGACCGGTAGCGCGCGCATCGCACAGGCGGCCGAAGGAAAAGCGGAATTCCTCGTTCAACAGCAACAACAAGTGCGTAAACAACATGAGTGGCGCCGCAGACGCTCCACCCTGGAACGGCAAATGGCCGAACTACGCGCACAATCTGAAATGGAAGAAGAGGAAGAACGCCAAATCCGCGCGCAGGAAGAAGCATTGACGAAAACCCTGGCAGGCAATCGCGCGGACCTCGCTCAACTGCGTGGTACCGATCAACTCGTTTCCAGGAACCCCGGAAAGAATAATAATGAAAAAAGCAGCGACTAAAACGGCTAAAACAAAGAAGCCGGTTCCGGCGGAACGGGGTTTGCAACTGCGCCTTTACGTCGCGGGGCACACGCCAAAGTCCATGACCGCGTTGGCAAATCTCAGAAAAATCTGTGAGGAGCATCTGCAGAATTATGAATTGGAAGTGATTGACCTGCTGAAAGAACCGCAGCTGGCCAAGGGTGACCAGATTTTCGCCATCCCAACATTGGTGCGTAAACTGCCAACACCCATTAAAAAAATCATAGGCGACCTCTCCAATACGGAGCGCGTTCTCGTGGGGCTGGATCTTCGCGAGGCCAAATAATAATAATGAAATGACAACCAAGCGATCCAATCCGTTTGCCATTCTCGATAAAGATATCAAGCGAAGGAGCAAAGAAAGGTATGTGCTACGGCTCTATATCAGCGGTATCACACCTCGTTCGACGATCGCCATCGAGAGAGTCAGACGCATCTGTGAAGAACATCTCGAAGGCCGCTATGAATTGGAAATTATCGATATCTACCAACAACCGACCCTCGCCAAGGGCGAGCAGATCATCGCTGCGCCTACCCTCATAAGAAAATTACCCCTTCCGCTCCGTCGAATCATCGGAGACATGTCCAACGAAGATCGGGTATTGCTTGGGTTGGACCTGAGACCTAGCAAGTAGAATACGCCTGATGCTTAAAAAGCCAGCAATGCACGAACAGTTTTTGTCAGAAATGGAAGATCTGCGTGCCCGACTGGACGAAGCGGAGCAAACTCTAAGTGCCATTCGCAGTGGTGAAGTGGATGCATTGGTGGTGGATGGACCAAAAGGCGAACAGATTTTTACCCTGGAAGGGGCTGAACATCCCTACCGTATTCTCGTTGAGACGATGACAGAAGGCGCAGTTATGCTCCGCGATAACGGCGTCATCTACTATTGCAACAAACGTTTTGCGCTGATGCTCAAAATGCCCCTCGAGAAGGTCATTGGGTTGCGTCTGCAACAGTTCGTTACACTTCTCCAGGTTTCTGCTTTCAAAACACTTCTCGGCAATAGCGACCAGGAACGGCGCGGCGAATTTCTCTTTGTCGCGAGTGATGGCATAGAGTGGCCGGTGCTCGTTTCCATCAGTCCGCTCCCCGGGGAAACAACTGGAACTGTTTGCGTGGTCCTCACCGATTTGCGGCAGCAAAAACACGCCGAAACGCTGGAGAAGATGGTCTCGCTCCGCACCACGCAGTTACGTGAAAAGATCGGCGAACTTGAAGCGTTTTCCTACAGCCTCTCCCACGACATGCGCCAGCCATTGCGCGCGATGCAGGGGTATTCAAAAATTCTACTCGACGAATTCGGTGATACCCTCCTGGCCGAGCCCAGGGATTTTGTGCAACGAATCAAGACGGCGGCAGATCGTCTTGACCGGTTGATTGACGACGTTTTGGCTTATAGTCATGCGAGCCGCGCAGAGGCGGAACTTAGTGCGATTAATCTGAGTGCGATCGTTCGCGAAGTGGTGGAAAGTTACCAGAATGTGCGACATGCCGAAATCGAAATAGCCTCCTCCATGGTGCTGGTGCGCGGCTATTATGTCGGCCTGACCCAGTGTGTTTCGAACCTTCTGACTAACGCGGTTAAATTTGTTCCACCGGGAAAAATTCCCCAGATAAAGATTTGGTGGGAACTGCGTGACGCCTTCGTTCGGCTATGGATCCAGGACAACGGGGTTGGAATCGCGCTGCGAGATCAAAAAACCATATTTGAAATGTTTACCCGCGTTTATAGCAACAAGGATTACGAAGGGACAGGCATCGGGCTCAGTATTGTCGCGAAATCCATTGAGAAAATGGGTGGCCGTCTCGGTGTTGAATCGGAAATCGGAAAAGGGAGTCGCTTCTGGATCGAATTGCAACCAGTGAAAGTCGAATGAGTTTCGGACACTTTGCCGTGCGGGACTAAGAAAACTCGCCTCTCATCCTTCTGGAAATTATGGGCGCCGAACAACGTATTCGGAATTACTTTTGGCAATCGCTCCAGGTTTCAGACCCGCCATTTCGTTGGTGAAATGGCCTCCACATTGCCTCTCATTCCAAACCGGCGGGAGGAGCGTAAAAATATTTTTACGCTCGTTTCCCAAGGGACGAAGGTCTTAAAAACGTGGAAGGGAATCCTGATTGCGCGGAAACGAAAAAATCGGGACTCTTCGGCACTCTTACATATGACCCTTTTTGAAAAGATCATCGCCCGGCAGATCCCCGCGGACATCGTTTACGAAGATGACAAGATTTTAGCGCTCCGAGACATCAAACCGGCGGCTCCAGTTCATATCCTGGTTATCCCCAAAAAAGTCATCCCACGAATTGCGGAAGCGACCGCGGAAGATCACCAGGTTCTTGGTCACATGCTCTTGAAAGCAGCAGAGATTGCCGCCAAGGCCGGATTGACCGCCAAAGGCTTTCGTCTCGTGATCAACAACGGGCCTGACGCGGGGGAATCTGTTCCACATCTGCACCTGCATGTGATCGGCGGGCGAGAGATGGCCTGGCCTCCGGGTTGAGCAGAACTAGGCCTGGCTTTGCTTCATGCGCCAAAGCAGCCAGATAATCTCTTCGGTGTAGGCATTCTTGCTGGGGTAAGAGAACATTGGCTCTGCATTTTCGCGCATATAATACGCCCCTCTGTTCACCACAGCGTTCGGCGCATGTTGCACGAGCCTCCGCACCATTTCCCCGAAGCTCTGTTCCAAATCAGGGTTGAAAGCCGCGCCAAGAAACTGAAACAGAACAGGCTTATCTACCATTACGGTGTAGCGTAGCGCTCCTTGCGCAACAATGATATCGAGGAGGAACTTAAACCGACTCTCTTCCTTGGTAGAGTATTCTGTCTCGGTCACAGTGTAGCTGCCCCCGTTGGCTCGGTACTTCGTCACTTCTTTCGTTGTCCCCTTCCGTTCGAAGTCGTGGAGAAGCACATTCCCGGCAGCGAGAAACGTAATGTGCTCCCAGGAAAGCGGAAAGGGACGTCCCAACGGATCATTCAAGATCAACGCTTCTGGCGTAGACTCCAGCTTCCGCACGAACTTTCCCTGGGGCAGCTCTGGAAGGAGCCTCTGTTCCACCATCTCGGTTTCGATCCCTTCCGCCTGCAGCGCGTGAAACAGCCGGCTCGCGTGCTCGGCCGATTCCCCTTTTACGAGAATGCCAAAGGCATCGTTGGCCAGAATCTGTGCGTCAGCAGCCGTCAGCGAAGGGACCGATTGAAACGCCCGCTTCAACTTCTCCACGTCAGGAACATCCAACGAACTTTGGAGAATGGCGTACTTCACCGGCTACTTGATTTGCGAACGGAGCACCTTGCCCAATCGAGCAATACCCAGCTCAACGTTCTTCAGCGAAGCACCACCGAAACTGAGTCGCATTTCGTTCGTCGATTTCGGTCGGGTCGAATCTTCCGCGTAGCACAGTTCACCCGGCACATAGAGGACATCGTTATCCAAAGCCAGTTTGAACAACTTTGATTTTGGCCCGGTTTGGATGTTCTTCGGAAGCGTCACCCAGAAATAGAGTCCGCCCTTCGGCTGGATCCAGGTCACCTGTTTTGGAAAATGCTCCTGCAACGCTTTCAGCATCACATCGGCTTTTCGCCCGTAGCGTTTGCGCAGGTTTTCCAGGTGACCGCGATAGCGACAACTGATCATGGATCGTTTCAGGATCTGCTGCAGGATGTTGGCACTGCCGAAATCGTGATTGCCTTTGATGCGGGTGACGATCGTGAGCAGTGGCTCAGGAAGCACACCGAATCCAACGCGAACACCCGTGGAGAAAGGCTTGCTGTAGGTGCCAGCGAAAATGACGCGTTCGGCGTTCACCGGAGCGGTCAAAGCGGTGGGAACTTCGTCACCGGTAAAACGCAATTCGCGATAAGCAGCGTCTTCCAGGAGATAAATAGGATGACCCGCCAGCTTCTCGTATTTCTTCAGCAACTTGAGAGCAGCGCATTTCTTCTCGTAGCTCGTCGTCACGCTGCTCGGGTTCTGGAAGTAGGTGACTAAATACAGCATCTTCAGCTTCGGCAACTGGCCCTTGGCTTTCAGATCTTCCAAAATGTTTTCGAGGTGCGTGAGATCAATACCGTCTTCCAGCAACTTCACACCACGGGTTTTCAATCCCCTGCTCTGCGCGATGCCGAGGTAAACGAAATAAGTCGGGTCTTCCAGGATCACGATATCGCCGGTGTCACAGAGTGCTTCCGTGATCATGTAGAGCAACTGCTGGGAACCGTTTGTAATCAAAACGCTTTCGGGCGCATAGAAAGGCGACTTCTTGCTGATCTTTCCGGGCTTCGTTCCTTTTGCCGGCACTTTGTATTTCTTGATGGCATCGGTATCGAGCGCGAGCAAATGGGCCGCAGTCAGCTTGCGCAATTCGGGATCTCCCGCCGTGGTGCCGTATTGCAAGGCAGCTTGTCCGGTTGCATCTGTCGCCAAAATTTCCGCCAACGCTTCACGCACTTCGTTAACCGGCAAAGATTCGTTATCAGTGAATCCTGCCGCCAACGAAACCAGCTTGGGACGGGACAGGGCGACGTCCATCAACCAGGAGATTGCTGGAGGTTCAGTGAGTAAGCCGAGTTGCGAGAGTGCGGTTTTCATTTTGTATCGAGCAAAGCGAGGAACTTTTCGATTCCTCGCAAATAGAGTTCTGAATCTGTTGCCAGCGTTTCGTTGTGATCGCCTTTGATCTCCCAGAGCAACTTGGGTTCATTGGCCGTGGCGAAATTCTTCTCGGCATGATGGAACCGTATCAATGTGTCATTGCGACTGTGCATGACCATGATCGGCAGCTTCAAACCGGGCAGCTTTCGACACGTGTCGTAATGAATGCTACATATTTTCCGCACCGGCAACCAAGAAAACAGTTCTTCCCCCATGTCCGGAATGCAGGTAAAGGTGCTCTGCAGAATCAAACCACCCAGTTTTTCTCGCACCGCCAACTCCGTCGCCACCCCACCGCCCAGTGACTCACCAAGTGCGATAATCTTGCCTGAGGGAAATCCATTTTCGTTCAACCACCGGCAGGCCAATTGCCCATCTGCATAGGTTCCCTCTTCGCTCGGTTTGCCCGAACTCCGACCGTATCCCCGATAATCAAAAACGAAAACGTTGGCGCCGGTTCTCAGGAGCAGTTCGCAGAGATCGATCCGATGACTGATATTCCCACCGTTTCCGTGGCAAATCAGGAACGTAAGTTCTTTACGCGGTGCGTTGGTTACGGCGGGGAAAAACCAGCCGTGCACCTTTGGATTCTCTCCTATGGAAATGTCTTTAAATTCGAGACCAAAGTCTTCGGGCGAAGACTCATGAGTCGCATAGGGATGATAAACCTGACTGTGCTCAAACCAGCGAAAAAACATAGCGATTGCGCAAACAAACAAACTCAGGGCGATCACGTTCTTAATCCATCGCCTGCTTTTCCAAAAAGCCATGAGTGATTCTGCCACGTTAGCCGCAGGACGCCAGAAATGTCGTCGCTCCTGATTCGTAGCAACCGACGTCAGGAGGCTCTGACCTCTTCGCCTCTGAAATATTAGAGCCTCCTGACGTCGGCTGCTACGAATAAATTATGAACGAAGCGGCAACACGTCCACCCGACAACCCAGCATAGGGGCCTGGCTTTATCATAGAATCGCTTTGGCATTTAAACCTTTGCTGTTAATTGTTTATGCACATGCCCGACCCTATAAACCAGGATGTCCGCTGGCGGCAACGGTTTCAAAACTTCAACCAGGCTTTCGGCCAGTTGTCGAGAGCGGCCGCACTGGCAGAGGAGAGGCCTCTCTCCGAGCTTGAGCAGCAGGGATTGATTCAGGCGTTTGAATTCACTCACGAGCTCGCCTGGAACACACTTAAGGATTATCTCCAGGCCCAGGGGACGTTCAATCTCATCGGCTCGAGGGATTCCAGTCGCTCCGCTTTCGCCGCAGGGCTTATCGAAAACGGAGAAGTCTGGATGACGATGATTCATAGCCGTAACCAGAGCACACATACTTACAACCAGGAGCGAGCCCAGCAGATCGCTCGTGCGATTACCTCCGACTACGTCCAGGCGTTTGCCGCATTCCAAAAGAAGTTCAAGCAATTGGAACAATCGGACACATGAATCACGGATTGAACGACAAGACGGTGGCCCAGATCCGTCGGGTGCTCTCGCTTCAACAGAGCGTGGAGAAAGCGGTGCTGTATGGATCCAGGGCTAAAGGCAATTACCGATCGGGCTCTGATATTGACCTGACTCTATTCGGTTCCAAACTCGACCCGCGCATCCTCGCCCGGATTGAGGAGGAAATGGATGACCTGCTGTTGCCGTATCGCGTTGACATCTCCATTTTTTCGGAACTGACCCATCCCGAACTGATCGATCACATTCGGAGAGTCGGCATCCCTTTCTATGAGAAAAGCCTTCACCCCGAAATGGACGCCGATGAACACGGATAAGCGAAAACGCGAGCGGGCCCTACTCCACTGAAAACAGCGAGGAATTTACCACTCACTTCCCCCAGGGTGTGATTTTTTCCGGGAGAGATAGTTAGTAGCGCGGCTGCCCAAAATAGAGTGGGGCGTAACGCAGAGTAAGCGCGTAGTGCTGGCATTGCATCCACCGACAGGGGCTCCGATGCTTCATTATCTCACCTGAAAAAATCACACCCCATAAATCAAGACCCCTAATCCGTGAAAATCCGTGGTTAAAATCCCTCCCGGAATTCACCCCCTGAATTCGTATTACTATCCTCAAGAATCGCACATTCATAACAGGATTCCGACGGGACGGACCGCGGCTGTGTCCGAAGGATCCAGCCGCAGCACGTTGCATGGGTAGCCAGCCTCAATCACTCCTATCTCCCACCCCGTTTCCATGCGCTGCGGCTGGTGCTTCGCACACAACCGCGGTCCATCCTTGCGGCTTCGCCGCGCTGGGTGAATCTGTGTCCATTCGTGGTTTAATTCCTGCCCCAAAAACTCTCCGGATTCGCCAAAAATATCTCCACAGGTGCTCGCAGAAACTAAACGTGGCCTAATTTGTAAAATACCGTCTATCAACGAGTTGCAGCGTCCGGAATACATTTTTTCGCCCCTCGCAAGGATTTAGCGGGTAGGCAGATAATTTTCTG
>JBKJKE010000106.1:0-38019 GCA_046597605.1 Limisphaerales bacterium | reverse complement strand
ACACTGAACACTGAACACTGAACACTGAACACTGAACACTGAACACTGAACACTGAACACTGAACACTGAACACTGAACACTGAACACTTCCCCCGTCTCGAAAACGACTTTTCCGGCTGAAAACGTCGCTTCGCGGTCCTTGAAACCATTTTTCCACGCGGAAAAATTATCTCCAGAGCCCTGAAATCATTTTTTCATGCGCGAAAGTGGTTAAAGGATCCTTGAAACGATCTTTTCACGTGAAAAAACCATTTTCGGATCCTCAGCGCGACTTTTCCACGTGAAAAAGTCGCTCCAAGCTCCTTCGGGACATTCTTTTGTGGAGAAAAGTCACTTCCGGGTTCTGGAAACGCATTTTTCTTACCGTGAAGCAACAAACATGAGTGCGCGCCCCCTCATTTGCGGGTATTCTCCCAGTGCTCAATTGAGTTTAAACTTGAGCACTTACACTAAAAACAACATGAAAATAGGTTTCCCTTTGATCTGCCTGACAATGGCATTGGCTGCATCTTCTCTTTCTGGTGCCACGGTTATCATCACTGACAGTTTTACGGCGACGAACGTTGGTTCCGGCTTCCTGCTTGGGCAAGGTGTAAATTCCGATATCAACCCGCCTACGACGACGCGCCTGACCGGAACGGCCATTGCTGATTTATACTACATCAGAAAAGGCAACAAAGGCGAAACCGCCTATTCGATTGCAACGAATGCAGCTAGTACTAATAATTTTGTCAACATCACTCAGGGTACCCAGTCGGGGCGGTTCACCCTCAGCCAACTTCCGGGGACCAATGCGTTCGACTTTGGTTCCGCTCTCGGGACTGCTACCGCGACACCCCAGAATCCTGTGGTGTATGACCTTAATATATCCATGGCGAACAAGGTGAACGTTGGAAATACCAATAACGTCGCCGGAAGAATGACCTTTGCCTTTGGCACAACGGAAGGTGGTGGTGGGACGTGGAGTTTTGGGATTCAAATTCTCCCAGTGAACTCTGGCGGAGGACCGAATTACTACAACATTTTTAAGAGAATCAGGATATTGTCATCTGGTTTGGGGAGTGAGTTAAATGCGAGCATTACCAACGCGGCGACTCAATTTCTGGCTGCAAGCGAAGTTAATTTTCGGATGCGAGTGACGGACGCAGGTGCGCAGACAGGCACAAACTACAACTCTCGCGTGCAGGTGTCAGCCGATGCCGGGGCGACCTGGTTCTACGACACCGCTGCCGATGTCGCGCTGACGAACGGTTTCCGGTTTGATACCGCCGCACGCTTTGTCACCTTCGATCAGGCTCCGAATGGTGGCGCGCAGACTTACGACAATTTCTCCATCACCACGGTTGACCCGGTTGTGAACGGCGGGACTTTGACGATCAGCAACAATGCTGGAACGGCGACTGTGTCGGTCCAGGGAACCCCGGGCCAGAGTTACGTTGTTGAGCGTTCCCTCGATTTAATCTCATGGTCAGGCGTTTATACAAATACGGCAGCGGCTAATGGGTCGCTTCAATTCAGTGAAGCTCCTTCGACAAGTCCGAGTTTTTATCGTAGTCGTACCGAATAAGGTTTAAGTGGAGGCAAATGGGCACTGTTGGAGTCGCCCATTTGCCGTGGTGTTTGTCTCCTGAATGTGGTCTGGAAGTTTACCAATGTGATGACGTCTCGAAACCTTATCCTGCTCCTCTGTATTTTCGTCCTTTTAGTGAGTAAGCAGGTGCAGGCTGCAGCGACTAATATCATCCGGGACACTTTTAACGTCGCGGGCTCCGGCGCTGGTTTTGGGCTCAACAGTGGCGTCAACACTGGAATCAACCCGCCCTCTGCCACACGGCTCACGGGGACGGCCAAATCGAATTTGCGTTATATCCCTTTTGGGACCAAGGACACGGGTGCCTACACGATCGTTGGCAATAAGCTTCAGGTAGCAGCGGCGGCCACGCCAGGTCGGTTTGTTCTTTCGTCCGATGGTGTGAGCTCCTTTGACTTTGGACCCGCCCTGGGAATTGAAGGGGCGTCTGCGGCCAACCCGGTTGTTTACGATTTGGCGGTGAGGATGAACAACGGCTCTGCCGCGACTCAGCGTTTTTCGTTTGGCATCGCGACCACGGAAGGTGATTTAAACGTCTGGGACTTTGGTGTTCAGATTTACCGGACGAATAGCGGGAATAGTTTTTATACTGTGGGCAAACGGATCGACTCTGGTTCCTCCGGTTTGGCCAGCGACATAAACGAACACATCACCTCCCTTACCGATAATTCTTATGGAGAAGATCTTTTCGTATTGATTCGGGTGACGGACGCTGGTGCAGAAACGACTTCGTTTAATTCCCGGGTGCAGCTTTCATTGAACAATGGAAATTCCTGGATCTATGACACGGATAGCGATCCCGATCTTCCCAGCGGCTGGCGCCTGAACGGTCCTGGTCGCCATATCATCTGGGACGTCGCGGGGGATGCCGGGCCTGTTACCTACGATGAATTCCTCCTGCGCTTGAATCCTCCCGCCAGCAACGTAAACACGAGCTCCGTGTTTCGTGTCATGGCCTACAATATTCATGCAGCCGCCCATGACGGGAAGGTCAACACGCAGAAGATCGCCAGTTTCATCCTGGAGCAAAATGTCGATCTGGTGGCGTTGAATGAAGTCGCTCGTTTTATGGCGAAGAGCGATGGCCGCGATAACATTGCAGAACTCTCGAAACAAACCGGGATGGCTTATGTCTTCAGCAACAATAACATTTTCCTTTCCGGGAACGACCAATTTGGCAACGCCATTTTGTCAAAGTATCCCATCCTCTTGAAAGATCATCGGCTCTTGCCAAGAGTCGGCGATAACGAACAACGAGGCTGGCTCAAGGCGGTGGTGGATCTGAATGGAAAATTTGTTTCCTTTTGGGCGTCCCATCTGGATTTTCACGATTCTGATACCGAGCGCCTGAAATGTGGGACAAACTTCAATACATGGCTGGGCGATGAAACGTTGCCCGTGATTTTTGGCGGTGATTTTAACGACACGCCGTTAGGAGCTGTTCACGACTTGATGGATCAGAAGTGGATCGACATCTGGGAGGTGGCGGGAGACGGGACTCTGGGCCGAACCGTTCCTTGTCCTGGGCCCACGGCTGCTCGCATAGATTATATCTGGAAAGGGAAAACATCGCAGGTAACCCCGACGAATGCTTTTGTCGGTTCGCTGGAAGCCTCGGACCATTATTCTGTTCTGAGCCAATTCATTTTTAACAACTTCACCAATCACGCGACCGGATTTTATTTTCCTTTCGATCAGGGCAGTGGCACGAAGGTGGTCGATACGATTGGAGGCCTGAGTGGATCATTGACTGGCAGCGGGCCGACCTGGAATTCGAGCTCGCCAACAGGGCAAGCGGGGGATTGGTCCCTTTATTTTGATGGGACCAGGAAAATCACCATCACCGATACCAACCAAATTATTGGGACCAACGGACTCAACGATAGTTATACGATACAGGCGTGGGTCAAAGTAGCGGTTGGTTATACCCCGGCGGCACGGGCCATTCTATTTCAATACGAGCGCCGTCCTGGATTTGCCTTGTCCATCAACACCAATCGCACGCTGCACACGACGGCGTTCAAGGTGCGAGACATTTCCTCCTCTGCCAGTTTGCCCAATGACGGTCAATGGCATCACGTGGCCGTGGTTCACAGCGACGGAGCGAACATGAAGTTTTACATCGATGGGGCTCTCGCCGCCACCGTTCCTTATACCAGCGGAGCGGGTTACCGCACCGAATCGACAATCACAATTGGTTCGGACGCTGACGGGGCGAATCCGTTCACTGGTTACCTGGACCGGGTCCGATTTGATCAGCGCGCCATGGTTCCCGGGGAATTCGACTTTCCGGCCGTCCCAGTGATCGGGATTCGAAGGAATGGGAACATGCTCACGCTCTTTTGGAGCGAGGCGATGGCAAATTATACTTTGCAGGCGAATGGCAGTTTGGGATCGAACGGTTGGGTGAATCTCGCGACTCAAGTGCAGGACGGCGAAATCCGAGCAAACATCACACCGACGAACCTCGCCACTTACTTTCGACTGAAGCGCCCCTAGTTGGATTTATAAATGAAACAGATCTCGATTCCGTCCCCTTCACACGGCAGATGTGCCTTCACTCTGATCGAGTTGCTGGTCGTGATTGCGATTATCGCAATCCTCGCAGGAATGCTCCTGCCAGCTCTCAGCAAAGCCAAAAGCAAAGCTCAACAGTCAAACTGTGTCAGCAATCAAAAACAGATCGTCCTGGCGTTCACTCTCTGGGGTGATGAAAATAACAATGGCAAATATCCGTGGAATCCTGGTCCTGGGGGGCTACCTCTGATTCCATGGCGCAATCACTGGGGAACTTTAGAAAAGTATTTGGTAAATCCCAAGGTGCTGATGTGCCCATCCGACAAAAACCGTACGCCAATGACAAACTGGACCCAGATGACTCCCACATTCGAGTTGCGCAAAAATCTGAGTTATCTGTTCTCGGCAGACGCCCATCCGGAGCGTCCGCAAATGTTTTTGACCGGTGATAATCACATTACGCAGAAGGACGTTTTCGTCTACGGCGCCAATCCGCCCGAAAGCTTGAAGATTACGAAGAACAAGGTTCAGGAATTTGGTTGGATGAGCGGAACGCGCCATCCAGACCAGGGAGTGATGGGCTTATGTGACGGAAGTGTTGGAATATTCAATGAAGTAAAATTTCGGGATCAAATGCTCAGGCAATTTTCGGCCTACTCCGTTCTCGGGAATGATGTGGATCTGCGTGTGCCGCAATACCTTTCCCAGGGAATTACTTACTGAGCCGGAACGATATATTTCAGATTCTGCTTTTGACACGAATTTCAGGAATTCGCACGAATTGAAAAGCCAAGGCACCCAGTTTGAGAATGTCGGCAACTCGCACCGAATGGTGATCAAGAATCCCACGGAGAACAGGGCCTTCAATTCGTGCAGATTTGTGAAATCCGTGTCTCATCTTCTGCATCGTTCCGGCTCAGAGGTTGGGATTAGTCCACAGTAACTTTACAAAATGATTCGCGGAGGTGGTGCTTTAACGAAACTCGTTTCGCGCAGGTAAATGGGTTCCAGCTCCTCGCCTGGGACAGGAGCTGTAGCGAACGCCAATCGCGCAATAAATTCCGCCTGCGGAACCAGGACCTGTCCGCCAGCAAAACTTCCTGCATCAGGCCCAAGGATTAGCTCGCCACGGTCGCTCCTGGCCTGGACCTCGGCTCGAGAGACTAGTTTGAGCGGTTCAGTTTCCAGAAAGCCTTCCCCGGATAAACTGTAACTCGCCACGTAGAATTCTCCGCGTTGCGCGTCCACGACGATTGCTACAGGACCGAGAAGTCCTCGTGCATGCGCCTGGGCCGCAAGACCTGTTACGCTGCTTACCGCGAAACTCTTGAGGTTGGTGGCCAGTTGCCATCCCTGGATGACTGAGATGGCGGCGCGAATTCCGGTATACGAACCGGGTCCAATTCCCAACGCTAGTCCTTCGATTGCTTCACGTTCCAGCTTCGCTTCACTCAATACCCGTTCGATCAAAGCGAATGCGCGAGTGGAACGGCCCCCGGTCTCAGACGCAGAGGCAAGAATTTGAATTCCACCATGGCTCTGTTCGGCGAGAGCCACGCTTCGTTCGTCCGAGGAGAATTCAAGCGCCAAAATCTTCATATGAAATACGTCGGTCCGTTTCGCTGATCTGCTCGAACTTCACCAGTCGCAATTTTGTCGTGCCTTGCGAAAGCGCTACGGTGTCCTCACCGGTCCAACGCTCAATCCATTCGATCACGGCCACTCCGGACGGGTTGACGAGGTATTCTTCCAAACCAGCGCGCACGATCTCGGCCTGAGATTCCAATCGATACAGATCGAGGTGAAACAATGGAAGGCGTCCCCCGGAATATTCGTTAATTAACGCGAAGGTGGGGGACTGGACTTTTCCAGAAAACCCAAGCCCTGCGGCGATGCCTTTGACTAATTGAGTTTTGCCGGTCCCGAGATCGCCGCTTAACCCGATGACCCAACCCTCGTCGGCTTTATCGGCCCAGGTGCGACCGAGCGCCTGCGTTTCCTCGGGGCTGTGAGAAATGAAGGTGGCTTGCACGTTACTGCTCGGCGGTTTCGGCGAAGTGGGTGTAACCCTGGGGTTTGAACTCGCGGATTCCGTCCAGATGACGAATCTTCAAACCCAGTGGCGCTTGAATTTTTCCGATGCAGGTGAGCTTGGTTTCAGGGAACTGCAATTTCCAGGAGTCGAGCAGCTTCACAGCGCTGGACTTTGCCACGGTAAAGAGGAGTTCAAAATCTTCGCCATCGGTCAGAGCGGCGAGCAAAGGCGGTTTCGCGGAAGATTCCTCACGCGCCTGGAGCTTGGCAGTGCGGCTGATTGGAATCGAAGCCCCCAACAATTCAGCGCCGACTTTGCTGGCGTTCAAGATATGTCGGAGGTCACCGGCCAACCCATCACTGAGATCGATCATGGAATGGATCTCAAAGTTTTCAGCCAACCATCGCGCTTCCGCCAGGCGGGGTTCGAATTCAAGATGGCGTCCCCGGAGGGAACCGCCTAATTCACCGGTCACAAAAATAGCATCGCCTACTTTCGCGCCAGCACGGCGGGGGCAATGCGCCTTCGATACTGTTCCGAGCAGGGCAATCGATATGAAAATTCTTTCCGGATTGGTGGTGGTTTCGCCGCCGACAATGGCCACACCAAACTTCGCAGCTACCGCATTCATCCCTTCATAAATGCTTTGCACGAATGTTGGATCGTAGTCCCTGGGCAAGCCAATGGTCACCAGCGCGTGGGTCGGTGTTCCTGCCATGGCCGCGATATCGCTTAAACAGCGAGCCAGAGCTTTGTGGCCAATTTTTTGAGCGGGAGTTTCTTTGGTAAAATGGATTCCCTCGACGACCGCATCGGTTTTAAAGAGGAGATATTTCTCTGGCACTCCGAGGTCGAGGACGGCGCAGTCGTCACCCGCGCCAGTGATTACGGAATCATTGGTGGGGAGGTTTCGGGTGAGTTGTTCGATCAATTGAAATTCGTTCATGAAGGGAACAGCAGTTTATTGAATTGAGCTTCAAACAGCATGTAGAGAAAGTTGGTTCCGTTGAACACGCTGTGGACTAAAATGGGGGCGATCAGATTGTCAGTTTCCTCATAGACCAGCACAAGGACGACACCCAGAAGGGTCAATGGAATCATCCCTGCCATATTGCCATGCATGAGTCCGAAGAGAATGGCTGTGACCCACATACCGATCCGACGGAAACCGAGATTCCTGAGGGTTGGATAAAAAATACCGCGGAAGAGAAATTCCTCCACGATGGGAGCTATGATGGTTACAGAAATACCAAAAAGGACCTGCTTATGCATTAAATTTGCTTCGGCGCTCTTTTGCGTTTCCCTGAAATTGGAGACAATGGGTTGTGACTCCGGCCCCATATTCAGGAGATCAAGAAGCTGGACTGAAAGAAATTGAAGCATCCACGCAATCGGCACTACACAAATGCCGATCAGGAGGCCGAGCATAACCGCTTTTGGCACACGTTGGACGAAGCCGAATGCGGATCGGAGATTCAGTTTTTGATCTCGCAGGAAATAGATCACCCAGCATAAAGCAATCGCCTGGGTGAGGAAGATTTTGAACAGGGTGTGCAAGAGGGAGGTGGTGCTTGGCTCAGCCCCGGGCTGAATCAAAAAGTTCAGCATGGAAACAATCATCTGAACGACGAACCAGGTGCCGAAAATTCCTAGTAACATCCGGAGCACACCGTCCAACTGCCATTTCCGTTCAGATAACATTGAAGGAAAACCTATGAGGCATTTTGCCAAACATCAAAGGGCAAATTGGGGTTGATGGCGCCTAGCAACGATCAGCGCGCCGCTCGCACTGAAGTGATGAAGTCGCGGATTTTCTGGTGATCCTTCTTTCCTGGAGAAGCCTCCACACCACTTGAGACATCAATTCCGAATGGCCGGACCTGTTCCACCGCCGCCTGAACGTTTGTGGGATTTAGCCCCCCGGCCAGAAAGATGGGACGACCGAATTTCTTGGCTTCTATGGCCAGTTCCCAGTTGAACTGTTCACCGGTCCCCCCTTGCTTACCCGCGACGTAACTATCCAGGAGGAACGCGTCGGTGTGATAATCACTCAGTGACTCAAGGGAGGTCGCATCTTTCACCCGAAAAGCTTTCATCGTCATCGTTCCGAACTGTTTACAAAATTCCGGGGATTCTTCCCCATGAAATTGAAGAATGTTCAGTCCGCAGTGCGCGATGGCTGTTTGAACAAGATCCGGATCGGGATTTACGAACACTCCTACTTTAAGAACGAACGGTGAAATGGATTGGGCGATCTCAGCCGCGGTTTGGATCTGGATGTTGCGGGGACTTTGATCAAAAAACATAAATCCGAGCGCATCGGCGCCGGCATCTGCTGCGGCGCGGGCGTCGTCCAGATTCGTGATACCGCAAATTTTGACTTTAACCGGGTCCATTCAGGGCGCGTAATCTTCCATGAAGCGGCGTGAAATGCCAGTCGTGATATATTTCGACCAGTGCATAGAATCTTTTTGCTCTCACCAGCACATTCAGGAGGTGAACGGGCCAAAATGCTCTGCAACGGACGGGCACAATTTGACCTCGCACGCCGTCTGCGCCTGAAGGCCGTTCCACTGAGTGAAATCTTCAGCTTCCTAAGCGGATTATATTTTCGCGGGAAAGTGGCTTATGCCCGCGCGTTTGCGAATCCACCCAACGAACTGTCGGGAGCATTCGTTATCACCACTAACGCTGGTTTGGTTCCGATGGACACTCCGGTCACGCTTAAGAAGTTGCAGTCGTTCGCGGAAGTGGACATTGATGGAGCGGATCAACGATATCGTCGTCCGGTGCTGCGGGATGCCAAGGCGATTGCGATGCAGATGAGTGAGTGCGAAGTCGTCCTGCTCGGGAGTGTGGCGACGGGGAAGTATGTGGATCTTCTTCTGGAAGTGTTTGGCGACCGACTGCTTTTCCCGTCCGAATTCGTTGGTCGTGGCGACATGAGCAGGGGAGGGTTGATGCTACGGTCAGCCGCTGATAGGACCGAATTGGCCTATGTGCCGGTGCAGGGCGCGGTCCGTCATGGCAAGCGACCGGTGAAGTTGGTTCCTCGACGGTATCCGAAAGAATCTTAGTTTACTTCTGGCAAGTCGCGCACCAGCAGGTGGTCCGGCCTCCAATGGTCGCGTGTTTTAGCTCCGCTTTACATCGTGGGCATTTTGCCTTCTTTTTCCAGCGGTGACGGAACAGCCAGGAGGCAGGTGGATCAGAAAAATCTTTTCCAATGGTCAGCAACGCTTGTTCGCAAACCAGGCGAGTCTTTTGATACAACGCCTTTTGTTCCTCTGGGGTTAGTTTGAGCCCCAGCTTCCTGGGATGCACTTTGGCCTGCCAAAGAATTTCGTCGGCCATCCAATTGCCAACACCCGGAAAACCGTTTTGCATGAGAAGCACTGCCTTGATCGGCGCTTTCCCGTGCCGTTTCAGGAACAGGGTTAGATGCTCGCGAGTGTATTCCGGAGAGTTGATGCGTGGCGGCAGCTCCCTCCACCATTCTGGTTCCTCTTTTCCAACGTGAAACAAAATGCGTCCAAATTGTCGAGGGTCAGAGAATACCAGCGCCCGAGATTTCTGCCCTAACACGAGATGGTCATGCTTCTCCGGTTGGAAGCCAGTCTTCTCCACGCGCAGCGTCCCGGTCATGCCAAGATGAATTCCGAGCCATGCTCCGCCGGCGAATTGAAACATCATCTGTTTACCGTGCGTTTCGGAGCCGAGAAGCTTATGGCCGCGCAAATGCCTCTGTAGATTCTCTGTATCTGTTCCACGAAAGATTCTTTTTTCCGGATGTAGGTGGACGGCGAGAACAGCGTGGTTCAACCCGCAATTCCACAGTGTTCGATAGAATTCCACCTCCGCTAGTTCTGGCATGGCTCTAGTATTTTCTTTAGGCGCATCCCGTAAAGTACAATTCGCCGATATCCTGATTGAACGGCTTCAAACCCGAAATAGGTTGCACGGTGCCGCAGCTTGCGGTCCACGCGGAACACGGAAACAACTTCAACAAAGGAGGATTATGAAAATCGAACAGAAAATCATTGCAGCTATTATCGCCGGTTCGCTCAGCTTGAGCGTCGCTGCCCACGCGGACAACGAAAACAAAACCCAAAGCCAACCCGCCGGTGCTGATGCATCGAGCCAGACTCAGAGCGACTCCGCCGGTGCTGATGCTCAATTGCAGATTCAAAAGGAACCCGCCGGTGCCGAAGTCGACAGCAGCAGTAAGGACATCGAAGCACAAGCTGACGTAAAAATAGATGAAGCTGCAGGTGCCGAAGCCGATGAACAGGATGCGAAGACGCCCGAGAAGTTTGCGAAGAAAGCGTTACAGGGCGGACTGATGGAAGTAAAAGCGGGACAACTCGCCGCCCAAAAAGCGGAAAGCAGCTCCGTTAAGCAATACGGTGACAAACTCGCTCGTGACCATCAGAAGGCCTGCGATCAACTCAAGCCTATCGCTCAAAAGAAAGGCATCACTGTCTCAGACCAACTCGAACAGAAACACCAGGCGCACCTGGATCATCTTTCCCGATTGTCGGGGGAACAGTTCGATAAGGAATTCCTGAAACAGGCTGCGATGCATCACAAGAAAGACATCAAGATGTTCGAACAGCAGTCCAAGGAGGGTGAAGATCCTTCGATCCGTTCCTTTGCCTCGGAAACGCTTCCCGTTCTCCGTGAGCACCTGAAGATCGCAGAACAACTCCAGGAAGATCGCAACGCCAGCATCCCGGAATTGCGCGAACCTGCCGGAGCTGAAAGCCCGGAAAAAGCAGACCCAGGTGTGCAGCCGCAGCCGATTGATCAATCACAGCAGAAGGATGACAGCAGCAGCGCCGCTCAGGATGATCCAGCAGGTGCCCAGTCTGATGCGCAAAAATCCGACACCCAGTCTAGTGAAGATGCATCGAAGACGGCACCTTCCACACCCTGATCATTATGGAAACGATCGAGAAATCAATCGAAGTAGATGCGCCGATTTGCGCGGTCTACAATCAATGGACACAGTTCGAGGAATTTCCGCGTTTCATGGATGGAGTGGACCAGGTCCAGCAACTCGACAACAAGCGTCTTCATTGGAAAGCGACCATCGCGGGGAAGTCCAAGGAATGGGACGCGGAAATCGTGGAGCAGACACCGGATCAAATCATATCATGGCGGAGTATTGCCGGCGCGCCCAATTCCGGCTCGGTTCGGTTCGGCGTCGTGAACGGGAATACAACCCGAGTTACCCTCACCCTGAACTATCAGCCAGAGAGTGCGACTGAAAAGATGGGTGACGCCCTGGGCCTGGTGAGTGGCAAGGTGGAAGGCGACCTAAAACGCTTCAAAGAATTCATCGAAGAGCGCGGACGCGAAACTGGAGGATGGCGTGGAGAAATCCATGGAGGCCAGGAGGCTGGTTCCAGGTTGAGGACGGCAGCAGAGATAGCGAAGGAACCGCGCAGTAAACGATTGCATTAGTTGTGACTAAGTTCGCGGACTGAAAAAGCAAAGAGGTGGACTCAACCGTCCACCTCTTTTTTCGTATAAACGCCGGAATTGTCACTTTTCTTTCCGAAATGCGGGACATAGCATTCGCCACCTTTCAAAGATGAAGGACAATTCAACAGCGACCAATCCATCCACCGATTTGATCAATGAATGCGCAGATTAAAAAAATGCGCATTTGTGCGACCGACCGGCTCCGTTACTCCGGCCTCGTCCAAAATATAACCGGGTCCGTCAAGGCCTTGCGGGCACAGTTCATCAAGGACCCTTCTGAACGGCTCGATCGCCTGGCCGATGCTTACCGAATGCTGCTGGCAGCGGGCGATCCTGGAAAAGTGGAATCGTTGCTGCGTCCTTATGTGGAGTCCCCCGAAAAGGCATCTATTTGGAGAGATGAACACATTGGTTGGAAGAAGTTTGAAAAAACCTCCAGGTCGCCCGCGATCGGCAAAGGATTGATCCTCAAAGAAGCGATCAGCCCGAAAGAGAAGGGGGTGATCCTTGTTTCGTTTGAGTACAATCTCCCACCACTCTTACGAGCACACGGTTCCGCTGCATTGTTGCGGGACTATACCATCGTTTGTGCGCCCTCCTGGTCGCCGACGCACTTTCAGGCTTATTGGACGATGGCACACATTCCAGGTGGGGACGTGTTCTTCATGATTTCCAATCAAGCGGATATCGGATGGTTTCAACGGCTTAACAGCGGCACCCATGTGCTTCCATTATTTATTAGCAGTTGGGTCGATCCCGAACCTTTCAAGCCACTGCCGCGAAAAGACAGACCCATTGACATTTTAATGGTAGCAAATTGGGCTCCGTTCAAACGGCATTGGGTTCTTTTCAAAGCGTTGCAGAATATGCGGCGCGACTTGCGGGTGGTACTCGTGGGGCAACCTGAAACGGGCCGCACTAAGGAACATATCCTGGCTGAAGCCAAACTGTTTGGAGTGCAGGACCGCATCGAAATTCGGGAACGCCTTCCCATCACCGAGGTGAATGCATTGCAATGTTCCAGCAAGATCACTCTCGTGCTTTCGAAACGCGAAGGTTCTTGCGTGGTGGTGGCTGAATCGATGTTTGCTGATACCCCTGTTGGGTTGGTGGAAGGAGCCCACATTGGATCTGCTGCGTTTATTAACGACCAGACAGGCATGTTCTTGAATGAGAGTAGAATGTCGTCAGATCTCAGCCGATTCCTCGAACGGGCTCAGGATTTCCGGCCTCGAGCGTGGGCTCTACAGAACATCAGTTGCTTCGAATCTGCTAAACGGTTGAATGCGAGTCTGCGTGAGCATGCTTTGAAGAATGGACAACAATGGACGGTGGATGCAGCCCCCTTCTGCTGTCGACCTGATCCGGTCTATGCGCGTTTGGAAGATGAACAGCGCCTCCGAGCAATTTATCCACAGGTCCGGGACCGTTATGGATTGGTCTTTCCCAAATGGTTGGCCGAGCTTCCTCACTGACCTGACCCACGCCATTTTCCCCAAGAGCGTTTACGACTTACCCCTGATTGCGCGGTCCTCCCGCGTGAAGTTCCGTAACCCGTAACATAAACCCTGGGGATGGATGGACCGTCTCCCTTGAAAACAAACCAGAGGAATCGATAACTATGAAAATCAAAGCGGTGATTATTGCTGCGGCACTGATGACAATAGGATTAGGCGCGGCAACAGCACAGACAACCACGACCACTACTCGAACCACGACATGGGATTGGCAGGACCGATTCTCCTATGACAGTGAAGGTGATCGGTTCCGTGCCAACGAATTCTCTGTGGATCTTTTTGCCAGTTACGTGCGCGGAGAAGCAGACGAGTGGGATGACGTATTTGATGATACAGACGGCGGTCGCTGGGGTGGCGGGCTCGGGGTGAATTACTTCTTCACACGCTGGGTGGGCGTCGGTGCTGACGCGGTTGTTCACAATAATCGCGGGGCCTTCGTTGACCACATTAACAGCAGTTTGATCTTACGTGTTCCGATTGATGCCATTTCCCTCGCGCCCTATTTCATGGCGGGCGGAGGTCGAACCTTTGATCCAGACAAATCCTGGAGTTTACATGCTGGTGCGGGACTGGAATTTCGCCTCAACGCGAATACCGGCATCTTTGTTGATGGTCGGTATTTCTGGGCAGAAGACTCAGTTGAATATTCACAACTGCGCAGCGGGCTACGCTTCGCATTCTAAAAACAGACTTTAACATTCTCATAACGCCGGGTTCGCCCGGCGTTTTCGATGTACTGGCGTAAATTGGGGAATTTACCCAACGCACAATCAGTGGTGAACCTGAAAGACAATAACCTGTTTAGGTTTCATTTTATCCAGCTATGACCATCACATACGAACAGATTTCACAACGGGCCTACGAGATTTGGGAACGCGAAGGCAAACCCAAGGGGTGCGAGCAAGAGCACTGGTTGAAAGCCGAACACGAATTGCGGGAGAAGGGCTTGAAAGGGCAAAAGGGAACTAAGATCACTTCGCAGGATCCCGCTATGATGAAACCATCGAAGTTAAGCAAAGCCACAGCGGGCAAAGCATAGCCAGGCCAAGTTTTCCGGTTGTCAGAAGTCAGTACACGGGCGGCGTAAAAAGCCTTTTCGACCGGTCTGTGTAGTACCCAGCCCGAATCGAAATTTTATTGACTGACTCGTGGTAGGCCAATTGACACTCTCGCCACTTGCTGCAAGTTTCGACCAAATGAAATTCGCGGCATTGCTTCTCGGGACGGCTTTCTTTTTGACTCAGACCTCTTTCGCGGAAGATTGGCCGCAATGGCGCGGACCGAATCGTGACGGAGTCTCGCGCGAAAAGAAATGGTCTGCGCAATGGCCCACCTCTGGTCCTGTTCGCGTCTGGCGCGCCGACATCGGTGTTGGCTACGGTTCCATGTCGGTCGTAAATGGAAAGACTTTCGTGATGGGCAATACGGGGGACACGGATCAGGTCTACTGCTTTGACGCGAAAACCGGCAGGGAGATCTGGAAACATTCCTACCCTTGCAAGGCGCAGGATCCCAACGGCTATCCCGGGCCTCGCGGCACCCCGACAGTGGATGGAAAGCTCGTCTATACCGTCAGCCGTGAAGGGCACCTGTTCTGCCTCGATGCCGCGAGCGGAAAGGTCGTTTGGCAGAAGAGCTATCAAACCGATTATAAAGCGAAGCTGCCGGTGTGGGGTTTTTCTACATCCCCGCTGGTTGTTAAAGATTTGTTAGTCGTTGAAACGGGCGGTGCGGGGGCGTCTGTAGTAGCTTTCAATAAGAAGACCGGGAAAGAAGTTTGGAAAGCAGGGGACGAACCCGCCAGTTATTCTTCTCCGATCACCTTCAATCATAAGGGCAAGACGGCAGTCGCTGTTTTTACCGCCACCGGTGTCGTCGCTCGATCCATCAAGGACGGGGCGGAGCTTTGGAAAATCCCCTGGAAAACCAGTTACGATATCAATGCGGCTACCCCAATTGTGCAGGGGAACAAAATGTTTATCTCTTCCGGCTACGGAGTGGGTTGCGCTCTTTTTGATCTCAGCCAAAATCCTCCCATAGAACTGTGGCGCAACAAAAACATGAAGAACCAGGTCAACTCCTCCGTGCTTTGGAACGGGACTCTGTATGGTTTCGATGGACAGGCTGGTCGCGGTTTCCTCAAAGCGGTAGATTTCAAGACCGGGGAACAGAAATGGGAGAAAGAGGGCTTTGGCACGGGCTCTGTGATTGTGGCGGATGGGAAATTAATCATTTACGGAGACAAGGGCCAATTGGCCACCGCTGAAGCTTCTCCTGCTGGTTACAAGGAAATCTCCAAAGCGCAACCGGTCGAAGTGCGAAAAGATCTTCCTCGCGACACCAAAGGAGACACGTGGGCTCTGCCAGTCCTTGCGAATAGGAAAATCTACCTCCGCAATCTGGATCAGATTGTTTGTCTCGACGTGAGTAAGAACTAATTGTCGCAGGTGCCGTGACGTGGAGGTCCCCCTGCAGGCGTAATCGATAGAAACGACCGGCATCCTCGGCACGTAAGGGGACCGCAAGCTGCCAATTTCAGGATCCTGGCTGGGAAATTTCCGGAAAATCCAAGGGTCGCTCTTTTTGCGATCCCAAGGCACATTTTACCGGTCATTCCGAGAGCATTTCCAAGGTGCTGAGATAATTTTCTGACGTCAAAAACAGATTGGCGAGGTGTCGGGAAAATTATCTCACTACCCCGCCAGATTGGAAAATTACTCAGATAATTTTCTCACGCCCCGGCAAGATTGGCAGAGTAGTGAGATAATTTTCCCACGTCTCGGCAAGATTGGTGGAGTAGTCAGATAATTTTCTCGGGTCCCGGCAAGATCGGCGGAGTAGTGAGATAATTTTCTCGGGTCCCGGCAAGATTGGCAGAGTAGTGAGATAATTTTCTCACGTCTCGGAAAGATTGGCGGAGTAGTGAGATAATTTTCTCGGCACTCGGCAAATCTGTCGGAGACGAGAGAAAACGCGCTCCAGACGCGTAAAGTCGTGGGTAGCATTGGGTTTTATCGCCTGGCAGCTTTCTTGTACGAGCCGACCAGAAGTCACGAATTTCGGACAAAGATTGAAAGCGATTTACCCATTCCAAGTGGTGTGTCGACAAGCCGGTGGCAGCGGGTTTCTGTATCGTTACAATCCAGACTGCCGAGAACCACTAAGATACGCGGCAAACTGACTGAAGTTGTTCAGAGCCGTCCACCGGGGTGAGATTAGTTGAATATGGCCCATTACCCCGAGAAACCCTGATTGACTTGTTGAGGGGAGAGTTTAAATCTCGTGGCACGCCCTAAAACCCTAACCCCGTGTAGCCATGCGTTTATTCAATGTTCCCACCTGTAAAAGTATTCAGACCGTTTCCGTACTTTGTGCATCCTTAATTTCTTTCAGCGCTTCCGCCGTGGTATTCGATGGCGGAGTCGATTCCGAGAATCTCGGGAAAGGTGACTGGATTTACTACGTTTCCGACGCCACCAATAAACTCGGTGGAAATGTTACTTCAGTGACAAACATTCCCAGCCTGATGGATTTCGAGAAAAGCCAGGGGATAAATTACATCATTGTGAAAGCCGGAACTGGCTCCACTAACTTCAATGGCACCGGAAGTTCTCCTCAATTCAACGCGAACCTCGTTAACCAGGCGCATGCCGCTGGACTGAAGATTTTCGGATACACCCGTTCCTATGGCAGCGATGTGCAGGGAGAAATAAACCTCGCTTCCTATTGCTACAACCTTGGAGCAGACGGTTTCGTGATTGATGCGGAAGCGGAATGGGAAAGTAATCGTTCGTGGATCGGTACCAATGGACCCGCAAAGGCGATTCAAATGGGCTCAGGTATCAAGAACCTTTGGCCCACCAAGTTTCTGGCCCATGCGCCGATGCCCATCATCAGTTTTCACTCTTCGTTTCCCTACAAAGAGTTTGGATTCTATTGCGACGCCGTGATGCCGCAGATCTATCACTACAGCTTTGATAAGACCTCGAGCGAGGCGATCGATTGGACCGACACGGAATGGAATAACTTCCATAACTCACTCACTGGCACCTGGACCAATGCCATCAAGCCGATCGTTCCTGTGGCGCAAGTTTACGGGCCGCTTGCCCCTCCGCAGGCTTCTACCATTCCAGACAAAGATGTCACTGAATTCTGTGATTACTTGTTGGCGGATGTGAGATCTGCGTCACCGGGTGGTTATAAAGGAGTTAATTTTTGGCGTGCGGATCTGCACGGCGCGGTCCAATGGGCAAACATCAAAGCAGCAACCAGTGGCGATATGCCGGGTGTGGTTAACAGCATTGTCATTGATAATCCATCCGCAACCGTCGTCGGCGCCTGGAGCACCGGATCCATTGCAACCAACAAGTTTGGTTTGAATTATCGGAGTCGAGGGCAGGGGACCGGAACAAACTATGTCGACTTCATCCCGACCATCACGACGCCGGGTGACTACAAGGTTTACACGTGGCACACGATGGGAAGTAATCGAACGCTAAGCGCGCCGCACACCATCGTTCACAACGGCGGTTCCGTGACGGTAAATGTGAATCAACAAGCGAACGAAGGTAAATGGAATCTGCTTGGCACGTTCAACTTTGTTCCCGGTGCCTCGGGCTACGTGCGCATTTCGGATGCAATCCCTGACGCTGGTCAAGTCGTCATCGCGGATGGAATCAAGTTTCAGTATGACGGACCGACCATTCTGCCACCGGCAGCTCCTTCGAATCTGACCGCCACCGCTACTCGCGCAACCCGCGTCGATTTAGCCTGGAATGACAATTCCTCCACAGAAAGTGGTTTCGTTATCGGTCGCAGCACCGCGGTCGGGGGCCCTTACACAGATGTCGCTACGGTTGGAGCGAATACGACCTCTTACATCAACACTGGTTTAACGGGAGACACGACTTATTACTATGTGGTCCGTGCAACCAACATTGGTGGTTTTTCGAACAATTCAAATGAATCGGGTGCCACAACTCCGGAAACGAATCTCCTGATTGATAATCGCGCGGCCCTCGTGGTGGGTGCCTGGTCGATCGGCAGCACTGCAGTCGACAAATACGCATCGGATTATCGGTTCATCGCACAGGGGAGCGGTGCGAACTATCTGCAATTCACCCCGTACATTGCGACCGCGGCAGCCTACGACGTTTTGGAATGGCATGCTCAAGGAAGCAATCGCACGACGAATGCTCCTCATGTGATTACCCACAGCGGAGGTTCTTCAACCGTTTACGCAAATCAGAAGATCAACGGGGGGAAATGGAATTATCTTGGAACGTTTGATTTCGCTTCCGGCAACAGCGGGAATGTGAAAATTACAGACGGGTTCGCGGATGCCGCTACGGTGGTCATGGCGGATGCCATTCAGTTCGTGCAATCGCCTGCGCCAGTAATGCCCATTTCCTTTGTCGCGGTCGCAGTAAATGCCTCCCGCATCAATCTCTCCTGGGCAAATAACCCCACCAATGAAACCGAATTCGTCATTGCACGTAGCACGACATCGGGCGGGCCCTTTACCGACCTGGCCTCCGTCCCTGCCAACGTTACCAGTTATGCAGATACCGGGCTTGCCCCCAACACGTTGTATTACTATGTGCTTCGTGCCAGCAATGGGAGCGGTTCCTCTGTGAATACTGCTCAGGTGAACGCGAGAACCTACAAGGCCGTTCATGTAAACAGCATCACGAGGAGTTGGGTGTTGGCTTCGGGGACGAAGTATCGCTCTCGTGCAGTCGTGAACGTGAAAGATCAATCGGGTGCGAACGTCGCTTCAGCCACCGTTATCGGCAACTTCACAGGCGCGATCTCAGAGAGCAACAACAGTGCAGTTTCTACCTCCCTTGGTAATGCAACGATCACTTCGACCGCTTCCATCTCAACCGGAACTGTCACCTTCACGGTGACGGACATTACTGGCGCTAACATGAGCTATCGCCCCGCTTCAAACGTGGTTACCTCGTCGGCGCATTCCCGTTAATTATAATCCCTATGAATCACGAATTCTCTGGCCAGAACCGTCGTCGGTTCCTGAAAACCTCTGCCGCCATCATTGCCGCTTCTACTTTGCCGGGATGGTTCGTTCAGGAGTGCGAAGCAAAGCCGAAAGCAAAACGCGTTTTATCGCCCAATGATCAGCCAGCCATCGCCCTGGTCGGCTGTGGCGGCATGGGGCGTGGCGATGCCAACAAGGCATCGCATTTCGGAAGAATCGTTGCTCTCTGCGATTTGGACGATGTTCGCCTGGCCGAAACCAAAAAGACCTACCCGGACGCAACTACTTACAAAGACTTCCGCAAGGTCATGGAGCGCGACGATATCGATGCCATCATTTGCGGCACGGTAGATCATTGGCACACCCTCGTTTCACTCGCCGCCATGCGTGCCGGCAAAGATGTCTATTGCGAGAAGCCGCTCACTCTTACGATCGAGGACGGGAGACAACTCGTTCGCGCAGTCAAGAAGACAGGAAGGATTTTGCAAACCGGTAGCCAGCAACGCAGTGAAGCAAACTTCCGCCTCGCGTGCGAACTGGTGCGCAATGGCCGAATCGGGAAGTTGAAACATATCTCCACCGTCCTGCCCGCCGGCATGCGCGAAGGCCCGTTCAAACCATCGCCTGTCCCTGCGGGATTGGATTGGGAGATGTGGAAAGGGCCGACTGCCGATGTCGAATACGTCAAAGAACGTTGTCACTTCTCATTCAGGTATTGGTCTGATTATTCGGATGGAACGCTTTCAGATTGGGGAGCTCATCATAACGATATTGCGCTCTGGGGCAGTGGCATTGAGCGAAGCGGCCCAACGACGATCGACGCCAGGGTGATTACCCAACCGATCCCCGGAGGCTACACCGCCATTCCTGAATATCATGTCGACTATACCTACGCCAACGGTCTTACGCACACCTGTGAAAGCACCCGCGACAATACGGTGACTGGCGGGGTGGTGAATCCGAAGGGAAAACTCCATGGAACGACTTTCGAAGGTACGGATGGTTGGATTTTCGTGACCCGCGGAAAGACGGAAGCGAGCAGGCCGGAGATTTTGACTGAAGCGCTCCCCGCCAGCGCAGAACGTCTCTACGTCAGCAACGATCATATGGGCAATTTCATCGATTGCATTCGTTCTCGAAAACAGCCGATTTGCGAGGCGGAGATCGGTCATCGCTCTGCCTCCTTGTGTCATCTTGGAGCAATAGGACTTCGACTCGGTCGTAAACTTAAGTGGGATCCGAAGAGCGAGAAATTTGTGGGCGACAAAGAAGCCAGCAAATGGGTCGAGCGCGAGATGCGCAAGCCGTGGTCTTACGATTCCGTCTAAACTTTCAGGCTAAATGAAAAACTGCGGAAGACGTGAATCTTCCGCAGTTCATTCTTTCAAAGTTGAGGTCAGTTACAGGAACGTCGTGTCGCGACAGCATCTTCAAAGCCGTTGCCGTCCTTGATTTTGGCATTCAAACCATCACCCGGGCAGGCGGTGGCACTAACTGCACGATGTCCGATGATCTTGTCCTGAACTCCGCTGCAGTAGGTCGATCCGCTGCCTTTTGGACCCCAACCGGGCGGCATTCTCCAGGCAATAATCTTTTCCAGGGAATTGATCAGAGCAGTGGTAGGCACGTTGTTGTACGGTGGATGATAGTAACCGAGCGCAGTGAAACCGAAGCTGTTATCATTGCATCCGTCATGAGCGCCTCGGGGACGTTCGCCAGTGACTGCCGATCCGGGGCGACCGGCGAAAATGTTGCCATGTTTATCGACCATGAAGTGGTAACCGATATCGCACCAGCCGTTCACATCCATGTGATAGTTCTGCACCCCGCGCACGTTGCCTTTTGATTCTGTGAGTCCGCCGGTGTTGTAATCGCTGGCGCCTGCGGTGTGATGAATGACAGCGCGATCGAGTTCTGCCAGTTGGGAAATGCTGCATTGCGGAGCGCGGGCATTCCAACAATCGCGATCGCAAATCGTGGGTTTAGGTCCGCGGCAGGTTTGCGCGCTGGCGTCTAAAGCGGCAAAGGAGGCCAAAGCAACCAGAGCGGCGGCAGCGAGTTTCATCGTGGGTTTTGTTTTGTGTTTCATTTTGGATACGTAGTGGGTTCTTGTGAGCAGCGGCTCAACAACCAACGTCGCTGGAGCGAGTTGTGGGTGAACGTGCTGGGAAACAGCTCTCTTTTGCCTGAAAAGTGCCAAACTGGCTATAGGGGAACAACTTAAAGCGGTTTCGCAGTGGTTTGCCGTTCCGGTGGTTCAAGGGAAACCGAAGTTGCTTTGCGAAGTTTTGGGAAAATTTTTGCATTTTCAGTCCCAGTGCCTTTCAATGCGCCCCACATGACGAAGCCACTCGCGCTCGTTTTTTACGAAAATCTGCTCCCCGGCAGCCAGATAATCAATCGGCTGACTGATTTGAATTACCGTGTCCTGAGTTTTCACGACAGCTATCTTCTCGAAGATCAATCCGAACGCGAAAAGCCGTTGATCATCATCGCCGACCTCAGTTCGAAGAAGACGGATGTCTGCGCCGCCATTAAGAAGCTCAAAGAAAATCCCGCCACCAACCACGTGCCGGTCATCGCATTCACCACGCAGAAGAACGTGGCTCTTCAAGCCGCAGCCCAGCAGGCTGGCGCCACCTTGATTGCGAGCGATAACGCAATCCTCGACCAACTGCCTAATCTACTGGAACAGGCGTTGCGCCTTGATTAATTCAACCCAAGGTTGATTTCAATTTTTATGTCGTTACCCATTGTTAAGCTGACCCAGGGCATTCATGCCATACACTTGTTCTATCGGATCGATCGCCTGCGTTGGTCGCAGGTGTCATCGGCAGAATCACAGAAAACGCGGGAACGGTTGGAAGCTCTTTGTGCGGCCAACGCCAACGTATCCAGTCCCAACGTGCGGACCTACAGCAATGTGAGCGGCAAGGCCGACCTGGTATTCTTTATCCTCGCACCGGAACTCGGCCAGGCTGGCCAAATCCACCGCGACATTGAAGCCTGCTTCCCGGCGGGAACATTAATTCCTGTTTTCAACTACCTCAGTGTGACCGAACTGACGGAGTACATGCCCAAGGAAGAGGATAACGCAAAGATCCTGGAGGAGGAGAAACTGGAACCAGGCAGCGAAATCTACGAAAAGCGAATGGGCGAGTTGCGGAAGCGCATGGCCGATTATGAACATTACCGCCTCTATCCTGAACTACCGGACTGGGAAGTGATGGCTTTTTATCCCATGAGCAAGCGTCGCGTGGGCAACGACAACTGGTACATGCTCGATTTCGCCTCACGCAAGAAACTGATGGGTGGGCACGCCCGGGTGGGTCGCAAGTATGCCGGCAGAATTTCTCAATTAATCTCTGGTTCCACCGGTCTCGACGACTGGGAATGGGGCGTCACGTTGGTGTCACACCAGGTCGACGCTTTGAAAGAGATCGTATACGAAATGCGCTTTGACGAAGTCAGTGCGCGTTACGGCGATTTCGGGCCTTTCTACATTAACCTACGTCTGCAACCTGCCGATCTCTGGCAGCATCTGCATTTGTAAAATTGGCGGTTTGGCTGCAGCAGTCTCATATCCGGCTCGCTTCGCGCCTTTTATGAATTCGCCCACATCTGTGCGCTGGCTGGATTTCTCAGGCGCGCCGCCGATGCTGATCCCCCGGCATTTGGCGGATTCGTGGCACGGCACGACGGACCCTGCTACCGGCGAATATCGCGAGTTGTATACCGACAATCCGGTGACCGATTAAACTAAACGGCAGTCGGGGAAAGTACAGGTCAAGTCACCGACCCGGTTTGCGTAGAGCCGCCAAGTCCATACCTTCACGCTTCTTTACAACCGCTTCCACCTTGGGGACGTACATCTGCGTTTCGGTGGGGAGGCGTTGGGCAATTTCATCGAATGTTTTGGCATTGTGACGTTTTAGGAGACCTCCGACCCGTCCTTCCCCTGCGTTATAAGCGGCGAGCGCCAGTCGCCAATCGCCAAAACGATCATGCATTTTGCGCAGGTACTGGGCAGCGGCACGTCCATTTTTCTCTGGGTCGGTGCGGTCATCTTTGAGGAGGCCAACCGAGAGATCCAGACTACGTGCGGTGATCGGCATGAGCTGAAACAAACCAGCGGCACCCGCCGGACTCTTCGCCTTCGGATTGAAGGAAGACTCTACTTCTGCCAACCAGACGAGCTGCGGAGGAACGCGTTCTTCGGTAAAGATTTTCTTTAAGGGCGAAATATATTTATTGGAAGCCGTCGGCACCGGTCGTTGCTCCACCACGGTTACCCAGGCTTTGCGCTGGGTCTGTGCCGAAGGGGCAGGCAGGTGCGTGATGTTGGTTTTGCCGATACTCGCTTGTTTCTGCATCTGTTCGGCGACTTCAAAATAATCCAGCCGTGACTGGAGCCATGCCGCGTAATCCTGAGTCTCCTCGAATTGCGCGAGGATGGGGACAAGCTGGCGAGCGGTTTCTCCGGAGGCGCTCAGATCGTAAACGTAATTCCCCTCGAATTGCGTCTGCATGTCTTTCACCATCTTTTTTACCGCCTCGACATCGATTCCGACGAAATCCAGGACAGCTTCGTTCTCTGCAATGAATTCTTCTGCCGAACCGATGAGGGCATCGGCATCGATTGTTTCTTCCTGGGCGGGAACGGCGCTGGTAAACGCCAGGAGGCAAACCGTTACTAATAAAAACAACTTCATCGGCGAGCAGAGCGTAGCAGACCTCGAGCTCCGTTACAATTGACAGCGCGGTCTGAACCCGGCCCAATCCTGGGGTATGTCATTGGTCGCCATCCGGAGTCGGTTGAAAGAATTAGCAAATCCCCAATCAGCGAAGATCCTCCAGGGCTTTTTCAAGACAGGGCCGGGGCAATATGGGGAAGGGGATGTATTCATCGGAATTAAAATTCCGCCGTTACGCAAAGTGGCGCGAGAGTTTCAGGATGCCTCACGGGACACCGTTAAGCCGCTCCTTCAATCGCCCATCCATGAAGAGCGAACGCTGGCTCTCATGATTCTAACGCGCGCCTTCGAGAAGGGAGAGGATGCGCGTCGAAAAGAGATTTACACATTCTACGTTGAGCATCTTGCGTTCATCAATAACTGGGACCTGGTGGATGGTTCGGCTCCTTACATCGTTGGACCCTATCTCTGGAAGCGTGACCGAGCTGTGTTATACAAGTGGGTCAAGTCTCGATCGCTCTGGGAACGACGTATCGCGATTCTTTCTACGTTTTACTTCATACGTCAGAAGGAATTTGCGGACGCTCTCAAACTTTCTGCCATTCTTCTACGCGAAGAGCACGACCTGATTCACAAAGCGGTTGGCTGGATGCTGCGGGAAATAGGAAAGCGGGACATCGATGTGGAAGAAACGTTTTTGCGAGAACATTGCCGCGAGATGCCTCGCACGATGTTGCGATATGCGATCGAAAAGTTTCCGGAGGATAAACGAAGAATGTATCTGCGAGGGGACTTGGCTTAACTACGAATTGGCTCCCTAAGAATAGCGAAATTTGAGGGTGGCAAACGCCGGGGCGTTGAAGCTGAAGTCCTCGCATCTTTGCACCAAAACTCCAGCAAACCAAGGGCTTTCACTGCGGGAAAACCGGGAACCGAAGAGAAAATCCGATGAAAAAGTGCCCCGGTTCTGGAACCGGAGCGAAATTCAGACGGAAAAAGGTCCCGGTTCTGGAACCGAAGGGAAAATTCGATGGAAAAGTGCTCCGGTTCTAAAACCGGAGGCAAAAACCGACGGAAAAGTGCTTCGGTTCTGGAACCGCAGCGAAAAACCGACGGAAAAAGGCCTCGGTTCTAGAACCGGAAGGAAAATCCAACGGAAAAACGTCTCGGTTCCAGAACCGGCGCGGAATTCAAACTGAAAAAGGTCCCGGTTCCAGCTATCTTCCGAGGTCACGATGGATCAACACAGCTCGCTCGCCTGCGCCCGTCCGCCCACTCAGAATCACCGCCCGGGAATGGTTACACCGCCCCGGACCGCGGCTAGGGGCAGAGCCCTAGCCGCAGCGCGTAAACCTGGGAAAAACGTAGGATAATCTGACCCCGTTTACATACTCACGCGCTGCGGCTAGGGCTGCGCCCATAACCGCGGTCCAATAAAAAAATCCCGGAAAGCTCAACGCCTTGCAGGATTGCTCGCCTACCGCGAAAGCTTTTCATTGACGGAAGCTGTTTCAATCGGCGGAATTGATCCATGAACTTTCTAAAATGGTTTTCACTTGGCTCAGCTTTGGTGGTCTGCCTGGCCGCGGCCGGTTGTGCAACGTCGTCGTCATGCCGTTCCAGCAAGCAGGCAGAGGTCTATGAAATGCGCACCTACTATGCAGCTCCCGGCAAATTAGATGAGTTGCATGCCCGTTTTCGCAACGACACGATGCGTCTGTTTGAGAAGCACGGAATCAAGAATGTTGGATATTGGGTGCCCGTTAAGAATACAGAGAACAAGTTGGTATTCCTGCTGAAGTATCCAAACCGGGAAGCGCGGGAGAGTTCGTGGAAGACTTTTGCGGCGGATCCGAGGTGGGTTGCGGCCAAGGCGAAGAGTGAGGAGAAGGGGGCCCTGGTCACCAAAGTCGATCAAACCTTCCTTCAATTGACCGATTACTCGCCAACATCAAAGAAGGGGAAGCTGTTCAATGGAGGTGTTTTCGAATTGCGGACTTACACAACCCCTCCCGGAAAGCTTCCTGACCTGGATGCCCGTTTCCGGGATCACACGATCAATTTGTTCACCAAGCATGGCGTCAACAATTGGCTCTATTTCCACAAAACTCCCGACCAACCGGATGCCGATCGGACCTTGGTTTACTTCCTTAACCATCAGTCAGCCGATGCTGCAAAGGCTTCTTTCGGTGCCTTTGGTAAAGATCCAGCGTGGAATGCTGCCCGGACGGCCAGTGAAAAGAACGGTCCTCTCACGGTTAAAGATGGCGGCATAAAATCAGAGTTTTTGGTGCCTACAGATTATTCCCCGGTGAAATAGTCTTTCGCAGCCGGCAAGTTCGAGCGAGGTGGAGGGCGGAAGCTCCGCCAAATAGAGGAAGCGAGAACTTGACTGGCCATTTCTCAAAAACTAGCTTTTGCGACTCTTTTGCGAGGCGGATCCTCGCACAAATAACAAGGGCGGACCAACGTTGGTTCGCTACATGAAAGGTAATTGTGAACGTTACGGTAGAAAATTTGGCCCCGTGCAAAAAAATGCTTCGGGTGGAAGTGGCAGCAGACAAGGTCAACGAAGCCTACGAAGCGGTGACCAAAGATTTTCAAAAACAGGCAGCATTGCCCGGTTTTCGTCCCGGTAAAGCACCGAAGGACATGATCGCAAAGCGTTATGAAAAGGAAATTCATGAAGAGGTCAAAACCAAGTTGACCCGTGATAACTATCAGCAGGCTTTGAAAGATCAGAAGCTGCAGGTCATTGGTTATCCTGACGTGGAAGAGATTCAGTTCTCCAAAGGTCAGCCTTACCAGTTTGCCGTCACAATTGAAACCGCTCCTGACTTCGAATTGCCGGAATACAAAGGTATCGCCGCAAAGCGCCAGTTGGGGCAAGTGACTGATGCAGACGTGGATAAAGCGCTGACCATGTTGCGCGAACGCCAGACAAAGTATGAAGACGTTGCTCGTGAAGTCCAGGAAGGCGATGTCGCTGTGGTTAACTACCAGGGAACCTGCGAAGGCAAGCCGATCACGGAACACGCACCCGTTGCTCGTGGTCTCACGGAGCAGAAGAATTTCTGGGTAAACATCCACAAAGGTTCGTTCATCCCGGGTTTTGCAGAACAGTTGATCGGCGCAAAAGCTGGCGACAAGCGCACGGTGAATGTCGATTTCCCGGCTGACTTCGTCACCCCGGAATTGCAGGGCAAGAAGGGCAGCTATGAAACCGAAATCGTGGAAGTGAAGCAGAAGTCTTTGCCAGAGCTCAACGATGCCTTCGCAAAGTCATTCGGTGCAGAAGATCTCGGAAAGTTGAACGAAGGGGTTCGCCGCGATCTCGAAAACGAATTGAAGCACAAGCAAGAGAACTCCCTGCGTGAACAGGTCGTGAAGTCGTTGCTCGATAAAATTCAGGCTGACCTCCCGGAAACGGTGGTTCAACAGGAAACCCGCCGGGTGATCGAAAATATTGTCGAAGAGAACAAACGCCGCGGTGTCCCGGGCGAAGCACTCGAAGGACAAAAGGATCAGATCTTCCAATCAGCGAGCATGACTGCAAAGGATCGCGTCAAAGCAGGCTTCCTGTTTGGCAAGATTGCTGCAAAAGAGGGTTTGAAAGCCGAGCAGGCCGATGTCGTGCAACGCGTTCATCAGATGTCCCAGGAGTATCAGATTCCTGTCGATCAGTTGGTGAAAGAACTCAAGAAGCGCGACGCGATCAATGGTCTCTATGATCAAGCTTTGAACGAGAAGGTGATTAACTTCCTGGTTCAACATGCAAATATCGAAGAGGTTCCGGCCGGGGTGCAGAGCTAAACTTTGAATCTATAAATTCACAAAGGCGTCCTTCGGGACGCCTTTTTTTTGTTTTCGGGGTAAAGCATGAAACACGGCACAAAAGCCGCGAACCATGGATAGGCAAATATTGAAGATCGTGTTGGTCTTACCTCCAAAAGTCGTACGGGACGAAGACATCAACCCGGCCTTTCTCTACTGCAAGCGTCCGAATTTCTTCTCTAATTCGCGATAGTTCATTTCGATCAGAGTCGGTCGACCATGGGGGCAGGTATAGGGCATGGCGCAATGGCGCAAATCGGTAACGAGATTCTCCAGTTCAGGACCGGCCAGAGGATCGTTGGCCTTGACGGCGTGACGGCAAACCGTTTTGGCAATCACATGCTCGCCGAGGCGCAATGTGTTCACCCCTTGTCCGGCGGCCTTTAGTTCATCAATCAATTCCAGCACGAACTTGCGAGGGGCAGTTACTTTTACGAACGGTGGCAGACCATCGAGCAGGAATGTGCGTTCGCCAAACTCGCTTAAGCCAACGCCCAGCCGGGTCAATGTTGCCATGTTCTGTTTCAGGAACTGGGCATCACGCGGGGAGAGTTCTACGGTCTCAGGAAGGAGCAGGCGTTGCGACGCGGCAGTTTCATTCTCCTGCATGCGATTGAGCATTTGCTCAAAAAGAATTCTTTCGTGCGCAGCATGTTGATCAAGGAGCACCAACCCACGGTCTGACTCCAGGATCACGTAGAGCCGGCCAATCACTCCAACGATGCGCAGGGGGACATTCAGTAACGGGACCGGTTGCTGCGAGTGGCCAGAGTCGAAACGTACTGGAGTTGGTATTTCCAACGGTGCGGAAGTTGTCGTCGAAAGGTCGTTTTCTCTTTTAGGAGATGGCCAGTTGGCCAGCGGCGCCGAGAGTTTTGGGAAATTGGGGAGTTCTGCCGGGGCGACTTCCGGAACAGACGGCTCAGGAGAGGTGAGTTCCAGGATGGGTGGACCCACCGGATTATTCTTCTCTGCGGTGGGCTGCGGGAGGGCTGCGGAGGTGGTAAATGGTTGCCTCGGCTTTTCCGCATTGCCATGGAATTCCAATAAAGTCTTTCGCACTGCTTGCGCAGCCGCTTCTCGCACGGCGCGTTCGCGATGGAATTTCACTTCCCGTTTGGAAGGATGAATATTCACATCCACCTCTGCTGGATCCATTTCTAAAAACAGACAGCAAACTGGATAACGCCCTTTCATCAAGGCGGTGTGGTAGCCTTCGAGAAGTGCGAAATTGAGGCCGCGATTCTCGACCGGACGACGATTTACAAAAGTGAACTGGTCTTCTCGTGTGCTACGGGAAACGCCGGGTGACCCGATAAACCCCCAGATCTTTACCGCCGAACTGTGAATCGCTTCGTCTTCGGAATGTACCGAGGTAAATGCTGGCAACGTGGTCTCGAAATGGACGGGGAGCAATTTCAGGTCATTGCCAATCAGGGTGCGTAATCTCTCGTGCAGCGCGACGGAGCGTCCTTCCGAAGTTTCGATTTTGGCACCGGGCAATTGCCAGACGACACGGCCATCTTTCAGGAACGTGAATGCCACCTCCGGATAGGCCAGGGCTGCCAGGGTTAGATAATGTTGAATGTGGGAAGCTTCCGTTTCTTCACTGCGCAGAAATTTTCGACGCGCCGGCAGGTTGAAAAATATTTGGCGAACTTCAAGGCTAGTGCCGGTGGCGCACCCGGCCGCTTTCACTTCCACAATCTTGCCGCCGTTCACCACCACCTGGGTTCCTTCGGGAGACTGACTCTCCCGTTCACGGGTCGTGAGAGTGAATCTGCTGATGCTTGCGATACTGGGCAACGCTTCACCGCGGAAGCCCATCGTGGAAATAGAGGAAAGATCTTCCGCGCGCTGGATCTTGCTGGTCGCGTGCCGCTCCAGGCAGAGCAGGGCGTCATCGCGATTCATCCCCAATCCGTCATCCGTGACTCGAATCAAGCTTCGGCCACCGGCTTGGATTTCCACCGTAATTCGGGTGGAGTGAGCATCGAGCGCGTTTTCGACCAACTCTTTGACCACACTGGCTGGGCGCTCGACCACCTCACCAGCGGCGATCTGGTTGGCGACGTGCTCAGGCAATAGGCGGATACGATTCATGCGCTGCCCCGCGAACATACCGGAATGTGGGCTGTTTCCAAGTGAGGAACGAAGATGCCTACAGAAAACTCAGCAGCGTATTTTATTGTGACGGTTACGCGTAGGTGGCAAGACTGGCTCAGCAGCAATGAGAGTTTATAAAGCAATCGCCGCCATGAGCGAGAATCGCGTGATCGGGAATGGAAACCAAATTCCATGGCATTTGCCGGAAGATTTCAAGTGGTTCAAACAAATGACCACGGGAAATGTCATCGTGATGGGACGGAAAACGTTTGAATCAATTGGAAGACCATTGCCGAATCGGACGACAGTTGTGCTAAGCCGATCTGGATTTTTATATCCCGGCGTTCAAACGATCCAAAGTTTGGAAGAACTTCCCGACCAAGCTGATCGGGAAGTATATATTTGTGGCGGAGCGCAGATTTATGAACAAACCTTGCCGCTCTGTTCAGATCTTTACCTAACCCTGGTCAAGCGCGTTGTCCAAGGTGATGCCTTCTTCCCCAACTTTGAGGAAACGTTCACACTGAAGGAAGTTCTTCGGGAAACGCCGGAATTCAAGATTCTGCATTTCCAGAAAACTGCCGATGACGTGAATTAAGAAGCGGCGACTACCGGAGCGGGGGCTTGTTCGATGCACACAGCCTTGTTTTCCGTGAGGAAGTTTTCAAGCGTAGCGATCGAAGCGATCGAAAGGGAGGCTCTCTTTACCTGACCTCGAAAATGTTTGTAGTGGACCAGTCTTTTGCCCACGATGCCAATTTGGATGTTCCCATCCGCCAGTTCCCACTTCTGGCCTTTTTGCAGGACAACGGGAGGTAAACGTTTTGCAGCAACAGATTTCTTCAAGCCACCATCATACTTCATTGGGGGTTTTATTTCCATTTTAATGTTTAAGTATCTTTATTGCTCGTAGCCTAGGAGTTCTCCTGATCTTGTTTTATTGCGTTTGCAACCTCAATTCCGGGAGCAGCCACGTTGATTTTGTTCTGTAACCCTCGGGCAAGCCGCGTATAGCTTTTGCACATGGCAAATTCGTTTGGTCATTTATTTCGCATCAGTACCTGGGGTGAGTCCCATGGCGGAGGTGTTGGCGTGGTCATCGATGGTTGTCCGCCGCGCCTGCAATTGAGCGAAGCTGATATCCAGCCGGATCTTGATCGACGTCGCCCCGGACAATCCAGGATCGTTACTCCGCGGAAAGAAAGTGACACGGTGCAAATTTTATCGGGTGTCTTTGAAGGCAAAACGTTGGGAACTCCCATTTCCATGTGGGTGAAGAATGAAGATCAGCGTCCGGAAGCGTACTCCGAGATGGCGACAAAGTTTCGTCCTTCTCATGCTGACTATACCTACACCGCCAAGTATGGAATCCGCAATTGGCAGGGTGGAGGTCGCACCAGCGCGCGCGAAACGATTGGACGGGTGGCCGCTGGCGCCGTGGCAAAGAAAATTCTCCGGGAACGTTTTGGCGTTGAAGTTTTGGCCTACGTAAAGCAGGTGAAAAATATCACTGCTGAAGTCGACTTTAACACCGTCAAACTCTCGCAGATCGAATCGAATATCGTTCGCTGCCCGGATAGCGGCACGGCGGAGAAGATGATTCGGTTGATCGAAAAGATGCGCAAAGAGGGGGACAGTGTGGGCGGGATTGTGGAAGGCGTTGCTCGCGGAGTTCCTGTCGGATGGGGCGAGCCAGTTTTTGATCGTCTTGAAGCAGATCTCGCGAAAGCGATGCTTAGTCTGCCAGCTTCAAAAGGTTTCGATATTGGTTCAGGGTTTTCTGGAATCAACCTTACCGGGCTGGAACACAATGATCCTTTTCGAATGAAGGGAGGCAAAGTTCGGACCTCGAGTAATCGTTCGGGGGGGATTCAAGGTGGCATTAGCAACGGCGAGAATATCTACTTCCGGGTGGCTTTCAAACCAGTGGCCACTGTCATGCACGAGCAGGACACGGTCGATTCACAGCTCAA
Source organism: Limisphaerales bacterium (assembly GCA_046597605.1). Classification (GTDB taxonomy): domain Bacteria; phylum Verrucomicrobiota; class Verrucomicrobiia; order Limisphaerales; family JACDHS01; genus JACDHS01. Next base: position 6,266 of record JBKJKE010000106.1, on the reverse strand, counting down.
GAATACGACCTTAAAAGGACGTGGCCGCCACGATCCCTGTGTTCTGCCTCGAGCCGTGCCGATGGTGGAAGCGATGACCGCCCTTGTCTTGATCGATCATGCGCTCCGGCACAAAGCGCAGTGTGAATAATGCAGCTGGTTCGGGCAGTGGGCGTTAATTTACCCACGCAACCTGGGCTTTCTGCACCCAACCGACGCGGTTGCGCCCTGCAGAAACTTGAACCCAGGTTTCGCGTTCATCCAGGACCGTTAATTCCGCGCCAGCGCGGAGTGTGAAGGCGGATTGAGACTCGTTGAACGGTCCGTGCCGTACGACTGCTTCTTCGGCGACGATCACGGCTGATTTATGGGTTTCCTGCTGAGCGGCAATAGCCGCAAGGCTTCCCAAAAGAAGTGCAACCACTGCCAACGCGATGGTGTAGTTGCGAGTTACTTTTTGCCAGTCGCGCCGCAGCTGGCCGAAAGCGAGCAGCAAAAAGCAAAGCGCAAAAGGAATGCTTGCCAGCACGGTCCATTCATTTGCTGTTAATCGCGCGAGGAAACTTTCCTCACCTTTAGACGCTCCTGAATTCTGCACCTTATCGCGAGCCCTGCGCAGATTCGTTTGAATATCAGCATCACGGGGGTTCAGCTTTTCAGCCCTTCGATAGGCAGCGATGGCCCTCCCCATGTCGCCGCTTTGAAAATGAGCATTTCCCAGATTGAAGAATATTGAGGAAGAAATCGTCCCGGAGTCAGCGATCTTTTGATAAGCCATGGCGGCCTCTGCGAACTTTTGTTGGTCATAGAGAGTGTTGGCTGCCGCGAAATCTGCCGAGCTATTTTCACCGAACGTCGACATCACCCCGCAGCCGAAGCATAGCGTCAGGATCAAGAATGCGGTTTTAAAACTAAACTGTGGCAGTGACAGGTTCATCGTTTAGCTTCTTCAATTCAACCACAGCCCTCTCCACTTTGGGAATGTAGGACGCGAGTTCATGACTGCCGCGGACCGGGGCGTAGCGCGCCTGGTTGCATGTTTGGAATAAACCGTGCAGCAGGTCGACACCCTCGGCATTCAAGCCCCGCTTTCTTAAATCTGTGTCCACCACGGCTTCAGTAATGGCGGTCGGCGGCAGGTCGAGGCGTTCCCCAATTTGTTCCTGGAGCAAGTGAAACACCGTGGCGAAGAACTCATCTGATTTGTTTGCAGCCGCGTAATCACGCAACTTCTGCAAGTTGCGTTGGGTGCTTTGTTCCACAGCTTTCTGGAGGCGCAGCCGAGGGTTGTTGTTCAGGCTCTCTTTACGGCGACGGTAGAGCAGGGCGACCAACCAGAGAGCAGGAGGGATCCCTTGTGCTATCCAGAATCCCGGCCTTGCGAATAACGGTTTTTCGCTGCGATCCACAATGGTTCCAATCTGGGGCTTGATATGAATGATCTCGCTCGATTCACTCGGCGGATCGGGATCTGCTCCATTTCCGCTGGAGCGCGTAGGCTGCGGGGTCAATGCGGAGGATCGGACCTGAAGTGGGACAGCTTGGGAACTAAGCGTTTTATAGGTCTTAAGCGCGGAATCGAAGTAGCTGAATTCGAAAGGCGGAAGCACTTTGATGGCGGCATTTTGCGGAGAGATCACCAGCTCAAAATTCTTCGTTCCTTCCAGGCCCAGTGGATCCGTGGACTCAACTTTACTGGATGGCGGATAACTCTTGAAATCGCGCCAGGCAGGCTGTTCCGGTAATCTCAAGGATTCCAGGGCTCCGCGACCGCTGATGCGGACTCGAACCGTGATGGGATCTCCCACCGCCAGGCTGGCCGGGCTTGCCGACATTTGCATGGTGAATCGGCCAATGGCACCGCTAAAGCTAGCCGGTTTATTTTGAGTGGGGAGTGGGAGCACGCGAAGGGTTGCTTCTTCACTGACGATCAAGGCTGGGCGAACTCGCGCGAAAACCGTTTGCCCAAAGAAATCGCGGCGTGGTTCCGTCATGATTGCCATGGAGACTTTCGCTGGACCTACCTTCAAGGTGCCCGTTTTCGCCGGACTTAGGGTGAATTTGAAAATCGCGAGATTGTAGGTGATTCCGTTCATCTGCGCCTGAGTTTGTTCCGGGCGCTGATTAATTGGTGTCATGGTGAAGCCATCAGCACTGATTTCCGGCATGTGAACGTCGCGCACATTTTGAAAATAGAGTCGTACCTCGGCCGGGACTGTTTCGCCGAAATAAACTTCATTCTTGGGCAGAATAAGTTTCGCGAAAGCGTCGGATGGCGTCCCCTCCGCTTGGGTGGCGCTGACGACAGGAGCTTTCGTCACCGTTAACTTGATGGGCTGACTTGTTAAGGTTTGCCCGTCGATCTTCAATGTCATTGCTGGAATGGTTATTTCGCCTTCCTGCGTTGCAATGAGGGTATATTGGTAGTTCACCTGCGCCGAAGTGACGCCATTGATCATTTTGAAGCTCTGAGAACTGCTCGTTCCAGTCACCTGAAGCCCGGGGATCCCCGGCAATGCTGGCTGAGGAGCGGCTCCTCCTTCGAAAGATAAAGTCAGAGTTAAACTCTCTCCTACAGCGACATTATTTCTATCGAGCGTTGCATTGAAGGTAGCGGCCCATGCTGCCGGGCTCAGCAGCAATCCAGTAGCGCATGCAACAAAGAGGGCCCACCAAAATCGTCGTGATTGAGATTTATAAACGTGCGCAATGTTCACCATGAAAAAGACAGCAAAGTTTTGCCTCTGTTCAGCCTCCGCGCAAGTCCGCATGTCGTCTATAAGGGGACAACATGCTTCTGCATTCGCACCGGGAATTAATTCTTGGATTTGGCCAGCTCTTCCTCGAAATCAACAATCTCTTTGATTTGAGTCAGGAACCATCGATCAATCTTCGTCATTTCAAAGATGTCATCAATGCTGAAACCAGCACGCAGAGCATGGCGGATGAAGAAAATGCGTTCCGGGTTAGGTGATACCAACTTCCGGGTGATCAGGTCTTTCGGGAAAATGTCGCGATCACCGTAGTATTCATTGTCGATTCGCCAGGCTTTGCCGTCGCCGCCCAAACCACTGCGTCCGATTTCCAGGGAACGGAGACATTTCTGGAGACTTTCCTTGAAGGTCCGGCCGATCGCCATTGCTTCGCCGACGCTCTTCATTTGCGTGTTCAACGTCGGGTTAGCCTGTGGAAACTTTTCAAAGGCGAATCGCGGAATTTTTGTGACAACGTAATCGATCGTCGGTTCGAAACTGGCCGGAGTCTCGCGAGTGATGTCGTTGCGGATTTCGTGCAGGAGATATCCGACCGCCAACTTTGCCGCGATCTTCGCAATTGGGAACCCGGTAGCTTTGGAAGCGAGGGCAGAACTGCGGGAAACGCGTGGGTTCATTTCGATGATGACCATGCGACCCGTTTCTGGATTGACACCAAACTGGATGTTGGAGCCACCTGTCTCAACCCCAACCGCCCGAATCACGGCGAAGCTTTGATCGCGCATGATTTGAAACTCTTTGTCGGTAAGCGTCTGAATCGGCGCCACCGTGATTGAATCACCCGTGTGGACACCCATTGGATCGAAGTTTTCAATCGAGCAGATAATCACGCAGTTGTCCGCGCGATCCCGCATCACTTCCATTTCGTATTCCTTCCAGCCGAGCAACGACTCTTCGATCAACACTTCATTGACCGGGGATAGTTCAATCCCGCGCTTTGCGATCTCTTCGAACTCCTCATGATTGTAAGCAATACCGCCGCCGGTGCCACCGAGGGTGTAGGCAGGGCGAATGATGAGCGGTAGGCGTCCGATCTTTTCCGCCACGGCGCGGGCTTCCTCAAGGTTATGGGCGGTCCCGCTGATCGGCACGTCCAACCCAATGCTCAGCATCAAGTCTTTGAAAATCTGGCGGTCTTCACCTTTTTGAATGGCGTCTGCTTTCGCGCCAATCATCTCGACATCATACTTATCAAGCACGCCGCTGCGATGCAGGGACATGGCGGTGTTGAGGGCGGTCTGTCCGCCAAGCGTTGGTAGCAGGACCAGCTTTCCGGTGGTCCCGCTTTTCTTCATCTCCTCGATTTCGCGAACGATGATTTTCTCCACGCATTCCGGAGTGATCGGCTCGATGTAGGTGCGATCCGCGAATTCCGGATCCGTCATGATCGTTGCGGGATTCGAGTTTACGAGGACGATTCGGTAACCCTCTTCCTTGAGAGCTTTGCAGGCTTGAACGCCGGAGTAATCGAATTCCACAGCCTGGCCAATAATAATCGGACCAGCGCCAATAATGAGAACAGAATGAATGTCGGTGCGCTTCGGCATAAAACGGGCGAAAGTTAGAAAGATTTGGCTGCGCTTGCCAGAGATTTATTAAATTTCGTGAGTTGCAGGATTTAAACACGGATGTTCACAGATCAACACGGATAAGAAAAAGAGGTAAATCTTTCGCTCAGAAGCGATCTTCGGACGTCCGTGGTTACGTTTTCTCTGTGAGGGGCAACACCGCAGTCCAGATTTTATCACCAAACCTGGAAGTAAACTTCTCCATCAGTTCATGGGCCGCACGCTCGCCTTCAATCAAGGCAAACGTTGTAGAACCGCTCCCGGACATCAGGGTGATGGCACCGTTTTCGCGGAAAAAATCCTGAAACAGTTGGAGCAGGGGATACTTCTTCAATGCCGGTGCTTCCAGAGAGTTGTAAAATTCTGACGCAGCCGTTTTCAGATCTGAGGTATTCAGCAGATCTATTAATCTCTGGGCCCGTCCCGGTCGTCCGTTCAGCGCTTCCGGAAATTTTTGCAGTTCCGCGTAAGCCCAAGGCGTAGAAATCCCAAACCCTGGATGCGCCAGCAGGATGTAAAATCCCCGGACTGCTGGAAAAGCGGAGAGAGACTGCACCTGTTCGCCACGCCCAAGTCCCAGAGCTGGATTCGATTGCAGGAAGAAAGGAATGTCGGATCCAAGTGATGCCGCGATCTGATGGAGTTCTGCTGGAGCGAGCGGGTTTCCAAACAGTTCATTTAGACCAAGAAGCGTCGTTGCGGCGTTTCCGCTGCCACCTCCAAGACCAGCAGCCACTGGAATCTTTTTCTCAAGATGGATCTGCAGCCCGTCGGAGATTTTTGCCTGTTGTCGAAACTTGTCTGCCGCACGCCACACCAGGTTTTTTGAATCCGTTGGGAGAGAAGCGTCATTACAGGTGAGCACGATTTCTACGCCCTTTTGCGCTAACGTTATTTCATCATGCAAAGGCACTGGGTGCATCACTGTCTCCAGCTCATGAAAACCGTCGGGTCGCTTGCCGAGGATATTCAGGATGAGGTTGACCTTGCAGGGCGAATTTTTTGCCAGTGCCATAAAGAAAAAGCGCCAACAGGGGTTGGCGCTTCGAAAGTATTGCCTTTGAATTAATTGTCGAACACACGGAACCGGCTGTTCGGGATGAATGGAGCTGCATCGCCGCTCGCGAATCCGATGTGGTTGTCGGTCGCGAACATGGGATCAGATGCCCTTCCCGGAGCATAGCTGGCCGGATATACCGGGCCTTCTGGAAGCATGACCGGACCGAAGTCGTTGCCCTCGCCATTTGGAATTGGGAAAGTGACGATTTCATAGGCGCCGACAAACGTGCGGGCGACGCTACGATTAAAACCATGGATGAAGCCACTGGCGTGGTGCCCGCCGAAGAGCGAGGTCTGCTCCATGGAACGGCGAATCTCACCGCCGCGGACAAATTCAGTGATGTTGTTCAGACCACGACCGAACTTGCGTTCTGGTCCGGTGATTTGATGGGAAGCGCAGCCACCTAACGAAAGGGCGACCGCACCAAGAGCAAGGATAGACAGTGTTTTACGCATACGAGCTGTCATCGAGCTTAGATACGGAGATTTTCTTGTAAAGGGGATTTCCACCGGATTGCTGTTTACAGCTTTAGCGGAGGTATGTTGATCGTTGCAGTTGGTGGGATTCCAAAGAGGGGACGGTGGGGATCTTATGACATGGAAAACGGGCGTATTTTGCCGTTCCTCCGGGATAAGAAATAGTTCCCAAACTCCACTGAAAGAAGCGAGGAATCTGCCACTCACTTCCCCCGCGAATTCGGAACTACCCAAACAACAATTTCCAGCTCCGAAAGCTCTCCGGAGGCGCCGAAATAATCTCCACAGGTGATCGCAGAAACTAAACGTGGCCTAATTTGTAAAATACCGTCTATCAACGAGTTGCAGCGTCCGGAATACATTTTTTCGCCCCTCGCAAGGATTTAGCGGGTAGGCAGATAATTTTCTG
>JBKJKE010000044.1:0-15083 GCA_046597605.1 Limisphaerales bacterium | reverse complement strand
GTTACAATTGTGTGACAAACGTTACGAAAAGGTCAACTCAACCTTCATCCACGAGTCCGAGCCTTCACCTCCCCACGCATAGCCTCCTCAGCGAAAGTCAAAATGAGAATTGCTGCTTTAGGGGGCTTTCCCGTTGACACTCCAATCCTTCCACCTTTATATAGTCATCAAACCACTCAGAAGCATGATCGAACCATTTCGTCTCCAACGGTTGGGTATATTTTTACCGGCAATAATCGTCTCATTGTTGATGTTATGCGAGCAGGACGGACAGGCTATTTCGTCACCCTACGTAACCACACAACAAAATGTCGCCTTGAACCAAGCGTCGACGGATACCGTGAATGGAGTGGTGCCTTTCTTCAACAGCCACACACCACTTGAAGGCGCGTCGGTTTCAACCCTAACGGATGCCACCAGTGCCGATGAGCCAACAGGCAATGTCATCCTGGGTCCAGACAACACCTGGGTTGGTGTAGCATATGATTTCGGGGAGCCGCCAGCGGGAATGATGTGGCGATTAGACCGGTTTGATGCATGGATTGCGGGGGAGGATAACCTTCGTCGCGGGTATCGTGGAGATTTGTCGATTTCGACTAATGGATCGGATTTTGGAGTTATCCCTAATTCGTTTCACGAAGCCGATTTATCTCAGAATTCATTATACAACCATGTTCGTTATGATTTCCCATCAGAATTTGTCGACGGTCAGTCAGATGATAGAGACAAACACGTGGTGAAAGGTTTTCGCTACCTTCGATTGAATTCGCGTGGAGCGACCGTCAATGGTGCCGACTGGCAGTCACGTTTTGTTGAAACAGACATCTGGGTCACGGCCATACCTGCGCCATCGGAGGCGCCAACGATCACTGGCGTCGCACGCGAAGGGGGAGCAATTCGAATCACATGGCAGTCCATTGCTGGTCGCAGCTATAATGTTGAATACAAGGCCGTGATCGATGCGAATGGTTGGAATCTTCTGAACACCGTTACCGCTGGCGGTGCCTCTACATCTGTGACGGACAATTCAATCGGCGAAGCGCAACGATTCTATCGCGTGGCTTTACAGCCCTAGGCATTGACTTTGATTTGACCTGTTGTCGGTTGATCCGATGGCCAAGCTTCGTTTATACGGGAAAAAAACGCGTTGTTGGTGGTGTGGAAAGCCAGTGACCGGCGAACCACGTGCTTTGAACCTGGAGTTTGGCGGGGAACAGTTCGAGTGCATCGTTTGTCCAGATCGTTGTGGGGAATCGGCCAGGGCTGCCAGTCATTATGTGGAGAGATTTGTTCCGCTTTTCATCGTGGGAATTTTGGTCAGCCTGCTGTTAACCTTTGTCCCTAATTTCTCAGTGATGATGTGCGGATTTCTTCTGCTGGGAATTACCATCTTGATTTGTCCTTTTTGCACTCCCCAGACAACGAGGGCGCTCGGAATGAAGAACAGTTTTGTGCTCGGCAGAATCATCGGATGCATCCTTGTAGCCGCAGCATCGGCGATATGGTTCCTCCGTAACTGACTCCGGGTTGTTCGATTGCTGACGTGACAAGTCTGTGGCACACGACTAAAACTCGGCGCATGAAGAACTGGTTTATTGCAGTGTGCGCGTTCGCAATTTTCGGCTACACAGGTTTCTCGGCAATTTCTCCCGATCTAATCGTGTTCAATGCGACTATCCGCACCATGGATCCAGAGCAGCCAAATGCGGAGGCTGTTGCCATCTACGGGAATAGGATTGCGGCGCTCGGAAAGGACTCTGACATCCGTAAGCTGGCTGGACCGAGGACACGGTTGGTCGATGCTCAAAAGCGACTGGTTCTGCCAGGATTCAATGACTCTCATGTTCATTTTCTCGACGGTGGATTTTCCCTTTCCAACGTCGATCTCCGCGATGCGAAGACGCCGGAAGAGTTTGCCAGGCGAATTGGAGATTTTGCCAAAACCCAGCCGAAAGGACGCTGGATCGTGGAAGGTGGCTGGGATCATGAAAAATGGCCCGGCACTCCCTTGCCGACCAAAGAAATGATTGATGCGGTAACACCGGATCATCCCGTTTTCGTGAATCGCACTGACGGTCATATGGCTGCGGCAAACAGCCTTGCCATCAAACTCGCTGGGATCTCAAGTGAGATGAAAGATCCTCCCGGCGGTTCCATTGTGCGGAATGCCAAAGGCGAACCGGCTGGGGTGTTCAAAGACGCGGCCATGGATCCGTTCTGGAAGGTGATTCCAGCCAAGTCTTTCGAACAGAAGCTCGAAGCCGCCCGAGCCGGAAGTAAATATGCAGCATCCCTCGGGGTGACAAGTGTGCAGGATATGTCAGCGGGCGAAGATTTGGCTGTTTACCAATACCTGCTTGAACGGGGAGAGCTTCAGACGCGTATCTACGCAATGCGTTCCATTCTTTCATCGGATGTTCTGCGCAATGCTGGCGTTCGTGCTGCTTTCGGTAGCGACATGTTGCGAATCGGAGGCTTAAAAGGTTTTGCGGACGGCAGTCTCGGATCCACCACCGCTCTATTTTTTGAGCCGTACAGCGATGAGCCCGGCACACGTGGCCTGCTCGGGGATCAGATGCAGCCCGAAGGAATCATGCTCAAACGCACACTGGCGGCGGATAGTGCGTCAATGCAGGTGATGATTCATGCAATTGGCGATGAAGCCAATAAACAGGTCCTCGACATCTTCAACCAAACGTCGGAGTTGAACGGTCCCCGGGATCGACGTTTTCGAATTGAGCACGCCCAGCACTTGCGCACCAACGAGATTGTTCGTTTTGGAACCCAGAAGGTCATTCCCAGCATGCAGCCGTACCATGCCATCGATGACGGGCGTTGGTGCGATAAACGGATTGGGACAGAACGTTCCAAAGGAACCTACCCGTTTCGATCATTGCTGGATTCCGGGGCGAAGCTGGCTTTTGGCACTGATTGGACTGTTGCTCCATTGAATCCGATGATCTCGGTTTATGCTGCCGTGACGCGTCGGACCCTGGATGGCAAGAATCCGAACGGCTGGGTCCCGGAACAGAAGATCACGGTGGAAGAAGCGGTGCGCTGTTACACTGTGAATTCTGCCTACGCTGAGTTTGCAGAGAAGGTGAAAGGAACTATTACCCCCGGAAAACTCGCTGACATTGTCATGCTCGATAAAGATATTTTCCAGATCGACCCCATTGAAATCGAAAATGCCAAGGTCGTGATGACGATTCTCGACGGCAAAATCGTCCATCAGCAGTAATCGGAAAATCCTAACGGCAGGAGTAAAGAGAATCTTAATCCTGCCGGACGGTTACTCCGGCCAACTGAATTGCTCCCTTTGTAGACTGCTGCAATCTAAGCTCGGCGGCAATGTCGGCGGCGGACGAGAAGAACACTTTGAATGGTTTCCACTCTGGAGTCGTGTGGATCACCTGTTCCTTGTATTTCTGGTAGGGTTCAACAAACTGATTCAGGACCACATTCAAATCCGTTTTTGTTGCGCTGCGCACCCAACCTTCAACGACAAATTTTCCGTTGCGTTTACAGACGAAACGGGGACCTCTCAACTCCCCTCGCCCCTGGGCCAATTCCATCTGCATCTCCAGTGCCGTCACACTAGCGGCGGGAGTATCCAGGACTTTTGAATAGGCCATTTTTGAATCACTAAAATCCTGCCACCCTAACGGAAGCCATCCGCTGGCGCCGGTGCCTTCTGACCGTACGTTGGTGAATTCAATGCCACCCGGACCGAAGCTGAGAACATTGCGAGGATCCAGGGTAATGGCGCGCTCCATTACCGCGAGTGCAGCGGTGGTTTTGCCCAGTTGCTGTAAGATCTGGGCACGAAGCCAGAGAACTTCAGGATTCTGAGGTTCATACTGTTCCGCCAGCTTCGACAGGAACTCCGCCCGGGAAGGTTCTTTCGCCAGTCTTGCGGTTTGCAACAACGCGAGACAGTTATTCGGTTGGAAATCCAACGCTTCCTCGGCTTTGCCGTCCAGGACGCGAAGTTTTGCGTAATCGTCGAGTTCAGTCGTCGAGAATGCAGAGATGGTGCGGCTTGTCCGATCCGCCAGGAACCAGCGAGTCCAAATCGCGAATGGATCATTGGCAGATGCCTTGTCGAGTTCTTCCCGGATAGACGTGAAATTCTTCCATGACCCGGAAAATACTTCGGCAGCGCCGGAGTTATCCAATTTGTACCCGCCGACGGCATCAGCCAGTTCGCTGAACCACTGCGGAGCTTTTCCCCGGAGGGTTGCCAGCCAGATTCGTGCTGACTGATCTGACGAGGTGGTGACAACGAAATTCCCGTCCGGACTGAAAGCCACGGAACGAACCTCTTTCTCGTGTTCGAGCGGTTCTGTTACGAGCCGGCCGCTGCTGGTTTCCCATAGGCGGACTGTCTTTCCAGTAGCTGTAACGAGAAGGTTACCGTGTGGTCCAAAGCTTGCCGTTCGGATTGGTTGATCGTGCTTGAGTGGTTCAGTGATTGCTTTTCCCGAGGTCGCATCCCAGACCCGGGCAACCTTGTCGCTCACCGTGATGATCCATTTTTTGTCTGCCCAGGCAGTTTGCGGCGTAAAGGCGACAATATCCACGGGGCCATCGTGCGGCAACGGGGGAATAAGGAGCTGTCCGGTGGATGGATCCCAAACTCTCGCGGTCTTATCGTCGGAACCAGTGATCACCCATTTGCCATCCGGGCTTAACGCGGCGGCACGGACAAGGGACTGATGCTGCATCGTTGGAGAAATCGCTTCGCGGGTATCTGCATTCCAGACGCGGACATTCTTGTCGAACGAAGCCGTGATGATCCATTTTCCGTCTGGACTGAAGGTTGCAGATTTGACGATGCCCTCGTGGCGTAGGGGTTCATACACGAGGGTGCCGGTCGCGATGTCCCACACCCGGGCGCGACGGTCTTCCGAGGCAGTCACAAGCCACTTTCCATCGGGACTGAAGCTGACGCTGTTAACCCAACTATTATGTTGCAACGCCTCTGCGAAAATCTGTTTGCCGGATTCTGCATCCCAGATCTGGGCGGTGCCATCGGCTGATCCGGTGGCGAGAAATTTTCCGTTCGGGCTGAAAGCAGCTGCGATCACTGCCCCCTTGTGACGAAGAGGTTCGGTAGCGGCTTTTGCCGAAATAACATTCCAAATGCGCGCCGTGCGATCGTCAGAGACAGTTGCTACTAGCGTCCCGTCAGGGCTGAAACAGGCAGAATTGACCTGCTGTTCATGGCGTAAAGGTTCTACAGCCGGTCTGCCACTCGTTATTTCCCACAGCTTCACCGTGCGATCGGCTGAGCAGGTGACTACATGTTTTCCATCCGGACTGAATCGTGCATCGCGCACGGCAATAGAGTGATTCAGTGCTTCCACGATCTGCACTCCATTGTTTGCGTTCCAGATTCTGGCGGTGCCATCAATCCCGGCAGTGACGAGCCAGCGGCCGTTCGGGCTGAAGCGTGCGCAAGTTACTTCGTTCTGATGGTGCATCGGCGGGACGGCCAACTCACCTGATGGGATGTTCCAAAGCCGCGCGTTGTTATCGCTTGAAGCGGTGAGTAATTGAAGCTCGTCGGGACTGAACTCCAGACCAGTAACCCAATTTTCGTGGGAAAGGGGTTTGGTGACTGGTTCACCGGTAATTGCATTCCAAACGCGCGCGGATCGACTGGAACCCGTCGCGATCCACTTCCCATTTGGGCTGATACAGAGTTGCTCCAAACCGCCTTCGTGAGTCATGGGCAGGCCGACAGGTTGACCTGTTCTCAGGTCCCAACGTCGCGCGCCACTGAGGTCCAGAGAGACAACAGATCCTCCGTCAGGAGTAAACTGGACCTTCTTTACAGGGTTACTGTGTTTGAAGGTATGCACTGCTTTTCCCGAAGCCGTTTCCCAGATCCGGACGGTTTTGTCATCGCATCCGGTTGCGACTAATCTTCTATCCGGGCTGAAGGTCGCCCAAAGGACCTGATCACCGTGATTTAGCGGGTTGCCCACTTTCTTCCCGGTTTGAAGTTCCCAGACCTGGGCGGTTCGATCCTTTGAAGCGGTTATCAGAAACAAGCCGTCATCGCTTAACTGCATTGAGGTGATCTGAGCGCCATGTTCCAACGGAGGGTAGGCCAACTCGGCTGTCGACTTGTTCCACACGCGGACAGCGTTTTCTGAAAGTGTTATGATCCGATCTCCATCGTGGCTGAACAAAACTCCTTTGACTTCTTCCTCATGCTTGAGCGACCGCATGATGGGGAGGCCCCATGTTTTGTGTGACAGTAGGGAAATTACTCGGCTGACCACTGCAGGATTCTCTGGATCATACCGGAGTGCTCTTGAAAGGTAGGCCAGTGCCTTCGGTTCGTTGCCTTCTTCTATAAGACGTGCCGCAGTCGTGAAATCTGAAACAGCCAACGTCCGCTGCATCTTCATTTCGTTGGTAACGGCTTTCTGGCGTGCGGCTTCAGCCACCAACGTTTGTTTCAGTGCGTCTTCTTTGGCTGCTTTTTCCTTCGTTTCTGCGTCGTAGGCGAGCTTTGCCTGCTCTTCGGCCCGCGCTTTGGACTCAAGAGCTTCCTGCGCCTTTTCGTCTGCCTTGATAGCAGCCGCGACTGCCTGTTCCCGTGCCTGCTTGGCGAGTGCTTCGCTCTCTCTTGCTTCCTTTTGCGCTCTTTCTGCAGCTCCCTGAGCATTCAATGCTTCGTTTCGTGCCTCTACCGCCTCTTGGGTTTGTTTGTAAAACTGTGCGATTAATAGCGAAAAAATGATGAGAAGGCCGACCGAGCCGGCCAGCATGACTTGTTGCTGGCGTTGGCGACGTTCTTCATCGCGCTGTTTCAATGAGTCGTATTCCACTCCAAGAATCCCAGCCAATAACTTCAGCTGTGCGTTCTTTTTGCCGTCCTTTCCTTTTCGGACATCCGCGGCAATGGGTTCGGTGGGGACCGGTGTAATGCTGCGTTCGGCATCAACCCAAAAACGGACAGATTCTGGCAGGCACTCCGGTTCTCTGACTTCGGGACGAGTGGTCGCGTGAGGCTCACCTTCGACGACCAGGCACAGAACACGGTCTTCCCTTCCCAGGGCTTTGAAGATTCTAATTTCCTGATCCACCCATTTTGAAGCGACCGCTCGGGGGGAACAAATAACAATCAGAAATCGAGATTTTCGGAGGGCTGCTTCGATTTCCTCCCCCAGTTTCGCAGATCCAGGCAACTCTTCCCGATCGCGGAAAACGGGGAACAGCCTCCTTGGAATGATTCCTTCACGAGTCCGTTTGCCAACGACATGCTTTGGAATCTGGTAGGTTTCCAGGCTCTTATGCAACCAGTCCGCCCACTTCTGGTCGGTGTGGCTGTAGCATATGAATGCCCAGTACTTAAATTCCTCTGGTGGCTTGTCCGCTGACATGAATCGCCCCATTAAATGCCAGTTTGGCACCTCCAAGTCAAAACTTTGCGAGTAAAGAGATAAGCATTTTTCCTCTCTAGTTGGGATCAAGCCTGCTATACCGTGCGGGGAAACTCCGATTCGCCTATTGGAAATGAGCCTTACACCGGAAAGTAGTGAGAAGGGATACGTCCCATCTCCCCATGACACATCGCAGATCAAGTTGACGGACGATCTCCTGAAACTCACTGAGCTGCTCGCGAGGAATGCCCACGACACCTGGGCTCAGCAACGCATCACGGATGGGTGGAAGTATGGGCCCGTGCGCGATGACGGCAAAAAGGAACACCCTTCGCTGATTCCGTTCAAAGACCTGCCGGAACCAGAAAAAGAATGCAACCGCGCTTCTGCACTCGAAAGCATCAAGCTTCTTCTTTCTGTGGGTTACCCCAAGGCCGCCGCACCCAGTGTTCATAGTGCCGATACAGCCATCCTTCGCGGAGGGCCTGAGGAGCGAAACCGCCGTATTGTCGCCCAATTGAAAAAGCCAAAACTTGCCCTGGCGGATCTACGCAAGCTTTGGGAGGAGCGCAGCCCGGTCGTTTGGTTACGAAACGTCGATGTTTACCGGCGTGCCACAGATGCCGCTTTACGACTGGGAGAATCCTTTCTCGCGTTTGATATCGCCGAAGAAGGACTGGCCACGTTTAAAACTGATCTTCGTTTGGTGCAGTTGCAAGCGCTCGCCCTTGCCAGGACCGGCGCAACGGAACGCGCAGCTCACATTCTTGAGCAATTGCGATTGCTTGGGCATCAGGATGAAGAAACGCTTGGGATTCTCGCACGGACGCACAAAGATTTTTGGCTCCTTTCCACTGACCACAAGGACAAAGCATTTCATCTGAAGCTCAGCTTCGAACTTTACCTGGAAGCATACCGTCGCAATCGCGGCTATTATTCCGGGATCAACGCCGCCGCCGTTGCCCTGTTGAATGGCGAAAAGGGAACCGCGTATCAAATAGCCCAGGAAGTGGCCCTCCTTTGCCGCAGTAGCCTGGAGGCGATTGAGCCCGAGTCGGAAGAACGTTATTGGATCCAGGCGACGCTTGCCGAGTCGGCGTTGATCCAAGGGAACTGGTTGATGGCAGAGCAGTATTATCGAGACGCTTCAGAGTTCGGTGGACAAAGCTGGGTGGTCTTGAATCGCACCCGTTCCCAGGCGCGCCTGCTGCTGGAGCAGTTGGGAAACCCGCGCAACCTCCTCGATTACTGCTTCAAGCTCCCGCGAATCGTGGTGTGTTCGGGACACATGTTTGATCGTCCTGATCGCAGATACCCTCGGTTCCCGCACACCATGGAAGAGCGCATCGGCCGGGAGATACGGTGCAAAGTGCAACAAATGGAGGCTCACGTCGGCTTTTGTTCGCTGGCCTGTGGCGCGGATATGCTTTTCGCCGAGGCTGTCCTCGAAAGAGGAGGGGAGATCAACATCGTGCTGCCATTTAGCAAGGAGGACTTCAAGGCTTCCAGCGTCGACATCATACCTGGTTCCAATTACGGCGAACGCTTCGAACGCATTTTGGAGAATGCCGCGTCCGTCACGGTGTTGAACGAAATGGGCACTGCCAATGATCCCGCCGCCTACGAATACTGCAATCAAACACTCATGGGACTGGCTTTGTTGAAAGGCCGATTCCTGGGAATTGACGTGATGCCCCTCGCTGTTTGGGATGGGCGCCTTGGGGACGGTCGCGGAGGAACTCAGAGTTTCGTGGAATTCTGGGAAAATCGCAGAACCAAAGTTGAAGTGATTTACCTGGATCGGATTCTCAGTGAAGAGGTTTGCCTTCTGCCCGAGACACCTGGAATCAATGAGGATTCAACTAACCCGTCAGAAGAAGTGCAGCATTTCTGTGAGGAAGTTTCTCCGCAGGAAGTAAGGGCAATGCTCTTTGCCGATATTAAAGGATATACCAAACTCGCGGAACTGCAGATCCCCGATTTCGTCCATCATTTTCTTAAGCGGGTCGCAGCATTGATGGACGCGAGCCCCAAACCTCCGATAGTCCGTAATACCTGGGGTGATGCCATCCATTGTGTGTTTGAGCACGTTTCCGACGCTGGCATTTTCGCGTTGAAAATCAGGGACATGATCCGCCAGACCAACTGGGCTCAATTCGGCTTGCCGAATGACCTGAATATCCGCATCGCACTGCACGCAGGTCCGGTCTATCCCTGCATGGATCCTGTTTTGCAAAGACTGACCTTCATGGGTTCCCATGTGAATCGCACGGCGCGTATCGAACCAATTGCTGAAGAAGGGCAAATCTACGCGAGCCAGGCATTTGCGGCGTTGGCAGAGACGGACGGCGTGAAAGAGTTTGTGTGCGATTACGTGGGCCAAAAGCAGTTGGCGAAACAGTATGGGGCGATCCCGGTGTTCCTCCTGCGTCGGGCAGAATAAATCATTTCGAACCCGCCGCGCGTCGTTTCGTCATCAAAGCCAATGCAAGGCTCAGGAAACCCGTCCCGACGCAGGACCAGCCAAACCAATCGCCGTGACGATTGTAAAAGGTTTGTGGATGAGCTTTCCCGATGGGAACTTCCGCGATCAGATAGCCTTCCGAATAGACGCTTCCATCATGGCCACGATGATAATCCCGCAAACGCCCAAATTCATCGATCCAACAAGTCAGGCCGTTGTTGGTGCAACGCACTATCGGAACACCATTTTCCACCGCCCGGAATAGTGCTGTCATGGCGTGTTGCCATTGGTTCGCACTGCGGCCGAACCAACCGTCGTTCGTTAAATTCAATAGGAAGTCTGTCGCGCCTTCGACGTAGTGCCGCGTGTGATGCGGGAACACATCTTCGAAGCAAATCAAAACTGTGGTTTGCGCGGATAGTTCGCCCATGCGGAATTGCACCGGCCCCTTGCCGGGAGTGAAGCCACCTTCCACAGGAGTGAACCATTTCATAAACGGGAACCAACGGGTAAACGGTACATACTCCCCGAACATGACTAATCTTAGCTTTCGATAGCCGGCGACGTAGGCACCGCTTGGATCGAAAAGAAAACTGGCGTTGAAGTAAGCGTAATCATTGGGAGTTCCTTCCAGCTTACGCTCGGCATCATCGGCACCCAGGATCATCCAGACCTTATGATTTGCAACCATGTTGGTAATGGCAGAGAAATGTTCTTTCGAGAAACCCGGCATTGCCGCCTCCGGCCAAACGAGAACATCCGGCTTCTCTTTCAAAGCCGCTTCCGAGAGGCGCATCAATTTATCGAACCGCTCAGGAATTGCACCTGGATCCCAAATCACCTCCTGTGGAATGCTTGGTTGCACGAGGGCCATCCGCAACGTCCGATCTGCCGCGAGGAATCCAGGTAGGGTCCCCGCGCTGCGGGGACTTAAAGACGCGCTTCCTCCTACCGCTACCTCCCTGGAAACATCGGGCCCATTGTTCACCAGCCTGGAAAAACCCCAGGTCGAGACGGCCACCACAACCACCAATGGAACAATAATCTCCGCCATCAGACTGCGATACGATGCCGGCTTCTGAATCAGGATATTTGCCGTGTTCAACAGTGAGACTGAGAACCACGTCACCAGGAAGCTCACGCCGTAGACTCCGGTGATCGAAGCGATCTGAATCAGCGGGGTCATCTTATGTTGGGAGATTCCCAGGAACGCCCAGGGAAAGCCGGAAAGGATTCGAGCCCGCAACATTTCCATCGCTACCCAGAGCACCGCGCAGAACAGAGCCCATGCGCTCCGCTGCATCCACGTCAAACCTTCAGCCTTCACCCGGGTTGCCTGCACTTCCTGGCACATCCACACCCATCCTCCGATGTATAGGGCCATGAAAGCGCTCAATACGATCCACCCCAATGCTGGTCCCAGCGGCAGACCCATCCAGCGATACGGAATATTCAATAGCCAATAAAGGAGGCAGAGCCACATCGTGAACCCCGCGGCACAGCCGATCTTAAACGCTTGTTTGCCTCGCGTGCCTCGCGCCGAGAACAATATGAGGGCAGGGGCGATCCATGCCAGGCCAGCGATTCCTATCTTGGGGAATGCCGCCGCGTAAATGACGCCGGACAGGACCGCTAACAAATAGCGGTTGCGCAGTAATTGATTCAGCTTTCGCAGTTCCAATGGCGCGGAGAATGCCGCAATTATGTCTACGCCGGAAGTCAGGAGTTTCCCTCTTTTCTGAAAACCTGTTTCGCTCTAGGCTTCGCTCATGGAAACCGTTTCGCTCGGTCGCAGTTCATTGCAAAGCAGTCGCCTCGCCTACGGTTGTTGGCGCGTGGCAGGGACCTCCAACCCGGCTGAATTGACAGAGGAAAAAGGTGCCGCGGGCAGGCACGCCATTCATGCCGCTTACGACGTCGGTTTTCGATTGTTCGATCACGCGGATATCTATTGTAAGGGCATGGCAGAGTCCCTTTTCGGCCAGGCCCTCAAAGAGAACCGGCGCATGCGCGATCATGTCACCATCGCCACCAAGTGCGGCATCCGGGCGGCGGGTGAACCATGGTCGGATTCTCCTCATCGTTACGATTTCTCCGCCGAACATATCGTCACCTCCTGCGAAGGTTCGTTGCAACGTCTGGGAGTGGATTCGATTGATCTGTTCCTCCTGCATCGCCCGGATTACCTGTGCAACCCCGAAGAAGTGGCCGAAGCGTTTGATCGATTGATGCGGTCTGGAAAAGTGCGCGAATTTGGTGTCAGTAATTTCCGCCAAACCCAGATCACCGCGCTGCAAAAATTCTGTGACATGCCGCTCGTGGTCAACCAAATCGAAATCAGTCTCGCCAAATTGAGTGCTTTGGAAGACGGCGCCCTCGATCAGTGTCTGGCCGAAGAAATGACCCCAATGGCCTGGAGTCCGCTGGGTGGCGGGGTCCTGGGGCGACCGGAGAAAATGGGAGAGATGGGCACGCGTCACACCGTCTCCGCTAATTTGCAGGAAACTCTCCAGGCCATCGCCGATGCCCGCGGCGCCAGTCGCAGCGCGATCGCCCTGGCGTGGTTACTGAAACATCCGGCCAAAATCATTCCGATCGTCGGTTCTACTGATCCTGAACGCATCCGCGATACCGCCGGCGCCGTCGATATCGATCTCACCCGCGACGAATGGTATCGCCTCTTGCTTGCGGCCAGGGGTGAAAAGTTGCCTTAACGGTAACGATGCAATAGAGAAACCACAGGTGGACGCAGATTCACACAGATAGAGCCCGGAAGGATAAACTTCACTGGGCGAAAGGCTGCACCAACTTTCCCAGGACTGAAAGTCCGTCATTTGATAGCCCGGGGAGCAGCGGAGCAAGCCCCGGGGTAAACGGCGAGAAATCAAAAGAGCCCCGCAGGGGTGACATATTGCAGATTCAATCCTAATCCCACAGGTGTCGTCGTGGGTGGTTTCGCTCTTACAGAGCTTTTACTTTTTTTGGAATCCAACCCGGCTTGCTCGACGGACTCGTTGCGACCCGGTCACCCCCGTTGCGAGGACGGAAATCCATCCAAAACCCCTGTAAATAAAGGCGTTTACTACGACTGAAACCCCGGAACAGAGGTAAATATTCGGCTTAAAACGGGGCCTGTTCTGGAACAGAGACCGAAAAAAGTCTTAAATCCGTCTCTGTTCTGGAACAGGGAGCGAAAAAAGTCTTAAATCCGTCCCTGTTCTGGAACAGGGAGCGAAAAAAGTCTTAAATCCGCCCCTGTTCTGGAACAGAGACCGAAAAAAGTCTTAAATCCGCCTCCGTTCTCGAACAGGGGCCGAAAAAAGTCTTAAATCCGCCTCCGTTCTGGAACAGGGACCGAAAAAAGTCTTAAATCCACCTCCGTTCTGGAAACAAGGGCCGAAAATTCCCTCGAATCCACCTCTGTTCCAGGAAATCGCTCGCCGTCAATGCACGCCTGCTGAGCCTTTTGAAAAAGCCCGATTCCCTGAAAATGCTGCCCTCCTTCGGAACGAGGAGAGCAGGCATTCATACCGTTAAGAGAGCGCAGACACTAGAGTCGCACTACAATTGTCGTTGGGGGATAACGCGTTTTCAGACTTTGCCATTGACGATCCCCCGTGCGTTGCATATTTCAAAACAGTCTTAAGGCTGATCAGTCCTGTCACAGCGGTAGCACCACCGGACCTTCCCTCTTCTGACGAAAATATCAGGATATTTTATGCGACTGCTGAAATTTTGTGGTTCGTTATTATTTTTTACTTCCGTTCATCTGCTCGCCGGGGCGGCGCCAAACAGCAATGAACAGATCAAGATACTGGATCGCACCCTCGACTCCGCCGTTATCGAAAATGTAAAGGTGGTAACAAAGGGTGGACGGTCCCAATCCGTGACGAACCGTTACACTCAGTTAGGCGCAGGCTTGCACCGAATGGACAACGGCAAATTGGTTGAAGCCGACGCCACCCTGGAACTCCATCCCGACGGAGCCATCGGAAAGGATACCGGGCACAAGGTGAAGTTCAGCGCCAATATCAATAACTGGAATGGAGCGATCGATCTAACGGCTCCGGATGACAAGCGATTCCTATCGAGGCCAGCCTTGATAAGTTATTTTGATCCGGGCACCGGGGAAAGTGTCATGGTGGCCGAGCTCAAGGACAGTGTGGGAGTCTTGTTTCCACCCAGTAAAATCGTTTACGAGAATGCGTTCACCGACTTCAAGGCTGACCTGGAATATAACAACCTTCTCTCGGGTCTTCAGCAGAACCTTATCTTTCGTGAACGCCCGCCGGAACCCTCGGAATTCGGTCTAACAAATCCCGGTGTCATGATCCAGATACTCACGGAATTTTTCAATTCGCCGGTTCCAGCCAAAAAAACGGAAGTGCGAGAAGGTGTCGAAGATGACAGGCAGCTTAATTTCGGAGCGATGAAGATCGGAGTAGGGAAGAGCTTTGTCATTGGTGAGGACAAACGATCCTGGTCGGTTCAAAAAAAATGGATAAATCTTCAAAATAGAACATTTCTCGTTGAGCAAGTTCCTTATGCCAGGATCGCTGCGCAACTGAACGCTTTGCCACTGCCTGCGCAGGCGAACAATGGCAAGCTGAAGGCGGTTCGCCACGTTGCTTCAAAGAAGCGCCTCTTGCCGGAGCGGCAGGTTGCGAAACTAAAATCTTTTCCCGAAATTCAGGTCGCCAGCCTCCCGCTTGATCAGAAGGGATTCGTGATCGACTACTCGCTGGTAACAGGAGATATCACGAACTACGTTTTCAAGGCGGATACGACTTACGAGATTACCAACCGGGTGGATCTTTATGGCACGACTGTGTTTGAGGGGGGCACAGTTTTAAAATACCGTGAGGAGGCTACGCTCGTCGTATACGACCAGATCTCCTGCCAGACAGACTCCTACCGACCAGCGGTATTTACCTCGTGGAAAGATGACAGTGTTGGTGGGATGATAGCGGGTAGCACTGGCATCCCCAGTTTATCAGCCTGGTATGCCCTCGGGCTAATGACTGGAACCAATACTGAGTTAAGGCATCTGCGTTTTTCGTATGCAGACCAGGGGGTCATATTCGACGTCGCCAGTGGAAGTGTCAGCGACTGTCAATTTCTGAAATGCACCATAGGATTGGCTTCACAAGGGGGAGAGATTTGGTTGCGCAATAACCTGTTCTATCAATGCGAAACGGCGCTGGGCGTTCTTGGGGTGA
>JBKJKE010000022.1:0-14330 GCA_046597605.1 Limisphaerales bacterium | reverse complement strand
GCAAGTGATGCTCACCACCCTCAAAGAGCTCGAAGGGAACCCAATGGGCGCGATATGGGTGCGCCCGATTGACTATCGCGACGTGACGAAGGGAACAGCTTTCGATACGGAGAGAAAACGGGAAACATGGGGATACAAAACGCAACCAGAGCGGGAGATGCTGGTCGAAAAAGCCGCAAAAAAGGTCTCCTTGTTCTGTTAGAGCCTAAACGGATGCCCCGTTCACAGCATTTTTGACGATTTGAGTCAAAACATCCCACGAAATTTTGCCTCGATTTGCGTAAGTCGTTGTCTATCAACGTAATTAAAGGGTTGCCATGTTCAGGGGGGGGGGGGTACATAATTTAGCGATGTACAAATCGCAGAATTCGGGACTCGGAAGCGTGAATCCTCCTCATTTCCGGCAGGACAGCAAATTTCAAACTCCAGCAATGTACAGATTGAAAGCTCTCATCGTGCTCTCTTTCTGTTTGTTGGCAGGTTCCATGTTCGCAGAGCCGTTTACGGTAACGTTGGTGACCAATCCGCCTTCCGGCGGGACAATCACCGGAGCAGGCACATACTCGAATCATGCCTCTGTCACCCTGCAACTCCGAAGCACTGCGGGCTGGTATGTTCAGAGCGTCATCTTCACGGGCCCTCCAAACTATATCGACGGCAACGGTGGAGTGCACATGAATCCCCAGGAACGGTTCCAGCAGATGCTTCAATACAATTCGATAGTCGTTCCCGGCTTCGATCCGACCACGGTCACCAACTTTGACGCGCAGTTGCATGTCAATGGCGACTCGACTACGACGGTCTCCTTCGTTCCGCTTCGTCCCACGATCGCCCCGCAGCCGACCTCCGTAACCTTATTGACCGGAACCAACGTGACATTCTCAAGCGGGGCTTCGGGACGGCAGCCGATCAGCTATCAATGGAAGAAGGACGGCATCAGCGTTCCCGGAAAAACGGACGGAAGCTTGGTCTTAACCAACATTCAACGGACGAACACCGGAATCTATACCCTCATTGCGAGCAATTCCTTCGGAGTGACCGATAGCATTCCGGCAAGCCTCGTCGTCCGGGACTTGCTTGTCTTCAACAACGGCCAGCCGATTTCCGAATCGACTCTCGAAGCCGATGGGCAAACAACCATTAGCATTCAGGCACCGTATCCGAATGGCCACATCTTCTATACACTCGACGGCAGCGAACCTGACTTCGAAGCGAACCCTTACAGCGCCCCCGTCTTCATTTCCAGCAACTGCACTCTTCGCGTCATCGCCTACAAAAGTGATTTCTCGCAATCAGTGATCGCTGAACCGCTTGCCATAATCGTTCACTCCGTCTTTTATCTAAACAACTCCAGTCCTGTCGGTTCATTCGCATACGACCCGCCGTCCGGCCCATATCGCAGCAACACTCTCGTCACGATCACGGCAAAGTCGGACAATGGATGGACATTCATTGAATGGCAGGGAACGCTGAGAGGCACGAATCCTACGAATGCGATCCGCATGGACGGCGACAAGTCCGTCTCGGCCTTGTTCGGAACGACGCTCAACCCAACCGCAGTCGGAGGAACTGTTTCCGTCCAGCCCGTATTTCCGCTTTATCCTTATGGGAGCATCGTAAGGTTCGTGGGCGTCCCCGCTCCCGGAAAATATTTCCATCGCTGGGTCTTAAACGGCCAGATGATCGAGGGAAACCCGTACAATGTCCTGATCGAGAGTCCAAACTTCGGCATTTCCGCATTGTTCTCTTCCTTACAGACCAACGAGTTCACGGTCACGGCATTCTCCCAGGGCGGAGGCGGGGTCGAAGTAGACAGGCGGAAATATACGCGGGGAGACGTCGCTATCATGGTTGCGTATCCCGATCCTGGACAGCAATTTCTGGGATGGAGCGGCGATGCCAGCGGGACAAATAGCGAATTATCCCTGCCTATGAACTCCAATAAGACGGTCACTGCCCATTTCAGTCATTTCTCCACGATGGAAATCGGTCGAGACAACGGAAACATTGTCTTGTCCGTGAGCGGCGCCAGAGGCGATGTGCTTCAGATCGAAACGAGCACCAACCTGTCCGAATGGGAGCCTTTGATTACCGTCACGAATTTCTTCGATGCTCCCATGGCATTCGACCTTTCGACGAATGCTGCAGTCAGAATGTATCGAGCAGTGAGGCCGTAGGCGGGGGACGGATGAAATCCATTGTACGCTGGGGTAAACGCATTCATTCCGTCGGGTCCCATTTCATCTAGCCGGTCGGCGTTTTACCGCAGCGTTTTTTGATTCCTCTGAGAATCTACCAAACAAATATGTTTCACTGCGAGCGTACATGATTCAGCAGAATAAAAAGAGCGGCTCTTGCGAGCCGGTCTAGGAAGAAGGTCCAGCGTATTACGGCAAGCCATCTGAAAGCGGGGCGGCTGGGAGGTTCTCAAGCCAGCCGCCTTGATTTATGGAGTATATATAATCCGAATGTCTGTTGACACTGATTGACCTAAGATTAGCGCAGGTTGGCTTCTTGGAATAATTATTGTCGCAACTACGACAATATTGTTCTCGGAATCGCTCGCTTGCGACTCGATTGCACCTAATGGTATAGAATCACCAGGGTTGCTTATAAGGAAATCTAATGTTAGGCTGGTATTGGGGAGGCTTATGGTAATTTGTCCCTCCCCATGTTTCTGCGGAATTTGCTTATTTTGATTAAGCCTTTTCCTCATTTAGCCACGTCTTGGTGACGCGGCTTTTTATTATTGATGTTCACATATCCTTTCTAACTCCGTGTGAACTCACCTTACGCAAGCCAATCTTTCAATTCAAGACAAGTAAAAAGAGCGGTTCTTGCGAACCGCTCTGCGTTTTACTTTAAAAGACCCTTCAATTCCTCTCCCGAATAGTCCGTGGGCTGCTTCTTTTCACCGAGCTTTACCCAGCGAAGCGCTCGATATGGTGCCACCATTTGAAATACGTTCACCGCGCATCGCTCGCCAGCCTCGTCGCCGTCCGAAAGAATCCAGACCCGGCCATTGGCTTTCACATGCGAAACTATGAGTTCCGCCTGTCGCTCCGAACACGCCCAACCCATGAGGCCGACCGCATAAGGGATTTTGCTTTGATAAAGCCAATGGACGGACAGTAGCCCCTCGACCACGATCAGATCGGATACCTGGCTTTTCAGCCGGTGCCCGTTGTAGAGAAACTCAGACTTCCGGAATTCCAAAATTCGTCCGGCTCGCTCACGCGAGCCGGGAAATTGGTATTTCGGGCAATCCTTGGATATATCCTCATCGTTCACGATGCGTCCGGCATAACCGATTAGGCGGCTGTCGCTCGAATGCAGGGGCACTACCATCCGATTCTTTAAGTATCCCCGAGAGCAGAATCCCAATCCGAAGTGCCGGATCGTCTCTTCGTTCAGACCGCGCTGCGCCAGGTATGGATGCTCTGAGTCCAAGTCTTTCAACTCGAAATCCAGCGTTGGGTTTATCAAGACCGGCTTCTCTTCCTTGATGGGCAGTTCTGCCAGTTTCGCTTTCGCTTCCCGTTGGAATCCTGCTTTCGGATTCCTCGTCCGGGTCACTTCCGCATCCGGCACGAACTGCTTTTTGAGGACAAGCGCCGCTTTTCTCAGATCGCGCCCATCTTTTGGATTCAGTTTTTCCATAAGAGCGCTGAACTCGATGATGTTTCCTTTCGCTCCGCATCCGAAACATTGGAATATCCCTTTCTTCACGTTTGCCGAAAACGAAGGGGAATTCCTTTGCCCGTTGTGATCGGGAAGCGGACAGAATCCCTGCTGCTGGTCGCCTTTAGCTTTCAGTTCCGCTCCGTAGTGACGGAGTACGGCGGCGAAGTCCAATTGCTCGCGCAACTCCTTGAAGTCGATCCAGGTGCTCATCTCAATACTCCTCCGGCAGCAGGATGGTTGTGTAACTCCGATCCGCTTCGGTGATGATGTAGAAGCGTCCACCGTGTTCCGATTCATATGCCGACAGCAGGCGACCCCCGCGTTCGAGCGCTTGGTCGTTTGCTTTTCGATCCTCCTTGTCGAGATCCCCCCATTCTCCCGATGCGTGCGAATTCATCGCTGTCTCGAAATCGTGGTGCGAGAGAACTTCTTTGGCTCCTGCTGTAACAACTAACTGTCCGATCGGGAACTTGCTCTCAATGAGAAGCACGATCGTGGGTCTGTCTGACATGCTGCATTTCCTTTGGTAAGAGGTTGAATTGTCGAAGGAACGATTGTTCCACCCTCTATTAAATCACGGAAATAGCGCTCAGAATCAGGGTTCTGGGGATAACTCCGACTGACTATGTACAATTGAGATATACTATGTTATAATAGTTTCCAGTTAGCTCCTTCGATAAGTCTTCCCTTGGTTGGCAGAAAGAAGCCTGTTCCATAACGGAATTGGTTTTCACTGCTAACCAAAGGATCGCTATGTTGTTTGATCAATCTGGAAAACTGCTTACCAATGCTACTGAAATCTGCGGGCAAATCCAAAAAATGCCGCAGGATGAAATCGATAAGTTAGATGAACGGAAAGGGATTATGCGCGATGCGCTTAACTCCTTTGATGCCACGCTCGAACGACTGCCCCAGCGGGATCGGGATGCTCTGCTCAGCATGTATTATAAGAAGCTGACCGACTCTCTCTTTGATTTCCATCTAGCCGGCGAAATTATCTCCTGCGCGGAACGAGTGGAAAATGCCGAAACACGAAAAGAGGGAATCGAGGCGGCGCTCTCGTTGCGAGGAATCGCTCAAGACCTGCTCATGGTCTACGATATCCAAAGGTAGTTTGGTTCAGTCCAGAAAAAGAACTGTCACAGCGACAGTTCTTTTTTATTTCTAGCGAACAACCATGGACTCCACGAGTGCCTTTAATCGATCAATCTTTGCATCCTCTACCTCTTTTGAATATTTTTTGCTTCTGATCCGATCGATAAAGGTTCGTTCGAGCGTAGACATCGATTCATCGAATTCGACAAAAGCCTGGAGCTCCTTGAATGCGAAGTCAGCCTTTTCTTGTGATGAATCTTTAATTTCAGTGGGCCGTTCTTGAAGTTTTTCCAAGAGCCGCTCGACGCGCATTTGTTCAATTTGTGTCGGAGCCCGCATAGCGAATCGGAGGGAATCCACTGTTTTCGTTTCAACCCTTTTCACTTTTGGACTGCCTACGATTGCGCGGACGGAATCGCCGAGAGATTCATCGGCATAGACGGGTTCTTCTTTCGTTAATACGAACGTGAAGAAATATTCACGGCCTTCTTGCAAGTGCTGGATCGAATTGCCGTCGCATTTCGTATCTATGACACAAACGCCATTTGCAGCCAGGCTTTGGTCTTTCGTTGCGAACCCTTCTTCCTTTCGGTATACCCGCAGAATGCAGCCGCTACCCGCATTGCTTTCGAATTTCCATGTAATTTCAATCGCACGTCCGACCAATCGGGTTTTAATGGCAATCGACTTACTTTTGTGCTCCTGATTCGTTTGAATATGCTGAAATTCCTGTTCTAGCTTTAACTGTGTTTCCAGCAGGGAAATGAGAAATGATTCCTCATGTTTTCTGAACTCTTCGCTATTCTTAATCGCGTCAACACTGCCCAATTTCATCATCATACTGTAGTTCTCCATTATAACTTTTTCATCGTTACGGACGACCTCAAATGATGCCAGCTTCACTTCACAACCGTTTTTCCTGTAGGTTGCATTCCTATAGGCTATTTCATCAAAGATGCCGGGAACCCAGTAAATGAAGCGCTCATTTCCTTCCGTTACGATCCGGCAAAGCGACGGCTGAAGGGCGTAAGTGTGAATCGTGTAGCGAAAGTGACACTCAAGAGCCCTGAACTGTGGAAGAAAAGATTCATTATACCAATCGTCGATAAGCTTGTCCCGATTGGCCTGTTCAAGCATTCGCGCCGCTTTGTATTCGTCCTCGTCAACTTTCGTTACAAAAGCAGTGACGGTATATTTGACTTTGAATCCAACGTCTGTTCGGACCGAGTCTGTCTTTTTCCAAGCAAAAAACCTTTCCTGACCTTCGTCAGTTACCCAGTAAGGATCGTTGGTTAGCGTTCCCGTAATCGCTCGCAAAAACGTATTCATTTGATTTCGAGGGTTATCTTGATTTCAATTTTGCTCGGTTCTGGGCGTATTTCGCGGGAGCAAATTGTCTCTTCGACTGTTTTAAAGGTAGGACAGACTTTTGTTCACCCGTTTGGTAATTTTTCCGAGCCTATCGAGTGCTTAATTCCGCTTCAAGAATAAAGGAATCATCGGGCTATCCATCTGTTGATCTTATCCTCCACCACCTCTCGCCTGATCGCGTATTTCTCTCGCGACCGACGAATAATTTTTTCTCGGCGTCCGTAGTTCACTGAGAGTGGCGGGAGCGTCGTTGCAGTAAACGGGGCAGCGTAGTGCCCACCAATCAATAGTTTTGCGCAAACTTCATGATTCGCCAATTCGGTGAACCTGCCCGGAGCGTAGCCATTGCCGAATTCCTGTTCAAGAAAAGACGCGTCGGTGGGGCCGACTCGGAAGGAAATGATCGAACCCACATTTCCGAAGACCGCCTTCCGGATTTCGTCCCGAAGCTGGTCCATGTATTGATGCGAGAGCGTCAGGCACAGCCGGTATTTTCGCGCTTCCGAAAGGATGGATGCGAATGAATCGGTGGAAAAATTCTGGAACTCGTCGATGGAAAGGAGAAAATCCTTCCTCTCAGATTCCGGCATCGTGGCGCGAGACATGGCGGCAAGCTGGAATTTGGTGACGAGCACCGCTCCCAAGAGGTTCGCCTTGTCTTCGCCCAATCGTCCCTTGGAGAGATTCGCGATGAATATCTTCTTCCTGTCCATCATAAAGCGAAAGTCGATCTTGCTCCGCACCTGTCCTAAAATATTGCGGATCGCCGGAGACATCACGAGTTGGCCCACCTTGTTCTGAATTGGGGCAATCGCTTCTTGCGCGAATTTACGGTCGTATGAGTCGAATTCGTTCACCCAGAATGCTTTCACCATAGGGTCCTTGATCTGTTTCACCACCCAAGAGCGATACTGAGCATCGGAGAGCATCCGAGGAATACCCAGAAGGCTCGTGTTTTCGCAATCAAGCAGTGCAGCCACGGTGGCATACAAAATATATTCCAAGCGCGGCCCCCACGAATCGCGCCAGATATTCTTGAAAATGCCGACGATGCCGGATGCGACCAACGGACGATCTTCTTCGGAGACTGAATCGAACAAGTTGAAGCCGATAGGGAAGTCCCGGTCTGCCGGATCGAAATACACCACGTCCTCCCTTCGCCAAGAGGGAATCTGATCGAGGAGGTCATGCGCCAAATCGCCGTGCGGATCAATCAGTCCGACGCCATGTCCCGCGTGAATGTCCTGGATGATCAGATTACGGAGCATCGTGGTTTTCCCGGAACCAGTCTTGCCTATGACATACAGATGCTGCCGTCGGTCGGTGCGTCGAATACCGAAAGGCTCTTCATCGCCCCAAGTCGGTCTTTTGCCAATGTACGCAATATCTTCATCTTTCATGGTGCCCGCTCAAGCTCCCACTCCAAAAATTGCCGACATCCATTGTGTATTTATGAGCCGACAAGGTAATGGAAGCTTGGGCGGAATCCGCAAATTTCCCCAGCAAGCAGAAAACGGGAATCATTATATCATCGAAGAAGAAATCTAAAAACCGTCGAGGCTTCCTCATGGCACTTAGGCGGGCACAAAAACGATCATTATTGTCGGTTGAGGTGTCGAATTCCTAGAGACGTTGCCCTAATGCTGACATCCGCGCTGCTTTTACGAGCCCAGATAGGGGAGGTAGGCCAGATACGACACAGTCGGAAGTGATAGCGGAAAATATTCTATCGGCATGAAACTCTTATGAAGAAACAGTCAAGGAGCTGAAACGCCGACACTTATTGTGTTCCTATTAAATTCCCGTGCCTCGCAATAATTCATAGAGGAAACAGGAGCGCGAATTTTGCCGAGCACACTTGCGGGCTGTTTTCAGTTTGTGTCACTGTGTCCTTGCAGTAACCAAACAACGACACCAATGAGAATAAATCCCCTAAGTTTCGCGGCAGGAATAATCATATTCTTGGTCACTTCCTGGGGCATTGTTTGCGCAGACGGCCCTCCTCCGCTTCCCCCGCTTCCTCAAACTGCATTTTTCAGATTTGATGAAACGAATTTCCTTTCCGGCGCAGGCAACCTGCCGATTGAAAATACGAACCTGTCTCTCATTGAGAGTTGGCAAAGTAACGCGCTTCTATTGGACGCTTTTAGCCCCGCTATTTTGCGCTACAGGATGGAGGACGGCGGACGAGCTAATTTTACTTTGACTAACGGCTCAGTTCTCTTCTGGTTTAGCCCTTCATGGTCAAGCACAAACATTGCGGGCGGCACCGGTCCCGGGCAGTTTGGCCGACTCTTGGAAGTCGGGATAGCGACGACCAATTCGGCGACGGGGTTCTGGAGTCTTTTCCTCGATCCACCCGGCACAGGCATTTATTTTTCCGGCGGCACGAACGGCGCGGCCACGAACTACCTGTCCGCGGCCATCTCATGGGAGTCAAACACTTGGCACCATGTGGCACTGAGCTTTTCACGCACTAACAGCCTTCTTTACTTGGACGGAGAGCTTGTGGTCACTAATGGTCTCGGGGTGACGCTCTGGCCGAATGCCAATGAGTTGACAAACGGGTTCACTGTCGGAAGTGACCGATTCGGGCTGAATCAGGCCCGCGGAGCATTTGAGTTGTTGAGAACCGCCGATTATCGCTACTCGTCCATTCAGATGGAGAATTCCTTCACAAGTACGCGAGCGGAAATCGACAACTGGGAGGGCATCCTCATGGAAAGCCAGTTCGCCAGCATGCCGTTACTGGAAGATCCCCCTGCCGTAAGCTGCGTGACCAATGGTCCACTTGTCCTGACGAATATCGCCTGCGCTTTCGAATCAGGAGCAGGTTGGGTATTCTCGTTCGAAATAGCAGGAACCAACGCGAGTTACGACGTGTTTTCGACGACTAATCTGCTTGCGAACGCCATCACTAATTCAACTTGGGTTTACCTTGGGGAAGGGGAGCCTTGCGCCCGCTATTCCGTCACAAACCAATCGACCAATCAGACCTTCTACATAGCTGCCACGCAGCAGGATTCAGATGGCGATTCTCTGACCGATGCTTATGAACGTCTGGTTTCGCACACAGACTCGAACTCGCCAGACAATCCGACCATCCTGTTTCAGCCGCTAAGCCAGACGATTGATCGGGGGGACACGGTTACCTTTGCTGTCGGTGCCTCCGGTCATGCGCCGTTCAGATATCAGTGGATGTTCAATGGCACAAACATCGTTGGCGGGACGAACAATTCTTTGATCATCCCCGCCGCTCAATATTTGCAAGCGGGAGATTATTCGGTTCACATTACCAACAGCCTTGGCCTGGCTACCGTGAGCAGTAATGCCACCTTGACCATAGTAAGCCCTGAAAATTGGCCTGTGGTCACGTTGACCGGTGCTCGGCAAGGCTACACTTTTAAGAACGGCATCACGTATTACATTCCGTCCAGAGTGGAGCTTTACGGCACCACAACCATTGAGGGCGGGACAATCATCAAGCCGGATTCGTATAATGCGAATTCTACATTGGCAATCATGGGTAATCTCGTGTGTCAAACCGATGACCTATATCTTCCCGCATTCCTAACGTCGGTCGATGACGACACTCTCGGCGACGTCCTCGAATTCAGTTTAGGCATACCCACAGCGCTCAGCAACGGCGCGCCTTACCTTGATCTGACGTATGCACAGGATTCTGCGCCGGAACTTAGTAATTTGCGAATTCGCTTCGCCGACCAGGGTATCCTGACGCCTGAGTCCAAAACCGTTCACGTTTGGAATTCTCAGTTTCTGGAATGCAATTCCAGCGTTGTTGCAAGCGAAAGCGCCAAGGTTGATTTGCACAATGTATTGTT
Source organism: Limisphaerales bacterium (assembly GCA_046597605.1). Taxonomy (GTDB): domain Bacteria; phylum Verrucomicrobiota; class Verrucomicrobiia; order Limisphaerales; family JACDHS01; genus JACDHS01. The sequence goes on along the minus strand of JBKJKE010000022.1, from coordinate 4,338 downwards.
TGCAGGCTGTGGAAGTGCCGTTGCCGGCGTTACGAATTTTTCTAGCATAAACGCAGAGCACGTAACCGCAGCCGTTACGGATTTTTGGAGCCAATCTGCGCCGTCCGAAATCAATCTTACAAATAGCGTCGTCGTTGGTGCCTTAGGAAGCGGCCCGGCAGTGGTTACAGATCATACCGCATTGAATCCTGCTTCACCCGTGTTTGAGCAAGTAAACGCCGGACAATTCTATTTAACAAATTCGAGTTCTTATCGCAATGCTGGCGCTACGAACATCAGCTTTCGGTTGGCGAAAGACCTTCAAAAACGCAGCACCCAGGCACCGCAAGCAATGCCACCAATGATTGGAGTTGCTGGTGATATGACATTTGGACCAAAAGCGGCCCGCTATACAAACGGAGCTCCTGACTACGGGTATTATTACCCGGCAATCGACTGGACGGTTGGTTGGATAACCAACCGCGGCAACATTGCGATTCTTCCTGGAACGGTCCTTGGATTCCGGAACGAATTCTCTCCAAAGCACGACCGCTACACATGGTGGGGCTTTAATCTGCGCGAAGGATCGACTTTCGTAAGTCACGGCACGCCAACTCAACCTAATATCTTTACTGATGTTCAGATGGTGCAGGAGCAACTGGTCGCCCCGGTTCAGGCATTATTTGTCCCGGACTTTTGGCCCATTTCATTGCCAAATGACACGGCTCCGTCTCTCGACATACGATTTTCGAAGTTTTATGTAAGTTCGAAGTTTTTTCATATTTGGTCAGGTTATGATGCATCTTACGACTATCTCTCTTCACTTGACAGTCTGGTGGATTTGACGATCAGGGATTGCGAGTTCTATGGAGGCAGGCTAACGCTCGGCGAGCCGGATTATGGGGAATGGTATGGTGCTCCCGTGGATTTCGAGTATGGCGATTGCAAAGTTTCTTTAATCAACAATCTCTTCGACAACGTAACCATCACGCTCTCCCCAACTTTCTATCCTTACGGAGGCGCGACAAACGTGATGATGGAACTCGAATCACGTAACAACCTGTTTCGAAACGGGCTATGGTTTCGCTTGGAACCGATACCTCTCTCAACCGGACCTTGGGTATTCAAAGACAATTTCTTTGAAAAAACAGATTTAATTCAAAATACGAACTCACCCATTGATTTCAACTTCAATGGCTATTCGATGCTTTCGTCTAATGAACTGGCGTGGCTTTATTTTTATTATCCGTGGGTTTTGCCAAACAGTGGTCGACTGCTCACGACGACAAACGGTGGGGGCGGAAATGAAGTATTCTTGACCACCGCGCCGTCATACCAGGCCGGCCCTCTCGGAAAATTCTATTTGCCGACGATTGCTTTACAGAATGCCGGCAGCGGTTCCGCTGCGGAAATCGGACTGTTCCATTACACCACCTCTACCAATCAAGTCAAAAAAGGAACCAACCAATGCGACATCGGGCTGCATTACGTTGCGAGCGTGAATGCAACTAGCTCTCTGCCTAAAGATTCCGATTCCGACGGGATTCCTGATTTCGTCGAAAACCGGCACGGCGATGGCGATTATGAGAACCACGCTGGCGACGAGACGGATTGGGAAGATGACGAAACGGAAACCGGCATCGCAGATGCCCACAATGTAAAGTATGACGATGTTGATCTTGATGGAGACGGACTCGCTGGCCGTATGGAACAGCTCTTTGGCACAGATCCCTTAGTTGCAACAAACGCGCTAAAATTGATCCCCGTCACAACTGGTGGTGAACCTGGTATCGTAACGTTTGAAGTTCCAATCAGCTACGATACGGTAACTAACGAGGGAGGGTTGAGTCTGCATATGAACGGAATTCCGGTCAGCTTGGATGAATGCACGCGTGCAACCAACGGCAACTGTTTACTTTCATTCAATGTAGCTTTTGACCCACAAGGTTTGCATTACCTGTCGGCTGCCTTTCGCTATGGATCTGCTCCAGGGAAGGAAAACCCAATCACATTGGCGATGGGTGAATTGAAACCTTTTTACTCCAGCAACTGCGTGCAGTTTTTTGAAATGGGTTCGATGTTTGACGACACGAGTCTTTATCTCGACGCTAAAGCTTTTATTGACCAGACCGATTATACGATCGAGTTGTATGATCCTTCTACTTCGCCGCCGACATTGCTCAATACTATCACAAACAGCACCTCCAATGGTTTCATTGACGAAGAATGGGACTTACTTTTGGCTGGCAGCACCAATAGTTACACAGGAGCGAAGGTCGAAGCAGTTTTTAGTTTGACAGCTGCGAGCACCAATAATCCGAGCGCAACTAACAAAACAAAGAAGACCATCACGCGTGCAGACGGTTCTTTGTCAGAATGGGGGCCGAATTTCAATTTTGTCTATTTTCGGACGCCGACCAACGATGCATGGGCAGCAGATTTCGCCAAGGACGGAACTATCTGGGACAGACTGCAAGGCGTCGTCGATACACTAATTAAGCCGGCGTGGACTTACGAAGTATATAACTCTTACTTCAATCGCTTCATGCCCGATCCCAGTGGCGAGTATCCCGGCTACATAACAAAACGATCACGCGCGACCAACGATCCCGCCTCCCTCCCAACGGTGCTTGATACTTTGCTGCCTGACCTGACGAATGGCTTTACCAAGCAGATTTACATTTACGGCCACGGCAACAATGGCGTGATGAAAAACTACAATGAAACTGCCCACATCACGTCTCGTGACGTAGGTTCAAGATTGAAGAACACCTTCGCGACCAAAGGAGGCTTAACCGCGCAAAATCCCTATCGCTTTGTTTGGCTAGATGGCTGCGCGACGGCATCCGGCAAGGAGTGGCGACGAGCATTCGGAATTTTTCCGTTGAATGCACCGGCACAAGCGAAGAAAAACAAAACCGGCCCGCAAGCTTATGTGGGATGGGAAAAAGACCATTCTGGACGGTTAAACTACTCGCAACGAAACACTGGGACTGTAAACGCCGTCAACGGCTACGCTCAGACGTTAAGCACTTTTTTCGCCCTTTGGATGAATGATGTTCCTCTAAAGCAGTGTCTCGACACAATTAGTGAGCCAGCAGTAAATAGAATGCCGATCCCAGTAGAAAAAAATAAAAACTTTACAGTCACATTAAACGGGACCACTTACACCGTCACCAATGGTTCCACGAGCAAGCTCTATATCATAGGCTATCCAGGACTTAGAGTTGATGGAGTAGATACTAGCCTTAATTCCGGTAGAACCTATGCAGCGCCAGAGAATGTTGAATAACAAACGCTTTCCTAAAATTGCTTTATCCGTGGGGTTCACTTTGTTGTGCCTGCTAGTGGCGGAGGCTCAACCCATTCGGCCTGATTACAATCCGGCAGGGCGAAAATTGCCTTCCGGGGTTCCGCGAACGGTGGATACCAATGGAGTCGTGGTTTATGTAGACCCCATGTTTACAAGTCCGACATATCAGGAACATGCTTTGGATATGTTGATTGAGGAAGCCAATACGGTTGCTCGGGACCTGCAGTTCCCGGAAACATTGCCGATTGTGAAGGCGAATTTAGTGGGAGCGTATGTCAGTCCTTTTGGATTCGCCTACAGCTACGGAAAGATCGGCAACATCACTACGACAAACTACAAATACGGAGTTGCTCAGAATTTCAAGTTAAGCGATTTGACTGCGACAAAGCTTGACCAACGATGCTCCGAGTATCGAACGAAGTTTCAACTGCCAAACGGCCACATTGATACCACCGGCGCATACAAGCTTGCGACTAATTGGCTGGCAACGCTCAAGGTCGACGTAAATCTATTGAATGAGAATTGTGATAGTCATGTCGGACTCAGTCCTCATTGGAACGGAATTGCCAAATTAGGGGACAAGCACAAAGGTTCAACATTTACCCCTATCTACTACGTTTGGTGGACGCCTAAAGGTAAAACGGTGGAGGATCGCAGCATCGCCTATGTTGAGTTATTTCTACCCACCAAGAAGCTCCTTCAGTTGACCGTGTATGAGGGAAAATACATTCTGCGCAAGCCACTTGCGATTTCCGGCCTTGACCTATTGTTCCCGAGCAACGCAACTATCACCACCAACTATCCGTCTGCGCCAGTAATACTTGATGGCTTAAAATGAACGGTCAGCATTATATGGTTAATCCTGCGGACTATTTTGCCGCCTAGCAACGCGGAGCGGGTGAGTAATAGAGGAGGGAAGAGAAGCCTGATTTTCATCGCGAGAACCGGTTCCGTGACCGTGAGGGAATGTGGGTGTCGCCCCAAGCGACACCCGAAGCGAGGTTTCCGATCGACTGCGTGAGCACACAGCAGTCGGAAACCGAGCG
>JBKJKE010000174.1:0-23525 GCA_046597605.1 Limisphaerales bacterium | reverse complement strand
GTCACACCCCTCCATTTCTGTTGTTTGACCCCTGTGACGGCCGTAACACCCCTCCAAAAATGTGTTTGGAGACAATCCTCGCGTCAGATTGCCTCCATTTCTGGGTGTGACGGCGTTCTAACCCGTGGCTTTTGTGTAGTTTACGTGTGGATGGGAGATTGGCCGCTATTTCCGGCGCCGAGAAAGCAAATGAACGTTTTGTGCAGTGGATCCTTACGCCGACATTCACTTTACCCACCAAAGTTCTCCCAAATCCGAAATTTCTTTTGCATTTCGAACCGCATGAATCACTCTCGATTTTACAGCCTATCAATAAGTATTATGCGTTTATTTTGTTTTGCGTTGTTGTGGTGGGGAGTCGTTTTAAATCTTGCCGCAGAGACGGCGACGAATGCCTTCCTCCCCGCGATGCCCTCTGGTTATTTTCTCCAATCATACGACGATTGCGGAATGTCGGGCCGCCAACCGCATATGCAAATGGTGGATGATGCTTATTTCTTCACCCTATCTACCTCCGACACCGAGGCGGGGACCAAAGAACGCACCGCTGTATTCAGTTACAAGGGCCTCAGCGCGGTTTACACAAACCTGGATCCGAAATTGTCGTATGTCCTCGCGCTCACCTATGCGAGTGATTACGTGTATCATCGGAAGCAAAGCCTTGAAGCGGAGGGCGTGGTCCTTCATGCGCCTTATCCGCTACCGCAAGCAAAGGCCACGCGAGTCCTGGTGAATGTGCCGGCGGAAGTGACGCAAGACGGGAAGATGACATTGAACTGGAAAATCCACGGCGAGGTGAATGCAACGGTCTCGATCATTGAACTCTGGGCCAATGCGCCAATGGCTGCCCACCTGCAGATCACCTCTGTTTCCGGAGGATTGGCGGAGATAGAAGGTCGGGTGATCGATCTCACTTACGAGGGAGTAAAAGGCGCGAAGGTCGAGCTGGGAGATGCGTCGCAGCCAGCGGTTTTGAAAACAACGACGGGCGACGATGGTATCTTCAATTTCAGTGTTAAAGACACGAAAGTTCTGCCTCGAACCGGTGAATGGTTGCTGACAGCGCGATACAAAGGGGGCCAAGCGAACCTCGCTGTTTCGACCACAAATCTATTTTTCCAACCGGTCCATTATCGGCCGTTACCGGCAAAGACCGCGGGTTTGAAGAGTAACGTCGTGCTGCTGGATGGTGCCTGGAAGATCCATCCAAAGACGACGAATGGCTCGTGTGCGCTTCCGTTGAACGATGCTTTGTGGGGTACATGGCAGGTGCCGGGTCAATGGTTGCAGCAAGGGTTTGATATTCCTCGGGATCAATCGGCGGCAGTAGCGAAGGAGTTTGTAGTTCCGAAGGAATGGGCGGGGCATCGAATCATTTTGCGATTCGATTCCATTCACTCCGGCACTCGTTACTGGCTGAACGGCAAGGAGCTGGGTTACAGCGAAAACCTGTATACGCCGGTCGAATGGGACATCACCGACACCGCGCGACCAGGCACAACCAACCGCCTCGATCTGGCGATGAAGCTTGGCACCGTATCCGAAGCAATGTCGTTCGCCAGCGATTATGCCTTCCACAATCTCGGTGGCATTGATCGTTCCGTGCGCCTGTTTGCTTTGCCCACGACACATGTCCGGCAGTTGCAACTCAGCACAGATTTGGACGCTGCCTATCGCGACGCTGATTTAAAGTTGCATATCGAACTGGAAGGCAACGCGGAAGCGAAAGACCACCTGTCACTGGTGGTGAAATTGGAAGACCCGAATGGGAAGTCAATTCGCCACTCCAACCCGGAAATGAAGCTGGATGCGGGGATAGGGGCAAAGGCGATTGATTTCTCGACCCACGTAGCCAATCCGCTGAAATGGAGCGCAGAGAAACCGTATCTCTACCGGATGATTCTAGAGCTGAGACAGGGACGAACCGTGTTGGAACAGGTTGTACGAAATGTCGGGTTCCGGGAAATCGAAATCCGGGGCGGGAAATTTCTTGTCAATGGGCAGAGCATCAAGCTCGCAGGTGCGTGTCATCACGAATACGATCCGCTCACTGGTCGCGCGGCCACGGCGCGTCATGCAGAGACCGACGTGCGATTGTTCAAGGAGGCGAATCTGAATTACCTCCGCACCGCGCATTATCCTCCCACGCAAGAAATCCTCGAAGCCGCGGATCGTCTTGGCATGTATGTGGAAGTAGAAGCGCCGTTCTGTTGGGTCGGCGGTGCGCTGGATGATGCAGCCAACCTGCACGCCACATTGACGCCCACTTCAGCGATGATTGATTACTGCCACAGTCATCCTTCCGTCATCCTTTGGTCCATCGCCAACGAATCTCATTTCAACCGCCAGTTCCTTGCTTCCACCCGACTCTGCAAGCAACTGGATCCGACGCGTCCCACCACGTTCAACATGGATTTCGCCAACAATCCGCTCGCAGCTGCCACCGACATCGCCAATTGGCATTACCCGGCGGTGCCGTACGAGAATGCTTTTAAAGGTGATCCGCGTCCGGTGATTTTCGGCGAATATTTCTTTCCGGTTTGCCACGAGCAGACCGATGTCCGGATTGATCCGGGTCTGCGTGAACTTTGGGGACACGGTCATGCCGAGACGAATTCCCCGTTTAGCCGCGCCGTCGCCCTGGAAATTGTAAAGCCGCCCATCAAGCCCGGATTGTATCCCGGGGGCTGGAGTTCCATTTATCACTCGGATCGATTGATTGGAGGTGCCATCTGGGCTTCGCACGATGACGCCTTTTATTTTGCCAACGGAAAGACGGCTGGCTACGCGTGGCATCACGGCTTCTGGGGATTGATTGACGGCTGGCGTCGTCCCAAACCGGAATGGGACCTGGCGCGACATATCTTTAGCCCGGTATGGTTGGAAACGCGACATCCTGCCTTTGTGGCCGGTCAAAAATCGATTCGCCTGCCCATGGAAAACCGGTTCGCTTTCACCGATTTTTTTGAACTGAATTTCCGTTGGGAAATCGGCGGGAAGAAAGGTCACGTGAAGTCAAAGCTTGCTCCCGGAACCAGGGGGCAAATGGAAATACCGATTCCTGACGGCACCCCGGAAGGAAGCAAACTTTACCTCAGGGCCGTCGACGCCTCGGGGCGATTGGTAAACGAATCGCTGGTTCAGCTGGGATTGGAGAGAGTGGTGGCTGTGCCTATTCCTGTCGGCGCTGCTCCGTCGTGGCGCGAAGAAGGTGACAAAGCCGTTATCACGGGAGACGGCTTCGGCTTGGTGTTTGATCGGACCAAAGGAGACTTTGACTCCGCCGATGTACGCCACACTGCGGCAGTGCTCTCCTTTCCCACCGCGCATGTGACGCGCTATGATTTTGGGGATCTCAAGGCTATCTCCGGTGCGGGAATAGCGGAGCACTATGCCGTGTTTCCAGAGGCCGCCAGTAGGAAGTTTGAAGCGTTGGAAATTAAAGAAGAGTCGAACGGACTGCGCCTGACCGTGCGCGAAAAATTTGATGGGTTTGCCGGTTCCACTTCGTGGCTGATCGACAAGGCCGGTCGGGGCGTCGTCTCCTGCGATTATACTTACTCTGGCAAAGCAATGGACACCCGCGAGGCTGGTATTCGATTTCTGCTCAAACCCGCTTGCGATGAATTGAAGTGGCGACGCTGGTCGGAGTGGGGCGTATTTCCCAAAGACAGTATCTGCCGGACTGAAGGCGTTGCCAGAGCGAAACGCGATAAGAAATTGGGTCTCGCAAAATGGAATGAACGTCCCGCGTGGTCGTGGGCCCTGGACGAAACCGAACTTGGCACCGCTGACTTCCGATCCATCAAATTTAACATCTACGAAGCCTCTTTGGCTGCGGCAGATGGATCTGGCTTGAGCGCGCATGGGAACGCTGACGTTCATTTTCGTTCCGCGTTGACCACCAATGGTGTGGCGGCGCATGTCCTGTCGCGCTGTCCATTGGGACAGGTGCCATTAAATCCGGGAGATCATCTCGCTGGCGAGTTCGTCGTTCAACTCCGCCCGTCCCATTGATGAACGTGGTAGTGGCAAAATTGAAGGGACAACGAGATTGCTGTTTTCACCAGCCAGGCTCCTATCGCAGCGCCACTCCTTGCTAATGGATTCATCCATTTCAGTGTGCGTGCGTCAGCTGTTCTCGTTTCTTCGACTGTTGTTTCGTTTGTGTAACCGTTCGGTGGGCGGAAAGGTCTGTTCAGTTGCCAATCGCATTGGCACTATTTCCGGACCCATGTTGCGCACGTTCTTAGCATTGCTTGTCATCTTTGCCTCTTGTCGGGCAGGGGCGGGGACGGGGATTCAATTCAATCGCGACGTACGACCGATCCTTTCCGATAAATGCGTGCATTGCCACGGTCCCGATAAGTCAAAGCGCAAAGCCGATTTGCGGCTGGATCGAGAGGGATCCGCTTTTGCGAAACTTGAGTCCGGCGGCTTTGCGATCGTTCCCGGAAAACCGGCAGAGAGCGAAGTCATCTCTCGAATCACGACGAAGGACGAAGATGATCTGATGCCCCCTAAAAAGTCTGGTCGTGTTTTGAGCCAGGACGAGATCAAGATTCTCACTCAATGGGTCAAGCAAGGGGCCAGATGGGAAGAGCATTGGTCCTTTCAAACCCCGGTTCGACCCAAATTGCCGAAGGTGAAGAAGAGTCGCTGGCCCAGGAACGAGATAGACCGATTCATTCTGGCGAAGCTCGAGGGCGAAAAGCTGAAACCATCTCCTGAGGCAGCAAAGGAAACATTAATCCGCCGGGCGACTCTAGATCTTACCGGATTGCCTCCCACACCCGAGGAGGTCGACAGGTTTATAAAAGATAAATCTGCGAACGCTTACGAAAAACTGGTCGATCGTCTCCTCGCTTCTCCCCGCTATGGCGAACGGATGGTTCTCGAATGGTTGGATGCAGCACGTTACGCGGATTCCAATGGTTACCAGGGCGATCGCACCCGGACGATGTGGCCCTGGCGCGATTGGGTGATCAACGCTCTGAACACGAACATGCCGTTCGATCAATTCACGATCGAACAACTCGCCGGCGATATGCTGCCGGATGCAACGGATTCACAGAAGATTGCGACCGGGTTTAATCGCAACCATATGCTTAATGGCGAAGGAGGGCGTATCGCGGAAGAATCACGGGTGGAATATGTTTTCGATCGCACGGAAACAACCTCAGCTGTCTGGCTCGGTGTGACGCTCGGTTGCGCCCGGTGCCATGATCACAAGTACGATCCCTTTACGCAGAAGGAATATTTTCAGGTTTACTCCTTTTTCAACAATGTGCCGGAAATCGGTGGAGTGGATAATGAAGGAATGGCGAATCCTATTTTGGAATTGCCGACGCCAAAACAAAAAATGGAAATGGCGAGATTGGCGAAAGAAATCGCAGCGCTTGAGTCCATGGCTGTTCCGAAGGACGCGGGAACTTCAACAATCACGAACGCACTAGCAGCGTCCCCCAAGCCGAAAGGAAAAAAGAAAAAGGCTACTGCCGGTCCCGTAGGGGAAGGAACTGACCTGGAGAAGTTACGGAAAACTCTTGCAGCGACATCCAACGCAGTTCTTAAAACGATGGTCATGGCCGAGCGCAAAGATCCACGGGAAACATTCATGCTGATTGCCAGTTCTTATGACAGGCCCGGCGAGAAGGTGACTCCCGGCGTGCCCGCCTCCCTTAATTCATTTTCCAAAACTGTACCGACCAACCGTCTCGAATTTGCCCAGTGGATTGTGCATCCGGCAAATCCGCTTACTCCGCGCGTCGCGGTCAACCGTTACTGGCAGCAGTTGTTTGGGTTTGGACTAGTGAAAACCTCGGAGGATTTCGGTCAGCAGGGAGAATGGCCGCTACACAAAGATTTGCTGGATTGGCTGGCGACGGAGTTTGTTCGCACCGGTTGGAATGTTAAAGCCATGCACAAGTTGATCCTGATGAGCGCCACCTATCGGCAATCCTCGAAATCGACTCCGCAGTTAAATGAGAGAGATCCGGAAAACCGATTGCTGGCGCGTGGCGCCCGGTTCCGTTTGCCTTCAGCAGTGCTACGTGACCAGGCCCTGGCGATCAGCGGGTTACTCAATGAGAAAATGGGCGGGCCACCGGTAAAGCCATATCAACCCACCGGTGTCTGGGAGGACGCGTCCCTTGGCAAGCAGAGCTACAAAATGGATGCGGGCGAGGCCCTCTACCGCAGGAGCCTTTATGTGTATTGGAAACGGATTGTTGGCCCCACCATGTTCTTCGACAATTCCACCAGGCAGGTTTGCACGGTGCGATTGCCCCGAACCAATACTCCATTGCATTCACTTCTGACTTTAAACGAAACCGGTCATGTGGAGGCCGCACGTGTTCTTGCCGAAAGGTTGATGTTGGAAAGCACGGGTCTAAAACCGGAAGAACGTATCCGGCGTGGATTTCGACTGGCAACCGCCCGTTACCCCAGGGCCGCCGAGCTGAAGATTCTTAAACAGAGCTTTTCCAGGTTGTTGTCGAATTTCGGGGAGGACAGGGAAGCGGCAATGCAAATGGTGAGCATCGGCGAGAAACCCCGCAACGCGGGCCTGAATGTGGTGGAGTTGGCTGCCTATACCGGGGTCGCGAATCTGATCCTGAATTTGGACGAAGTGCTGAACAAAGAGTGATATGAACCCACACGAGCACAGCAAATTGTTGATGACGCGTCGCGCCTTCTTTGGCCGCAGTGCAATGGGAATTGGCGCTGCAGCACTGGCGTCGCTGGTGAACCAGGATTTGTTTGGCAAAGCCGGAGCGGTTCGAGCGGACGGCATGCCTTTGACCGGGCTTCCTCATTTTGCGCCAAAAGCAAAAAGGGTGATTTACCTGATGCAATCGGGTGCTCCCTCCCACATCGATTTGTTCGATTAAAAACCGCAGTTGGTGAATTACGCAGGACAGGAGATTCCGAGTTCCATCACTAAGGGACAGCGGCTTACCACGATGACGGGGGGGGCAGGCAAAGAAGGTGGTATTGCCCTCCATTACAAAGTTTTCACAACATGGGCGCAACGGAACGTGGCTTTCCGATTTCCTGCCGCACACGGGAACGATTGTAGATGACATCTGCATCGTAAAATCAATGTTCACGGAAGCGATCAATCACGCTCCCGCCGTGACCTTCTTTTTAACCGGTGGTGAAATGCCTGGTCGTCCCAGCATGGGCTCGTGGCTATCGTACGGACTCGGCAGCGCGAATGAGAATCTGCCTTCTTTTGTCGTGATGACTTCTCGCGACGAGGAGGGATCCTGTGGGCAGTTGTTCTTTGATTATTACTGGGGCAGTGGATTCTTACCTTCCAAATACCAGGGGGTTAAGTTTCGCAGTGAAGGGGACCCTGTGCTTTATCTCTCCAATCCTGCCGGGATGAGTCGGTCTGTGCGAAAAGGCATTCTTGATGATCTTGCGCAATTGAACGATCTGAAGCTCAAAGAAATGTGCGACCCGGAGATTGCCACTCGTATTTCCCAATATGAAATGGCGTATCGTATGCAGGCGTCTGTTCCGGAATTGAGTGATCTTTCCACAGAACCAGAAAGCACCTTTGAGATGTATGGGCCGGAGTCCAAAAAGCCCGGCACCTTTGCGCGAAATTGCATTCTGGCCAGGCGTCTCGCGGAAAAGGGGGTTCGCTTCATCCATCTGCTTCATTCAGGTTGGGATCAGCACAAGAATCTTCCCACTCAATTGAAGAACCAGTGTGTTGATACAGATCAACCTTCCGCTGCGCTCGTGAAAGATCTCAAGCAACGCGGTTTGCTGGAGGATACGCTTGTCGTTTGGGGTGGTGAGTTCGGTCGCACTCCTTTCTGTCAGGGTGATCCTACTGCGAAAGAGTTTGGCCGCGATCATCATCCCCGTTGTTTTTCGTTGTGGATGGCAGGCGGCGGCGTGAAACCCGGGTTCAATTACGGGCAAACGGATGATTACGCGCATAACGTGGTGAAAGATCCGGTGCATGTCCATGATCTTCAGGCCACGATTCTAAACCAGATGGGAGTCGATCACACGAAGCTGACCTTCAAATATCAAGGCCGCCATTTTCGTCTGACTGATGTTCATGGCGAGGTGGTAAAAAACATTTTAACTTAGAAACGATTCAACAAACGAAATGAAGAAACTTCTCTTAACTGTCCTCGCGACCTGTGCCCTCATTGCCTCGATTGATGCGGTCGAATACAAAACGGTTCCGGATTGGTTGAAACTTCCAAAAGGACGAACACAGCTTGGAAGTTTGCATGGCGATGTGGCTGTGAGTTCTAAAGGTGAGGTATACGTGAGCGTATTGGAACCTGAGGCAGGTCTGCAGGTGTTTAGCTCCAAGGGCAAGTTTTTGCGTAATGTTGAAGATGCACCGAATGACTTCCATGGCTTCGTCATTCGGAAGGAAAAGGGTGGGGAATTCATTTATGGTAGCAGGTTGAATGGCGAAAATATTCTTAAGATGACGTTGGCTGGGAAAGTGGTTCTGGATATTCCCGCTGCCTCCTTGATTCCTGAGAAATTTCAAAAAAAGAAAAAGGACGGCAAGACTGCCCTCCGGTTGACTGGGATGGACGTTGCGCCAAATGGTGATCTCTTTGTGACCGACGGTTATGCCTCGGATTACATCCACCGCTTCGATCGCACTGGAAAGTACCTTACCTCATTTGGCGGCAAACAGGAACCTTACAGTTTCAAGACACTGCACAAGATCGCGATCGACACCCGTTTCACTCCGGCACGCATTCTTGCCTGCGACCGCGCTAATCTTCGTGTGGTGCACTTATCTTTGGATGGAGACTTTCTTGGCGTCGTTTGCAGCGACCTGCTGATGCCCGCCGCGGTGGCCATTCATGGCGACTATGCCGCCATCGGAGAGATCAAGGGACAAGTGACTGTTCTCGACAAAGCAGGCAAGATCGCAGCTCGTTTCGGGACGAATACGAATCCTGGTGAAGCAGGCACGAACAAAGCGGAACCTGCGGTCTGGCGTCCGGGCATCGTCACAGCCCCTCATGGAATTGCCTTCAATAAGCACGGAGACATTTTCGTGGCTGAATACAATCAGTTTGGCCGCGTCCATCGGTTCGATGAAAAGTAAGACGGGGATGGAGTGATGAGGGAATCCGCGCCCTCCGTCGAACGACGGATTGTAAGGAATGTTACGGACCTATATTTTTTGGCGTGCTCCCTAAAGACCAATCGACAACGCCCAAGCCCATCCGCATTTCGATTGTGGAGGATGACAGTCGTATTCGCGAGGGACTAGCGGCTCTGATTCAGGTTTCCGGAGGGTTCGAATGTGTGAGCACCCATCGCTCTGCCGAAGACGCCTGCCGTCATATTCCAAATATCAAACCTGAAGTGGTTTTGATGGATATTAATTTGCCACAGATGTCGGGAATCGAATGCCTGCAGAAGCTCAAAGCAGTTCTCCCTTCGCTCAAAGTCGTAATGCACACGGTCTATGACGATGAGGAAAGGTTATTCGAGTCATTGCGATCCGGTGCCGATGGCTACCTGCTGAAGCGGACTCCCGCAGTCAAACTGCTGGAAGCATTATCTGAAGTGCATCATGGGCAATCGCCAATGTCCGGAGAAATGGCTCGCATGGTCGTCGATTTCTTTCACCAACGGGGAAGATCCGGAGAGACAGATGATTTGACGGCACGCGAGAAGGAAATTCTTGGCCAACTGGCGGAAGGCTACCGCTACAAGGAGATCGCGGAGCGGTTAAGCATTGGAGTTGGGACCGTTCGTACTCACCTGAACAGTATCTACGAAAAACTGCATGTGACCTCGCGGACGGAAGCAGTCGTAAAGTATCTTAAGTCTCGAGGTTAGGGGATGCCAAATTACCCGGTACAGACGTCGCTGCACGAGGCGCAGAGTAGTCTGTACGCGGTTTTTTGGTCAAAACGCCTCGTGCAGCGACCCCTGTACCGGTACAGACATCGAAACGCGGCGTGCAGCGACGTCTGTACCGGTACAGCCCACTCCGCGCGCGGCGTTTCGACCCCTGTACCGCGAAAATCTATCTGGTTCGAAGCTCGCGCTGCTACTTTCAATAGGATAGTTCTATAATTCCTGGAGTGTTCGTTCCGCCATCGTCGACCAGACGACTTCTGATGTGAGTTATTGCCGCAATCGCGCAAATGGTGAAATCTCCTTAATTCGAAGGCTCCATGGAGAGATAAACAGCCTGCATTTCTTTGACTCGCAGCCTATGCTACGCGTCCTCCGTCGAATGGCATAGAAAAGGCATCAGGAAACGTCAGAATGCCCTGAATCCCCGTTCAAAGGCGGATACCAATGGCACACCGCTTTGCGCAATAGTGTTCCCATCCCAGAGAGAACCCGTTCACGTCGGACGTGCCTTCTTTCCGTGACCCAGAAAACCCAGAACTCAAAACGTAATGAAAACGAACAAGATCTTACTGCAGAAGGTGCCTTCTATTCCCAGGGGCCTCGTCATTGGAGTGGCCATGGCGGCTATGTCGGTGTCTTTGCATGCTGCACAAGGCCCACAACCTACCATTTGTAATCGGGCCTGCTGGGGAGCACGTTCGACGACATGGTCCACTCAGATGAGTGCTCTGACGCGAGCTATCATTCATCACACGGCGGGAGCGAGTGACTACACGACCGATTATGCTACTGCTAAAACCAAGGTGCGCGGGATTCAGAATCTTCACATGGATAGCAGAGGATGGTCGGACATCGGCTATCACTTTCTGGTAAGCGCAGGAGGACATATCTTTGAAGGTCGCCTCAATTCAATGACCAGTCTGCCGGTGGGTGCGCATGATGGAAATAACGGCAACAGCTTCGGTTTTAACATCATGGGCAATTATGCCGACTTCACAGAGGGCGGAGGGGCCAATCAGCAACCAACTACCGCGAGTCTGAATTCTTTATACGATGTAATTGCCTGGAGAATGCCTTCAGGTTGGTCACCGTTCGGCAGCGGGAGTTATGGTGGAGTCACGGTCGGGACGTTGGATGGCCATCGCAAAGTGAAAGCGACCGCATGTCCGGGAAACAATATTCACAACGTTCACATCGGCTCCGATTACAGTGGCGGTAACGCCCGGAATGCGGTGAATGCTCGAAAGAACGGAACGGCTCCTGCCCCCGCGGCAACCCGAGTGCCGGCCTGGAAAGCGGATTTCGATGGTGACGGCAAGGCTGACGCTGCGGTCTGGAGACCTTCGAACGGTAACTGGTTCATCTCCGGAAGCTCGGCTGGAAGCTACACGATTGCTTCATTCGGTTATTCAACGGACATCCCGGTTCCAGCAGACTACGACGGTGACGGCAAACATGATGCGGCCATCTGGCGACCTTCCAACGGTTACTGGTACATCAGAGGTTCTACGGCGGGGTACTGGGAAAAAGCTTCGTTTGGGTTTCCTACAGACATCCCTGTTCCGGGAGATTACGACGGCGACGGCAAAGCCGATGCGGCGATCTGGCGTCCTTCCACTGCTACCTTCCATATCTCAGGCAGCACCGGGTATACCTGGAGCGCACAACTTGGTTCTGTCGGAATGATTCCGGTTCAGGCTGATTATGATGGTGACGGTAAAGTGGATGCTGCCGTATGGAATCCTGCCAACGGAAATTGGCACATCACCGGCACGCTTGGCGGCGCATGGACCGTTGCATCCTTCGGCTATTCAACCGACATTCCGATTCCTGCCGATTATGATGGTGATGGCAAGACGGACGCTGCCTTGTGGAGACCGGGCAACGGATACTGGTACATTCGTGGGACAGCTGCCGGCTATTGGGAAGTTCCATCCTATGGCTATCCGACAGACATCCCGGTTCCTGCGAAATACGACCAGGACGGTAAGGTGGACGCGGCAGTATGGCGGCCTTCTAACGGAACCTGGTATATCCGTGGTTCTGCAGGGGTCGAATGGAATGTCCCATTTGGAGCTAACGGCGACGTTCCACTTTAATTTTAGAGTCTCTTCGAGCCGCGCAAACGTTCCGTTTGCGCGGTCTTTTTTTTCATGAATGCCTTCGAGCGAGATCTTCCGGAATTGGAATCAGGATTGTTCAGTCCTTAGATATTGGTAAAGCTGGACCGTGAACCCCGTCAGAACAACGCTTTGGATTCTCCTGGCAATAATGGGATTCTCGTTGGCAGGCGCGGCGGCTGAATCGGATGTTCTATCCAGGACCAACAAAAATCTGGCCCTTTGGTTAAATGCTGAGGTTGGAGTGGAGTTGGATACCAATGGATGCGTGCAGAAATGGGTTGATCAATCAGGCTACCGCCATGACGCGATCCAGCTGAGTCCTTCAGCACGCCCCAGGTGGTTTGGAAAGTCTGGCCCGAACGTTCCAACGTTGCGCTTCGATGGGGCGAGCAGCTTCCTGGAAATTCGAAAGGCACAGAATCTCGCGGCAACAAATGACCTCGCAATCTTCGCGGTGGTAAAGCTGGCTGACGCTAAAAACAGCACGAACAGCATCTTCTCAAAGACGAGTGCCAATTTACCCGCCCCCTTTGATCTTTATCTGCATCCACCAGAAGGAGAACTACGCTTATTTACCGGCGATGGCATTGGTTATTCCTACCTTTTCGGAAAGGAAACTATCAGAGAGAACGGATGGAGAATCGTCTCGGTCGTCATTCGCGGTACGAATGCCATGACCTACCTGGATGGGAACTTCAATGGAAGCAAGGCGATGCCAGTGACGATGGCGGATGCGGGTGGGGCATTGCGAATTGGGACGCGGGATGATTTTGCTCATTGGCTGAACGGAGACCTGGCTGAATTGATTTTCTTTCGTTCATCAATTACAGACGCGGACCGAATTGCTATTCACCAATATCTCGGAGAGAAACACGGCATCCAGCTGGTTTACGATTTGAATGTCGCCGAGCACCCGGTCGTGGGCCGTCTTGAAGGTCAGACCGCTACGTTTTCTGTTTCTACAGAGGATCCGTCCCTTGAATATCAGTGGCAAAAAAATGGAATCGATATACCAGAAGCAACGAACGCCAGCTACACCACTCCTGCACTGGTCGTCGCCGATACAGGAACAAGCTATCGAGCCCGTGTTTCGGCGTTGGGGAAGACAAAACATGCGGGACACGTCACATTGTCAGTAACCCCGGACACGGAGCCGCTGACGACAACGACGGCGGCATTTCTTCTGCGAGACCAGTCCCGTAATTCAGAGACTAAAGGCCGCAATATTCCACCTCCGTATAAGTCCCGTCTCTGGCAGACGTCGGAGGAACCGTCCCGAAGTATAATCCAGTCCATCGCGCAAACTGCAGACGGTTTCCTTTGGGTCGGGACCGGGGGTGGAATCGCTCGCTTTGATGGCGAACGATTTGAATTCGTTCGCATTGGTTTGATTCAGAACGCGACGAACCAGCCGGTGAATGCGTTGTGTGCTGACAAAGATGGCAGTCTCTGGGTCGGCACTGCGGGTGCCGGCCTCTTTCAGCTGAAGAAGGAGGAATGGATCAACCACTCACTTCCTCCAGGATCAGAATCCACTGTTCTCACATTGCGTCGGATGCAGGATGATTCGCTTTGGATCGGGACGCGAAAGGGTATTGCCGTTGTTAAGAATGGGGCAGTAGTCCCGCGAGCAGAACAAAATGACGTTACTCCCGGTTCTGAGAACGCCGCCGTCACGCAAACTATTCGGGCCATAGAACAGGATGGGAGCGGGGACACGTGGGTTGCCGCCGGTCTGGAGGTGATGAAGTTCAAGGACGAGGCAGTCCTGACGAACCTTCACTTGGAAGCATTCAGTTCCACCTTCCTCCGGTCGATTTGTTGTTCTCGTGATGGAAGCGTTTGGATCGGAGGAAACTCAGGATTGATTCGTTTTCAGGAAGGTAAGTATCACCATTTCTCCAAAACAAATGGGCTGCCTGATAATGTCGTCACGGCTCTTCACGAGGATCGGCGGGGAAATTTGTGGATCGGCACTTCGGGAGGTCTGTGCCGGTATGCAAATGACACGTTCATCGTGGAAACCACTCCAGATGGTGAAGACTACAACCAGATTCTATGCTTCTTCGAAGATCGTGAAGAGAACCTTTGGGTGGGTGCGAAAAACGGTTTGCACCAATTGCGGGTGCAGCAATTTACGACTTACACCACCCGGCAGGGATTAGCTCACAACAATGTCATATCAGTGTATGAAGATGACGATGGCGCCATGTGGATAGGCACCTGGGGCGGTGGTCTGCATTGTCTCCGCCACGGCAAAATATCGATCTATTCAACCGCCAGGAATAAGACGATGCAGAACGACCTTGTGCTCGCGATTACCGGAGCTCGCAGTGGAGGGATCTGGTTTGCGGAGGATTACGGCAGTGGCTTATACCGCTTGAACGACGGTGTGATAACACGTTATGCGGACGAATCGGTTATTGGTGCCGGAGTGGTGCGTGCCATGACCGAGAACGGGGCGGGGCAGTTACTGATTGGCGGGCTGGGCTCATTGAAGATTCTGCAAAATCAAAGAGCCATGGATTTCGGAAACCAGGAAGCGCTTTTGGGAAAAGCTATTCGTTGCCTGTTGGTTACCAAAGGTGGTCAAATATGGGTCGGCACCGACCGGGGCCTGGCTCTTAAGACTAATGATACGTTCGCAGTGTTTTCAACAGAACATGGGTTGTCTGATGACGGCATTTTGTCATTGCACGAAGATGGCGACGATACGCTTTGGATCGGAACGGCGAAAGGCGGATTGAATCGGCTGCGCTCAGGTCGCTTTACTTCAATTGATACAAAGGGAGGTCTGTTCGACGATGAAGTACAGGAAATTTTGGAGGATGATTCGGGATCCTTTTGGTTGTCCTCGCGTCGAGGTATTTCGAGGATAAATAGGAAGGAATTGGAGGACTTTGCGGAGGGAAGAATCAGCCGGATTTCGCCTGCTGCATTTGGCAAGGCGGATGGCATGAACAGCCCGGTGTGCGTAGGTGTTGCCAAACCATCTGCCTGGCGAAGCAAGGATGGAAGACTCTGGTTTGCTACAACCAAAGGGCTTGCCGTGACTGATCCAAACCTGGCAATCGCGAGGAACATGATTGTCCCGCCAGTCGTTATTCAACGGATTGTGTCTGATAGTGAAGAGGTGCTGAATACCAAGGAACAACAGCGCGCTTCAGGTCAGCGTTCGATAATAATTCCGCCGACCCGGGATACCTTGGAGTTTCATTACACCGCGCTCAGCTTTTCATCGCCGGAAAAGAATCGTTTCAAATACAGACTGGCCGGTTACGACGCGGGTTGGGTGGAGGCGGACACACGTCACGTGGCATATTATAATAATTTGCCGCCGGGTTCCTATCAGTTCCAGGTCATTGCCTGCAACAATGATGGAATTTGGAATGAAGCAGGTGCCAGCGTGGATCTGCTATTGCAACCGGATTTCTGGCAAACGTGGCCGTTCAAGCTGGCCATCGGCATGGGAGGGCTTGTTTTTGTGGCGGCTGGCGCTCGTTACACGACCAGGAAAAGAATGAAGCTGAAGCTGCAGCGGTTGGAGCAACAACATTCTTTGGAGAAGGAGCGCGCACGAATTGCTCGCGATATCCATGACGACATTGGCGCTACCTTGACTCAAATTTCTCTCCTGAGTCAGTTGGCTGAAAAGGAATCGGGACGACCCGAACAAGTGCGTGATTACACGCGTAAAATCACAAACACCGCCCGGGACCTTGCCCAGGCGATGGATGAAATCGTTTGGGCCATCAATCCAAAAAACGACAGCCTTAAACATCTGATCGGCTATATTTTTCGTTTTGCTGAGGAATTCCTTACTTTGACGGAACTGCGTTTGCGCAAAGACCGGCCGCAGGTGATCCCGGATATTCCAGTTCCCGCGGAGGTGCGACACAATGTTTTCCTCGTGGTCAAAGAGGCACTCAACAATATCGTCAGGCACAGCGGAGCAGGGGAAGCGCGTTTGAACATTTCCACCAGCAACAATACATTGCTGATCGTGATTGAAGATGATGGCCACGGATTTGTGCCGG
Source organism: Limisphaerales bacterium (assembly GCA_046597605.1). Taxonomy (GTDB): domain Bacteria; phylum Verrucomicrobiota; class Verrucomicrobiia; order Limisphaerales; family JACDHS01; genus JACDHS01. The sequence continues at coordinate 7,492 of JBKJKE010000174.1, read as the reverse complement.
GATCCGACGACGCCTATGGCAACGGCATGGGAAACATGAAGAAACGGACGGAGGAGGCGGGAGGAATTTTTTTGGTTACGAGTTCCAATGGCAGAGGGACGCAAATAAAACTCACCATTCCTTTACCATGATGTCTGTGGGTGGCGCGGACGGTGGCGAGTTTCGGGAACCAGTGTAAGTTCACCCTGCGCAAAACTGATTATGCCAAGACGCTTCGATCACATTGACCTCAGGGTTCCTCGACTCGCGGACATAACTGCATTTTATGCGACGTTGCTGCCGGCTTTGGGGTTTTCCCGCAGAGTGGATGTAGAGGGTTGGCTGCAATACGAAGCAGTGGACAGTGGTGTGACCGAGTTCTTCGGCATTACGGAATCATCCGCCCACATCCCGAACGAGAACCGGATCGCGTTTCGGGCGGAAAGCTCCGCGGCGGTGGATCAAATAGCCAAAGTGGCGGCACAAGCAGGTGCTCGGAATATGGAGGGACCAATGGACTATGAACCTGGGTACTACGCCGCCTTCTTCGAAGATCCTTGTGGGAATCGTCTGGAGATATGTTATCGCACTCAGAATGCCCCTCAGATTGTTCAATGAATCTCTTTAAGTCGCAGGCAGGCGGCCTTCTGCTCGGGATCATCCAGCGTTTCAAAAGCAGGAATAATCGTGGTGCAGCGCGGTGGATCGACAAAAGGACAGCGCGGATGAAACGGGCAACCGCTGGGTATTTTGGTGGGGGACGGTGGATCGCCCTGCAAAATGATGCGTTGCCGTTTCGCTTCGCGTTCCGGATTTGGAATTGGCACGGCGCTGACCAGGGCTTTGGTGTAGGGATGGAGGGGACGTTCAAAGACCTGAGCGGCAGGTCCAATTTCCACGATCTTGCCGAGATACATCACCGCAATCCGATCCGAGATATGCTTCACCACGGAGAGATCGTGCGAGATGAAGATCAGCGTTAAATCCATCTGCTTCGAAAGCTTTCCAAGCAGATTGATGATCTGGGCCTGAATAGAAACGTCCAATGCGGAGACCGGCTCGTCCGCAATGATGAGCTTCGGTTCAACAGCGAGTGCGCGTGCGATGGCGATACGCTGACGTTGTCCACCGGAAAACTCGTGCGGGTATTTTTTGATGAAGCGCGGCGAGAGGCCCACCTTGTTCATCAACTCTCCCACCTTTGTAGGCATCTCTTTATCCGACACTTTCTTATGAGAAGAGATCGCTTCAGCAAGGGTGTCGTAAACGGTCATCCGCGGATTCAGCGTCGCGTAAGGATCCTGAAAGATCATCTGAAAATCAGCCCTGGCGTGTCGCAACTCCTCTTTGGAGAGTGCGCTCAAATTACGGCCCTCCAGAATGACCGCGCCTTCCGTCGGGGGAATCAGTTGCAGAATTGTTCTTCCAAGAGTGGATTTGCCACAGCCGGATTCACCAACCAATCCGATGATCTCACCTCGACGCAGTTCCAAATTGATGCCGTCGACTGCTTTAACCGTGGCGATGGTTTTCCGAAGAAAGATTCCCTTTTCCACCGGGAAGTGGGTTTTCAGATCCTTTAGTTGGAGAAAAGGGTCGGACATAGCGTTATTTTTTCTGTTTCTGCAAAGCGCCAAAGACCTTTTCCATCAACTCTGTCGTGCGCGCTTTTGGATTCTCCCGGATGAGTTTTTCTTCCTGAGCCACCATCTTGAAGAGCCCGTCCAACGCCTTTTCAGTGACATAAGTGTCCACATCGACGGAGTTTTTGCTCAGGTACTGACTGCCGGTCTTAAGCAATCCACCCAGCGTGCTGGAGGTCCCATTCGTGGTGCTTGTCCCAGAGTAATTGCCGGCCTGGCCGATTAACTTCTTGTAGGAAGCGGTTACATTATTTGACGCCGTGGCGGTTTGAACAATGGGAAGAAAACGTGCCATCAAGTTTGTTTGTGTGACGCGCCGGAAGTATTGAGTGGCTGCATCGTCGGATCCTGTGAGAACCGTCTTGGCATCCTCGACCGTCATCTGCTTCAAGGCATCTGCAAAAACGTTTGCCGCGACCGGCACTGCTTGTTCAGCGGCACGATTCATCGTGAGGACAAAATCGTCGGCTAACTTGTCCTGTTTCAAAGCGCGCATCGCTTTTTCAACAGTTAGCATTTGTTCCGGCATCGGGATCCGGACATTAATATTGGTAAAGAAGCCGTTCGTTTTGCCGAGGCTGCTCACCGCTTGTTGAACACCCTGGCCGAGAGCCTCCTTCAATCCGGAGACCACTTGGTCCTGGGACAGAGATGAAAGGTCGAGTCCACTAGAAGCAACTTGGTTCGTGGTGGTTTTCTTAATGCCGAGCTTTTCCCAAAAGTCAGCTCGCGTGTTCATTTGGGAACACAGGAAAAGAGCAGAGGCCAGGGCAAGGGTGAGGGGATAAGGTTTCATAAAGTAATCTCGCCTTGCTGCACGCGCAGGCAGGCGGTCGCGTGTTTGGGTTCCACTTCGAGTAAATCGACCGGGTTCTCGCACTTTGGCTTCGCAAATTCGCAACGTGGCACAAATGGGCAACCGGGTATCTTCTTCGAGACGTCCGGTGGCATACCGGGAATGGTGTAAAGTTCTGTCCCTTTCGGCTGAAGTGCGGGAATCGATTTTTGTAGGGCTCGGGTGTAGGGATGTTTCGTCCTGGAGAATAAATCTTTCACCTCGGCACTTTCTACAATGCGGCCAGCGTACATTACATTCACCCGATCGCAGAAACCTGAAACGACGCCAAGATCGTGACTGATCAGAATCACCGCCATTCCGATCTCTTTCTGCATCTTCTTGATGAGTTCGAGAATCTGCGCCTGCACCGTGACATCCAAGGCAGTCGTCGGTTCATCGGCGATCAGCAGGTCTGGCTTGGTGATGAGCGCCATCGCAATCATAACGCGCTGCCGCATGCCGCCGGAGAATTGGTGCGGATAAGATTTGATCCGTTCTTCCGCCCCGGGAACGCCAACATCCTGCAAAGCCTGAACAGCGCGTTTTACTGCGTTCTTACGCGAGATGCTCTCATGAATCAGGAGCGGTTCGATTAATTGATCCTCCACCCTCATGTAAGGGTTCAACGAGGTCATTGGATCTTGGAAGATCATCGAAATGCGTTTACCTCGAACCGATCGAAGCTGCTGCTTTGTGCAGTTGAGAAGGTCGATTCCGGCGAAGAGTGCTCGTCCATTCTCGATCTTGCCGGGAGGCTCCGGGATCAGTCGCATCATTGAATAGCAGGTGACCGACTTACCGGAACCTGATTCGCCAACAATTCCCAGCGTTTCCCCTTTCTCAAGGGAGAACGAGACCCCTTGCACCGCACGGATGATCCCGTGTCGGGTGTGAAAAGAGGTATGCAAATTTTCTACCTGGAGCAATGGCATATCAATCTTTCGACGCGCGAACGTCCAAGGCATCGCGCAAACCGTCGCCTAAAAAGTTGAGTGAAAAGAGAGTGAGACCGAGTGTGAGCCCCGGATAGAACAGCAACCAGGGATATTCTTCCATCATCTCCGCACCTTCCTTGATCATCGAACCCCATGAACTCATAGGGGGCTGGACGCCCAGCCCGAGATAGCTCAAAAAGGCTTCCAGCAACATGACTCCCGGGACGGTCAGCGTGGCGTAAACGATCACCGGTCCAAGAATGTTGGGAATGAGATGACGGAAGATAATTCTGTGTTGGCGCAACCCCAGGGCATGGGCTGCTTCGACGAATTCCTGGCGTTTGAGACTGTTGATTTGGCCTCGAACAATTCGAGCCATCGTGAGCCATTCCACGGCACCAATCGCTCCGAACAAAAGGAGGAGGTTAAACGGAATGCCAATGTCATCCAGCCACTGAAACTTGGCTTCGACGTCTTTGAAAAGAACCATGAGAAGGATCACAAACACGGTGAAGGGCAGGGAGTACATGATGTCGACAATCCGCATCATGACCATATCGATCTTCCCGCCTTTAAACCCGGCAACGGCTCCCCAGAAGAGGCCAATGGTGAGTGAAACGAACGTGGCGCAAAGTCCGACCATCATGGAGACCCGCCCGCCGATCAAAACCCGCACGAATTGATCGCGTCCCAATTTGTCCGTGCCGAGCCAATGCTCAGAGGAGGGTGGTGTGGGTCCGAGATGGAGGTCTTGAGTATCATACTTGTGCTTCGTTAAGAACGGTCCGATAAAACAAAGCACCCCGAGCACGACTAGAATGATGCCGCCCAGCAGGGCAAGCTTGTTTCGTTTTAGCCGATGCCACGCATCTTTCCAAAGAGATGTCCCTTGTTCGAACTGCTCCGGGGCAGTCGGGGTAACAGGATTCAAATTGGGTTTTACGTCTTCCATTATTCGAAACGTAATCTCGGGTTAAGGGCTACCAGAATGACATCGACCAGCAAATTCAGCAGGATGATCAACGCGGCAAAGAACAGCACCGTGCCCATGACCATGGTGTAATCCCGGTTAAATGCTGAAATGACGAAGAAACGGCCGAGGCCAGGAATCTGGAAGATCGTTTCCACCACGAACGATCCTGTTAGCAGGCCGGCGATGGCAGGTCCCAAAAATGAAATCGTCGGCAGCAGTCCGCCTCGTAATGCATGTTTCAGAACGACCCGGGAAGCGGATGCTCCTTTGGCACGCGCGGTCCGGATAAAATCTTGATTCAGGACTTCAAGCATGCCTCCACGTGTGAGTCGGGAAACATAAGCCGCGTAATAGAACCCGAGCGTCAAGGAGGGCAGCACTTTATCTGACGGGAGAAACCAACCGCCAGGGTTGAACCATCCCAGTTTCAGTCCCAAATAAGTACTCAACAAGGGGCCCATCACAAATGTGGGCATGCAAATCCCGATCATCGCGACTGCCATTGGGATGTAATCTCCTGCGGTATTCGGTCGAAGCGAAGCAATGATCCCGGAGGTGATTCCGAGCACCAGGGCGATAATCAACGAGTAGAGGCCCAGTTGGAGCGACGCCGGAACGGCATCGGCAATCAGCTCGTTCACTGTCCGATTCGGATACTTGAAAGAAGGCCCCAGATCACCCATCGCGAGGTTCTTCATCTGGATGAGGTATTGTTTCCAGAGCGGTTGATCCAAACCGAAATGCTTTTCCAAATTGCGCTTCACTTCCACCGGGATTTTCTTTTCCGCATCGAACGGACCGCCAGGTGCCAGGCGCATCATAAAAAACGTGACGGTAGCAATGATGAACAACACCGGGATCATCTGCAGCAGGCGATTGAGAATGAAGCGCAGCATGTCAGTTGGTGGTCGGGTCCAGGTAAACGTATTTCCAAGGGTGCAAATCCAGCGGAGTGGGATAAAAGCCTTTCACGCTTGGATGGATCAAAGTGGGACGGGTATAAAAATAAAGCGGCGAGATCGGTACTTCGTCCATCAAAATGGTTTCTGCACGTTCCAGCAACGCAAACCTCTTTTCCGGGTCACCCGTGCGGGCGGATTCTTTCAGTAAGGAATCATACTCTGCATTCGACCACCCGGTTTGGTTATTGCCACCGCCGGTGATGAACATATCCAGAAACGAATTCGGATCGACGTAGTCAGCCCCCCACCCAGCCCGGGCTACCTGGAAGTCCAGCTGATCGAGGGTGGTCAGGAAAACTTTCCATTCTTCGTTTCGCAACGTCACATTGATGTTCAGGTTCTTCTTCCACATCTGCTGAATCGCTTCCGCGACGGAACGATGTCCTTCGTGGGTGTTGAAAAGAATGTTGATCCCGGGAAAACCTTTTCCATCAGGATAGCCTGCATCTGCCAAAAGTTTTTTCGCTGCCGCGAGATCGTTGGTGAGCCTCGCCGTGGGATTGAAACCCGGAAAACCGGGCGGGGTGAGGTTGTAGGCTGGGACCTGTCCGCCACGAGTGACATTTTTCACGAGCGATTCCCGATCGAGAGCCATGGCTAGCGCCTTGCGGACGCGTTTGTCCTTCAATGGGCCGGAGGTGACGTTGAATCGGTAAAAATAAGTAGTGAGAATTGGTTCCGCTCGAATCAGGTGTGGGAAGTTCGTCTGGTAATGCCGGATTTTCATCTGAGGCACGTCCTTGGTGATATGCAGCATACCCGCGCGGAAGGCTCGTTCTTCGGCATCGATATTCTCTGTGGGATAAAGGTAGATCTTGTTGAGCTTCACGTTGGCCGCATCCCAATAAGCAGGATTCTTTTCCAACATGATGTAGCTGTTCATTTTCCATTCCTTCAAAAGAAAGGCGCCATTCCCCACATAATTTTCAGGAAGGGTCCACCGATTCGAACGATCTGCGATTCCGCCGTGTTTTTTTACGGTTTCAAGGTGAACCGGGAACCAGGAGTTATGAGTGATTAAAGCCAGGAAGTAAGGGATGGGGGTATGCAATGTGACTTGAAGCGTGTGATCATTGAGCGCTTTTGCTCCCACCTGGGTAAAGTCTTTAATATCGCCCTTGTTGAATGCTTCGGCATTGGTCATCGGAAAGAGCATGTAGCTATATTCCGCGCTTAAGGCAGGGGAGAGCATTCGCTCGAACGATTTGATGAAATCGTGTGCTGTGACCGGATCGCCGTTGGACCAGACAGCGTTCTTTCGGAGATGGAAGGTGTAGATGGTGCCATTTGGAGATTTATCCCAGGTTTCCGCCATGCCCGGCCTGGGACTGAGGTCTTTAGGATCTTCCGTTACAAGACCCTCAATAATGGCCATGAGCACTTTATGCTCAGGTTCGCCCGTCGTGACGTGAGGATCAAGGTCCTGAGGTTCGGTGCCGTTTCCCGCATGAAGAATCTGATCTCGAATGCCTGCCGATACCCGGGTCTCGCGTTTGCCACAGGCGCAGGTCAGCAGCAAAAGCAGTAAACAGTTCAGGTATAAAATTTGATTCAATCTCACTCGTGTCACTTAAAGAGCCATAGTGCGCCAATCGCGTCAAATCACTGGACACCAACAAACAGCTGTATGGGTGCGATTTAAGTCGGCTGATCCAAAATCGTAAATACCTAATTCGTCCTGACTTCTCTCAGGGAAAACGGAAATGGATTGCAGCATTTCTACGCGGAGGTCTGTTTCAGATGCCGCAAAAACTTGAAAGTCGCCTCCACCGTCCTGCGAATGATGTGGTGCCAGAATTATCGTCGTTTCAGATCGTGCGATGAGCGTAATTCTAGAATTATCGTCATTTCGGGTCCTGCAACGGTCGTAAATCTGGTTTTTCGGGACCTTTCCTCGGGGAATAGTACGTAAATCTAGATTTACGGTCGTCGCAGATCGTGCAACGAGGATAATTCTGGATTTATCGTCATTTCATGTCGTGCAACGTGCGTAATTCTAGATTTACGCTTGTTGCACGATCTGAAACGGACGTAATTCCGGTTTATCCCCGTTTCAGACGGGGAAATGGACGTAAATCTAGATTTCCAAGCGTTTCCACTCCTGAATCGATCGTAAATCTAGATTTATCGTCGTCGCACGATCGGAAATGAGCGTAATTCTG
>JBKJKE010000013.1:0-16439 GCA_046597605.1 Limisphaerales bacterium | reverse complement strand
CAGCCCCAGGAACACGACGCGAATAGAGAATGAGGCCTGAAGGGCCGACCTAATCGATAATGGGAATAAATGCAATAGACCGCGCCTTCAGCGCTCGGATCTACCGCGAACAATATCCTGGGCCTGCGCTGTCGCTTCGACCCAGGCTGGTATAGATCGGACCTTTGTTCCTTAACTAAATGGCAGTGGGGAGAGGGCTAGGGTGGGAGAAAACTGCCGCCCGCTTATCAAGTCTCAGATTTGCCGAGACATATTGACTTCAATTCCACCGAAAACAGCGAGGAACCCTTAAGTGAAGTTGTTCACTTTCATTGCTCTACACAGGAGTGTTACTGCCGCGTGCTTTCGGTTCTGCCCGCAAGTTCAGCTCCGCCAACCATTCTCCTTCCCGAGGGAGAAGGTGGAGTTCAAATCCGAGTTTGCGGCTGACGTGCAACATTGCGGCATTGTCAGAAAGGATGTGGCCGATGATGCGGACTTTTGCTTCTTTACCTATGGCAATAAGAGATTTCAACAGCGCCGTCCCGAGACCGGTGCCTTGTCTGCCGTCAGTGACTAAAATCGCAAACTCCGCATCCTCAAGATCAGGTAACTTGATTAACCGGCCCACGCCGAGAATTTCACTCACGCGATCGCTTTTTGTTTGATCGGCGACCAGTGCGATCTCGTGCGCTGGATCTGTTGTGCAAAGAGCCACCAGTCGCTCGTGACCCGTGCGAAATCCAAGACTCAGCATTCCAAAGTAGCGGAAATGCACGCTTTCCTCCGAGAGGGTTCGGTGAAAAGCAATCATGCGGGGCTCATCTTCAGGTGTGATGGATCGAATGGTGACATGTGTCCCGTCGCGTAGCGTCAGTTGCGTGGGACGGAAGTCGAACAGAGGGCCGCTGATTGGGCTGACGGGGCTATTCTTCACACGGTATTCATTCGGCAGTTTTCAGTTTAGAGATTGCGCTCTGGCCACGACCGTCGCCAAAGCGAATCCACTTTTCGAACTCCACTGCGACAAATGCTATTGCCGCAACGCCTAGGATGCGCAGCCAGGATTCAGCGGCGAGCGGAGTGCTGTGGAAGAGTCGGTTCATCACCGGCGCGTAGGTGAAGAGCAGTTGTGCGCCAATCATTGCCAATGAGCCAAAGATGGTCCAAGGGTTCGTGAACAGCCCAATGGCGAAGACGGAGTGGTGGAGGGAACGACAGTTAAAAAGGTAAACGATCTGGACCAGGACGATGACGTTAATGACTGCGGTGCGCGCCGCCACGATGCCGGCCTGCTCAATGCGTAGTTCCCAAAGGAAAACGCTGAGTCCGCCTGTCACCATGATGAGAGAGACGAGTCCGGTGCGCATGATTAACGGGAAGGTCAGCAATGGCCGCTTCGGATCGCGCGGCGGACGGCTCATCACATCGCCTTCCTTCGGCTCGAAAGCCAGCGAGAGACCAAGCAATGTGTCGGTGAGATTGATCCAGAGCAATTGAAGCGGCAGCAAAGGCAGAGGCAGGCCAAGTAAAATGGTGCTCAAGAGCATCAGAGCTTCGCCCAGATTCGTCGGAATAATCCAAACAATGAACTTGGTCAGATTGTCGAAGACGCCCCGGCCTTCCTCCACTGCAGCTTCAATACTCGCAAAGTTGTCGTCAGTAAGAATCATCGCCGCCGCGCCTTTGGCCACGTCCGTACCGCTGATGCCCATGGCGACACCGATGTCGGCTTGCTTGAGGGCTGGCGCGTCGTTCACGCCGTCGCCGGTCATCGCCACGACATGCCCGCGCGACTGAAGCGCTCGAACCAGGCGAAGTTTTTGTTCTGGTGCGACGCGCGCAAACACAGCGGTGCGTTCGGCCACGTCCGGTAATTGTTCATCGGAAACTTTCTCCAGTTCGCGCCCGGAGAGGGCGACTAATTGGCCGTTTTCCTGATGGCCGTGAAGCCCGATGTGGCCCGCAATGACGCGGGCTGTGATAAGGTGATCGCCGGTAATCATCTTCACTGCAATGCCGGCGCGCTGACATTGACGCACGGAAGCAATGGCCTCAGGACGCGGTGGATCCATCATCCCCTGGAGACCGAGGAAGGTGAGGCCTGCAGCGACATGGCTGTGCTCCAGTTTTTGATGATGGATGTCGACATGGCGGCGGGCCAGAGCCAGGACGCGCAGACCGCGACCGGCCATTTCCTCAACGGCGCGATGCACGCTTTCTTTGTCGAACGGAATGAGTTCACCGCGTTCTCCCAGCGCATCAATGCAGCGATGGAGAAGTCGTTCCATTGCGCCGACCTTGTAAATGACCCGGCCCTTGTGGGTTTCATGCAATGTCGCTCGGAACATGTGTTCGGATTCAAACGGGATCGTGTCGAGACGCGGCGCGGCTTCATGAATCTTCGCGCGCATCAAACCTCCTTTTTCTCCGGCGACGACAAGCGCCGCCTCGGTCGGGTCGCCCTGCACCTTCAATTGGCCCTCCTGGCGGATGAGCTGGGATTCGTTACACAGGACACCGGCGCGGAGGCATTCATCGAGCGCGGGATGGTCCGGCACTTTTACAACAGCACCGTCCAGATGAAGGTCTCCGCTGGGTTCGTAACCAGCTCCGGTAACGGTGTAAATTTTCCCCCCGGCGAAAATTTTCTGAACTGTCATCTGGTTCCTGGTGAGCGTGCCCGTTTTGTCCGAGCAAATGACGGTGGTGCTGCCGAGCGTTTCCACGGCAGGAAGTTTGCGGATGATGGCTTTACGCCGAGCAAGGCGAGAGACGCCAATTGCGAGCACAATGGTGACGGCAGCGGGCAGGCCTTCGGGAATTGCGCCGACGGCAAGTGCTACGGCGGCCATGAACATCTCGGTGGGCTTTTCGCCGCGAGCAACCCCGAGCGCAAACGTAATGATCGCGAGTGCCACAATAACCCACAACACCAGTTTGCTGAACTGTGCGATTTTGCGCGTGAGCGGCGTCGATAATTCAACCGCGCTGGCAATGAGACGGGCGATGTGGCCGGTCTCGGTTGCGTCACCGATGGCAAACACCACCCCTTCCGCCTGACCGCTGGTAACGAACGTTCCGGCGTAAGCTAGATTTTTTCGCTCAGCCAGAATCGTGTCGAATGGGAGCGGGTCAGGATTTTTGGCCACCGGGAGTGATTCGCCGGTGAGGGCGGATTCGTCAGCGTGAAGATTACGGAGGTTGACGAATCGCAGGTCGGCCGGAACGCGGTCCCCGGATTGAAGCAGCACGACATCACCTGGCACAAGATCCTCCGAGTGGACGCGGAGTTGGCGATGGTCGCGGCGCACGGTGGTTTCGGTGGCGACCATTTTGGCGAGCGCTTCAATAGCTTTCTCCGCCTTGGCCTCCTGGAGAAAGCCGACAATGGCGTTAATAAGCACGACGCTGAAAATTACGGCAGAATCCACTCCTTCGCCGAGGAAGGCCGTGACGGCCGAAGCAATCAGCAGAATATAAACCAGTGGCTGATTGAACTGTTGAAGAAACTTCTTCCAGGGCGGCGTGCCGCGACGGGCGGAGACGCGGTTGGGGCCGAATTCCTTCTGTCGTTGGGACACTTCCTCCAACGACAGGCCGGTTTTAAAATTCACGTCGAGGAGTTCAATCACCTCTTCAGACGCCAAATTATGCCACGGTTTATCGTTCAGATTTTGCATCGAGTGAATGGGCCACGTCATTCCTGAGGTGATCTCACTACAAGCAGCGGACGTTTGCTGCAGGTCATCACGTCGTGAGCGACCGAGCCAAGAATCGCCTCGGAGAATCCAGTGCGACCGTGTGACGCCATGCAGATGACATCGGCTCCAAAGCGTTCCGCAGCCTGGCAAATAGCTGCGGCGGGCTCCCCATGTTCTACCACTTCCAAATGAGTTTCGATTCCTTGCAGTTCAGCTTCGGAGGGGATCAGACCATGAAGCTGCCTTTTAACTGGAGCAAACTTGTTGGCTTGGGCTGTTTCCGTGGTTTTTGCCGAGCCCGCTGCAACGTGAAGAAGACACACCTTGCCTCCACGATGGAGTAGCGAATACCCATAAGAAACAGCGCGATTGCCCAGTTCAGAGAGATCCGTCGCGACGAGCACGCGCTGCAACACGGGGATCCGCGTTGTGTCTGCCGGGTCCATCGCGCGGGGGGGCACTACCGCGACACTTTGCGAGGCGTGGTGAAGAATGGCCCGGGAAACGGAGCCGAGCCAGAACCGGCTGAGACCCTGGCGCTGATGGGTTCCAACTACCACGAGGTCCGCGTGGGCTTCATTCGCGGCTTGAATGATCGGTTCACCCGCCCGGCCCCACGAGGCGATGACACGAGCATTCACGTTTTCTTCTCCCAGAACCGGAGTAACCCTTTGTTTGAGATCGCGCTCCAGCAGTTTTTGCACCTCTGAGGGATTCTCCAGATGGGAACTCGCATCCGGGATGCCGAGGCGCTTGCTTTCCTGGGGAGGCCAATCCACGTACGCAACGGTAATATCGCAAGGACCAATGCGCTGCAGGTCGCGAACCCACCTTAGCGCAGAGTCCGAACTGGACGAGAAATCGTAACCCACGACAATTTTCAATGGTCGCTCCCCCCTCGTCCAAGCTTCAAATGGTTGTGATCCGCGCACAATCAATGTTGGAATGGGTGAATGTTCCGCCGTCCGCTCCGTCACGCTCCCTACCAGAAATCGGCTGAGAGCGGTTTGTCCGAGCGAAGAAACCACGACCATGTGCGTCGACACCTGTTGTCCCACCTCGACTAACTTTTCGTAAGCTGAGCCCGTCAACATCTCTTCCTTGACGGTAGGTCCCAATTGGCGAATGCGTTCCGCTTCGTGGTGCAATTTCTCTTTTATACTTGCGAGAAAGAGATCGCGAATCTCCGGCGTAGTCGCGCTCATGCCCTCGTTCCTGGTGACATGAACGAGTACCATGGTTGCCTCCAACCGCTTGGCGAACATCGCAGCGACGTTAGCTGCTTCAGCCGCATGTACTGAAAAATCCGTCCCGCAAACAATTTTCATTTTAGTTGTGTTCATAGAATCGCTGAACCGGTTGGCGTCTTTGGAGTTAACCTGCCATGAAACCCTAAACACCACTTCACGCTTTTTGCGGCACCACCGTACATTTCTTGTTTACCGCAATTTTCGGGCCTTCCCGAGCGACTCTTTGCGCCCGTTTCCATTTCCATTTCCGCGCCATGGCCGTGTAGAACAGTTCATGCGGTGGCTTTTCGTTGGCTCCATTTCCAATTCCGAATCTCCGGCAGATCCTCGCCATGCTCCGAGATGTATTGCTTATGTTCGATTAGTTTCTCGCGAATGGACTGTTGTACATAGGCAGCGCGAGGGCCAAGTTGGGGCACGCGATCAATCACGTCGGCCACGAGGTGGAAGCGGTCGAGATCGTTCATTACTACCATATCGAAGGGAGTTGAGGTAGTGCCTTCTTCCTTGTAGCCACGCACGTGCAGATTCCGGTGGTTGGTGCGGCGATAGGTGAGGCGATGAATGAGCCACGGATAGCCGTGGTAAGCGAAGATGATTGGCTTGTCGGTGGTGAAGAGCACGTCGAAATCTTTATCTCTTAACCCGTGCGGGTGTTGGCTCCGTGGCTGAAGCTTCATCAAGTCCACCACGTTTATCACCCGGACCTTCAGTTCTGGAAAATGCGTCCAGAGTAACTGAACTGCCGCCAAAGTTTCGAGCGTTGGCACGTCGCCCGCGCACGCCATTACTACATCAGGCTCACCGCCCTGGTCGTTGCTGGCCCACGGCCAGATGCCGATTCCGTTCGTGCAATGTTTGATGGCAGCATCCATGTCCAGCCACTGCGGGGCGGGTTGTTTCCCCGCGACAATGACGTTCACATAGTTGCGGCTGCGCAGGCAGTGGTCAGTGACGGAGAGCAGTGTGTTGGCGTCGGGAGGCAGATAGACGCGGATGATTTCGGCTTTTTTGTTCATCACATGGTCGATAAAACCCGGGTCTTGATGACTGAACCCGTTGTGGTCCTGCCTCCAGACATGGGAGGTGAGTAAGTAGTTCAGCGACGCGATGGGGCGACGCCAGGGAATATGTCGTGTCACCTTCAACCACTTGGCATGCTGGTTGAACATCGAATCCACGATGTGAATGAACGCCTCGTAGCAGGAAAAAAATCCGTGCCGACCGGTAAGCAGGTAACCTTCGAGCCAGCCCTGGCACTGATGCTCACTCAACATCTCCATGACGCGGCCGTCGGGAGCAACGTGATCGTCACCGGGAATGATTTCTGCGGTCGAACAACGGTTCGTCACTTCAAACACCGCGCCCCATCGATTCGAGGAGGCCTCATCCGGACTAAAGATACGGAAGTTGTCGGAGTTAAGCTTCACTACGTCGCGAATAAATTGGCCCTGAATCCGCGTGGCCTCAGCGTTTACAGAGCCGGGGTTCATAACCTTTACGGCATAGTCGCGGAAAGCGGGCAGGCTCAACTCGCGCAGCAGGAGGCCGCCATTGGCGCGGGGATTCGCGCTCATGCGGCGGTCGCCCCTGGGGGCTAATTCGGCGAGTTCAGGAAGGAGCCGGCCGGTTTCGTCGAACAACTCCCGCGGGTTATAGCTCTTCATCCACTTTTCGAGAATCTTCACATGTCCCGGATGACTCATCTCGCCCATGGGAACCTGATGCGAGCGGAACGTGCCTTCCGCCTGTTTGCCATCGACTATCCCGGGGCCGGTCCAACCTTTCGGCGAACGCAATATAATCATCGGCCAGCGGGGACGTTTCTTGAAGCCGTTCTTCCTGGCATCGTGCTGGATGCGCTGAATTTCCGCCACCGCGACGTCGAGTGTGGCGGCCATACGTCCGTGCATCTCGCTCGGGTCATTTCCCTCTACGAAATAGGGCGTGTAACCGTAACCGAGAAAGAGAGATTCAAGTTCGTCGTGCGGCAACCGGGCGAGAATCGTTGGCCCGGCGATTTTATATCCGTTCAAGTGCAATATTGGAAGTACCGCACCGTCGTGAACCGGATTGAGGAACTTGTTCGAGTGCCAGCTTGTGGCGAGGGGACCGGTCTCCGCCTCGCCATCGCCGACGACGCAAGCGACCAGCAGATCCGGATTATCAAACACCGCGCCAAAAGCATGGGACAGTGAATACCCCAATTCGCCGCCTTCATGAATCGAACCGGGTGTCTCCGGTGCGACATGACTTGGAATGCCGCCTGGAAAAGAGAACTGTTTGAATAGCCGTTTCATCCCGGCCTCGTCCTGCGAGATGTTGGGGTAAACTTCGCTATAGGTTCCTTCCAGGTAAGCATTCGCCACCAGGGCCGGACCGCCATGGCCCGGACCGGTTATGTATAGGACGCTGAGATCGTGTTCTTTGATGACACGGTTCAAGTGGACATAGATGAAGTTCAACCCCGGCGTCGTCCCCCAATGGCCGAGCAGACGCGGCTTGATATGTGCCAGCTTGAGCGGCTTCTTCAGCAAAGGGTTGTCGTAAAGATATATTTGCCCGACGGAAAGGTAATTGGCGGCCTGCCAATAGGCATGCATGGTGCGCAGCATTTCCGGTCTAACCACTTTCGTTTTTATTTTCATGGTTTCAGTTCCTCCTGCGCGCCTGGTCCCAGAACCCGTGAGGCCAGTCGCGCAATCATCATTTCCTCGTCCGTGCGAATGACACGAACGGCGACACTGCCCAAAGAAATCAACGGTGAATTTTGGGCATTGGCAGACTCGTTCAGTTCGATGCCAAGAAAGGTGAGCCCAGCACAGATCCGCGTCCGAATGGAGGGGTTGTTTTCCCCAATACCACCTGAAAACACCAGGGTGTCCACTCCGTCCAGGGCAGCGGCGAAAGAGCCGATCCATTTCTTCGCCTGATAACAAAACAGCTCAACCGCTTCGGCAGCCCGCGGATCCTTGTCCTCCAGCGCGAGCAACTCACGCATGTCTGAGCTCGTTTCGGACAGACCCAAAAGACCGGACTTGTGATTAACCAGTTCGTGGAACTGCTGGGTCGTCATCCTTTCGGTACTCGCAAGATATGCGGCCAGGCCCGGATCGAGATCACCGGATCGCGTCCCCATCACCAGCCCAGCAGCCGGTGTGAATCCCATGCTGGTGTCGATGCCTTTACCATCCCGCACCGCCGCCAGGCTTGCACCGTTGCCAAGGTGAGCAAGGATGATGCGACCGTTCGCTGTTTCCTGGCCCGCAATGCGCGCCAGTTCCTCCATCAGGAATTTATAAGACAGCCCGTGGAAGCCATAACGCCGAATACCAGCGGCCTCGTAGCGGCGAGGAATCGGCAGCAGTCGTGCTACTCGCGGCAGTTCCCGATGGAAGGCGGTGTCGAAGCAAGCGACCTGGGGCAGATTTGGAAATCGTTCAGCCATGGCGTCAATAAGGGCAATCTCCGCTGGCAAGTGTTCGGGTGCGAATGGGCAGAGCCGTCGCAGTTCATCCATCATGGTGGGAGTTATGACTTGCGGGTCTCCATAGCGCGCACCGCCATGCACGACACGATGGCCGACTGCGCAAAAGCCCTCCGCTCCGGGAATTTCCGCCAGACGTTTAAGCAGGTAGTCCAGGCAACTCGCATGATTCGGTGAACAGATTTCCGCCTGTTCAGTGTCGGGGCTGGCCAGTTGTTCCAACTTGAAGGTTACGCCAGGCATTCCAATGCGGCCGAAGGCTCCAGAAAGAACGCGCTCGGGCGTAGGGCCGCCGCCAAATAGAGCAAATTTCAGGCTCGATGAACCGGCATTGAGGGTTAGAAAATTCCAGTCGGAGGCTGAGGCGATGGTGGCGGCTTCAGTCATCACGTGGTCGCTCCCGTTTTTCCCACTCGTTGCGCCCGTTTCCATTTCCACTCTTCCACGGCGCAGAACAGGCAGGGCACGATGAAGATTGTCACGAGCACGCTCACGACCATGCCGCCGACACTCGGGATCGCCATGGGGCGCATTACATCTGAGCCACGGCCCGTAGCCCAAAAGATCGGCATAAGGCCGAAGATCGTCGTGGAAATCGTCATCAAGCTGGGACGAATCCGCTTCAGGCCTGCTTGCACGACAGCATCGCGAATATCCTGCACTGAGTTGGGGGTCGCTTTGTCAAAAATGTCTTCAAGGTAGGTCGAGATAATCACGCTGTCATCGTCCACGACGCCAAGCATGACAAGGAAGCCGACCCACACGGCGATAGAAAGGTTAACGTCCCAAAGCGCCAGCATGATGAACCCGCCCGATGCGGACACGAGGATATCCAGGTAAATGATGGGCGCGATCCACTTGCGTTTGAAGCTGAGGTAGAGCATCACAAACATGATGGAGAGGCAGACCGGGATGAGGATGCTCATTCGTTTGGTGGCACGAACCTGGTTCTCGAACTGGCCGCTCCATTCCCAGTAATAACCGGGCGGCAGCTTGAGCCTGCCATCACGCACGGCTCCCTGGAGCAACGCTTCGGCATCTTCCACTACGCTTACTTCATCGCGGTCGCGCGTGTTCATCGTTACGTAGCCAACGAGCAGGCCGCGCTCGCCTTTAATTTCCTGCGGACCAAGGACGCTTTTGATGGTCAAAACTTGTGCAAGTGGGATTTGCGCACCGGTGGAGGAAGGGACCAGTATCTTTTCCAGCTCGGGAAGGTCTTCACGGAACTCGCGTAGGTAGCGGACGCGGATGGGGTAACGCTCCCGGCCTTCCACCGACTCCATGATATTCATGCCGCCGATAGCGATTTCGATCACATCCTGCACGTCGCGGACGCTGACGCCGTAGCGTGCAATTCGGTCGCGATCGATTTCAAATTCCAAGTACGGTTTGCCGACGATACGGTCGGCCACAATGTCAGTGGCACCTAAAACCTGCTTGAGCAACTGCTCGATCTCCAGGCCGATGCGCTCGATTTCTTTCAGGTCGCTCCCGTAAATCTTCACGCCCATCATGGCGCGGAAGCCAGTTTGCAGCATAACGAGGCGGGTTTGAATCGGTTGCAGAAATGTTGGCAGCACACCGGGAATGACGGTTTTCTCCTGGAGCTCAGTGAGAATTTCGTCCTTCGTGATTTGCCGGTGCTCCGGCCAGAACCATACGAGCGGTTTCTTGAACAAGTTGGGCCAAGAAGAGAACCAGCGTTTCACCGGTCTATGCCGCCACCTGGCTTCCGGCTTAAGGATAATGATGCTTTCCATCATGCCGATGGGTGCCGGGTCGAGGGCGGATTCTGCGCGACCCAATTTCCCGACGACTGACTCGACTTCCGGCACGCTGGCGATGGCCATGTCCTGACGGGCGCTGACTTCCAGGGCGGGGCCAAGGCCGGCTTGCGGGAGCAAAGATGGCATGTAGAGGAAGGAACCTTCATCGAGGGGTGGCATGAACTCGCGACCAATGCCGGAAAGAACGCGGCGCTCCTTCAATACTACGATGCTGAATGCGGTTTCGGCTTCGCGCTCCTTCGGATCCTGTTGCCGCCAAAGCAAGCGGCGATGAATTGAACCGTCGGCATGCTTCACTTGTTGCCATCGTAGTTGATCGAATTCGACGAGCGGGCGCGTCACCTCGGCGGTTTCCTTCACATGCATGACCTTCTTCAGTTCGGGCGAAGCCTTCTCCCGTGCGAACAAATTTATACCCCAGCCAATGGGCCAGAGGGTCTTGCCGATGCCTAACCAGAGCGTCATGCCGATGAACAAAATGGTGGCGGGCGCGAGGAGATAGATTTTTTTGTGCGCCAGAATCCAACGCAGTGTCGGGGTGTAAACCCTGGCGATGCCTCGCGAGACCGGATTCGCTTCGAGCGGCAGGAAGCGTTCGCGTGTCATTCGCACGATCGCCAGCGCGACAATCACTCCGACTACAATGGACATCGGCCAGCCGCTGTAGTGGTTGCCAGACATCGACCACATGAACACCGCGTGCGCTGCGAAGACCGCGACCAGGCCGAGCGCGCTGGCGAAGATCCAAACTTTCCGTCTGGACCACGTCACAGGTCGAAACAGGAAGTAACAGACCAATGGGATCACCGTGAGCGCGAGGATGACCGAAGCGCCAATGGCAAAAGTCTTAGTGAATGCAAGCGGGCGAAAGAGGAGCCCTTCCTGGCCGGTGAGGAAGAAGACCGGGATAAACGAAACGAGCGTGTTCGAGACGGCGGTGACAATCGCGCCGCCAACTTCGGATGCGCCCTCGAAAACTTTTTGAAAGTGGCTCTTGGCTTTGTCCCCCGTGGCAATATGACGGTAGATATTCTCCGTCATGATGATTCCCATGTCCCCCACGTCACCGATAGCGATGGCGAGCCCTGCCAGCGACATGATGTTGGCATCAACGCCGAAGTAATACATCAGGATGAAACAGAGTCCGACGGAGAGCGGTAGCGTGATCAGGACGGAAATGGTGCTGCGCAGATGCAGCAGGAAGATAAAAATGATGGCAGCCGCCATTAGTGCTTCCTCCAGCAACGCCTCTTTGAGCGTGCCGATGGTCTGCTTGACGATGTCGGTTCGGTCGTAGAAGGCGACGACTTTGACTTTGGAGACGCGACCATCAGCGAGGGTTTTCTGGGGCAGGCCCAACTCCAGTTGCTTGATTTTCTCCTTCACCCGCTCGACGACATGCTGCGGGTTTTCGCCGTAACGCATCAATACCACTCCGCCGACCGCTTCCACGCCGGCTTTGTCCAAGGCCCCCCGCCGGAACTCCGGGCCGAGATTCACTGTTGCAACGTGTTTGACCTGGATGGGCGTGCCATTTTCCTGACGAATGACGACTTTTTCCAGATCTTCGACCGACTTGATGAATCCGACCCCACGGATAAAGAACTCGATGCCGTTTTTCTCCAGCACCTTCGCGCCCACATCGATGTTCGACTTGCGCACGGCCTCGTAAACGTCCATGAGCGTAACGCGATGAGCCCGAAGTTTGTCGGGGTGCACGTCGATTTGATACTGTTTAACATGGCCGCCAATGCTGGCGACTTCGCTCACACCTTCGACAGAATTAAGCTGGTAGCGAAGATACCAGTCCTGGATGGAACGCAGTTCCGCGAGGTCGAAGCCTTCAGCCTCGACGGTATACCAAAAGACCTGGCCGAGCGCGGTGGCGTCCGGACCGAGCACTGGCGTGACACCTGTCGGAAGCCGTTGTTGCGCAACATTGATCCGTTCCAGAACGCGCGACCTAGCCCAGTAATAATCCACGTCATCCTTGAAGATGACGAAGACCATCGAGAAGCCGAAGCCGGACATTGAGCGGATAGACTTCACTCCTGGCGTGCCGGTGAGACTGGTCGTGAGCGGATACGTGACCTGGTTGTCCACATCCTGCGGCGACCGACCGGGCCAGTCTGCGAAAACGATGACCTGTTTCTCGCCGATGTCGGGGATCGCATCCACCGGCGTGTTTATAAGCGCGTAGTAGCCCACACCGACAATGGCCACGACGAAGATCACGACGAGGAACGCGTGCTTCAGACACCAGCGGATGAGCGCGTTGATCATACGTCACGGTTTGTGCTGATCGTGATTTTCAGGCTTGGCGTTCCTGGCGGGTGGAGGCGTTGTGCTAACTGGGGGAGGAGTTACCCCACCGTGTTGGTGTCCGCCAGCCGCTGCCGCCTGGCCTTCTTTGTAGAAAAGACTTGGCAGGCCCTGGATCTGGAACTGGCTATCGAGCAGAAAATTGCCCCGTATTGCCACTCGATCCCCTTCGTTTAATCCGCTGAGGACGGGGTAGAAATCACCAGTGCGCGGTCCCGTTACAATCTCGGCAGCTACGAACTCGCCTTTATTTTTTTCCACGTAAACCAGTTTGCGAACACCACTGTCCAGCACCGCTGTCACCGGCACGGATAGAAGAGATCCGCTTGATTGTTTCTGACTCGGAGCGCCGGGAATTTGCACAAGGGCCATTTCACAGATGGGACATTTTCCACTTTCAGGCTGGAGGACTTGAGGATGCATCGGGCAACTCCATTGACCTTCGACTCCGCTCGGCGCAGGTTTTCCGTCGGGCAGCAACTCGGCGCGTATGACTGCGCTTACAAACATTCCCGGCTTAAGGGTTTTTTCCTCGTTGTTGATGTTGAGCAGCACCTTGATGGTGCGCGTGTCCTCATTCAGCAATGGGTTGATAAACCACACGCGCCCGGCGAAAGTTCGTCCAGGAAAGGCTTCGGATTTGATCTCCACGCTTTGCCCGTATTGGACCCAGGGCAGTTCGTGTTCATAAACGTCGAGATAAACCCAAACTGATTCGAGATTAGCGAGGCGATAGATTACATCGCCGGGTTTAACGGCGCTTTGTTCCACCACCATTTTCTCGGTGACCGTGCCTTTTACCGGAGAGAACAGGGTCAAGCGGTCATGAATTTGTTTATTCTTGATCAACTCATCGACTTGTTCCCCGGTCAGTCCCCAGCGCAAAAGTTTCAGCTTCGACGATTCGACCTGGATCGAATTCCGCTGACTGTCCAGGACCACGAGCAATTCCTGCTGGGCAACAACCAAATCCGGGCTGTAAATCTCGACGAGATGATCCCCGGCATTTACCTCGATGCCGGTGTAATCCACAAACAGCCTTTCAACATAGCCCTCCACGCGGACGGTGACGTTCGCGAGTGTCGTCTCGTTGTATTGAACTTTGCCTACCACGCGCAGCTCATGACTAAGCTTGCGACGTTCCACTGGAACAGTTTCAACGCTCGCCATCGCTCGCGCATGCTCTGAAAGTTTCAGCATCGAGCCGGAATTGTCATTGGTAGACGGGGTTTTGTTCGCCGGAAT
This sequence comes from Limisphaerales bacterium, assembly GCA_046597605.1. Classification (GTDB taxonomy): domain Bacteria; phylum Verrucomicrobiota; class Verrucomicrobiia; order Limisphaerales; family JACDHS01; genus JACDHS01. The sequence continues at coordinate 2,662 of JBKJKE010000013.1, read as the reverse complement.
CAGCGGCATTGAACAGATGGGACATTTGCCGGGCTGGGGAAGGCGCACCTGCGGATGCATCGAACAGGTCCATATCTGGCTGCCTGGGGCGGCGGATTGATTGTCGGCCTTCTCGGGCGCACCTCGGAAAAGTATGAATCCGCCGACGACGAGAGAGATCACGATGAGAAGCACCATGAAACCAATTCCTTTAGCTTTAGTTGACATGATGAACTAACGCTTCCTCTTTTTGTTTTCGGGTTTACGAAAGGTCGATTGCGAAGGCGGTAACAACGGAGCATCTGTCGGCGGCAAGCCGATAATGATCAGAGACAATTCCGCGAGGGCGACCTCCCGCTGCACCCGCGCATCGACTTCCATCAATTGGAAATTGAGCAATGTCCGCTCGGCATCGATGAGGTCCAGAAAACTGGCTCGCCCAGAGAGATAGGAAGCGCGGGCCACGTCATGTGATTGTTTGGCTTTCGGGAGTAGCTTCTCCTGCAACAATGCCAGATTACGGCTGCTTTCCCGATAGCTAAACGTTTTCTCGGCAAAATCGACCGCAAGGATGATTTGCTCGCTGGAAAGGCGAGCTTCCGCCGCGCGTTTGTTCGCCTGGGATTCCGCAATTTGAGCGGCGATTTTATCCCGCCAGATTGGAAGCGTGATTCCGACTTGCGGGGTGATGAGCGTCGGACTGGTGAACACGTCCACTTCGAGGCCAACTGTGAAATCCGGCACACGGGCCGTTCGTGCCAGACCAATAGCAGCTTCGGCTTGAAATACCTCGGCTTCCATCGCTTGGATGCGGGGATTGCGCTGGAGCGCCGTCGCAAAAAGCTTGTCGGGAGTCAGGTTCAGAGGTGTCGTTTCAAATTTATCTGGCGCTGGTGGTGAAGCTTCCTCTGCCTTCATTCCCAAAGCGGCCTTGAACTGGGCCATCAAGGGATTTCGGGAATCGTCAAGATTGGCGACTTCGGTCGCAAGACGGTCCTGCTCGATTTGCGCGCGCAGCACATCCTGCAAGGTGACTTTGCCCACTTCATTTTGTGACCGCGCCAGCTTTTCCAAATCGGAAAGCAATGCGAGCGTCTGCTTATTCACGTCGATTTTCGCGCCGAGGAAATAGAGTTGATAATAGGCTCGCTTGAGATTGAACGCGGCCTGGAGAACTGCTTTTTCAAATGCAAAATATTTTACTGTGCTCTCCGCGGAAGCAACGTTGGCTCCGGCACGCAATTTTCCGGGCCCCGGCAAATCGACCATCAGGCCGCCCATCAAACCCATGAGGACATCTTTAATATCAGCGGAGAAGGTCAGGCGCGGGTCGGGTCGGGAACGCCTTTGTGTGATGCGCTCGATTGAAGCCGCCCAATCGTAATACGCGGCTTCCACAGTTGGCTGGTTTAAAATGGCGAAATGCAAATAGTTGCTGAGGCCCGAATCAGATTGAAGCCGAGGATGTTGTCCTTGTGGACGATACCTGGTCGTCACTTCCTGAAAATCTCGTCGAGCTGATTTTTCACCCTGGGTGGAGATGCCTTTGCATCCGACCAAAAACAGGCCGAACACGATACCGAAAATCACGACGCAAATCCGCAACCGGGCCAACATGGTGAAAATGAGCACTATCCCGGCCGTGATTTGAATGTGAGTTTTCATGGCTTAATTGCTTTCCTTGGCAATCTACTGGCTCGATTTCGCCCGTTGATTGCTTGAGGGAAGGCAATCAACCCCACTTTCAATTTCCTTAACGAAGCGCCGCAACTTCTTCGCGACTGAAATGGGCTGTCCGTATGGACAGCCATTTCAACTGAGAGACAATTAGGGTTTCTGGCCTTTGGATTCCATACCTTTGGTTAGATCGCCTTTCTTGACCGCGCAACAATAGGCCATATCGCTGCCGCATTTGGTGCAGACATGTTTCACTTCATCCGAAGCCGCTTTGCCGGAGCCCGTGGTTGCGATCGTGGTTTTGCAGGCCGGGCAGGTATGCTTGGTGCCGGTTTTGTCCGGGTTGTTGGCACCGCGTCCACTGTCTACGTAGCTGAACGTGACGTCCTTGCACTTTGGGCAGGACATCGCGACCAGGTCACCGGCTTTCAGAGCGTCAATGTCTTGTGATGTTTTGATAGGATGGCTCTGCATCGAGTGTTCCGAGCCTCGTTGGGCGAGAGCTTGAGACGGAGTCATTGTGACGAATGCGGCTGCGAGAACCGTCGCAGCGACGAATTTACGAATCATAGTGTTTTTCATGTTTACCCTTTCTTTCGTTATCTACCCCCCAAGTCGCGTTTTGCGCTATGGAGCTTTAACGGCTAAAGCAAATGTATGCGGTGTCAGGTTCCTCGTTAGGGGGACATCGTCCCATGCCGGAGGGGGTGCAATGCCTGCCACTAATCATTTTGCCGGCGGTGGGTGGGTTCAGCTGAAGAGAGAAAAGAGGCCGCTGAACCCTGTTTCAAATTGACGGTGCGACAACTCAAGGCAATGCAGATGATTGCTTTCCCCGCACAGAAGAAAAACAGAGGCGCTCACTTGTATATCCCGGGCAAAATTTCAGGGCTCCTTCCGGAAGGAATTCTGAGGTGCCGAGATAATTTTCTGGCGTCAAAACAGGATCTTGGAGGTGCCGAGAGAATTTTCTCACTACTCCGACAGATCTTGCGACTACTGAATA
>JBKJKE010000011.1:0-40364 GCA_046597605.1 Limisphaerales bacterium | reverse complement strand
AATCCGCAGCTCATCGCGCTGGGGGTTATAAACCACCAGATCATCCTTCGCCGGGCGATAATGCACCACTTCCACCTTCCGTTTCTCAATGCGCGACGACCGGACGTAAGTATCCCCGTGCCGGATCACGTACCATTCCTCTCCGTTCAACTCGAATTTTTCGACCAGCGCCGTTTCACTTCCACGGTCATTTGCGCCAAACCAGTTATCCAGGTGCGCCACCAAAACCCCTTCGTTCGCCCGTTTCTCCGAATCCCGCTGGAGCGCCAGGCAATCGGTGTCGCGCTCGCAATGAACGAAAGCCGTCAATTTGGAAAACCGATGTTCACTATACTGCTTCACCAGCAGTTCGGGGGAATGCAACCAAACCCGCAGCGCCACCTCCTCCGGAGTGGCGTTCTCGCCAAGTGGCAACTGCAATCCATGACGCCCAATCGCCGCCCTCAACCGTTCATGCCCGGATTCTGACGAAAGCTCCTGGATCTCATGCAAAACTTCGTTCACCCGATCCGGCAACCCTTCCGGCGACAACAACAACCGGCCCAACTCGGCAAAAAACAAATCATCCGAAGTATCCGCCAGAGGCAAAACCAAGCGCTTGGACGCCAGATCCGGCTCAAAACGCTGAAAGAATTCAGTCAACAAATTGCGGCCAATGGAGCGGAGAAAACAACATTCGGTAAAGCGGCTATGATTCATAAATAACGTCGCGGGTGATTTTTAGATGTGCGATGACCCTACCGAAATTTTTCAGAACCTGTCAAAAACTTTGTTGAATTGTGAATAACTTTTTATACCATCGTCACAGAAATGTCAGAACATCACATTCCGCAACGCATCAGCCAGCTAAGGACCATGGCCGGGATCACCCAAGCGGAGCTCGCCCGTCGCTTGGAACTCTCCCCCGGATTGGTCAGTTACTGGGAAAGCGGGGAACGAAAGCCCTCAACGGAACAGCTTCAGGAACTCGCCCGCCACCTGGGCGTTTCGATCGATTACCTGCTCAAGCCGAAAATTCAGCCCGCGTTCCAATACCGCGCCAAACCGATCGTGGAAGCCGATCAATCCGCCGCCGTGACCAAGATGCAGATCGATGCTTCCGCGCAGATCGAATACATCGATGAAGTCTTCCGCCTGGCGGAACAGCCCATGCCCCATTTTCTGCACTGGTCCGAATTCACTTTTCCCCAATGCCCCCAGCTCTGCCGACAATACCGACAGCTCCTCGGCCTGAACCGGCGCGTGACGTTGGCCGAGCTGAAACAAGCGTTGGCGGAGCAGGGAATTTTCGTGTTCGAATGGGAATTGCCCGACCAGATCTCCGGCATGGCCTACCGCGGCGCGATCACCGCCATTTTCATCAATCGCTTGCACCAACCCACCCGACGCCTTTTCACCCTCGCGCACGAGCTCGCCCACGTCTTGTTCCACTTGGGCCGCACCAAAGAAGAAACCGGCAGCGTCAGCGTCATCGGCAACAACCAGGATCCACAGGAAAAAGAAGCCAACGCCTTCGCTAGCGAACTGCTGATGCCCCTGGAAGATGTAAAACAGATTGTGGACCGCTACGGTGAAAAGCTGCTCGACGCCACCCTGATGGAATGCATCGCCCGCCAATTCAACGTCTCCCGCGACGCCATTTTCTACCGCCTGACTCAGCTAAAACTCTGCAACTGGAAAGAACACCACGCCCGCTTCGCCAGCCCCTTCGAAAAAGGCAAACCCGGCGAAACTCGAGTAACAGACATTCAAGAGCAAGTCCCTGAAGTTCTGCTGGAGAATGTTTTGGCAGTCCATTTGTCTGGTCAGGCTTCTCAATCCTCACTTTGCAGTTGGACATTTAGCAATCCACAGCAGCTAGCGAACTGGATGACATCGCTCTCTTCAGTCAAAGGAAATTAGAACCATGCAAACCGTAACACTCACAAACCATGCCCGAAAACGGATCCTTGAGCGATGCATTGTTTCCGACGAAGAATTAAAGAAGCTGTTAGAGGCGGGAGCTGGAGTTGTGATCCATCTCCTGAAGGGCGGCCGTTACGTTCAACGTCTGGTTTACTCGCCCAAAGATGAAGATTGGTTCATGGTTGCTCAGGACGCCCGCAACGGAGTCATATTGACGGTCATGCCGCTGAGCTACTTGAAAGGTAGAGTCGATGTCACCGCCCAGGTAAAGCGTCAAGCCCGCCGCCGCGCTCTGGATGCAGCAAAATCTATATCGGCTTCAACATCTACCACGCCTCCTCCTGCAACCATGGCCATTGCGCCTGAGCCGACCACAACGAATTCCGTTCAGACGACAACCGATTCGGACCTGGACACCATCACCGCATCCAACCCTGTTCCGGCAGCCGAAAACGCGGTTACAGCTTCAGCCTGGAGAATCCGGGTTCGTTACATGGCAGAGGGCCGCATCCACTTTAAGAATCTACCCCGCGTCCCGCGCGAATTCGGTTCTCCAGCAACTTGGTCCGAGCCGGGCCCTATTCATCCGTGGCTAAGGGAGCAGTTAATCGATGCGATCATCCCTTTTGCGGCAATCGATAGCATATTTGCCAACTCGAATTCAAAGACCCGGCCATCTCAGCTAGTCGACTTTCTGCTCGAGCACCTGCCACTTACCCAAGAAGAGATCGCCTGCTGCCGGTGACCGTTTTGTTTAGAGCGTCCCAGCGGGACCGCAGGACAATAAACCCGGACAAGCAAAACGCCGCCCGGGGTGTATTGTTCAGAATTATTTCACTCTATCGGCGCCGCCGGTGCGAGCTGCCGGAGTGTCAATGGAACATACCAGTCCCCTATGTCCTTATCGCACGCGAATCGTCTCGGCACACGTTGGACAATCAATCTCAGCGCCCAATCCTTTTTTATCCACAACCAGTCTCTGCCCACAATAATCGCAGTGGAACACAACATCATTGCCATCGATTCGACTTACTGGACGATCAATTTTCTGCAAAGGAGGTTTCTGCTTTTTTAGGTTTCTCAGGGTTGGTTGTTGAGTGCGGCTTGGAATGCTAACCGGCGGAAGTGCTGGCATGATCAGAGTTCCACCAAGTTTGGCTTCTAACTCCGGAAGTTCGCTAAAATCGAGCAGCAGGACATTTGTGTTCTGGGCAAGGACACGCGCGCTCTTCGTGTAACCGGCTTTTGACACCACGACTGCATGGTCGGCTCGCTCAAAACTTCTTCCGGCTGCGACCTCTTGCACCGCTCCATTACCCACTGGCTTGGAATATAATTTGCATTGAATAACGCACTTGATTCCGTTTTTGCAGGCGATCACATCGATGCCTTGATCGCCCGTTCGGGCCGTGAGCTGAGTTGACCAACCAACTCGTTGCAAAGTCTCAGCGCACAGTCTTTCAAACTCGCAGGGATCCGTAACCGTCGATGATAAAGAGCTGGATGGGGCGTTCGATTTGGCAACGTCTTCAATTAAAACTTCAATCCTACTAAGAGCAGCTCCTCTATCGAAGTAGTCATACAACCGCGCTTTTTCGTCTAAACCCCGGCGTTTGATGTAATAGCCTATCTCTCGGACCCATGCCTCCGTATTCTCTCCATAGGCGTCCGTATAAACCAGTTGCCGGCGTTTCAGGGCGAGCGCTGAGGCGTCCGCTCGGATCGTGTTTTCAATTTCGTTCCACTTCGCACGCTTGCTTCTTTCACTATCCCGTTCGTGTATTTCTCTCTGGCGCTCGTACGCTTTCCTTTCTTCCTCGGAAACAGGTTTGGGCTGGTCTTTGGTTAATTCTGACCAGGTTTTCCAAACCATAATAACAATCGGTATAAGAAGAATCAGAAGTTCCATTGGATCATTTCATTTTGTAAACGTTCCTCACGCGCCGAAATCGCCAGCGTTTACTTTCGCATTCTCGACTTTTTCGCAATCTAAAGTTTGCGCATGGGCTGTTAGATTCATAAGAACAGCCATACATAAAAATAGAAAAAACTCTACAGGCTGTTCCAGTGCGAGCGCGAGCTACTTTCCAATTCTGCTAACGGCTGGGAGTGGCACGCCGCTTCATTATTGTTTACTCCCTCGTTTTAGGGATTAAATGCTCTCACCGATGGAACGCCACCAACTTGATCAAGACACCAAAGACAATTGGTGCCGCTATTTACCCGATCTCCATCGCCTTCTCGCAGATCCCAATGCCGCCACGGACTGGCCTGTGAACTACTGCAAACATCACCTCCGAAGCCTCCGACACCAGGAGTGCTGCTCATGGTGGGAGACGTTACGCTACATCTTCAAGGGTTTACTCGGATGGAAGAATCTCCCTGCCGGTCTGGCGTGGTGGTATGCAAATGACAAAGCAACGTTCGATCAGCCGCTGTTGCAGCTCGTTCGCGAACGATGGGATTCCACCGGCGAGCTCGACTATTTCGCAGCACGAGAGTGGTATGCTGATGGGCACACTGGAAATGGATTGGACGAGCTCCCATGGTCTGGTCCTTTAGAATCTCCCTATGAGCCCTCTCCTGGATGGTGGCGAAGTTTTTATGCCCGTGGTCCACTCTTCGATTACTCACCCTTTGGCACCGGATGGAATGAACTTCACCTCGGATACAGCGACTTCATTGGCGAAGCACCATCACCGTCGAAAGACGAACCCACTCGCTTCTACGATCTCTCCACCCGCACCGCCACCCTCATAGTAAGCGATTTCGACTGCTGGAAACGCGAATTGCGAGAGTTTGGCGAGCTCCTCCCACAGATTTCACGATCATGGCACATGGAAGTTTTCGACCGGAAGATCGCATACTTGGGTCTTTTCCGCCAAAGCCGAGTCACAAAACGCTGGTTCCAGGGCAAACACAGCATTCACATGGCTGGCAACCCGACAAAATCAGGCGTCGTCAAACCTTCGTAGCAGACGCGGTCACGAGGTTCTTGACTGATTCATTTCCGCATTCCCTCCGGCAGCATCGGTCGAGGCATCCCGTTCACCCAGGCGTCGGGATTGGCTGCTTGATGCTCCCGAAAAGACGCCTGAAGCACCTTTAGATTGTATTGGGTTAACCGACGGCTGATGTCTGCGTATTCCGGACCTGCTTTGTGGCTTGGAAACAAGATTTCCGAGTGATTATCAATCAACTCCACGCAGGCCTTCGCATTCAGGCGGAGCAGTTTCTCCTCACTATTCAAACACCGCTTTATCACTGGAAGTCCGTCTGGCCCCATTCGAGCGACTAGGTAGAGAGCTTGGGCTGTAGTGGGATCTTTCTGCAGCATCTCTTCCAGGGCGGGTAACGCTGTTTTCGCTTCAGGTCCTAACGCATCCAATCCTGCAAAGGCTTCCCGAACCGGATCTCTACCCTTGGCCGGAGTAGTTTGGGTCATGGCATAGAACCAATCCTCAAACCGCCGTTTCCATTTCGAGAACGAGGACCCATCATCATCCCGGCGACTCTCAAGGCGGCGCACCAGGAAAGGAACTGCATCGCTGCCCATGAGAGAGATTGCTTTTTCCGCTTTGGACCGTTGATCCATGGAATCAGCGCTGAAATCCACCAACCATTCACTCAGCGTTCTACCCTCGTGCACCGGTTCCCGTGGAAACAGCAGGAACATCGCACCAGCACACAATGCCACCAGCAACAACGTTGAGAGAAGAATTCGACGCGCCCACTTCATTTTTCGCGGTGCAGCTTCAGCGAGATTCCCGCCTTGGTCAATTTGGCTATTGAAAATTGGCTATCGGCGATTCCCCCCCCTTCAGGCGATGGGTCCCATAACTCCCATAACGTCCCATCCGCGTTCACCATTAACCTCCCCGCACAAAGGTGCTCATGCACCGGTTTCTATTGGCATATTTCCTGAGGGTCTGGCCCAATTGGCTACTTGGATGTCCACTGATTCTCCAATCCGAATCGAAGATATAAAATCACCGGAGGATTTTCTCGGGCTTATTGAGAATCCCGCATTGCGTGATTTTGTTCTCCTATTGGTAGTCGCCAATGGTCTGGAGGACCGGCATTCCTTCCCCCCTTGGGCCATTCGCGCCATGCTAGGTTTCCTCCATGGCTCGTTGAACATCCCAAGGTCTAAACATCAATCTCCAAATTACCGGTTTGGTTGCCTATTCGCCCTGCTGCGCGCTGTCCCGACAGATTCTTTTCAATCTGAACTTCGTTTTTTGACGCTTAATAACGATCGGGCGATGGAGAAATCTCTGGTACAAATGATGGTTGACGCACCTCCAGGCGAGGCGTCCGAGTTTTTCGATGGCTATGCAGATGGGCTACGAAAGGGGATGAATTTAGAGCCAGACAGCCCTACTTGGATATACTTCGTCTTCGCTCTCGGCTGGCGGGAGGTCGCCGAACTCAAGAACACTTCTCAAATCCAAACCTGGCTCGAAAAATATCTTCCTCCCGGCCTTGTTGGTGATCGCCCTCGGCTCACAAAACTTTGCAGACGGATGAAGTTCCCGCTCAACGATAAGGGAGGTCGTCCGAAGAAAACGAAACCTAAGCCAACAGAAAAATTCAATTCTTAGGTTTTCGCGAGTTTCTCCTGATACAACATCGGGATGAAACGTAGCTCAGCATTAGAAATTATCGTCCCGATCCTCATCATCGGTTTTGCCATCGGCGTAATCTATATCCACTTTTCAAATCAATATAAGGTCCTGCAGCAACAGGTTGCCGTTCAGGAGCAGCGCCTATTGGTGCTTGAGGCCGAACGAACGAAACGGTTGCAATTCCAGGCAAAGATCCGCAATGGACTCAGGCAAGCCTTTCAGTGGATCACCAAACTCACTATCGGCTGGATCAATTAGTTGGTGGATGCTCGGTGGGGCGGGATGGCTCGGTTGGAAGGGGGTGATTAGGCCGAGCCAAATCAATCAAACATACTCAAACGGTTTGTACTTTTTCCCGGTTTTTTGGAGTTCCCACTGTCCTGGCGCGGTTTCTTGAAGAAGAACGATGTCATCGACGATAACTTTGGTGTCACGGTAAAACTTTCCTATGTAGCCGCGCTCGCGGAGCTTGTTTCCGGCAGGTGCAAGGTCCGTTGCAAACTTGTCTCCAGATGGTAGCGCGGTGATCAGGAACTTCTCACGGTCCCGAACCTTTCTCTCGCGCAAAGCTTCAGTGAGGGTAAGTAAGTTTTGATTGATCATACCTTGAGTAACGTGAACTTCGATTGTTCTGCCGCGAAACTCACCGGATGCAGAATGGGCGATGCCATTACCACTTTCCAAACGACTCAGTCTCTCAAGAAGAGCTATATGCTCCTCTTTCAGGTGTTTGATCTCGGTTTTCTGACGGACTAGCTGGTTTAGCAGTTCGTCATTGTTTGAATCGACAGCTTTCTTGATTCCATTGTTTGTTGCGCCCTCGAGGTTCTTAATTCGTTCTGTGATGTCCATGCGAACTGTCTACGCGTAGACTTAAAGACTTTCAACATAAATACAGTTTGAATGTTGTTGGAACGTGTTGCTCCTGTGTGGATATTGTTTCTGTGAACGCTCAAGAAATGCTGAAGCAAGTGGATGGACTCCCAACGAAGATGCGATTGCAGGATTATTTACCAGTGATGTGGGCCATGAGGCGAAAGGGGTATGGGCTGAGAGAAATTGCGGAGATGCTGACAAATAACGGGGTAAAAACGGACCATACTGCCGTTCATCGCCTGCTGGTGGCGGGCAATCCGTTATATGATTACAACGATAGTCGTGTGTTAGTCGGGGACGCAGAATACGAATCTCGGAAAGGAAAGCCTTTGCGACCATACCGCAGCGGGTTGTTTGTTCAGATTATCGCGAGAAAAGGAATTTATGCTCTGGAAAGCTACGAAAAGGTTTCGACAACGTGGTGTGAAGCGCATTACGAACTGAACCATGTGCCAAACGACTGCTGGTTGCAGCAACTCGGGAAGGAATTGGATATGTCATGGGATCCTGAGCGGCCCTGGCATCTACAAGAGCGATTTGGAGTAGAGGTGAAGTTTGAAGGCACCACCATGGCGGTTGTCTGTCCCACCTATAACCTTAAGGACGTTACGGCCAAAGTGCTTAAGGCAATACTGAAAGCCAGTGAATATTTTCTGAATGATAAAGATTGGCGGGCGAGCCATGTCCAGATGGTAAAGGAGCGGCGGGGTAAAATCCTCTCGCAGCGAACTAAAGAAAAATGGGAAACTGACGACGAAAGTTATGAGCAGTATGAACGATGGCGGGCTGAGCAGGCTGACCGATTAACGAAGGAGTTTGAGGCGCTTCCAATTTAAAGTTCATTTGGTAAATGCTGAGTCCGTAAGTGGATTATGGTCGTGTTGAAAGGGCGATAGACCGAAGACGAACAGCTCAGTTCAAAAATCACCATCAAACAAAGCAATCAGCTTGCTCATCCGTTAGCTAGGGCTAGCCTCTCGGCATAAGCAGTCACATACCTATGAAGAATTATCTCTGTCACAAATGTAAAACCCTCATTCAAAATGCTGCGACTCCCAATGTAGCGAATTGTCCCGGAGGCGGACATCACCAGTGGACTCTCCTCGGAGATGTCGGGACGACGAATTACCAATGCAAAAAATGTGCAAATCTGGTGAAATCGAAAAGTACGCCCAATGTTTCGAATTGTCCGGCCGGGAGCCATCATCAGTGGACGAAGCTCTAAACTAAGATGCCCAGGTAAACAATAAGCTCTGAACGGGATGGCACAGGCAATAAAATTATGGATTTTTCCCTCGGTTTTCTCGTCGGTATCGGACTTTGTTTCGCAGTCTGGCGGTGGCAACTACGACATGAGAGGCGAGTAGAGGAGGCTTACCGGCTTTTTGTTAAATTTCATGCTGTTTGCAATGAGGGGAATGAAGATGAGGCAGAAGAGGCGCATAGCAGATATCTGCGTTATTACGTCGATCACGGCTTGAATGCAGCGGCGTTTGAACCCGGGTTCAAAGACCGTATTGAGCAAACCTGCAAAGACGCTAAAGCTATTGGAAATCAACGCACCTGAAGGAGATTATCTCTTTCTGAACCTCACGGGAACCATCTGAGGGCAGCCGTTTTGCATGAATCCCTGAAATCGCAAGCCAGCCTGCAAATCGGCAACAATCCCGCCGTCCAGCGTTATAGCACCAGAGGGCGAATCTCCAAAGAGCCACAGCTGGCCTATCTGCAACTCAGAAAAATCCAAAGTCTCGAACTCCAATCGCATGTCTCGGTTGATCCAAATGGCAACAATCAGGTCGGGAGAAAACACAAAACTCTTTTTGAACCTATTGATCATTCCCTGTAGGTCGATTTCCGGAGCGACTTCGATTGGTGGAAGTTGCTTTAGCTGAACGCAACGGTAAACCGCGTCGCCACCCAATTCCGCTTTGATGACGCAATCGAACTCTTCATCCTGCATTCCTGGAGAGTGCCCGGTGACCGCAATTGTCACCTTTCCTAAGCTTTTAGCCATATGCCGTGTCATAAACCCGAGAAACGCGGCTTGGTAGGTCTCTAAGGTATCGTTTTTCTTCCGCTGCCGCAGCGTTTTTCCGGCGGCGCTCTTCTCGAGAATAATCGCGACGTCGGGGAGTATCTCCCCCAAAATAAGATCCGGGGATTGAAATTCCAGCTTCGAAAGTCGTCTTTGAAGGATAGGATCCATAACGAGTTACTAGCCCTTCGGCATGTAGCGTGAATGGTCTTCTGCCTTGGTGACGGTGAGTGCTTGAGGGAGAGTCTGGCGCGGGTTTTTTGCCGCCGAAACTGCTTTTTGGATCGAGGAATGAAGCTTTTGTGGTGCGGACATATATTGCAGCGGGAACGTCAGGCCACCGACTGTTGTTACAGTGACGGTTCCATAGCCGAGCAATCGGCCGAGCAATGGTTCAGAAATATAGATTGCCTCAACGTTCTCCAGTGGGAGCTCCCCAGAGGTCCGCGAAAGCAATCCTGTACGAAAGAGGAGGCGGCGACTTGTAAGGGTAATCTCCGACTTCAGGTAAGCTACCCAAGTGACACCAAGAATAACAACGCCTGGGAGTGTTCCTAGCGCGATGAGAAATGCATAAAGGGCGAACGAGCTTCCCCCATTTTTAATCCCCATTTGTGCAAAAGAAGCACTGATTTTTTGAAACAAATAGATAAGGAACAGTTCCGGCAGGATTACCGCAAAGAAACCGAGCACCGGTAGAATGAAAATCCCTCCGTGCAACCGACGTTGTTCCATGATTGGTTCTGCATTGGATTTGGCGGGAGTGAAAGCGTTCATGATGTAGCGTCAGATTGTCGAAGAGAGAATACAGTCTTTTGTGAAGTGCGAACAAGATAAGAGAACGTTGAGAATGCCGTCTCATTCCGACATTCCACTCGACGATTTGTTCACTGGCGCATGATATTACGGTTGACGCAAACGCTTTCGGATTGAGTGGAGTCCTTGACTGGCATACAACTTTTGTGTGCCTTGCCCCATCCAACCTTTTAATATCCTACCGGAAGCAGCGTAACCGGCTCTACAACCATGGCCGTCGAATCCAAACCCCTTTTTCACCCGGAAGTCATCCGTCAGCAAATACGTTCGTTCAAACTGCCGGACCGTGTGGCGCAATTACAGCCGGCCCTCAAGCACTGGGCCGATTTAATCGCTTCCGGCAAAGCAGACAAGTTCAAGGAAACGGATCTGCTTCCAGATTTTCTCACGGAATTTTTCTGCAACCTGCTTGGTTACACCCGCCCGGCGGGACCGTCCGACACCTACACTCTGTCGCGCGAAACTCATGTTGAAGTCGACGGTAAATTTGCCGACGCAGCCTTGGGTCGCTTCCAGAAAGATAAAAAAGAATTCGTGGTCGCCCTGGAAGGCAAAGGCACTCGCGATCCCCTTGATCGTCCCTTCGCAGGTCGACGGATGTCGGCGGTTGACCAGGCCTATCGCTACGCAATCAATCTGCAGTGCGATTGGATCATCGTCACTTCCATGCGGGAAACGCGCCTCTACCATAAAGGCTCCAACCAGCACGCTTACGAACGTTTCGAAACTGTCCGATTGGCCAGCGAGCCCGCCTTACTCAAAAGGTTTGTCTTTCTCCTCGGGGCCGAACGCATCGTTCCAGAAACAGGGGCTTCCCACCTTTACGAACTGCTCAAAGCCTCGGAATCTGTCGGACGCGAACTGACCAATCAGTTCTACGCCCTTTACGCGGACATTCGTCAAAAGGTGCTCACTCGCCTGTGCCGCGAAAACGCCGTCATTGCTCCGGCGGAAATTCTCCGCTGCACTCAGAAGCTCTTGGACCGCGTTCTCTTCTGCGCCTTCTGCGAAGATCGCGGCCTTCTGCCAGCCGACACGCTGAAACGCGCCTTTGCCCATAGTGATCCCTACAATCCGAAGCCGATTTGGGAGAACTTCCGCGGTCTCTTTCGTGCCATCGACACTGGTAATGCCGGATTGAACATTCCCGCATACAACGGTGGCCTCTTCGCTCCCGATCCGGGCTTGGACGCGCTCACCGTGAGCGACGACGTCTGCGCACATTTCAAAGAGCTCGGCGATTATGATTATCGGCCCGCTCGCGAAGTGGCGGATGAAGATGAAGACAAAGAGATTCGGTCCCTGATCGATGTCGACATTCTTGGGCACATTTTCGAGCAATCCATCACTGACCTGGAACGGCTGCGCCAGGCCTTGGAAACAAAAGGCGTGCCGGTGGATGACGACGAAACCGTAAGTCGTCGCAAGAAGGAAGGTGCTTTCTACACGCCCGCTTTCATTACCCGTTACAACGTGGAACAGGCCCTTGGCGCAGTCGAGAAAGCTCGCTTTGAAACATTGCGTCAGAAGCATGAGAAGGAAGCCACTGGAACGGCGCGCAAGACACTGACTGATCCGAACGCCTACGACCTCAACGAGCTCAAAGAACCGCAACGCAAAGCCCTTATTCGATTTTGGGAAGCCTGGCAGGAGGAATTGAAGAGCCTCCGAATTCTCGACCCGGCATGCGGCAGTGGCGCTTTTTTGATCGAAGCGTTCGACCAACTCCATGCGCTCTACGAAATCTCCAATGCACGACTGGAGGAACTGCGCGGACAACGAACCCTGTTCGATCTCGACCGGCAAATTTTACAACACAATCTCTACGGCGTAGACCTGAACGCCGAGGCCATTCAAATCTGCCAACTCAGCCTCTGGATCAAGACTGCCGCGCGCGGAAAACAACTCACCAGCCTGGATCACACCATCCGCGAAGGAAATAGCGTCGTCGACGATCCCGCCGTACATCCTAAAGCGTTCATTTGGAAATCGGCATATCCCGAAGTATTCATCCAGGGCGGCTTCGATGTCGTAGTGGGAAACCCGCCGTATGTGCGGCAGGAATGGCTCGCCCCTTACAAGCCTTTTTGGGAAAAGCGGTATCAAAGCTACCACGGCGTCGCCGACATCTTCGTTTATTTCTTTGAGCAGAGCCTCGAAGTCCTTCGCCCAGGAGGCCAACTTGCGTTCATCACTTCCGGCAGTTGGGTCCGAGGAAATTTTGGCGCTCCGCTACGAAAGTTCCTTTCCGAAAACGCGAAACTGGAATCCATGGTGGACTTCGGGGAATTCCAACCGTTTGAAGACGCCGAGATGATACGGCCATCTATTACGATCGCTGCAAAGGCAACGCCTGGCGGTAGAATGCGATTGTTCAAATGGCTCACTACTGGCCGACCACCGGAGGCGTTGTCCGAGGAGATTGCAATTGCGCCAACATTACAAAGCGAGCGGTTCGGCGAAGCAGCCTGGGAACTTGAATCGGATGAAGTTCTGAAGCTGCGAGGCAAGCTATCCACAGGGCGAGCGACGCTCCAACAGTTTGTAGATGGAAGGATTCTTTACGGTGTTAAAACCGGGCTAAACGAAGTGTTCGTGATCAACCAGCAGCAGCGAAACACATTAGTTACGACCGACCCTTGTAGCGCAAAAATTCTCAAGCCATTCATTCAAGGAACACACCTACGTCCATGGTATGTGGAAGAATCAACAGAGTTTCTAATTTTTGCGCGTCGAGGCGTCAACATCGAAGACTATCCCGCCGTCCACGAATATCTAAAACAATTTCGGACTCAGCTTGAACCCAAGCCATCGGAATGGAATGAGGCGACAAAGTGGCCGGGCAGAAAGGCCGGCAACTACGAATGGTATGAGCTTCAGGATACAGTCGACTACTGGAAAGGCTTCGAGGAACCCAAAATTGTTTGGCCGGACATAAGCAAATTGCCTCGCTTCAGTATGGACACAGAAAACCGGTATCTCGGCAATACCGGCTATGTGATTCCAGGCGGGGACTATTACTTACTCGGAATTCTTTCATCCTGGGCGACTTGGTTTTTCATCAGCAAAACCGCGCAACCGCTGCGTCTGCGCGGAGACCGTTGGCAGTATCGATTGATTGCGCAATTCATGGAGCAGGTTCCCATCCCAATCGCTCCAGAACCAGAGCGAGAGGCCATAGCCAACTTGGCGCGGACATGCAGTTCGCTTGGTCTGGAACGTTATCATGGGCAGATCAGTTTTCAGCGTCGGTTGTTTCAAACCTTTTCGGTAGAGGGAGCTGGGCAGTTGAATCAAAAGGCCGAGGCGTGGTGGGAACAATCGTTGAATCAACTTGGTGACGCCTTAAAGCAGAGCTTCAAACTTAAGGCCAACCCAATGAAAAACCCGCGAGTCGCCGACGAATGGGAGCCATATCTGCAAGAGAAGCGCAACGATAACGCTAGACTCACCCAAGCCTTGAACGACGCGGAAGCCGAACTGAACGATCGCGTCTATCGCCTTTTCGATCTCACCACCGATGAAATCAAGCTGCTTCAAAAAGAAGTCGAACATTGAGCGACCAGTCAGAATACCCATCACCAAATAAATCTATGGAAACGAACCCGCCCCCATCGCAAGTAATCGGTTTTCTTGGCTATCGCGAATTTGAGGACAAAGAGGCATATCGTGGTGCAATTCTTCTGACCGACGAGTGGGGCAAGCCTTTGGAATTCCGTTGCACCGCGCCAGTCCGCCCGACACAGCTTCAACGCACGCTCTACGGAAAATCTCTACTGCCTCATATTTTGACGGAGCTTATCGGCGCACCACTGATCTCATCAGTGCGCGAAAAGCCACAACTCATTCTGATTGCAGACGAGGGGTATTTTGACGTTCGTCACAAAGTTTCCGCGCCAGTCATTCAAGTGACTCGAGTCAACGGGTCAGGAGCCGAAACCAAATCCAAGACAAAATCGCTACTCCTTCAGTCGGCATCAGGAAAATTTGCTCAGGTGGCGATTGAAGCGCACTGGAGATTTGCGGCTGACCTGGATTCCTCAGGAGATCGTTTGCGCGATTTGTTTGGTCGATGGGATTTAACCGAACCATTCCAACGTCTTTCAGAAGGTCTACAATACGTTCACGACGAACGCGTGCTTGAAGCATAGTTAGGATGTTTTCCATCCTACAGAATATTCAGAAGCAGGTTGGAAAAACCGCCAGCGAAATTGCCGTACCGACGTTAGTCGAGTTGCCAGTTCAGCGGTTGATCGATCCGTCTCTTGGTTACTTGCCAAGAGAGGATTTTGAGATACAGCCGCCCGCAGCAGTATCAATTCCGCGGGACAATTCCGGTTGGACAGGCTTGGCTTTCGTTCTACCGAAACAAAAAGCCGTGGAACTGCTCGAAAAGGCGAAGGTAACTGAATATTCACTGGGTGCCGCACCGAAGTCATATGAAATAGGGCGTGGTTGCTGGCATCTCCAAAATTCGCCCGTCTTGCAATTCGATCTACCGCTGCTCGCCAGGACAGGCAGCGAAAGTGAAATCCTAGGATCTGAATTGTTGAATCGAGTTCGCCCGCTGACGGAGTTGCCGAGTGTCTCTGAAAACGTGCACCGCGCGCTTACAGTCTTGCGGCCGTTACGTACTGAAGATTGTTTAGCACTATTGCTGACTCGCTCCGTGGTGTCCGACGACTTGCACAAACCGCTTGCTCGTTCAGCGCGAGCTGACGGCAAACGATATCAGGACAAAGCGCAGGCACCTGAAAAACCAGTTGCTTCCGACAAGTTACAGACTCCGCCGGGTTTAGTTGGTGCTGGAATCGGCAACCGCAAAGCATTCGAGCAGGAGCGTGGGCGTGTAACGCGAGGGATGAACGTATGGGACTTGCTGTTTCCGCTTCTGCAACGTCCGGTTAATTTGGATTTGGGAACGGCGGTTGAGCTGCCATCCGATCTCTATCCTTATCAAATCACTGGGGTAGATTTTCTCGCCGCCAATCACGCGGCACTGTTGGGAGACGACATGGGGACAGGCAAGACAGTGCAGACTTCCGTTGCACTGAAGATGTTGTTCCAGGCTGGAAAGATTCGGACGGCTCTCATTATTTGTCCTCTCAGCGTAATTCCAAATTGGGATCGGGAGCTTGCGAAATGGGCGGCAAACCTCGCCGTTACGGTCGTTCGTGGCGATAAGGAGCATCGAAAGATTTGCTGGCGGCAGTCCGCGCACGTTTGGCTGACTACTTATGACACGGTAAGAAATGACCTTGAGAACGTATTGACTCTGAGGAAGGGCGGCTTTGATTTGGTCGCTCTGGACGAAGCGCAGCGTGTCAAAAATTGGAGCTCTGGTGTGACGCAAGCAGTCCGCCAATTGCGTGCAACATATCGTTGGGGCCTCACCGGAACGCCACTGGAAAACAATACGAATGAGTTGTGGACGATTCTCAATGTGCTCAAGCCGGATATTTCCACTGGATCGCTCGATTGGTCGGAGGGAATCCAAGGTGTGCTGCGACCGATGTTCCTTCGGCGTCGAAAGCAGGAGGTGCTGACTGATTTGCCACCGCTCGTCCAAAATCCGGTGTGGTTGCGATTGGAAGATGAACAGCGGAAAAGTTACGATCAACTCGAGAAGCAGGGTGTGCTAGAGCTTCATGCCAAAGGGGAGACGATCACTGCCCAGATCATCATCGTCCTCCTAAACAAGCTGAAACAAATTTGCAATCGTTGTCCGAGGTCTGGCGAAAGTTCAAAACTTGTTTGGCTACGTGACAGTCTTGATGACATCGCGGCCCAGGGAGACAAGGCATTGGTTTTCTCCCAGTACACCGACGAGAGATTTGGCGGGGCTGACTGGCTGGAAAAGGAACTCGCTGATTACGGCGCGCTCAATTATTCGAACGCATCGGGTGACAGCAAACGCAAAGCGCTGCTCACCAAATTTGTCGAAAGAGCAGAACACAAAGTTTTCGTCGGCCACCCCAAAACTGCTGGCTTGGGATTGAATGAGTTAGTCGTTGCCAACTACGTCGTTCACTTTGATCACTGGTGGAATCCTGCTGTCATGAATCAGGCCACCGCCCGCGCCCATCGTCCGGGGCAAGTGAAAACGGTTTTCGCTTATGACCTTTGGATTGAGGGCACCTACGAGGAAATCATTTTCAACCTGTTGGAACAGAAACAGCGTCTTTACAACGAGGTGGTGGATAGTATGAGCTGCGAACGCAAGCCAGAGGACAATCTCGCCTTCACAGTAGCGGACACACTATTCGCTAAGTATGGACTCAAACCCATCCAGCGCAAAGAGTCTCCTGCCAATGAGGGCTAATTTCAAAGGCTAGACCTGATGAAAGCCAAACAAGTGAGTCAACAGACAGTGGATGAATTGGATACCATGAGCATCTAGCCGCCCGAGTTACAGTGACTTACAGTGACCGAGACACCTTGACACTCCGCTCCTTGAGCTTAACCTCGCGCGTTTCACCATGTCAGCCATCAACTTGTTCTTGTGAGGCAGGGGTGACTTGAGGGTAAAGAACTGCGGGATATGTAGTCGTTATCGCCGTTGAATTTGACGCTGTGGTCCGCTGTAATTACGGGACGAACTACGGCCGGAGCTAGATTCCGACGCGAAAAGCCGATAAACCTAGCGTGACGAAAAAGACGGTGATTTTTTACTAAAAGAACGCAATGCAAGCATTTCAATGGCGAACAGGGGCTTGGTTAACACTGTTTATTTCTCTTATTCTTTGGGTCGGCTGTAAAAGCTCGGGCGCCCAGTCATCACAGCCAGACAACTCAAGTACTGACGACAAGCAAGCACTCACGAACTCTCCTTACGTCGCACATCAAACAAATTCTGCCCTGCCAATTACCCTCGAACTAAACGTGCGAACGAATGGTAACATACAGCTGCCGGTTTCGATTACTCCTCAAACGTCTCCGGTTTGCTTTTCCGTTTCTCTGAAGATTACGAACGGGCCGGTCGAGCCCATTTCTGTCCCGTTAACTATCAAGCCCCAGCCAAAGTTGAAGCGATTCGTTCACTCATACTCGCGCTGTTATTGTTGCAAAGGTGAAGGTGGTCACAATACGAACAAGATAACGACTTCTTTGATCAAAGAAGAGACTTCAATAGTTCACCAAAAAGATTCAAATGGAAGCTGGATATATTTAGTCGTTTTTCTGATCGGCATTATGTTGGCTTGCTTGATCGGATGCGAACGCCAGATGCGGTGCAAACGAGAGCAGGTCAACAAAATTAAAATCTCCCCTAAAGATGAAGAGAAAAAACTGCTGGCAGCATATCTCCAATCGGTGAAAGAGCGGCCTGCGCGGGTCCTATCCTTCGGCTGCGCAGCGGTTGCCGTGGTTCATCTTTACAATAATTCTGGAACTGCTGATTGGATTGCCGTTGCGCTCCTTGGACTCGGAGCGGCCCCTTGGCTGGGCCATGTATTTAAGAGCATCAGCTTCAAAGGAATCGAGTTTTGGCCGATTGCTGGAGACTCAGCTCCGCTTACGGACCCTGAACCGCAACAAGACGCTCAGGCCAGCAAACAACCAGCAACAGAAGAGGCGAAGCCTCAGCCGGATAAAACTGAATCAGGGAAAACGGAAGATTACCCGGCATGGCCAAACGATTTTAAGCCCGAAGAGAAAAAAGTGCTCGCAACGCTTTGGAAATATCAGAAAAGTCATTTTCCTGGCGTCATGCAGCGGCGTTGGACCTTCCATGTTCCGGATAAATCCCCAGATCATATGGAATTTTCTCTAGGTTGCCTTTTATTATCCCAAAAAAAACTCGTAGACCTCGCTCCCACCGGACACATCATGTTGTCCAACAAAGGTTATTACTACTGCGAACAGAACCCGGAAATCTCTAAATGGTCCGACACCTACGATCATTTCGGGAATTGAATTCCATTGATCTGTAGCCAATGCCAACTTGTACATGAATATTCAGAGCTCAGTAGTCACAATCGCTAGCAAAATCCATAGTGAGCTCTGGGGCAAAGGAAGCGATGTGGGCGCTCAAACTAAACGATCCAACACCGTTTGCCGAGCTTGGCAGGAAGCCGTCAAAACTAAATTTCCTCAGCGTTTCGAGGCGGAACATTGCCTGAACAAAACGGGGCGCAGCCAGCAGATTGACCTAGTGGATTTCTGTGAGCGGGTTGCCTACGAATTGAAGTCCTCACCCAATAACGTCCACATGGAGATCTATCGGGATGTTTTCAAGGCACTGGTTTTCAATCACCGAAATCCCGACATGAAAATTCAAAAGCTCGTCTTCATCGCGCCGAAGGAAGGAATTGCCCAACTCGGTGACGCGTTCCCAAAAGATGTGCAGGCCATCGCCCGGAAATTGGATCTCGAGTTGGAAATTGAGCCAATCTAATCTCGCTTATCATGGCGAAATCCCTATTCAACGACTGTAACGTCGAAACAATCCCGATAAAGGATGTGGTTACATGGACGCAGGAAGAAGGACCGAGCCGTTTATTCCTCCCGCCCATTCAGCGATCCGTGGTCTGGAACAATGCCCAGATTATCAACTATTGGGATAGTCTCCTGCGAGGTTATCCCGCTGGGCTGATGCTTGTGCATAAGTCCCGTCAAAACAGTGATGGCGAATTCAGGGCACGGACCACCGACGGTGAAACTCGGGCCGCGACCGCCGGAGATTTCCACCTCTTTGATGGTCAGCAACGATTAACAACCATCCTACTTGGTCTTCATTCCGGTCAATTGAACTCACGTGTGAAGCTTTGGGTGGACCTGGGAGCGACCACCTCCGATTCCGATCTCTTGTTTCAACTTCGAATCAGCAGCACCGGGCAACCATTCGGATACCAAGCTCAATCCCCAAATCAAAAGCCCTCCCTCGATCACAGGAGAAGGAAAATCAACAAATGGAAGGAAACCAATGGCTCAAAGCACGCGTTCGCCAATGTCCAGGGCAAGGATATCATTGATGCAGTTTGCGCTGTCCCATTTTATGAGGTCGTTTCTGTTCTTTTGACGCAAGGATTGTCGGAAGCGATGTGCCACCTTAAGCGGCAATTCACCGATATTCCAAATGACCAACTGCACTCGTTTGTTCATGCCCTCGACCTTGCGTTAAAGACTCCGATCCTTTTTCAATTGATCGAAGGGAAAGTAATCGAGGACGAGAAGGAATACATTCGCTACTTCGGCCGCCTCGGTCAGGGAGGTAGCCCTTTGTCCAACGACGAGTTGACCTACTCCATTCTCAAACACCGATATCCCGAGATTCACGATCGCATGCGTGAGATCACCGATGGTCCTGCCGGAAGGCTCGCCAGCGAAGTCAATCTGGCCCTCGCCTCGCTCCGCGTTGCAAAGGTGTTGGCACCATGGGAAGCATTTGGCACAGGAGATATCATCGGTCGCCCCAACCCCGAATTCGTCTCTCGTCTCAGGGACCTCCCTGGCGTCGCCATTCAGTTTCGACAAATGATCCCCGCCAGCCCTGGCGGACGTTTGAGGGAAATGTTGGAGCGGGTGCGCGAGCGCCTCGTTTACGACAAAACCAGCAATCCCGGAGGTCTGCCCGTCATGCTCCTCGCGCGCATGCCTCACCAATTGGTGGATGTCCTGCTCCTGATGGCCACTCGCATGGAGCAAGGCTTGCCTCGGGCCGGAGAGCAGAACCTGCTTCCACCGTTTGTTCTTTACTGGCTTCTCTTTGTTTCTGATCACGACAATGCCGCTTCGGTTGTGTTCAGGCAATTCCTAGACTCAGGCTGTATAGCCAATCAACATTCGATGCAGACGCTGATCCAGCACTTCGAGAAAGAAGCCTTTGCGCCACCTTTACCCGTTCACGAACAGCTTCCTCCACTGCGTCAGGAAATCGATAATGGCACCCATCGCCTTCGCTCCTGGTCCGAGCGTTTTGTTTACCTCGACATAAATCCCGAACGTCAGTGTGGAAACGCCCTGCGCGTGCTCTCAACGAATGGTGAGCTCATTAAACGCGCTCTTATTTGGATACAGCGTGAATATTTGGACGATAACTTTCAGCACTTTGATCCCACTTCCAGCCGAGACGAAGATCTCCCAATAGATCTAGACCACTTGATACCGCAAGCGAGGTTCGGATTTGATTGGCGTTCCCACCACGAACACATAGCTTTTGATGATGCCGAATGGAACTTCTGCAATCACCGCAGATTCATTGGCAACACTTTGGGCAATTTCCGCTGGCTGGATGCCGCGACCAATCGGAGTCGTGGCGCTCAGCAAATCGAGCCATTAGAAAAGGAAGGAGATTTCATTCGCAAGGTGGATCCTTGGAATTACTTGATTGCCACAAAACCCTGGACCACAAACGACGGCGCCGCTTTTCAAAAACTGATTGATCACCGGACAGTGGATGTTTACGAATCTTTACTCACCGATGGAAACCTCAATGCTCTTATTGAGGCGCCGTAGCTAATCCGACGAATATGGGCAATGTTATTGAATTCATTAAGCTTTCAGAAATTTTCGGTTTGGTTTCCAAGCCGAAATTTGTTTTGGGTACAACCTATACCCTCAGCCTCGCTTTCTTTGAATCCGTCATTTTTCCCGATATCCAACGTTCACATCTAAAGTCGTGTTTGATTCTGTGCGATGCCATCGGGCACCATCATGCATTGAGTGAAGCTGCGGCCCTTCAGGGTGCGGCTCAGGACTACATGGTTGTCGCGGCACCCGTTCCTGGAGCCTTTCATTCCAAAGTCTGGCTTATTATTGGTGAGGGTGAAGCGGTGTTGCTCGTCGGCAGCGGAAATCTCACTCAGGCGGGTTTCATGACGAACGCAGAAATGTTCGATGCGTTGCATTTCACCTTACAGGCTCCGCCTACGCCCGCCATGGCTGCATCCGTTCGAGCATTTCTTATGGGACTAGCGGGAATGTGGCCTGCTCAGGATGGTCAGCATTTGCTCTGCGTGGAAACCCTTTCAAAAATGGAATATGCCTTTGCTGATTTGGGTGCCTCCCGCAATGGCGATCTGCAGGAGACGCGGTTTATTCATTCGTTTAACGGCCCATTGATTGAGCAGATGCCAAAGGAACCCGAGGCAAGTGACCTTTACATTGCTGCGCCGTTCTTTGGCGGCAACATTCAGGGGCTTGCCGCTGTCTCATCGCGTTACTCGTCTGCCAAAATTCACCTCTTCCCGGCAGTGCATGGAGGGAATTCAACTGACATCCCCTTAAGTAAAGTCATATCCACTTATCCAAAGGCATCGGTTTCGCCTCTCGCTGTTCCTCAGAAAAAAAACGCTTTTCCTCACCTCAAACTTTACGGGGTGGTGAAGAATAAAGATTCCGCATGGCTTTACTGTACAAGCGCCAACTGTACTGACGCCGCTTGGAGGGGAACTAATGTCGAAGCCGGTCTTCTTCGCTCAGTTCCTCGTTCCTTGCTCTCGAAATACTTCACTGCCAGTAGTAACAAACTTCCCGCCGCCGCACTCAAAATTGACTACCAGGTGGACGTCACATCGGTTCTTCCCTGTTGGGCAAGCGACACGGGCGCGGGCCTCGATATCGTTGTTGCCCACAATTCGCGGAATCGCCTTCCACTCAAAGAGGTGACGTTGACCATTCGTTCCGGCAGCAATCTCGCAATCTGTCACAAACCAGTGCTCTTTCACGAAGGTGTTGTTGTTCATCTCCCATGGACCGCCTTTGCCGGTTGGCAACGTCGTCGGAAAATTGCCCATTGTCTTGAAATCTGTGCGAGGGATGTCACTGGAAAAAACGTCCATGCCGCCTGTCTCGTTGAAAATAAACTTCTTCTGAGCGCTGATCCAATTCATCGCAGCGCTTTTCGCGGCGCATTGGCATTGTTGGACGCCGAAGGCGCACCAGAATTGGCGGACGTCGCGGCTATCTTCACTTTGGCTAGAGATGTATTCGAAGGGCACGCCGCGAAAGTGTCAGAACCCAAACGCCCCGACTCCTCCACATCTCAACCGGAGAACGAGAATCAACCAGTTTCCATCGCGGTATGGCCGCCTCAGCCGGATACAACCGAATTGCGCAAACGAATCGGTGCCGGTGCTTTTGGACATCTGCAATGGTTTCAGAAGATCCTTAAAATCTTTCTTAGCAACGAGCCGTCAGATGACGAAAACGATCATTTCGAATCCAATCTTGCGGCGCACGGTGATGATGACCAGGAAAGCGTCGCGGAAGTTTGCCGGGACGAAGCCCTGGATGGCGCAATTAAGAAAGCTCAACGTATTTGGGTAAGTGCCTACAAGGATTACACCCGCCTTCGTGATAAGTTGACCCATCTTTGTCCCACAACTGAAAATGCGCCGAATATTTGGGCCGCAGCCCTTTTCGCTCTTCTCTCAACCCTGGCAGTGTACCGCGCAGTGAAACGTATGGCGCCAGACTTACCACTTGGCGTTACCTGCGACGCGCTTTGCGATGATTTCCTAAGGGCCATGTTCAACGAGCGACGGCAGCCTGACGATTTTTGTTGTCCCAAAAGCTTGCGCTACCGTTCAGAAAAGTTTCCTGCGCTTTCCCACGACCTCTATTGCACCTTCAAGCTCCGCCCTCATCAGGACATTGCCAATGTAATTCTGGCTCTTCTCATTAACCGCAGGGTTCGCGTCCCGGAAACGTCGTTGCCCATTTTTCAAAAACATCAGATCAATATGATTTATCCCCCTGGGCTCGTTCCAGATCAGCATGTCTTCGATACGTGTGTTCGCGTGTGGCGTCGGTATATGTGTACTGATTCCGCAAATCCCCCTGAAGCGGCATTCGAAGCGAATTTCAAAATAATCACCCAGTGCCTCTCGGGAGTCACGCCGTGACAGCCCTTCCTGACCGCCCATTTGTCCCGAAGGATTTTTCATTGCGCGGCGGTGGTATAGACTTTCTCGGTTTGCGCTGGGTGAATCTAACCATCGTTGGACGGGATCTGATTCCGGAACTAAACAACGTCACCGCCGACATGGGCACGTTCTTTCTCGGCGCGTGGATTCCTTGGAAATTTAAAAAGCTTTGCTCCAACGATCGGGATTACACGGAGAAGAATTATCAGGCGTTCCGGGAAAAGGTCGAAGTTGCGCTTGCGCTTACTTTTCGCAACGAGGAAGGCATCGATCGTAAGTTTGGGGAAGTGAGAAATCGAGTGGGGAATACTCAAAAAATCTCATTGCCCAGCCCGCTTTCGTTCAAGGAAGCGAAGCGGACGAAACAAAACAGTCTCTACGCAGCGGCTATCTACGGTCCGTCGCTTCAATACCTTGGCTTTATAAAAACGTATCATTCGCAGGCGAAAGGCGGGGCCAAATCCTTGAACATTCCGGTTCCCGCTGACGACAGCGACGCACTGGAAATTTTTCGAGGCGTAGACGCAAGTCTCCAAAAGGCTTCTTGCTACGAGCGTCTGGCATCATTTGATGCCACTAGATTTACCCAGAAGGATATCAGCCAACTCTCTCAGGTTGGATTGGATCCGGCGTGGTTTAGATCGCGTGCCTATGCCAAGATTAAGAAATCTTTTCGGCGTAAATTGCTTCCCTCCGACTCTCATGAACCCGGATATCCTAGAACACTCACCGCCCGCTTGCTGCTGGAAACGGTCCGTCAGCGCCCTCAATTGACCGTTCCGCAAATACGAGCTGCTTGGTACACGGGCATGTTTGAAGACGGAAAGTCGGTTGCAACTTCTAATCAATTGTTGAACGAAGCCGCTACGCGGCGTGGGAAAGGAGCGGTGCGATGGTTGAAAGATTGAAGGTTCATTTTCTGTTTTGTTTTCCCCAGACTTGTTGACCGCAGGCCAGCCTACGTGTTGAACCTGCGATCAACAAATAACCGTCAATAACAGAGACAAGACCATGCATATAAAAAAAGTTCCCCGCACGCCATCCTTAAATCCTTCGCCGATGATTTAAAACTCCTCCCCATCGGTGGTCGCACCGAACAGGCGTATTACGCCTGCGTCCGTCAACTCAGTGAGTTCTACGATAAGTCTCCCGACCTGATCTCCCCTGAAGAGATCCGGCAGTATTGCATTCATCTCAAGATCGGCAAAAAGGTCGCGCGCCAAACCAGCACCCAGGCCATCTGTGCCATCAAAATCTTCTGGGAGAAAACGCTTAAACGCGTTTGGCCGCACGAGCTGGAACTGGCTCGGGCCAACCCCCAATTTAAATTGCCGGTGATTCTTTCGGCCTCAGAAGTCCGGCGCATCCTTGCCCTTGTTCCCGCCCTTGATCACCGCGTTTGTCTCAGCACCATTTACTCCTGTGGTCTGCGGTTGGGAGAAGGCTTGCGCCTGCAGGTTCGCGACATTGATGCCGAACGAATGTTCCTCCATATCCGCGAAGGTAAAGGGAACAAGGATCGTTACGTCCCGCTGCCCACTCGCACGCTCCTGCTGCTGCGGGAACAATGGAAGAGTCATCGGCATGCCACGTTTCTCTTTCCCGCCAAAGGGCACAGTGGCCAGGGCGCTCGCACCGCAACCGAACCGATGTGCCGCACCACTCTGCAGCGCGCCTTTCGGATCGCCCTTCTGGCCAGTGGCGTCCGCAAGGAAGCACACATTCATACCCTGCGTCATTCCTATGCCACGCACCTGCTTGAACAAGGGGAGAACCTGCGCCAGATCCAGGTCAACCTCGGCCACAGCAGTCCGGTCACGACCGTGGTCTATACCCACCTGACGAGCCTCTGCCAAACCCAGCATCAAAAGCGACTCAATGAGTTCATGAGCACTCTCTAAATGAACTCTCCCACCAGCAGTGCTGGTGGAAGCCTCACCGTCCATCAACTGCTCCGGCAGTTGGCTCCCGCTTACCGGGAACGCTTTGGCACGTCCATGCCCGGACGACACCGCGACGTCTTGCAAAAGATTTTGGGCTGTCGCACCGCGGTCATGGGTGGCCGATTGTTCCAATGCCCGGACTGCCCTGGCTTTCACTATCGCTACCATTCCTGCAACGACCGGCACTGTCCGCAGTGCGGCGGCACCGACGCGGACGACTGGCTTGCGCGCCAGCAGTCTCGCGTGTTGCTGCCCGTGCCTTACTTCCTGGTCACCTTCACCGTGCCCGAAGAACTCCGGCGTGTCATCCGCTCCAACCAACAGATCACCCTCGACCTGCTTTTCGCCAGCAGTGCGCGGGCGTTGGGGGAACTGGCGGGTAATCCACGTCGATTGGGCGCGCAACTCGGAATGCTCGGGGTGCTCCACACCTGGTCGCGCACTCTCATTTACCATCCCCATATTCATTACCTCGTGCCCGCGGGCGGCATCAGTCCCGATGGACGCCGCTGGATCGCTTCCCGGCGCAACTACCTCCTCCCGATCAAACCATTGGGTGCCCACTTTCGCACCCTCTTCAAAACCGTGTTGCGGAAAGAGCATCCCGAACTCTTCGCCCAGGTACCGGCCAAAGTCTGGAAGCGCCATTGGAACGTCGACAGTCGTCCCGCCGGTTCAGGAGAGAACGCCTTGCGTTATCTCTCCCGCTACGTCTTCAAGACCGCCACCGGCAATCGGGAGGTGCAACAGTTGCCCGATGGCAAAATCCGCTGGAACTATCGCGAGAGCAGCACCGGCCAACAAACCGCGTTGACCCTGGAGCCCTTGGAGTTCATGGCCAGGTTCCTCCAACACACCTTGCCGCGCGGCTTCGCCCGCGTGCGCACCTTCGGCTGGCTACATCCCGCGGCCAAAGTACGCGCCAATCGCGTGAGGGCTTTGCTCCGGCAAAAGCCGCTCCTCACCACTGCCGAAAAAGAAACCTGGAACCCACCCGAGGAACCGGAGATCGAACCGGAAAAGGTGGCGTCGGCAAGTCCGACACCCTGCTGTCGCCTCTGCCTGCGTCCCATGCGATTGATCGGAAGATGGACTCCGGGAACTCCGTTGCTTCATCCCAAACGCCCGCCATGACCCTATACTCGCCGCTATCTCAATCTTCGCGCAACACGACACCCATCGTGAACCGGCAACCTTTGTCCCGACGCGGGATTTTGACCCACCTGGAACCTTGGATGGGAAGCGAAAGCGTTGAAACCGTGCGCAAGAAGATCGAAGAACCCGTCGCTGCATCTCCAACCGAGGCGTTGTCGGAAGAAAAACTCGGAGAACACCCTCTGAAGAATCCCCTCGCCAAAAACTTTCCGCAAAGAGCCCCCGGGCAACCGACCCGGCCCTGAGTCCAACCGCAGCTTCGTTCAACCCGGGAATGCAAATAACTCTGCGCTCCGCTCCGAGTTATCTACATTCCTTTTTTTGTTGGAACAGCGACGCCGTTGGTCGTGTTTCATGGCCCGGCAATATCAACGCTACATCATCGAGTTATTTCTTTGGTGTTTCGAGGATGCGATCAAACACGGAAACCGGTCAATTGATGGTGTCGTGCAGTATTGGGAAAACAGATCCAAGAAGGCAGGCGAAAGTTTGTCTGGCGATCTGGGGAGCATCGCAAAATCCTGTGCGGGGGACCTGTATGACAAGGACGAATTGGTCACATCCCGTGCCTGGAACAAGAAGGTCACCAGCATTCATGCACGATTTGAATATATTGAGGAGCCGTGCGACGACGCTGCCGTTATAGCCTGCCTGCGAATGCTATCCGGTTGGTATTGGCGAATGCTCTTCCGTCAGCAGGACGACAAAAATAAACCCTTCTATGATTTAGGGGGAGCGGACCGAATGAGCATGAATTGGTTCCTCCAATGGCTAAACAAACGGAAATCCCTTTCCGTGCATCATTTGCTTAAGGACATTTTTTCTTCGCTTATATTTTCACAACACATCCGCATTGCTTTGGCGCGATTTGATGGCTCAGCCCAACGGCTGCGCTTCCTCATCGGGGACGCAGGCATCGAACCCACAGTTAGTGCCCGCCAAGACATGGCCAAACGTAAATTGCCGTGGATGTCCGATCGCCTGGCTATGTTGGCCGGTCTACTGTGCGATTGTGATGTGTTGACGGAGAGGGAAGGTATTCTTCATCTGGGGCGGGATGCGAACGATCTCGAATAACCAAGGCAAGTGCAAATTCCCGAATGCGCGAACTAGCAGGGGTAACGAGCGGCGACTGGCTGATTGCGGAAGCTCGCCGCTGCATTGATAAAAGATTTTCAGACGTTGAAGGTTCAGTTCACCAGCGGGAGAATTTTCTTCTACCATTGATCCGACATCTTTCATCCAGAGTTTCCTCAACATCTTTCAACCTGAATCGCACCTGCCTGCCGATCTTGTAGTAGCGCTTCATCCAATTGTCGATACAGCGCACCGTAACCCCAAGATGGTTAGCAACGGATTTCTTATCCACATACGGAGCGACTACCTGCAACGGAATCATCGTTTGGACCGGCGGCAAAGGTTGCATTGCTCCTGAGGCAAAGGCTGAGGTTGAACCGCAGGTTGCAACTTCACTTGACGCTCCTGGAGCAAAGCCAACTTCTTTTGTTCCTCCTGCTGAACCGCTTTGATTCGATCATTTACAATCTCTGAGATCGTTAGAGCCAATGTTGAAAACGCTGCCGATAACCGTCGAATATCTTCTTTGTCATTCATGCCGGCTGCATACCAATTTTACAGTAATTTTGCACTGAGAGAGGACCGTTGGAATGGACACCAAACGGATACCAAAACGGACACCGAACCGCATTCAACCGAGGTGTTTCGAGTTCTGAAAAATTAGATCAAATACCGTTGAATTTCAGAGGCGCATAAACTACAATTTCCCTTGTAAATAAAGGGCGAAAACGTCGCAACCTCTTGATTTGAAGCTGTTTCAGAATGGAAGGCCCAAATTGGCCATTAAGTCCCGAAGGGACGGCTGATTACCCTTTTCACCTCATTACAAGACTCAGACTCACCCGTCCCTTCGGGACTTGGTCCGCAATCCATGAATACCCATGGCTGAAGCCAACGGGCTATTCTCAAAACTCCCTCCGGGAGTGAGCATCGACCGCAATACCGCACCCCGGATCACACGAAACCCTCTGATACCAGGCCTCTGACACCGCTTTCCAGTCCCGAAACCCGCCCCAATGTTGAACCGGCAGAGTAACTCCAACCGCCGCTGACGCACTTTTCCAACTCAGCACGGTCGCCCAACCGCGGTTAACGCACTTTTCCAACTCAGCCGAGTAACTCCAACCGCGGTTAACCCGGATTTCTCACCAAATAAGAATGAAGAAGCGGAGGTTTTTGTAGTCAAACTGTTGGACTAGAACAAGTTATGACTGGCACCGCATCCTCCGCTTCGACGACAGACTGTAAACTTCAACCACTTCTATTTCCAGAGTTAACATCGCGCCCGGTAACGGTGGATTTCGAAGCGGGTCACGTCTCCAGTGATGGAGGGGGCGTGTTGTTGGCGCGATTGGATCGCAGTTATGGCTATCTCCAGCGGTTTGCCAACTGCTTCACTGACTATCGCGATACTGACCTGATTGAGCACAGAGTATTGGAACTGTTGCGCCAGCGGGTTTATGGCATCGCGCTGGGCTATGAGGATCTTAATGATCACGATCGGCTCTGTGTTGATCCGCTTCTGGCCAGTCTCTGTGGCAAGAAGGATCCGCTCGGCCAAAATCGCCATCGCCAGGCCGACAAAGGCAAAGCGCTCTCCGGCAAGAGCACTTTGAATCGGCTGGAACTGACACCTGCTGATGCCAGCGCCCGAGCGCGTTACAAGAAGATTGCGGCCGATCCTGAAGTTCTCGAGGATTTTTTCATCTCCGAATACGTTCGCTCCCTTAAGAAAGGGACCAGAGCTGTGACGCTGGATTTGGATGCCACCGATGATCCACTCCACGGAGACCAGGAGGGTAAATTCTTTCACGGTTACTACGGAGGCTATTGCTATCTGCCTCTCTATATTTTTGACGGGAACTGGCCAGTGCTGGCGGCTTTGCGCACCAGCGACCACGATGCCAGCAACGGAGCGGTGGAAAAGGTGCAAAAGATTGCAGCCGCGTTGAGGAGGCGTTTTCCCGCAATTAAAATCCGCTTGCGCGCAGACAGCGGTTTCTGTCGCGATGCGTTGATGAGTTGGTGTGAACTCAACGGGGTTTATTACCTTTTTGGTCTGGCGCGCAATCCTGTGCTCGAACGTAAACTCAAAGCAGGCCTGGATAAAGCGAGGCAACTCTCCGAAGCCAACGAAGGCAAACCGGCGCGAGTCTTCGTTGAAATGACCTATCGGGCTGAGACATGGCATGCCCCGCGCTGGGTGATTGGCAAAGCTGAATGGACGCAAGGAGAAGCCAATCCACGTTTCATCATCACCAATGAAAACCCGCTGGAGTTCGATGCGCAGAATCTTTACGAAAAAGAATTTTGCGGGCGCGGTGACATGGAAAACCGGATCAAAGAACAACAAATGGACTTTTACTCCGACCGGACCAGCACGGGAACCATGCGGGCCAACCAACTGCGACTTTGGTTTTCCATGCTGGCCTACTTGTTAGTCAACCAGTTGCGGCGAGTGGGATTGGAGGGAACCGAATTGGCGCGAGCCACCTGTGGCACTATCCGGACCCGATTGTTGAAAATCGGAGCGCTGGTGCGAGTAAGCGTGCGTCGTGTCGGAGTCAGTTTGAGCAGCGCCTGGCCTTTGCGTGAACTATTCGCTCTTGTGGCCTCCCGATTACAACAGTCCACAACAGGTTGATCCCTCAACCAGCCATTTTCACCACCAGAATACAAAACGGGGCAAAACCCCAGTGAAACACCATGTCCAGATTGGCAGCCTGGCGAACCTCTTGTGGTCTACTGACCACAATTTTTCGACCATCACGCCTCACTTTGCTCTGTTCCGTCAACTTTCCCAGACCTCATCTGGTCTCAAACACCTAAAAGTCATTCTTTATCTCTATTGGTGAGAAATGCGGGTTAACGTACTTTTCCAACTCAGCCGAGTAACTCCAGCGCGGTTAGAAGCTCAAAGATTGGCCCGGGATTCTAAACTTTGTGAACCGAGGTAGAGCGGACACCCGACGAGAGAAAGTCAGATGCCGTAGCACGGTTCAAAGTAGCTGAACGATTTTTGAATCCAAGAGTGCAAACCAGATCATGCGCGTGCTTTTGCATTGCCCTCCTTACCGTTGCATTCTCAATGTACAGGATGAAACCTCGAGGTGATCCTGCGTTTACAAGATGGTGGCAAATGAGCATCATTTTCATTCACACGACCGAAACATTTACCCATCGCATGACCCGGTCGAACCATCTATGCTGCGTTTGTGCTCTTTGATAGCCAGACAAAGCACAATTTACCTAGAATGAACTGAGTTTTTGTGAGCACCGCTTTAATCGACCCAATTCCGCCGCGCATGGCCGGCGTCGTTTACACAAAATCGTGGATGGTGGAACTCATCCTTGATCTGGCTGGGTATTTGCCGGGGCGCAATCTTGCCCGGTTAATCGCGCTAGAGCCCTCAGCTGGAGACGGGGCGTTCCTCAAAGCCATGGTTCGACGACTGGTCGAATCCTGCCGTCTCCACAACACTCCGATTGCTCAGGCGACCCAGTCAATTGGTGCATTTGAGATTGACCCCGAGGCGGCCGGGAAAGCCATCGAAATCGCTTACACCACACTTGTTGATTTAGGTATACCTAGCACAACAGCCGACACCCTTGCACGGAGTTGGATTAAAACCGAAGATTTCCTCGAAGCTTCTCTGGCTTTCCCAATTGCCGATTTTGTCGTCGGAAATCCACCTTATATTCGGTTGGAAGAGATTCCAGCCAACAAAGCTGCCTTCTACCGCAATGGCTTTAGCGCGATGCGCGGACGGGCTGATGTTTACATAGCTTTTTTCCAAGCCGCACTGCTGCAACTGAAGCCCGGCGGTGTTTGTGCCTACATCTGTGCAGACCGCTGGATGCTTAACGAATACGGCAGCGGACTCCGCGAATTCATCACGACTGAAGGCTACAATGTGCGTTACATAGTAGAGGCACATGATGTCGACGCTTTCGTTACTGCCGTGTCGGCTTATCCAGCGATCACAGTTATAGCTCAGGAAAAGCAGGGCCCAGTCATCGTCGCGAAAGCTCTACCTGGAATTGAAACTGCCAGCCGAGGGATGGTGAGAAGCCTCCTCACCGAGGCCCGCTCTGATAGCGTTTTACGGGTTGCACGTTTTCCCGACTGGTTCCACGGCAGCGAGCCTTGGCCATGCTCATCACTCGAAGCGTTACAGCTTCTGAAGCGGCTCGAAATGACCTGCATTCCTTTGGAGAGCAAAGCCACTCGAACTCAAATCGGAATTGGCGTGGCGACGGGCGCCGACAGAGTCTTTATCCCGGATGAACCACCGGATATTGAATCTGATCGTCTTCTCCGGCTCGGCATGGCGGCTGATTTAAAGGGAGGGCGAGTGGAGTGGTCAGGTCGTTATCTTGTGAATCCTTGGAACGAACACGGTTTAATCGACCTTCAGGCATATCCCCGCTTTGAGGCCTATTTACGGCCGCATCACGAACTCCTTGCGAACAGACACACTGCCAAAGAGCGCCCACTGCAATGGCATAAGACTATAGACAGAGTGAATCTACGGCTCTTACGAAAGGAAAAACTTTATATCGCCGACATCAAAAACCGCCTGCTTCCTG
This sequence comes from Limisphaerales bacterium, assembly GCA_046597605.1. Classification (GTDB taxonomy): domain Bacteria; phylum Verrucomicrobiota; class Verrucomicrobiia; order Limisphaerales; family JACDHS01; genus JACDHS01. The sequence continues at coordinate 8,470 of JBKJKE010000011.1, read as the reverse complement.
CTCTAGACCTTGGAGAAACCTACCCACAGCACAACCTCTACTGGATTACGTCGGAAACGTGGGACCTGCGAGTACTCGGTGGTCTATTGATGTCAGAGGTCGGTGAGTTTTTTATTCGCTGCTACAGCGTTAGAATGAGGGGCGGTTTCCTGCGTTTTCAGGCTCAATACCTCCGGCGGATCCGTGTCCCTGCGCCAGAAAACATTTCAGAACAAATAGCTAACACCCTCCGCGAAGCTTTCGAAACGCAAGACGTGAATCTCGCCACACGGGCAGCCCTTGAAGCCTACAAAATTGATTCCCTGCCACTTTAACATGTCCACAGAAACAGAATTCTTTCATGACGCTATCAAATCTTGGTGGGCATCGAAAAGTTCCGCAAAGGCTAAAAAAACGCAAGGGGGAACCCGTGACGCGAATCTCCACGGGAAAACAATGGATGGTTTCGCAACGACCATTCGAGATTTCCTGATTGGGTTAGGAGTGAAGCCAGCACACATTTATGCCGGCGGTCATCTCTCCACATCACCCTCGATCTTGCCGTCTTATTTTCGCCCTTCAAAAAACTGGGATCTTATAGTATTGGCAAACAGCCGCTTCCATCCCGCAAAAGGGGATTCGCTTGGCCCCGTTTTGTACGCCGCTGTTGAGTTCAAATCGCAGGACAAAAGTATTGGTAACAACCAGAACAACCGGCTCGAGGAGAGCATCGGCAATGCGCACGATTTCTGGGTTACTTACGGACAATCAGGTTTTGAGCGTCTGCAGCCACGCCCATGGCTGGGTTACCTTTTCGTTGGTAAATACGAACCAGCCTCTGACGGAAAGCCCGTCGAAATCAAACAACCTCATTTCCTCGCTATGTCGCCGTTCAGGGTCGTAGGGAGCGACGCAATCGGAAAGTTTAAGGGGCCGTCATATGCTGAACGCTATAAAATTTTTATGAAGCAAAGCGTGGGTGCCCGACTTTATGACGCAGGCGCATTCGTGGTTACGGACGAGTCAATTAAAGGGAAAAATCCCAATCACCGAATCCTCCTGCCGGAATTTGGTCCTGGGAATTTTCTCAGAGGTCTTAAAGGACAGATTCTCGCTCACTATCCCGGAGCCACTGTGCAGCCCGGTTCGCTTGCCTCACTGATTTAAGTCAACAAGTAGCCAAATCCAATCAGCCACGCCGGAGCAAAAGCAAAAGGTGGACGCAGCCGCCCAGGAAGAGCCTCGTGACCTCGTCTGCTACGAAGGGGAACTGCACCCTCGCGGACCTTTACGACCCGATCTCCATGCCGCCCATCCTTGCAAAAGCCCACGCTGAACTAGACGCCCGTGGATCGTTACTACCGCAAAGAGCCTTTCCCGAGCGACCGTGCCCGCGTCGAATTCCTTTTCAAACTTTACGAACAACTCACCGCGCCGCTGCTGCCCACTGCTCCGAAGAAAAAACGGGCTCAAAACAAAAAAGAAAAGCCTCTTGATTAAGAAGCCGCGGCTGAAGACGGGAGGAAATGATATTACATGTCCGATAACGTTATTATTTTAGGAGCCAGCGCAGGGGCAGGAATTCCGCTATTGGGTAACTTCATGGATACCATGTGGACCATGGCCAAAAGCAGGCGGATCCTTCCCGTGTAGCCGACGGTTTTTGCTTACTTTCCCGGCCTCTTGGGCATTTCCATCCCGGTTTTTCTCCGTTTTCGACCGGCGTTGGCAGTTTTTTGCCTCATCTCCGGAAGAAATTTTCACCCTCCAAGCAGGTTTTGCCGTTTCCGGCGTCTGTAAGTCGTTGATATTGAGTGAATTATAGAAGCAGGAAGCCTCCAAAAAATATTTTTAAATAAAAAGCTAAGTAGCCGATTTTGATACTTAGCGATTGCTAAGATGGTTGCAGTTGATGAGCGAATGTTTCGCAGGTGTAACAACAAAAAAACACCTTGGTTGAGTTGGAAATGAACCCAACGAAGACCGTCATCAGCGTTGCAGTAATGCAGGAAGGAAATCAACGATAATGAGGCAACCACGTATTAATACTATTGCGGACCTTTTCTCCGCGGGAACCAAATTCAGCGCCGGCTCCAATGAGCATGGGGTCGCGCTGGGACTGACGGTCGGCACGAAGGTGCTGGTCGATGCGGACCTGAATCAGTTCGGCCTTGCCTTTGACGCGCATCGTGCGGCGAAGGTGGAGTTCAGGGGACGACGTACCGCATTGAAAGGGGCACAAAACGCAGCCTTCGAGTTCGACTTCGCGACCCGGGATTCGTTGAAGCGGGCGCTGGGTCGCAAGTATTCCAGCGCCTGGGAGGGTTCTGGTTTCAACAATTCGCTGGTGGTGCCGCGTTCGGTGGCCCGTTTGCAACTGTTGACCCGTTCGTTGCAATCCTATCTCGCCGATCATCCGGAACTCGAGGTGGAGGACGCCGTCACGGCGGTGCTCGCCCAGGGGGCGCTGGATAACCTGACCAACGCGCAAACAGCAGTCGATCTGCAAAAGTCAGCCGTCGGCACCTTGCTCACGGCGCGCAAGCAGAAGGAGAAACAGTTGCGTCTGCGGTTACGCTGGGTGATCGACGAGTTGAGCCGGGTGCTGGGACCGTTGGATAATCGCTGGACGGCGTTTGGGTTGAATCGTCCGGGTGTGCAGGAAACACCCCCGCGTCCGGGCAAAATAAACGTGACCGTTTCGGGCCTGGTCGGGTCGGTGAAATGGGCGAAGTCGCCTCGCGCAGACTATTACCGTCTCTGGCTCAAGAGGCTCGGACTGGATGAGGAAGCGCAAAACATCGGTAATGCCTCGGACCCCAATTTCACGATTGAGAGTCTGCCGGCAGCGTCGCAGTTCGAACTGTCCATCTCCGCGAGCAACAATGGCGGCGAGAGCGCCCGCAGCGAAGTGGTGACCATCACGACGGTGTGAACCGGCTGAGAATCCCGAGCTGGGGGACGAGGTGTCCCCCAGCTCCCGGGGGGTGGGAAGCAGGACGCACTTCTTTACGAAAGGCTAAATCAAAATCCGTAGAATCAATTCCACGGCTACAGGTCGGGTCATCGCTCCGCGACTGACAAGATGCTTGCGAGCCTAAACATCGAAGAACAGCCTGAACCAAGTGGCAATTCCAGGTCAGTCCATCCAAAGGAATTTTTTCGATCGTCCGCCTGCGGGCGGATCAATGATTTGCTGCAATGCGTTCGTTGCGCGGGTACGAACCTCTTCGTTGGGATCATTCAGCGCCAGTCGAAGAGCTGGGATGGCGTTGCTGGCCTGTTTCCCAAAATGGGAGAGCGCGAAAACTGCATGCGCCCGCATGGATCGATTTGTGGCCCGCTGAAAAACATTGATGAGGACCGGGACAGAGATCTCAGGTTGCAATGCCAACCGACCGATAGCGATGATCGACAATTTGGCTATGTATGGATCGGCGTCCTGGGAAAAACGAATCAGGTGGGGCAAAAGCGCCGCCCAACCCGGGCTAATTTTGTCAGGATCAATCATTCTCACCCATAAAACAGCCCGTATGCAGTGTGGATGCTGCCGATCACCGATGATCGCGAGAAAAGTGGGAACAGAGGCATCGCCGATTCCCGACAGGGCTCGGAGCGCACGGTCTGCTACGCCGGGATCATTGGTGCCGTTCAGCAAGCGTGCGAGTTCCGGAATTGCCGGGGCCGCATTACTTCCAAGGATAAAGAATATGGGTACGGCCATCCTCGCCCGTTGGGCAGCAGGTTCTATCGGCATCCTAGCGAACCATTTACCTATGACTGGGAGACCTTGGGCGCGCTTCTTCCATCTGGGTGTCGGGGGAGCGGTGTAACGGACCAACTGCAAAAGATAAGGAATGGAATTTGTTCCGATCTCGCGAATAGCAGTTTTCGCTTTATCGCTGTCGGAAAGAGGTCTACTCCCAGCTTCTGCCTGCCGCATGACATCATACCACTCGGAGATCGAGCGATTGTCGTAGGAAGGCTCGGGATCGCTGCGGGCCCAAAAGATTGCTCCTGCAACCACAATCAGGCTGCCGAGCAGAATGAAAAGGATCTTCCTTTGTCGGGACACAGCGGAAATGTGGGAGCGAATGCAGCTCAAGCGAGAAATCCTTCGATCGTTATGGTGAATTTCACTGCATAGTCGGCAATGCGACACGGAACTGCCGCTGGAGCACCAGCGCACACCCCATGCAACTCACCAAACCCAACACTGCGGCATACGGAGCGAACTGAGCCGAGGCCAGAATGGTCAGTCCGACAAACGACAGGAGCGCCTGGCCCGTCCACACCGTCTCCATGCAAGACCGTTTGGTCGGCGCGTCCAGAGATCCCCGAAAGCTCATCATTAAGGGCAGCACCAGGCAAAGAAGCAGTCCGCCACAGAGATAACTGGTTTCGATTAATGTGAGTTCACGCATAGGGTTTGCCGTTGTATTCAATTGGACAAACCCGCCGGGAAGTCGTCACGCGCTTATCTGGAGGAGGCAGGGAACGGTTTTCGGGTTGTGCCCGGTTACGAGGAGTGCCTACACCTTTCCCTGAAACCCGCGGGTTATCAGGTTAGATCGTTTCCCCGTGCGCTTTGAGAGATTTCAGGAAGCAGTGATTGTCTTCTGCACTGAGCAGAATCACACGGTCTTTCCGAGTCGGCACCAGGACCGCTTCCTTTTTGTCGGTTAAGATCACCAGGGCGTCGCTTTTGTTACGAAGACTAAAGGAACCGGAGCAATAGCCCGGCATCGCTGTTCCACACTTTTTCCACTTCGGTCGAAAGCCCGGCTCTTGTTCGAAGTTCACGATTCTGGCATTCACTGTGTCCAGGTCACGCCACAAGAAAGATTCCCCTGCCCAATCGCTGCAGATTTCCAACCCGCTGCGAGAAACTTTGAAAGTGGCGTTACGCCCCGCGGCTGCGATAATCCCAACGACCGCCATCACGGGAATGACCGTAGCACCCAGAATCCAGCCCACCGCTGGTGTATTATAGGCGAGAACCACCATCCAACTGCCCAGCAGGAGTCCCCCCACGAGCAAAAACCAGATCATGGACCGTGGGGGCGGCTTAATCGGAAATATCTCTGTGGTATTCATAGATGGCCCGGAACGGACGGCACCTTCGGATCTCCAATCCGTCCCTTTCCTCAAACACTAAGTTCAAGCCTGCAGGATTCAATCATAACCGAAGGCTTTTCTTTATACCGCCATAATCGTGGTCAATCCGGTTATTCGCCAAGCGCCTACACGCTCTTCGGCTGGCGGACTGGTTCAGCGCAAGTGGATATTCCCTCCCAAAGGGCCTGTTAAAGCCGCTCTGTAACGGCTTATCAGGTTTACTCTGATTCTCAAAAAGTCTGCAATTACCCATTGCATTTTGGATCCATTGCGGGAATGGTAGGGCCTTCTGTTAGATGAGCTTGTCGCTTTCACGGCATGGAAAATTCTCAGGTGAACAGTTGGTTCAGTGAGTATTTGAAACCCGGCAGTCGGGAACGGTCAGAGAAATGCAAAGTTAGTCGGACAGTAATATCACATGAGTAATAAATTGTTTGTTGGAAATCTTTCCTTCAACACCACAGAAAACGACTTGCAGGACGCTTTTGCAGCGCACGGCACAGTCGTCGAAACCAACCTAATGATGGATCGCATGAGCGGCCGTCCCCGTGGCTTTGGTTTCGTGACAATGAGCACCCCTGATGAAGCCCAACGTGCTATCGAAGCATTGAATGGCGCCCAGTTGGATGGACGTGCCCTAACAGTTAACGTTGCTCGCCCACGTGAAGAACGTTCCGGCGGCGGCGGTGGCGGCGGCGGTGGTCGTCGTGAATTCCGCGGCGGTGGCGGTGGTGGCGGCGGCGGAGGTGGTGGCGGCGGTGGCCGTGATCGCGGTGGTCGTGATCGCTACTAAGCCTTTTGCTTAAATTTTCGTTAAATCACAGCGAGGTTCGGCCGAACCGAACCTCGCTTTTTCCGTATTTTCGCCCCTAACTCCCCTCTGGCCGGATTCAAGGCGATGTATTATAGTGAGGCTGGTTTAGAAAGTAAGCATGAGCGAAGAACATATAGAAGTAGAAGGACGGATTCAAACGGTGTTGGCCGGAACCATGTTTCGGGTCGAGCTGACCAATAAACACGTTGTCCTGGCGACCATTTCCGGGAAAATGCGCAAGCGTTGGGTACGTCTCACCGCGGGTGACCGTGTGAAGATGGAAATGTCTCCCTACGATCTTAATAAGGCCCGTATCGTCTGGCGCCTTGGATAAAGTAGTCGCAGTAGTCCGCTTATTCTGAAGCGGACTGATTATTCCCCGTGGTTCGAAAAGGCAACGATGCCCTGTTCGAACCTTATTTTTGTACCCGAACCTGGAAAAGCCTGCTTCTCTCCTCGTTTATCAGCCGTCCCCGATAGCAGACTTCGAAATCAGCGGCTTAAGCGTGAACTTCGTGATGGCCAAAGGCATTTTTGAGCGTCTCCAGGCTTTTCGTGGCGATCACTTCCGGCCCTTCCTCGAAATTGAATACCTCGACCGAAACGTAGCCGTTGTAGCCGACTTTCTTTAAAGCGGCGGCAATCGGTTTAAAATCGACCTTCCCGAAGCCGGGCCCTTTCAAATTCACATCGTTGGCGTGGAAGTAGGCGAAGTGTGGCCAGGTGCTTTCGATAATCTTCGCCACAGAGCGGTCCTCGGAAGACATGGCTTTGACATCGAGCACGAGCTTGAAGTGTGGTGAATTGAACTGCTGCGTGAACCGGATCCCATCCTGGGCTGTGTTGATAAAGTTTGTTTCCTGGTGAGAGAGCGGTTCGAGGCAAATGGTCACGTTGCGTTGCCCTGCCCTGATCACAGCGTCTTTGAAAACTGCACGTGCGTTCATCCAGGCCGCATCCTTCATCGTTCCGTAAATCACATCGCGTTGTTTCGGGGAGCCTACGACCATGAATTCCCCTCCGATGTCCGCACAAAAATCGACCAACTCCACCAGATACTTTGCCGTCCGCTTACGGATCTCCTCGTCGGGATGGGTCAGGTGCATTCCTTCGGTGTGGGCCAGAACCCAATGGATGCCTGAAACGTTCAATCCGAGGGTCTCGGCCATGAAACGAATTTCCATTCGTTTTTCCTGGGATACCTCGGTGACGTACCGCGCGATCGTATAGGGAGCTATTTCAATGGCGTGATACCCAGCGTTCTTGGCGAACGCCATAGTATCCTCCAAAGTCCACCCTTCGAAAATTTCGTTACAGATCCCGAACTTCATAATGGCAAAGTAACATAAAACGGGCCTCTTAAGAACTTTTACTTATAATCTTATTGAGACTGTGTTGCAGTAACTCCTATCATTTCTGTGTGTCGCAGATTGTAGACCAATCATCGCGGGGATCGAAAAAAATCCCATTTAGCGAAGCATCCGTGTGGGATGCGGTCGAACGGGGCTGGCAACAGGTGCATGGAAGCTTTGCCGAAACCGGGATCAGTTTTGAGTGGCACGATTTTAAAACCCACAAACCGCTCGACTGGGCACCGACCTTCCATCCCAACAGCCTGGAGCTTTGTTTAAACCTCGAAGGGGATGGTGTGGTCCGTGCCGGGAACGCAATTGCCAACTTTGGACCGTTGACTGGTGGGTTCTATCGTACGGGGAAAACAGAACTGCAGGCACATCGAGAACCGGGGCGACATCGCTTCTTCACGGTAGAGTTTTCTTTCACATATTTGCGGAAACACATGGCTAAGAGCCGCGATCTACACCCCGTGGTAGCCGCAGCAATGAGAGGAAAAGAAACGGATGCCATTGCCCCGGTGCAACCCCTCACAGCCGAATTGCAACGGTTGGTTGAAGCATTGCGTCACCCTCCTGTCCTCGCCTCCGCCCAATCCATCTGGTATCATAGCAAGGCTCTGGAACTGGCAGTCGCCTTCTTCTTTCAGCCGAAGATTGGTGAAGAGTTCTTTTGCCATAGGCAGAAGCAACTTGCCCACGAACGGGTGGAGAAGGTTGTCGCGATATTGAAACGCGATATCGCCGAACCGCCTACCCTGGAAAAAATAGGCAAGGAAGTGGGCTGCAGCCCTTTCTACCTGAGCCGGACCTTCTCTGCTGAAACTGGCCAAACCATTACCCAATATTTACGCAATTTGAGGTTGGAAAAAGCAGCGGAGTTGTTGAGCTCCGGCAAGAGTAATGTAACCGAAGCGGCGATGGAAGTCGGCTACAACAGCCTGAGCCATTTCAGCCAGGCATTTCATCAGAAATATGGTTGCTGCCCCGGGCTCTATCCCCTCCCCGGGATGGCTTCAAAGCCGACGGGGTAGCAAAGCCAACGTTGTGCCGTCGAACCATCGCTCTGTCCGGGAAAGGTCCACTGCCATTTAGTTAAGGACCAAAGGTCCGATCTATACCAGCCTGGGGCAGCAGCCCCAGGAACACGACGCGAATAGAGAATGAGGCCTGAAGGGCCGACCTAATCGATAATGGGAATAAATGC
>JBKJKE010000242.1:0-48670 GCA_046597605.1 Limisphaerales bacterium | reverse complement strand
CAGCCCCAGGAACACGACGCGAATAGAGAATGAGGCCTGAAGGGCCGACCTAATCGATAATGGGAATAAATGCAATAGACCGCGCCTTCAGCGCTCGGATCTACCGCGAACAATATCTGGGCCTGCGCTGTCGCTTCGACCCAGGCTGGTATAGATCGGACCTTTGGTCCTTAACTAAACGGCAGTGGGGAAAGGTCCAGGACAGCAATTTACCGCTAACTTTTAGCAAGCGACCGGAAGCGGGCTTTCTGCCCCATCCCTATGATCACGCCATGTCCAAGGAACAAACCGGGATCACAACCGTTCTTAACCAAGCCTGCCGTTGGCGTATCGGAAAGAAGACAGCCAGGAATGGCAAAAAGAATTGGCCACGACTCCGTGTCATCAACGGGATGTTCGTCCTTGTCACCGAAACAGCACCTTTGAGCGCTTAGTTCTCCGCCATTCGTTGACACTGCCGAGAATAGTTCTAAAGCGACGAACCAAGGGTAATTCGCTGAAGCCATTCTCTAAATTTCGGCAGTGGAAAAGAGAGGAGCTTTTGCACTTTGTTACAATCCAGAGAGGTATCGGGCGGGCGCGGCGGTCCTTCGTAATCGCGCAATGAAGTTGCCTTGATCGTTGGGCTCAATTCCGGGAAATGCAGAGCCAACGCTTCACCGATCTGAAACCGGGAAAGACGCTCGCTCCCGGCCAGATGAAATACACCAGTAGCCTTCTTTTGCGCCAGGTCCCAAACCGCGCGCGCAGTCACTTCGGCAGGAATAGGCGAGCGAAATTCATCCACGAATAATTTCAATGTTTTTCCCAGTGCCCAGGACTTGCGCATTTCTTCGTTGAACGCTCGATCACCCATCTGTGACCTCCCCGCGTTCAAAGACGTGCGCACCACGGTATGCTTCGGATTTTGCAGGACAATTTTCTCCGCGGCCACTTTGGTCTCAGCGTAGACATTGAGAGGGTTCGGCTCATCCAGTTCGAGATAATTCCCCTTGCGCCCGTCGAAGATCAGGTCCGTGGAGAAGAAGACGAATGGGATCTCGTGCGCAAGGTGCGCCAGCTTTTCCGTAGCCTGAGTGTTGTTTAGCCAGGCCAGCTTGGGCGTGGCCTGACACTCGGGACTCTTGCTCATTGCCGCACAATGAATCACGAGGTCAGGCTTCTGTTCTGCGAATGTTTTCTGCACGGCGGAGAAGTCGCTTAGATCCAGGTCGCGACGGGTGAGCGGGACGACTTCATAGTTCGAAGCCATTCCGGGCGCGAGTTTCACCAGGTAGTTCCCGATCAGTCCACTCGCGCCGGTGATCCATGCTTTTGGTTTATCGCTCATCGTCCCTTCGTCTCCGGCTACTTCAACGCTTCCAGTTCGCTCCGGATCAATTGCACCAAAGGCTTTACCGTTTTTTGGCTGAAATCAAATGGACACCCTGCCGCAAAGAAGAGTTCTGGGAGTGGACGAGATCCACCCAACGCCAAAGCCTTTTTGTAGTCCTGGAGAGCTTTGACCTTATCCCGTTTCGAATTTGCCCATACTTGCAAAGCTCCCAGCTGGGCGATCCCATATTCGATATAGTAAAAAGGATGGAGGAAGATGTGCAGTTGCCGATGCCACATAAAACCGCGGGCCTCTTCATATCCGCTCCAGTCCACGTCTCCCCCAAAACGATTCATCAAATCGACCCAGGCCTGGCGCCGTTCGTCGGAAGTGTGACCCGGGTGAGTGTATATCCAATGCTGAAAGGCATCGACTGTGGCGATCCATGGGAACACCTCCAGAACACCTTCGAGATGATCGCGGCGCGCTCGTTTCGCGTCAGCGGCATTGTAGAAGTTCTCGATAAACTCGTTGCCGAGGAGCTCCATGCTCATGGAAGCGACTTCACAAAACTCGATCGGCGCGTGGCGATATCCATAGATATCCTGCTTCTGCGTGGCTAGCGCATGAAACGCATGACCGGCTTCGTGTAGAATCGTTTCCACATCGCGCTGTTGTCCCACCGCATTCATAAAAATGAAGGGAACACGCGACTCGTTAAGGGTGGATTGATAGCCGCCCGGCGCTTTGCCTTTGCGGTTATCGAGATCGAGCAAATTCAAATTCTGCATCGATTGAAACCCTTCCGCCAGATCGCGATCAAGCTGCTCGAAAATCTTCTGCGTCGACAAAACCATCTGGTCCACTTTTTGGAAAGGCTTCAAGGCAGGCAGATTCAACGGGTCTACGGAAAGATCCCAGGGACGCAGTTGGCTTAGCCCAAGCTGCTGTTTGCGTTCCGCCTGAAGCTGTCGAATGACAGGCACCACTTCTTTTTCAATTGCATCATGGAACTTAAAGCAATCTTCGGGCGTGTAATCGAAGCGGCCCATGCGGCGGAACGTGTAGTCCCGGTAATTTTCGAACCCCGCATTCTTCGCCATCTGCTCGCGAATCTTAACAAGCTGATCGAAGTTACTTTCCAAGCTTTCTTTCTCCTGGAGCCGCCGTTTCGAGACAAGCTCCCATGCTTCCTGGCGCAAGGCGCGATCCGGTTCCTCAAGGTAGACCCCCATCTGCACAAGCGTCTTTTCTTCTCCACGAAAATTGACAGTCAAGGAACCGATTAGCTTTTGATACTGCTGACTGAGCTTCGCCTCTTCTGTTTCCAGAGGAACATTTTCTTCACGGTACAATTCCACGTGCAGCGCAGTATTGCGATCCAGGACCTCAAAGCGTTTGGGATTCTCGCGCATCAAGTTTTGTCGTGAAGGATGTGCGAGATAGATTTGAGCGAGCTTGAACTGGCGGGGCTTCAATTGCGGCTCAATCTGTTCAACGAAATGCAAGAACGCCTTTTCCGCTTCAGGACTGTCGGTGTGACAAGTCATGGCGATATAGCGCTTGGAAGATTCTTCGTCGAGCGCCGCGCCGAGTTCCCCGCCATCGAGAATCCATTTCTCAAATTCGGCTGTGCCTTTGACATCCGCTGCACGCTGTTCGAGCAGATCGAAGAGAGGAGCGATCTGGTTCCAATCGCCCAGGTCGATGTCTTGTGGGACGAAGGAACGCGGTTTGAACGGAGCTAAATCTTTGAATGGAAGCAAACTCATGCGGCGCAACATAGCGCAGCCCGCGAAAATGGGAATCGGGTTTTCGCGGAGATATCGTAGCTGCGGTGGTCACACCGCGGGCTGATATTTTCAGAGCAAGACAATGTCAGCCCGCGGTGTGACCACCGCAGCTACGTTGTTCTAGATATACCTTCCAGAATTGCTCCCAATAATCTTCCTGCGATGGATGCAATGTTGGATACCCGGGAATGACGGCACCACTATATTTCCAATCGCACTCCGACTTTACCAACTCAGCCCTGACCGGATTGGCTCGAATGTAGAAGCACACGCTGGCGAATGCCCCCCGTTTGCGTTCTTCTTCCGTCAGTACATGATCATGAAGTTGTTGTTGAAATTTATCTGGCGTGAGAGCAGGAGCAAGATAGCGACGAAGAAACTTCATTCCGTTGAGTTGATCGCTATTTAGACAAAGCCCCATCCACGCGAAATGCATGTGATCAGGCATCAAACAGTACGCGGGACATAGGAGCGATTCACGAGCCGCCGCATGCAGCATCATCTCGCGGAAGCTTTGATGAAACGAATCGCTGAGCCAACCCTTTGCGTGTCTCTCTAAGGTGAGAGTCCACATGACCACGGCGTGTCCTTGATACTTTTCCCGCGGGAGGCGCGGCAAGTGACCCTGCATAAAGATACCGTAGGTGCGGTGGTTACACCGCGGGTTAACTTTTCAGATCAAGGCAACATTAGCCCGCGGTGTGACCACCGCAGTTACGACAATTTACCCCAGAAACGCAGCATGCACCGCTTTCATCGCCTGCTCACCTTTATCGAGACAAACGACTACAGAGATCTTGATCTCGCTGGTGGAAATCATTTCGATGTTCACACCTTCCTGGGAAAGCGTTTCGAACATTTTGGCCGCGACACCGGGATGACTGCGCATTCCGACGCCAACGACAGACAGTTTGCCAATATTTTCGTCCGACAAAACTTCGCGATAACCGATTTCGCCCTTCAGGCCTTCAATGACCTTGTTGGCTTTTAAGAGTTCGGGTTTGTCCACTGTGAACGAAAGATCCGTGGCAGGGACGCCAGCGTTGTGACTGATGTTCTGCACGATCATGTCCACATTGATGTTGGCATCGGCGATTGATTTGAAAATCTTCGCGGCCACACCGGGTTGGTCAGGCACACCGACGAGGGTGACTTTGGCCTGGTTCTTATCGAGCGAGACGCCGCGAATGACGACGCCTTCCATACTGAGAGTTTCTTCTTTCACAATCGTTCCTGGGTTGTCGTTCAAGCTGGAGCGGACTTCAAACACTACGCCAAATTTCTTTGCAAATTCCACCGAGCGGCTCTGCATCACCTTTGCGCCGAGCCCCGCGAGCTCTAGCATTTCGTCGTAGGAAATCTCAGTCAACTTTCGTGCGGTCGGCACAATTCGCGGGTCCGCGGTGTAAACACCGTCCACGTCTGTGTAGATCTGGCAAAGATCAGCCTTCAAGGCGGCAGCCAAAGCGATGGCGGTAAGATCGGATCCCCCGCGCCCTAGAGTGGTGATCTGACCTTCGAGTGTTTGCCCCTGGAAACCGGCGACAATGACTACATTACCTTCGTCCAGCAATTGATGGACATGCTTGGGAGTGATGTTGCGGATCTTGGCTTTGCTATGAACGCCATCAGTCACGATGCCTGCCTGCGCGCCAGTCATCGAACAAGCCGGTACATTCAAGGCGTGGAGAGCGATGGCAGTAAGGGCGATTGTGGTTTGCTCCCCGGTGGCCAGGAGCATGTCCATTTCGCGTTCGCTGGGCAGCGGCATGATCTGCTTCGCCATCTTGATGAGATTGTCCGTCACCCCGCTCATGGCAGAGACGACAACGACGACCTGGTCACCTTGGCCATGATACTTCGCCACACGGGCAGCGACATTCTTGATCCGGTCGGGATTTGCGACCGAGGTGCCGCCAAATTTTTGAACGATTAGCGCCATTTTTTACAAAGTCAGCGGTTCAGCCGCCGACAAGGGCGCACAACCTAAGAATTTCCCTGATCGTTTGCAATGCTGGTTTATATTTGCACCTCGCACGATAGAGGAGGCGGAGTTGGGTCAGCAATTTCGACCGACACAAGGGTCAGTGTGTTTTCGACTGGATTTCCGAATCGGGCTTCCGAGCTACTTCCTGGCTTTGCCGACTAGTTCGAACCAATTGGTCGGGGGAGCACTGCCGCCCGTGGGCTGTAGGGCGGCAGTGCTTTGTCTTTGGGGTGCTTCATCTAAGCAGTTAATATGGCTGGATGGAAATACCCGCAAATGAGGGTGCCTGGGCAGACAGCGGCGGAACTGGTTATGAACCCGGTGATTGGCAACGTGTCGATCTTCTGAACGGAAATGGCAATCCGTTTTCCGTATCGCGACAGATTTTCCCAGACCACCGCTAAGCTGCCCCGTCTCTTCCCGCCGTTCGTCTCCCTCGCAGACTGGCGTCAATCGCAAGCGCAATACCAACACCCGCCGTGTAACAGAGCAGATCACTCCAAAGAAACCCTTGGCCTAGAACAAGCGCAGCCCACCGATTTTCGCGCAAGCCATCGATCCAAGGGGCATGATAAAGTTGCGAGAGCTCGATACAGAACGCGAATGCTATGGCACCGATCCCCAGGGATCGATGCGACGCCCGAGGCCAGACCACCGCAGCGACAAAGTAAACCATGGTGGCCCAAAGTGCATCGCCGGCATACTCCCCGAAAAACGAAGGCAACTCAGAGCGATAACGACGTGAAGCCAATCCAAGCAGCACGGTTACCAGAGCCAGTGCCAAATAGAGTATGCGAGAGCGCTTCATCAGTCGTGACCCAAAGCAAGCCATTGGAGGGAAGAGAATGTAAGTAAAAACAGGATCGTATGATTGCGATCAAATCCCCCCCCTGAAAAAAAAATCTGAACCTCTGCAAGAGTGTACACGTCTGTCTTTGCAATGAAGTGTCCGAAACGTTCTTATCTCTCTTTGGTTCAGTGCCTTATTGTGGGTTGCATCACCGTTCTAATTCATCTCTCCACCCACGCAGAAACATTTCCGGACGGACGTGTGCTTGAAGCGAAGTTTCATCATCTTGGGGATAATCTGGTGGATCTTTGGCCAGAAGTGCCCGCTCAACCGGAAGGCACTCGGCTCGATATCAAGTTCGAGGCGAAGAGGAATGCCAAAGACTGCACCCTCACGCTCACCATCTGGGATGTGAATCATACCGCGTCGATCGAGATTAATGGTAAAAAAGTGGATGACCTCGCTCCAGCCCAGCTTCGAAAAGATGTTTATGCCAACATTCCAGCGGGCTCGCTCCGCGACGGGCAAAACATTTTGTCCATTATACCCAATCCCACCGACAACACCGTTTTCGGCAACATTGTCCTGCATGAAAAACCGTTTCGTGAATTGAAGAAGCTGCAGACGGTGACTTTATGTGTGATCGACGCCGCCACGAGGAGGTCGGTGCCCGCGCGAATCACAATCACGGACCAAAAGGGGGCATTGAAGGAGATTTTCTTTCCAGCACCGAAGAAGAAGAGCGCTGTTCGCTCGGGGTTGATCTACATCGCCGGAGAAACAACCATCGAGCTCGTGGAAGGAGATTACGTTTTCTATGCAACGCGTGGGATGGAGTGGGGCCTCGATAAACAGATGGTTTCTGTCCGGCAACCCACAAAGGTGAAGTTGAAACTCCGGCGGGAAGTAGACACCAAGGGGTTCATCGCCGCTGATACCCACATCCATACAGTCACCTTCAGCGGACACGGCGATGCCAGTATTCATGAACGAATGGTGACCCTGGCGGCCGAAGGGGTCGAGATGGCAGTCGCCACGGATCACAACCACAATATTGATTACACACCTTTCCAGAAAGAACTCGGTCTGAATCGCTACTTCACACCGGTGGTTGGAAATGAGGTCACAACCAAGGTTGGCCACTTCAATGCCTTTCCGCTGAAAGCGGACGATTCAGTGCCCAACCAGAAGGAAACGAATTGGGTAAAGTTGGTGGAAGACATCCGCATACACGATGCCAAAGTCATTGTTCTGAACCATCCCCGCTGGTCCAGCATGGATGCCTACGCTCATCAGGGCTTGAATTCGGTCACAGGCGAACGCGCCAGTGGTGTTCCTATTGGATTCGATGCCATGGAACTCGCCAATTCGTGCGCCATGCTGACGGATCGCATGCGACTGGTGGACGACTGGTTCGCGCTCTTGAATTACGGCGAAACCATCCGCGCAATGGGGTCCTCAGACACTCACACGGTTAATTCTCCCGTTGGCCAGGGGCGCACTTACATCCGCAGTTCTACAGATGACGCCAGTCGTATCAACGTCCATAAAGCCTGCGATACCATCTTGCAGGGAGATACCTCGGTGAGCCTCGGAATCTTTGCGGACGTCGTAGTGAATCAACGCTCTACGATGGGTGACATTGCACGAGTGAATGGTTCCGAGGTAAACGTCCGACTCAGAGTCGCCTCTCCCTCGTGGCTCCACCCGGAGAAAGTCTTGATTTATCTGAATGGAGCCGTCGTCGCCGAACGCACGATCACCGGGCAGACTGGAAAACCCTTTAATCAATTTGTCAGCTTTACTCTTCCTGCCCCGAAACATGATGCACATCTCGTCTGTGTGGTATTCGGTCCTGGCATCAAAGAACCGTATTGGCGAACGGACCGTGATTACACCATGGCAGCAACCAATCCCGTTTTCCTTGATGCAGATGGTGATGGGAAATATCGGAGTCCGCGAGAAACGGCTCAGATACTTCTAAGCCAAACCGCAAAGAACCTGGATGCTCAATGGAGAGCAGCGAATGCAGCGGACGACGGAATTGGGGTTCAGATGTTGGATCTGGTTTATAAATCGGTCACCCCGGAAGATCGGGCAGAATTGGTGAACCGCTTAAAGTTGTCAGATCGGAAAAGATTCAAGGCATATTTGGACACACTCAAAGTTGAGCAAAGCAAGACCGCGGCTGTGCGATAGCTTTAATCGAACCCGAGCCGCCGAGCCGAAAGGAACGCGCTCTCATTGCAACTACCTGAATTCATCCGCTGACGGGAGAAAGAGCTAATTTTCGTTGGCCCGGGCTTAAGGGTAAACTTCACACTTTCCACTTTGCCGTTTTGCCTTAGGTTGCCTCCCATGAACTTGAAGGAGCAAATGACGCAGTTGGCAAAGCAGGCCAAGGCCGCGTCACGGGAACTCGCTCAACTCACCACCAGCGAAAAGAACAATTGTCTCCTGGCAATGGCCGATGCCCTGGAAAAGAGCGGCGATGCCCTCAAGGCCGCGAACGCAAAGGACATGGAAACTGGCACCGGCATGGGCCTTTCCTCAGCTATGCTCGATCGCCTGAAGCTGGATGACAAGCGCATCGCCGGCATGGCGAAAGGTTTAAGAGAAGTCGCAGCTCTCGCCGATCCTGTCGGGAAAGTCCTGGACGAACGCACCCGTCCCAATGGTCTTAAGCTCCAGAAAATCTCCACTCCTATCGGCGTGGTGGTCATCATCTACGAATCACGCCCGAACGTTACGGCGGACGCTGCAAGCCTTTGTTTCAAATCCGGAAATGCAACGATCCTTCGTGGGGGAAAAGAAGCGATTCATTCCAATCTGTTGATCGCGGAAGTGATGGTAAGCGCAGGTAGAAAAGCATTGGGGAAGTTCCCTGAGCACGCCATTCAAGTGGTGCCCACTCCCGATCGTGAAGCCATTCCTGTTTTACTGTCACTCACTCAATACGTAGACCTCTGCATGCCCCGCGGCGGTGAAAGCCTCATTCGCGCCGTCGCAGAATGTTCCAAAGTTCCAGTCATCAAACATTACAAAGGTGTTTGCCACGTTTACGTTGATGCCGAGGCTGACCTGCGCATGGCAGAGGAGATCGCGATCAATGCCAAATGCCAACGGCCGGGAGTTTGTAATTCCATGGAAACACTGCTCGTGGATCGGGCCGTTGCTCCTCAATTTCTGCAGAGCCTTGGAGGAAAACTAAACGGGCATAACGTGGAAGTTCGAGGTGACGAGGCGTCCTCCACCCTTCTCAAAGGCCTCGTATCCAGGTTGAAGGCCGTCTCGGAGCAGGATTGGTTCACGGAATACAACGATTACATTTTGAATGTGCGCGTGGTCGATGGGCTTAAAGCTGCGATCGAACATATTAACCATTACGGCTCCTCTCACTCGGACAGCATCATCACCCGGAATGAATCGCGCGCGAAACAATTCCTGGCGGAGATCGATTCTGCGGCAGTTTATTGGAATGCTTCGACCCGATTCACCGATGGAGGCGAGTTCGGTATGGGGGCGGAAATCGGTATCAGCACGGATAAGATAGGCGCTCGGGGCCCTATGGGCCTCAATGAACTTACGAGTTATAAGTGGCTCGGGTTTGGAACCGGCCAAATTCGCGCCTGATCGCAGGCTCAACCTACCGATGCACAGCACCAACAACCCAGAGAGTTTCCCGCCGCCTCTGAAAGCAGCAGGCAAAGACGCCGCGAAATTCGTGCGGGATCAATTGCCGTCCGAGGGCCTCTTTGCCGGTCAGGATTGGCGCGTGTCCCCTGCTCCGCTGGCACTCGGTGAAAAACTTGCGACGGACCTGGAGAAATTGGGCCGTGTTCTCCTGCAGTTCAACAAGGTAGTCAATCTTCTCTATCGCCACAGCATCGACGGCAAGCAACCGGCCTGGATCGCGCATTGGCTCGAACAAGGTAAGCCGAGCCATTTAGTAGAACTTCAGCGCTCCGCCCTCTTCAAAAACGATCTACCGCGCGTCATTCGTCCTGACGTGTTGTTGACGGATGATGGATTCAAGATCACCGAACTGGATAGCGTTCCAGGTGGCATCGGTTTGACCGGGTGGCTGGGGAAAACCTACGGCCAGCTCGGGCATAACATTCTGGGCGGTTCCGACGGAATGATTAGCGGGTTCGCTTCCATTTTTGGAGATGCCAGGAATGTTCATATCATCGTTTCAGAGGAGTCCGCCACCTACCGTCCTGAAATGGAATGGGTGGCACAGCAAATCGGGGGTGAACGCTTTCAGGTTCGGAACTCAACGTTTCAGGATTTTGCCGAGGGCGATGGCGTTTATCGGTTCTTTGAATTATTCGATCTTCCCAACATCTCGAGTGCGCAAGCGATTCTCCAACTGGCTCAGGAGAAGAAGATCAAACTCACTCCACCGCCCAAAACGATTTTCGAAGAGAAACTTTTGTTCGCGTTACTTTGGAACCGGAATCTCCGACCTTTCTGGCGTCGGGAACTCGGGGAAAGTTTTCTCGCACAACTACAGAAGGTCGTTCCGTATTCCTGGGTGGTTGATCCGACTCCCTTGCCCCCTCAAGGTGCCATTCCTGAACTGGGCCTGACCGATTGGGAACAGCTCAAAACCCTCACCCAAAAAGAACGGGAATTGATCCTCAAGGTGTCTGGGTTCTCTGAGGAGGCATGGGGCTCGCGCGGAGTGTACCTCGGTAGTGATCTGTCTCAGGCAGAGTGGAGCGCCGCAGTGGATAAGGCACTCGCCTGCTTCGGACGGTCCCCCTACGTGCTCCAACGATATCACAAGCCACGCACCAACCATTCGCAGTGGTTTGATTTCTCCAAAGATGAAATGGTCCCGATGTCAGGTCGCATCCGGCTCTGTCCTTATTACTTTGTCGCAGGCGAAAACGATGCCGCTCGCGCGAATCTTGGCGGAGTCCTGGCAACCATCTGCCCGGCTGACAAAAAGATCATTCACGGAATGCGGGACGCCATTCTCGCGCCGTGCTCGGTATGACGTTGCTTGAATACACCCTGCTCGCATTGAGTTCTCTGATCGTCATCATGGATCCGATCGCGGTCATCCCCACTTTCCTCGCCATCACACCCAACGACTCGCGTGAACAACGGGTCCGCATGGCGCGAATTGCCTCCTTTACCGCGGCGGGAGTACTTCTCACATTTTCGATCGCGGGCCAGTGGATCTTCAAACTGCTGGGCATCAGCCTGCCCGCATTCCAACTTGCCGGAAGCATTGTCTTGTTGAAGGTATCTTTGGATATGTTGCAGGCGCGACGATCCTCCGTAAAAGAATCTGAGGAAGAAAAGAATGCGGGCGCGGTCAAAGACGATATTGCAATCACACCGCTGGCGGTTCCAATGCTGGCGGGGCCTGGAGCCATCTCGACCGGCATTTTACTCAACAGCCGTGCGGAGAATTTCACTCAACAAATTTCATTGGGGCTGTGCATCATTCTGGTTTGTGCCATCACCTATGTAGTCCTCGCACTGTCTGCTCGCGGCGCGAAGTGGTTGAGCCCGATCGCCATGAAGTTGGTGGAACGGTTGATGGGACTGCTTCTCGCCGCCATCGCCATGCAGTTCCTGCTGAATGCTTTGAGGGAACTCAAAATCATTCCAGTTTAACTCCCGGGGCCGCTCCGTGTTTTTCTCTGCGACTGAAATTAAGGATGAGGGCGAGCGTGCCTCTAATCCTACATTCATTCCGACGAGAACAGTGAGGAACCTCCTGGCTTGCGCAACCCACTGCTCCCCAGCCTCTCACACAGTTTCCAAGCCCCGAAACCCGCGCCAATGTTGAACCTGCAGAGTAACTCCAACCGCCGCTGACCCACCTTTCCAACTCAACACGGTCGCTCAACCGCGGTTAACGCACTTTTCCAACTCAACCGAGTAACTCCAACCGCCGCTGACCCACCTTTCCAACTCAGCACGGTCGCTCAACCGCGGTTGACGCACTTTTCCAACTCTGCGGCGTTACTCCAACCGCAGTTGATTCACTCTTCTGAAATAAACCCACGGCGCTCTGCTTCCGAGGCGGTCACGGCTGATGCCTTGCCGATGAAACCTTTCATCCGGGCTTCCTTGCAACCCCGGCTTGTGTTTGATCGATTTGGATACTTCGCGCAGAACTGTGGTCAGTTTGTCACGAGCGAACCGGTCGCGCTCCCTTTGGATGGACGGCCTTTCAGCAATCGCTGTAATACCCGGAGTTGGGGATCGTCGGGGGTTTGCTTCAAGCCCGACTCGACACATTGTAATGCCCGTTGTTTGTCACCCAAAAGGAAGTGACCGCGCGCGGAAAGAGCCCAATACCATTCGATGTTCGGATTGCTGCGATTATCATCGATCATTTCCTCGTTGAAGCCTCGAAGAAGGGACTCGAGTTCTTCCAACCCCTGTTTGCGTGTTTCACTTTGATGTACGCGGGCCTCGGCGTTCATAAATTTCGTGAGGGCGGCGGTTGCATCTGCCGGAATCTCCGCCTCTCTGGGATAGGTTTGCGGCAAGCGGAAGATCACCTCTTCAAACTGGGACGGACGGTAAACTTCGTGCATTCGAGATAATCCACGGGAGCCCCCTCTCCACTTTACATACTCCATTAACGAAAAATTGGCGGAACCGTAGCGTCGGAAAACATCGAGGACCTGCTCATCACGAAAGGCGGACAGTACACGTCGCTTCTCTTCCGGAGCAAAGACCGATTGCACGGTTCGCTCGTCGCAAAGGAACAATCCGTAAGCCGCTCCGCCGCTGTAGAACGCTTTGGGGGCTTCGTATTCCAGGATGGGGAAGGCGTCTGATTGCGCCGGTCCTTCTCCTGCCAGGGCAAACGCCGTCTGCTGGGAACAAACCTGTCGGGCCAGGACTGCTTCAGGGGACCGAAGGTCAATTGCGTCCAGATCCTTCCGGGGCTCTGGTCGGGAGAAAACTTCTGCAAACGTTTTTGCGGAGCAATCCCAGGGTTTCTGTGCACCCAACAAAATCAAATCTCCATTACGAGTCTCCCACACTTCGAAATACGGAAACACAGACGAAAAGGTCCGAAAAACCAACTCCACCACCTGATCATTCATCTCGTAGATGTGAAACCATTGGGACATGATGCCGTCATCGTTCAAACGCCGGGCCGCAAGTTCGTAGAATTCGCGACTGAACACACTTCCAATTCCAGAGGTCCAGGGGTTCGACGGCTCACTAATGATCACATCGTACTTCTGTTCACTGAGCTTCAGAACCGTCCTCGCGTCTTCTCGGTAAAGACGGGTCAGGCTGTTAGTCAAAACTCCCCGGTTCCAAGGTTCAAAATATGTCCCCGCCTCCAGGACGGGAGCACAATTCTCTGCGATCGTGAGTGATTTGATGGGATGCCCAAGCAAGGCACCAGCGCTGATTCCTGTGCCAAAACCGAGGACGAACACATCCTTACTGTGGGGCTTGGCGAGCATTGGAAGGTGTGCTGCCAAATATTCTGTAGAGAGATCGCCGATGATCGATCCATCCGGTTTTCCGTTGATCGAAAGCACGCGTTCGGACATGGGCCCGGGCTGCCGGTCGGTCACGACAGCGACAGTCGCGTCAGTGCCATCACGATAGTAGAGTAATTGATCCCGCTCACGCACCTTCGTGAAATAATCACTGGTGGCTTCCTCGGGTTTCAGACGGAAGATTCCAGAACTCAGGGCGTACTGCCAATTCTCCCGGCCAACCACGCTGACAGACAGGAGCAGAAGCGCCACCACCGATGCTGTCATCACCAGCTTCGGTCGCTGGTTCTTCACCGCAATCACCAATGCCACCACGGCGAGAGCCACCCCGATCACCCCGATCCCAGCTCGCAAACCCAGCATGGGCATGAGGACGAAGCCGGTAAATAACGCGCCAAAAACCGCTCCCAGAGTATTGAAAGTCAGAAGTCTTCCAACCTGCTGTCCCAGGGTCGACGAGGATCGCGAAAGAATCCGGATGCACAACGGCAGCACCGAACCAATCATGGCCGCAGGTATACCGATCACAACCAGCGAGATCACGGTGCTCACGATTTGATGGTAGAGGAACTTATCAGTGCCTCCCCCGCTATGCCGTATTTTCAGATAGACCAAAGCCCATTGCTCAATGCTGACGAGGAAGATTCCAATGAGACTTGCCGCCACTAATAGCGGAATGGAGATAAGTGATTCTTTCAGCGACGTCGGATTCTTAATGGAAGCAACCCACAGACCGCCCCCGCCGACTCCTAGAATAAAGGCCATTAACATAACCGAAAATGCCTGCAGCGATGCGCCGAACACCATCGAAAGCGACCGTGACGCCAAAACTTCCAACCCAAGCGAAACTGAACCGGTGAAAAAAACCAGCAAGCAAACAAACTTCTGCTGATTTAACCCCATCCAGGGTGCTGGTTCCTGCACATCCGTTTGGACAGCGCCTTTGGCAACGGGCTGCGTAACCAGAACCTCTCTCTTCGAAAGGACCATCGCGAATACCCCGATCAGAATGTTCACTACCCCGGCTATTTGAAGGGTGGCCGGCAACCCGAAGCGTCGCACCAGAAAAAATCCCGCAAAACCCGCGCCTACTACGGCCCCGAAAGTGTTGATCGCATAAAAACCGGCAGAACCTTTTCCTGCGTCTGAAGAACGCCGTTGCAACCATGCCGCCACCAGAGGAAGCGTGCCGCCCATGATTACGGTGGGAATGGAAAGCAGTGCAATGGCGATTGCTCCCTTAAGCATGAGCAAACGTCCGCTGTGTTCCAGCATGGGCGATCCGAGCTTGATAAACAAACCATCCGCCATGCCGTGGAGCAGGTTGAAGAGAAGCGCGTAAACGCCAATGGCGATCTCAATCCCTCCATAAACAGCCACGGGGTGTTGGAGCAGGTCGGAGCGCTTGCCAAAAAGTTTGTTTCCCAGGGCAAGTCCGCCCATGAAGACGGCGAGCACGACGGTTTGCGCCTGGACGGTGCTACCGAACATCAGCGACATGTATTTCGACCAGACAACCTCGTAAACCAGCGCCGTAGCACCGGAACAAAAGAATAAAAGCGTTAACAGACGATTCATAGCAGGTGCTGGGGAAGACCTGCTGAGTCTCTAAACAGGAAGGCTGCTTGGCAATTCGTTTTTCAAAACGAATTGGGTAGCTGCGCTTGTGAATGCGCCGGCTCAATAATGCCAAGGGAAGCGAGTCAACCCGCGTTGTGACCAACGCAGCTACGATCCTTCTAAAAGCCCAACAACTTACCACCCTGATAGGTCACAAAGGCCAGCACCCAGGCGAGAACTCCCATGTAGACCAATTGAAAGATCGGCCATTTCCAGGAATTGGTTTCCCGTCGCACGATCGCGACTGTGCTGACGCACTGCAATGCGAAGACGTAAAACACCATTAAACTAATTCCAACCAGCGGAGTGAAAACGCTTTTGCCATCCTCATGCTTCTGCTGCCGCAGATTCTCGGCGAGGTTCGCTACCCCCTTATCGTCATCTTCAAACTCGCCCACGTTGTAGACGATAGACATGGTATTCACGAACACTTCACGGGCGGCAAAAGAACTCACCAGTCCAATCCCGATCTTCCAATCAAAACCGAGTGGCTTAATGAGAGGTTCAATAGCCTGGCCCATCCGACCAGCAAAGCTGCGACGCAGCTTTTCACCGGCTTCCTCTTTTGAAATTGCGGTCTCCAGCTCTTCCCTGCTCTTCAGCAGCGCTGCTGGCTCGGTAAATTCCGAGGAGGCTTCCGTCGATAACGCTGCACGCCTGTCTGCGTATTCTTTTTCGATTTCAGGGCTCTTCGGATAATTGGCGAGAAACCAAAGAATAATCGATATCCCCAGAATGACAGTTCCCGCACGACGCAAAAAGATTTTCGCCCGATCCCACATGTGACGCAGCATGACGAGTGGCATCGGTTTCTTGTAGGGAGGTAATTCCATCACCAGCAGCGGTGGTTCACCACGGAGCAAGGTCTTCTTGAACAGCCAAGCCATCACCAGGGCCATAACCGTTCCCAGGAGATACATGAAAAGCAGGGTGAGCCCTTTGAATCCGGTTTTATCCGGGATACAGGCAGCAATTAAAACCGTGTAAACCGGCAACCGGGCCGAGCAACTCATCAAGGGCGCAACCAGGATGGTGACGAGGCGATCCTTCGGACTTTCGATCGTGCGAGTTGCCATAATCCCGGGAATGGCACACGCGTAGGAACTAAGCATGGGGATGAAACTTTTACCGTGCAGGCCGACCTTGCTCATCAAGCGGTCCATCAGGAACGCAGCCCGTGCCATGTAACCGGTATCTTCCAGCAGTGAAATGAACAGAAACAAAAGACATATCTGCGGAAGAAAGATGACAACCGCGCCGACGCCGCCGATGATCCCATCCACGACCAAACTATTCAAAGGCCCTTCCGGAATAGCGGCTCCCACCTCGCTGCTCAGCCAGCCAATTCCAGCATCGATCCAATTCATTGGGACTTCTGCAAAACTAAAAATACTTTGGAAGATCAGAGCCATGATCCCCACAAAAATCACCATTCCCCAGATTCGATGAGTAAGGACGCCGTCCAGTTTGTCGCTGAACGACTCGCCAAACATTTCTTTCTCTGTCGTGACCGCCATTTGAATGGCGACCGCCCGTGCATAACGTGCTTCGATCGCCGCACTCCTCCAATCGACCCCAACCGCTTCAAGGCGTTTGCGTGCGTCATGAATCTGACTGGTCACAGCTGCGGGATAATGTTCCCGGCTGGAAGAAGCCACTGCCCGCTCATCACTAAGGATCAGGAGCGCCTCGGCAGAAGATTGCGTCTTGCGTTCGTGAAACGTTTTGTCGAGCAATGCAGCCATCTCCTCCGCTTCTTTTCCGAATTTCTCCGGAAGCTCACAGAATTGACGTGGAATAACGCGCCGCCCCTCCAGCACTGTGCCGACAATCTTTTGGCGTAGCTCGGGAACGCCAAGAGAAGCACTCGCAACAATCGGCATTACTGGAACTCCCAAAGCCGCCGACAGTTGTTCGGCATCGATGTGATGACCGTTCTCCTCGGCAACATCCATCATGTTCAGCGCGACGATGGTCGGATATCCCAGCTCGATGACCTGGGTGGCGTAATAAAGATTTCGCTGAAGGTTGGAAGCATCGATCACCACCACGACGGCAACCGGCGCAGGGACTTCCGGTAACCGATGAAACAAGATATCGCGCGAAACCTGCTCATCCAGGGATTGCGGGCTGAGGCTGTAAGTTCCGGGCAAATCAATGATGTTGATGTTCAGGTCGGAACCCGAACCAATCAGCTTCCCCTCCTTGCGCTCAACCGTCACCCCTGCGTAGTTACCTACCTTGGCGCGCAGTCCGGTCAGCGCATTGAATAAGGTCGTTTTGCCACAGTTCGGATTTCCGGTGAGAGCAACGTAGAATTCGCGATGGCGCGTGCCGGATCGGGGATCGTTCAGAGGAGCGCGTTGAACGCCTCGGCTCAGGGGTGGCTCAGATTCGGCAGCTTTCATTCAAGGGCGAACGGACTAGGCTCAACAAACTATCCTATGCATGCGGACGAACAAGAATTTGTTCGGCCTCATGTTTACGTAGAGTCAGATGGTATCCTCGCACTTTGATCTCGACTGGATCACCCATCGGAGCAAAACGAACGAGTTGAACGGGAGTACCAATCAGCAAGCCCATTTCGAGAAGACGTCCGCGATGTTCAGCAGGGATCTTGATTTCGGTCACGGTACCGGATTTTCCGAATTCAAGGGCAGTCAGCGGTTGACTTTCTGCACCCATACTTAGGCAACCTTCTGAACCGGTTCAACCCAGATATGATCTGCAAGCTGGGCATGGAGACCGACCCGGGACTGGCACACTTGGCAAATATAAGCACTCTGGCGGCTGATCAGTTTGATACATTGTTCTTCGCAAAAACCCATTTCGCGAAGGCGAACGGTGACTTCAGGCGAGGTGGAAAGTTGCTTGATACGGACCGCAGTGCCGATGGTAACGCGGCTCAAGGGACAAAGCAGCGGCCGCGAATAATCGGGGCTAAGGCTTTGAGCGGTTGGCATGGAATTACTCACGTCGGCGGGAAATTAGGGGAATTGAGACTGAGTTGCAAGTGGGTTCCAAGGGAAAGTGAGGTTGAGCCAGATGGTAGAAGCTACTAAGGCGGAATCGCCGCGCACCGCACACAGGTAGGTCCGAAATTCAGATAACAGGTGGAACTGCCTGCGCCTTCGCAGAATTATCTCGAGATGTCCCTGCCCGGGGACGATAGAGCACATCCACCAGGTTTCTGATGTATTGCTCATCTGGCATTCCTTCGACGGTTTCCGGCGGAAACTCGACCATTGTTTTGAAGTAGTTGGCTAACTCGGCAAAGAGCTGCACGCGCGCGGCTGGCTCAAGCTCGTCCCGTCGTAATAAAGATTGCAGGGCAATAGTGGCTTCCTGCGGTGAAACTCGCTGGCGAAGCCGAGCCTCAAGGTGAGGATGATCGCGCAAAGAATTATATCGGCCGCCGAGTAGTTGATCCAGGTTGGGTTCCAGGATTTTTGGAGTCCGAATGACGATAGTGTTGGCCGCAAGATCGCCTAACCGCTGGGCCCGTTTGCTGAGAAGACAAGCAACACCCCCGACCAGGTAAAAAGCCGGCAACATATCGATAAACCGAAGCAGGTTACGCATTACCACCTGATCAGACTTCAGACGCATGCCGCTCAGATTTATAACCCGCAATCTGAACAACCGCTTCCCGACAGTCTGACCGCGCCAATACCATTCCGAGGCGATGCTGTATCCAATCTGCAAAACAAAAAACATCAGGACACTCATCGCCTGCGCAAGGTCCACACTCAGCACCCCAAACAAACGGATCAACCCGCTCAAGATCCCGGACGCGACCATGACACATGCCAGGTCTACCGCATAGGCCAGGAACCGCGTCACAGGGCTCGCGAGGTGCAAGGAAAAACGAATCCCCTCGGGCGTCTTGATAACGAGTGTATTGGTTTTTCCGCTTTCCATTATGGTGCTGGGGCGGGCGCTTTACTCCCGCATTTAGCGAGAAAGAGAGTCAGCAGAAAAAGCTGCACGATGCCAAAAGTAATTTTCAGCCAATATGGCAGGACCGGCGCATGATACTGCGAAAAGAACGACTCCACGATTCCGGCCCAAACGAGCAGAACAGCCACTCCGCAAATCAGCGTGACCAGATCGCGAGAGATTTGTCGAAGGCGTTGGCGGACGGATATCCGTTTACCCCAACCAATAAGAGCCCCGCCCAAAATCAATCCGGCCTGCCCTCCAATCAGGATTGCAGGTATTTCAAATGACCCATGGGGAAGCAACCAACCAGCGAGGAACTCGCTCTGTCCCGCCAAAATATAGTCGACCATCACTGCTCCGAGAATGACGCCATTGTAGAACAGCAAAACAACAGTTCCAAAAGCCCACGTCATACCGAGCGCCATTGCCAAGATAGAAACCTTCGTGTTATGGGTCATCAACGTTGCGGAAAAAGTGGATTTCGCGCCATCAAGGTGGTCGCCATCAGCCCGTTCTTCTTTCGCCACTCGCTCTGCCGGATCTCCGGTCAAATGCGAAAATGGCATGATCACCGATTTGGAATCAGGATCGAAAGAAATGGCAGCACCACCAAACAACATCCCAATGACCGTGATCAAAAGCGAAAGCCAGAAGGCGCGAACATGTCGTCGAAACGTTTGCGGAAAGGTAACAAAGAACCAATGCACCGGCTTAAAGCGATTTGCTTTCTCCCGCGTCTCGTGAATCTCCGCATAAGCACGTGCCACCAGCGATTCCAGATAGCTGCGGGTGCCGGGTTCAGAGGCGAATGTAACCACCTTGCCCAGGTCTGCCGAAGTACGCTCGTAGAGATAATGAAAGCGGCGAAGCTCTTCGAGACTCATCGCCAGGTTCGGTTCGTTCTCCAAACGGTGGAGAAAGCTTTCCAACTCCGCCCAGTGAGGACGCTCCGTTTGAATAAATTTTTGGAGATCGATGATCACAGGAGTTGCCGTTGCTTCACGCTCACGTATTGCCGGACGAGTTCGCCCGTGAGCCGTTCATTTTCCACGAGGGAAAAACCAACACCTCGCCGTTGTAATACTTTCCCCAGCTCCCGAAGATTGTGCCACTGGAGATGTCCGCCGAGATGTTGATAGATGCCATCCACTTTATCGACCTGCGACGACGAGAAGACCGGCTTCGCCCCAGGGGGTTGCATCATGTTCACGAGAATCAAGTGCTGTCGGCTTATCAAGTCCATGCTTCGCAAAAAGCTTTCCGCCAGAACAGGATCATCCAGTGAGGTAAGAACAATCAGGAGCGCTCGTCGACGCAAACGCAGCCGAATGAAACTCGCGAGATCATCGAAGTCCGGAGTCACGATCTGCGGTTGCAGGGTGTAAATGGCATCCCGGCAGGCTGCGTAATGCGCTTTGCCATTTTTAGCGCGCACGAAACTCTGTACTCGATCGCTGAAGGTAAGCAGCCCGAATAAATCCCCCTGTTGTTCCGCGGCCATTCCCAAAACCAATGCAGAAGAGATGAACTTCTCCAGGTAAGTATTGGAGGCGTTGTCGGTTCCAGGGACGGCCCGGGCACTCAAGCGTGAGGCGTCAATGATGACGTAGACCTCCTGTGTGCGTTCAATTTGAAAAACTTTGGTAACCGGCTTCCCCCTCTTCGCGGTTGCTTTCCAATGGATTTCATCATAACTGTCACCCGCCACATATTCCCGCAGCTTTTCGAAATCCCTTCCCTTCCCAACTTGTCGCAAAGCATGCGCCCCGAAATTCCCGCGGTTCAGGAAGACAGCAGCAACACTCTTTCGCTCGGTCGCAAGATTAGGGTAGACCCTGACTTCTGCGGCAATTGTTTTAACACTTCGAACCGCCCAGAACCCAAGCGGCGATGCACTTTCCACAAAACATTGGGACACCCGGAAGTTCCCACGCTTCCGAGGAATGCAGGGCCAGGCGATTCGCGAAACTTCCGCTTTTGATGGAAGAGCAACAAGCAAATCCTCCTTCTCGGTTTCGAGTTCTGGAGGGAATTGTAAACCCAGACGCAACAACACCTCTTTACCGCTTTCGTTTTTGAACAATAGCTCCAGCCCTCCCGGCCGATCTTTGGAGAGTCTCGTTACCGGAGCGCAATCAATATGGATACCTCCCAATCTACCAATCGAAAGCACCGCATCGAGCACCACCACGGTCGCAAATAAAACGATGATTGCGATGGAGACCGCGGCTGCCTCGGGTGCAAGCCCGACCAGCGCCGCGAACGGAACAACCAGCAGCGCTACCCAAAGCAATAATCTGGAGCGAGGAACAAACATGTTATCTGGGAACAGCAACCTCTTGCAAAATCTTGCGAATCACTTCCGCCACCGTCACCCCTTCGATTTCAAACTCGGGGCGCAGAATGACTCGATGTTCCAATACCGGGATCGCCATCGTCTTGATATCATCGGGGGTCACAAAATCACGCCCGGCAAGCGCCGCAAAAGCCCGGCTCGCCAGTAATAATGACTGAGTGGCGCGTGGACCCGCACCGACCAGAACGCTGTCGTGTTTGCGCGACGCGCGAACCACATCAACGAGGTAACCGATCAACTCTTCCCGCACCGTGATGTTGTCCAGTTCCCGCCTTAATTGTACCAATGCCTCCGCGCTGATCACCTGTTGTATTCCACCGGCAGCGAGCGTTGATTCCGGTGACTCCTTCCCGAGCATTCGCCTCGCGAGCAGAAGTTCATCCTCACGTTCCGGAGCGCTCATTGTAATCTTGAGCATGAACCGATCTTTCTGTGCTTCGGGCAGTGGATAAGTGCCTTCGAACTCAATCGGGTTCTGCGTGGCAAAGACCGTGAAATTTCCGGGCAACGGATATGTTTCCCGGTCAATGCTGACGCATCGTTCCTGCATGGCTTGCAACAGAGCGGACTGCGTCTTGGCCGGTGCGCGGTTGATTTCGTCTGCCAGCAAAAACGACGTGAAGACCGGCCCTTTGATCAAGGTGAATTCGTTGCGCTGCAGATTGAAAACATTCGTGCCAGTGATATCGGCGGGCATGAGGTCGGGGGTGAACTGCACGCGCGAGAAAGCACAACCCAAAACATGCGACAGCGTTCGCACCAACAGCGTCTTGGCCACGCCCGGAACACCTTCGATGAGCGCATGGTGATTGGTGAAGACGGCGATGAGCGCTTTATCGACTACATCGGTTTGTCCGATGATGACCTTCCCTACTTCCTGTCGGGCACGCGACAACACTTCTTTAAGTTGATCGAGGTTGTTGTTCATAGATGTTTTTTCTCGGACAAAATCTGACTGATTTTCTGATAGGTTTCGACAGGACGCCGTTCTCGTGGAGATCTCCCCTGTTCTTCCCCGACCAGCTGTTCGATTTGCGGCAAAGCAGAGCGCAGATGGAGACTGTGCTTCGCTGACTTTTTAAATTCGTCAAAACAGACAGAAATAATTCCTGCGGGCGGAATACTCCGTCGCAATAAATTGATAAAGCCACTCGCCGAATCATTCCCTGACACACCCGAGCCGGTGCCCTCGGTAACATCCTCCGGATGAGGCGGCACGAGGCTCATGGCGTTTTTCCAAATGAATAAACAGGCCAGCAAAGCGAGGCCTGCAAAGAGGCCATGAAGCCGGTACTTTCGGGCAAGTGCCGCAATCCCGGGCGAACTCTGAACCCCGAGGTGCGTTTCATTAAAAACGATCCGATTGTTACCGCCGACCAGCCATCCCAGCAAATCAACATGACGGTCTTTTCGTAAAGCTTCGTTGCTCAGAAAATAGGAGTCCGTCGCTATTACCAATGACCCGGTCCCAAATTTTTTCTCGATCAAGACTGGCTTCCCCCCTCGGCTCAGCAGGGTCCGCCAGCCTTCGCCCAAATCCTTGAAATAAACTGCAGAATACCACCACAGAAATTCAGGAATGGGCGATGCGCCAGACCGGACAACACGGACAGGCTCGGAAACCCCTTCTTCATTGCTGGTGAGATCCTCAAAATCGTAGCTATATTCCCAACGGTTTGTCAGCGATTGCATTTTGAGGTTAGCCATTTCCTCGCTCAGCTTTTTCTCCTCCTCTGGCTTCTTCCCAATCGGAGTTTTTTCTGCTGGTTCTGCCTTCTTTTTGGATTCGCCCTCGTCATTTTCTTCAGCCTCCTCTTTTTTCAAGCGTTCGTTTCTCCGGGTGGACCAATCCCGTTTGCTTTCAGGAAAAACGGTCACAACGATGCGTCCACCTTCCATCATGAACGTTTCCAACTCCCGGATTTCGTCGGTGCTGGCGTAGTTCAACTCATAAACGGGAAGACCAGGAATGAACAATGTGGTCTGTCGACCCGATCCGATTTTCCGCACGGTTTCATAAGAACGACTTACCGAAACTCCCGGGAGACCACCCAGACTCTCATACAAAGCTTTGGTCCCGAGAGGATCACTCCGCAGACTCGAATACGGCGGGTACACATCCCCTCCTTCCAGGCGCATCTGAAACAGATGCACGATGCCAGCAACGAAAAGGCATGCGAGCAAAGCGCCCGTCCCGAGAAGGAATGTCCGCTTATTTAACATGCGCGGATCCTATCAAGGTTGTTTTGGAACTGCTGAAGACCGTCCCCGGTGACTTCGTGTTTCCCGTACCAAACGCGATCAAAGGCATCCACGTTCTCTGAGAAAGCATTCTGAAGTTCGGCCTGTGACCGGGCTCTGCGACGGAGTTCGGTTTCGTAATCACGGTTGGATTTGAATTTGGCGATGCTGACAAATTCCCGTTGCGCCAGATGCGCCAGGCTAGCCAGATAAAACGCCCGCAGTGCCAGACGCAATTCTCCCTGGTCCATCAGTTCGCGCGCCAACTGCAGCCATCCGTCCTCGGGTAACTGGCTGGCAGTGACATCTTCGCGCGTCAGGTCAGGTACCGCAGGAAGCGCCTCAGCGAGGACCACGTCCGGTTTCCTGCGACGCTGTTTCCACATGCGGTAAAATAGAACCCCGATCACCGAGCACAGGACCGCGATCAGAATAAACAGCAACCATTGCAGGGAACTCATCCATGCCGTACCCGATCCGTCCGATGAATCCCTTTCCGGGACCGGCTTTTTGTTAAAAACCTTCTCGAGCCAATCAAAGATGGAGCGAACGGAGTCCCGCAGACTGCGAGCCCAGCCAGTGATCGTTTCCTGGATGCTGCGAAGGGCCCCTTCGATCCAACCTTCTTCCTTCGCAGCCTTTTCCAAATGCTCCCGGGGCAACCGCCAGGCGTATTCGCGTTTGTTAATGGTTCGATCAATAGACTGATTCAGTTCCGAGATGCCGGCTCCTTCAGAACCCTGGCCTGTGACCGGCTTGTCGTTGGCCATTCCCTGAAATGCTGAGGCAAAAATGAGAACCACCAAGGCTATCCCAGTATTGAGACGGCCCTTTGAAGCGCTTAATTGAACACGCAGATCTTCCCCGGTGACCAGGGACTCCCCATAAAAACAACGCAGCACATAAACCGCTTTCATCAAAGGGTCCAGGCAGAGATAAACCATCGCAAAGGTCGCTAGGACCAGGGTCGAATTCAAAATGCCGGATTTCCCACTAAGTGTGAAAACAGTCTCGATTCCCAGGAAGGTTTTGATAAATCCCGGAACGGTAACGATCGCCGTCATTACATTAAGAACAATGAACAATCCGAAGAGAAACGAGATCAGGAGAACACCATGGTTCTGTGCCTGCGACAGCTTTGCCTGCTTCAACGCACGACGCATTGACTCTTTGATCGCAGGCGATTGGCCATCGCCAAACACAGTAAAATTTTGAAAAAACGCGTAGACCCAGGAAAAAGACAACACCGTGATAGCCGACAGCGGTAATATAAAGAGTGCGATTGGCTGAATGATCCCCTGCTGCACAAAAACAGTTACCAACCTGCGCGCGGTCCACTTCCCGGAGGTTCCCCTCGCCACCTGTTCCCTCAACTTCGATGCAAAAACGGTTTGGCAGGTTCGCATCCAAACAAACAAGAACGCCAATCCCAGGGCGCTGCTTCCGGAGTGAAGTTCGGCGGATGCGCTTCGGCTCATGTCAGCCCAGAAATAGAGAAAACCGAGCACAAATGGAAAGGTTCCAACCCCGTAGAGAACAAACGTACTCGCCGGAGCCAACCGCAACAGGTGAATCGCTTCCTCGATCAGGTCAAGAGCGGGTTTCCCTTTGCTGCGTTGAGCTTTGTTGGCCATTCGATTTGCCTA
This sequence comes from Limisphaerales bacterium, assembly GCA_046597605.1. Taxonomy (GTDB): domain Bacteria; phylum Verrucomicrobiota; class Verrucomicrobiia; order Limisphaerales; family JACDHS01; genus JACDHS01. The sequence goes on along the minus strand of JBKJKE010000242.1, from coordinate 23,484 downwards.
TTCATCCAGGAAGCCGGAATGCCAGATCGTGCCTTCATGCACATCCGCTGGAATGGAAATCAGGATTTGGCCAACCCAATAGAAAAAAAGCCAGGCGGTAAAAATTCCAAGAACACACAACCCCGCCCGGGCCACAGCCCCCAACCGGGCTTTTTGTTCGACGGCCGGCTGATGCAGCTTCCTCAAGCATCCGGCGCAGATCACACGATCATCATGCTCGGTAATGCATTCGCGGCAGAAAAATTGTTTACATTCCGGGCAACGGGCAGCGGCTTCCCGGGTGAGATGATACAAACAATGATGAACGAGATTCTGCATCTCTACTAAGAAATGGGCTGATCGAATGCCACGACCGGAGAAGCTTTCGCCAGATGTTTTCGATCATGCCATTGTTTCAAGAAAAACATACCAAGGGTTCCCAGGAGAATGAGGGTCACGGATGAGACCAGCAGCCAAATTAGGAGCCATGTCGTTTCGAAGGGTTCCAACTCACTGAACCTTTCGACCATCCGCCACTGGTTCCCGGCACTATCCGGGTCCGACATGCCCCAGACCATCCCGATTGCATAGCCAATCGACAGGTTTGCAATCAAGTAGCCAAGAGCGACTTGCGTAACCGTTCTTGTTGGCTTTGTGAGGTCGCTCCCACCCTGTTTCACCAGCGCAACAATCACCAAAAATACCAGCCCAAGTTCAAAGATCATCTGAACGAAAACCAACCACAGCGGATGAAAAAAGATTTGAATGACAGTCAGCAAGCCGCCCAGGAGCAAAAGCCAAAACAACCATCTGTGAATCGCTCCCGTATAAGGCGTCTCCACCTTGTTTAGAGATTGCTGGGAGATGGCTGCGTATCTCGGATAGACGCTCTCCTGAACACGGGGAGGAATTTGGGCCAACGCACTGACTTGGGCGGCGACCTCTTCCTGCGACAAACTGCCTTGTGCCTGTTCGATCAACGGTTGAACTCTGGCCAGAATTTTTTGTGCATTTCGAAGACGTTTGAGGGAAGGTAGTTGCTCGGTCTGGACGGCAGTCTTCAAATGACAAATGCAACTGGCACCGCCACGGGCATAGGCGATTCCGAGTATGATGCCGATAAGCCCCAGAACTCCAGAGATGACATAAACAATGGTGGATCCCACCTCGTCATCCGTGGCTCTCCCGATCAAAGCCAGCACGAGCGCAAAAACAACGGAGAAGCATAAAACGATCAGCGCCCTTTGGGTCTTTCGGATGGTAATTGCCTGGATATCGCGGAAATAGAAACGTTTGTATTCTTCCGAGTACCCGCCAATCGTATCGACCTGCAGCAGATGATCCGCCCCCAGGTAGAGCGAACAAACCGCCCGCGAAACCGCGACCAGGCCGGCGCTACGCACTCCCTTTCCTGGCAGCTTTTGATATTCGGTGTCAGCCATTTCAGTTTTTTGCCACTAAATAAATTCCAACGATCCACCCCACGATCTGCAAGCAAGCCACTGTAATGGCGATGATAAAACGAACCTTGCTCCGCTGGGCAACCACACTTCCGGGAGAGTTCCAATGTTTGATCGACAGATAGATCGCAATCGGCGCGGTGATAATCGTGAGATAAAAGATCAACATCGGCAACAACGCCACCGAAAGCGCCACGCTGTCGTGACGCGTTCGCCTTTGTTGCAGGTTCTTGATCTTCCCCTTGTTCTTGCCCGCGTCTAAACAACTCGGGCAGATATGTTGTCCGTTGAATTCGACATCACACAACGCGCAGAGAAAACGGCCACAGCTATCGCAAGGCAAGACTGCTTTTTTCTGCGCATGGTAGAAACAGCTCGACTGCCCTTCCACCAATAGATTTTCCGCCGTCGATCCAGTGACCGGGCGAAACAACGCGGGGAAAACAGCCACCTGCAAAGGGCTCGTGCAGGAAGGACAAGGCGCGAGCCCGGGAGCATTGAAAAGCTCCGCGGGCAAAATCGCCTGGCACTTGCTGCAACTGGGGAGAGCCGTTTCCATCCTACTTCTTAATCACGCGGGTATTACAGATACGATCGTGCAATGCGCGTCTCTCTGCCGAATCGGTTGCGGCCATGATGTAACCGATCAAGCAGATCATTGCGCTCAGAATGGCAGCGAAGAAACGTCCCAAGGCCCGTGCGTAACTGATCGGGTGTCCTTCTGCCGTTACAACCTTGATTTTGCATACCATCTTGCCGGGTGTGGCCCCGAACTTTCCGTGAAAGAAAGTGAAGTAAGCGATCGAGAGAATGAACCCGAACGCGGAACTGATTATCCCGGCGACACGCGCGGTAGTCGGATCGGCGGAAGAAGTAGCAAAGCCGACGACGAATCCGAAGAGCGCCGCAACTCCGTTCGTAATGATCCAGTCCAACATGTAGGCGCCGAGTCGCAGCACGAAGCTGGCATAGACCATGTTCCCGCCCGGAGTGACAACACCCTCACGGACTTTCTGCATGAAAACCGGCTTACAACCACCGCAAACGTGAGCCTCACCAAACTTGATGACTTCGTCTGGAGGAAAGATGCGTCCACACTCCGCACAGACCACCCCCCCCGCTGGAGGTGCGCCAGCAACCCCTTTAACTTTCGAAAACGGCATCCAATCCGCCGCCCCGTCGTGCCAAACCAAAGTGTTGCTCTGCACTTTCCCGCTGGAGTAGAGACTGTCCAATTCCGCCTCGGTGATAGGGCCGCGTTTTTCGCCCGCTTCGACGTAATACCAATTCATGTTGATAGGATTCTTCTGATTAAATTGAGATCAGGGAAAGCCTGTGAGAAGCGCGCTAAAACGTAAAGAAGTTTCGGGATACAATGCACGGCAGAGTTTATAATTGAACGTCGTCACTGCGACCTCAAGACCAAGCAGATGCGGAAGTCAAAATTCAATCACCGGAGACCACCAATTTACATAGCGAAAACCGAGATCATCCGGACTGTCCTCAATCAAAGGAAGAATCGGGTTGTAGATGACACGATATGCCGCAATCGAAACGATTCCCTGCTTGTGCAGCCACCACACAGGTCCAGAGCCGAGCGTGTAAAGGATCAGCAAAACGACACTGAATGCGATAACCTTGTTGAAGGAGCTCGTCCTGATTGCAAAATTGAGATCTTCCTTGTTCATCGCTCCGATGAAAGTCACCAAGGCGGGCGCGTTCAAATGGCCCTTCGTCCAGGTGAGAAATACCCGAAATAGAGCTGACCACAATGATTAAGGGTCGCGAGAGAAAGAATGCCTACCGCGCCGACCAAAAAGCAACGGCATCACAATAATGCGAGCTACATTACTCGCATCCGAATGCGACTGGTGCAGGTGTTGATGCGTGAGCCCAGAAACACACCAAGCGCTGCGACTGGTGCTTCGCACACAACCGCGGTCCGTTCCTGCAAACGTGGCTGATCTCCCCGTGTTCCATCAAAGGACACCGCTACGCCGCGAAGTAATCACTTCACTTCAACGACGAAATCCGCTGCGACATTCGAGCCCTTAACTTCTATATCCCTGGTCACGGTGCCGCCTTTCCGATGGCTGGCTTCAATGGTGTATTTACCTGGAGGAACATTCTTGATCGTGAAGTTGCCCTTCGTATCGGTCACTGCAAAATACGGATGATCAAATACACTTACGTAGGAGTACATCCAGGGATGCACATCGCACTTGTAGCGCAGGAACATTTCCGGATCTTCAAAGGCAAATTCCAAATCCCTGCCCTTTCCCATTTGCGCCTTGTTGGTTTCCTTGTTCCTGGTGCCGAGAGCGGGGGTCGGATGAACGTTATGGAAAACAGGATCTGAATTTCGGACTAGAATTTTTTGCCTGGTCTGGGCGGCTGCGATGTAAGGGACGTACTCACAGTTTAACTGGTCCAGTAATAGCGGTTCCTGGGTTTCGCCGGCCGATTTCCCCATGACGCCTTTCAAATGCACCACGACATCGGCTAACTCACCATTTGTGCTGACCACAAAAAAACGCGTTTGGGGAGCTTCGTTAACCAGCTTACCGCAATTGACATCATTTTTGAGGACGTCGAGGGGCTTTTCCGGCGGAAGGGTTCCCTGCAAAACAACTTTGCCAGTGATTTCCGCAGCCGAATCGGATCGGATCTCTGGAGGAAGAACCAACACATTGGCAATCTCCTCCACGACGATCGGTCTCACGGTTGACAGCCTTTCCTGGGGGGCGGGTTGGATCTCCGAAACCTCAGCCGGGGAATTTGATTCCCGGCTTACAACCGGAACCAACCTTTTGGTAAGAGGCCTATCCTCCGTTCTCGGTCGGTTCTGCTCTTGCGCCGGGAGACGCTGGGATGGGTTCCCTTCCCCTTGCTTTTCTTTAGCTTGATATTGCATTGCGATGGGGATGGCGATGGCGGCAACCACGAGGGTGGCGATAATCGTTTTTTTCAGGGTGCTCATGACGATGACATTGGGGAGGGTGGCGTTGGCGCTTTGTGCAGCGAGAGCGGAAAGGATCGCTCCGTTTGAAATGGTGGCGCTTAGTCCGGCGGGCGCGGACTGGACAGCGCTGCCGGAAATGAGGGCAACGAGGGCGGTGCTTCCAACCGTCAGTCCCCGTTTGGAAAAAAGGTCCCGTAACCTTTCGACGGCACGATTGACCCTTTTTTGGGCGGCTTCATCGCTGATACCCAGGGCCTGCCCCATTTCACTGGCCGATTTACGTTCGTAATAGCGGAGCAGAAGAGCGTCGCGGTCAGAATCACTCAAGTGCCCGAGAACCTCGTCGAGATGCGGCGCGACCTGTTCCCACGGAACATCCTCTTCGGCGGAAGGTGTTTGATTCATGGCAACGGCCTCTTCTTCGCGAGCGCGGCGACGCACCTCCGCGCGAATAACATTTGCCGCAATATTCTGGGCGGTCCGATGGAGCCAACCGGATAATACAGGATGCTGGATCAGCTTGTCGGCGTTTTGAGCAAGGGCGATAAACACTCCCTGAGTCACGTCCTTGGCCAGATGCGAATCACGCACCAGCCGGAGTGCGGCAGAATAAACGAAATTCACATGACGCCGCACGAGGATGCCGAAGGCTTCCTCCGAATGGGATTCGTCGTAATCCTTCAGCAGTTGCTGGTCACTCCGGTCGTTCACTGCAGGATAGTAACCTCCGAAGCTAAAATCGGACAGGTTGGTGTGTGAAAGGGGCAGACATGTGGAGTGGTAAGACCAGAATGGCACTAAGTTGAGGGCATTCTTCGTTTATCGGGGAGGAGCAAAGGGAGGCGACCTAGAAATTTGCGCCAAAATGGAATCCGTTCGCATAAAAGATGCCTCTTACTTTATAACTTCACCGTCTTAACCTTTAGCCCTTCTTTAATCCGGTCACCGGGATAGAGAATCACTTCGTCACCTTCCGCGAGCCCTTCAAAAATTTCCGTCTCGGTATTGCTCGCGTGGCCTGTTTTTACCGGGCGCAATGCCACAACGCCATCGTTTACGACGTAGGCATGCCATTTGTCGCCACGTCGAAAGATGGCACCGTTGGGCACCTTCAAGGCCTGCTCCTTTTGCCAGGTGATGATGCGGGCTTCGACCCGGAAGTTGTCGCCGAGGCTGCCGCGTTGCGCTGCGGGTGTAAGGATATCGGCGACCACGTAAACCCGCTGCTCCTCCACCCCGAGCGCCGAGACTTTGGTAAAGGCGGCTGGTTCCACATACCGCACCCTGCCCTGCAACGGTTCCGGGCCACCCCATTGCTCAAGTTCAACGGGTGTGCCGGGCTTGATCATCGCGCCATCCCGCGAAAGCGCTTCGATGATGACTTCAATATCATTCGGATCACCGATTTCCAGCAACGGCGTGCCGCTGGCCACCGCACGTGCACTTTCCTCATGGACCTTTAAGACCTTACCGGCGACAGGCGCATGCACCTCGACGGGAGTACCGTTGGTGACGCTCAAGTTGGTAAACTCATGGAGTTCTGCTTCGGCTTGCCGTAACGCGGCTTCGGCGGCGGCAGATTCCCGGGCGGAGGAAGTCTCGCTCAACTGAGATTGCTCCAACTGTTGCGTCGAAATCGTTCCTTCCTTGTGTAACGCCTCGTTCCGGCGCAGTTCGCTCGATGCGAATTTATGCTGAGCTTTGGCGCGTTCCAATTGAGCGGCGGCGGAATCACGGCGTGCCGCGGCGAGCGCGCGGGTGCGGACGTCGAGCAAGGCCGGATTAATGGGATCGATTATTGCAACCACCGCTTGCGTGGTGATATCGGCCCCAGCCTTGAACGGAATGCGCCGCAGTTGTCCATTGACCGGTGCCGAAACAACATAGCGCTGACGAATGCGAGTTTTGCCCTCCTCGTTCACACTGGTCCGCAACTTGCCAACGGAGACGCGTGCGGTTTCGACCAGAGCCGGCTTGGGCCACATACCGGCGACGATCAAGGCGAGCAACAGCAGCCCGCCAACGTAAGGGAGCCAGCGACGACGGCCGCGCTTGTCATTTCGATTGGCAATTTTCGGAGCAGTCGATGTACTCATTTGCAATAAAGGCGAACTATTCAGGCGCTTTCAGCGCGCTGACAAGGTTCAAGTTTTTCAAGGTGCGCAAAACCACGAGCGCTGAAATAGTGGAGGCAATCGTAACGACGAGCACAGCAAAGGCATAGTTGCGCGGCGTAAATACGGTTGGCAGGCGAACGGTTTCCGTGTTCACCGCCTGCAGGATGCCCGAGGCAAGGAATGTGCCGAAAGCAAGCCCAAGGGGCACGGCGATGATCGCGAGAATGACGAGTTCCGTGACAAGGACAGCGCCAACTTCGCGTTGTGAAAATCCGATGACGCGCAACGTGGCGAGCTCTCGGCCCCGTTCCGCCAGCGAGATGCGGGCATTGTTATAAACAACGCCAAACGCAACGATAGTCGCAAAGGTAAGATAAATCGTCTGGATCAAACCAATGCTGGCCGCGGTGGTCTTGCGGAAATTAGTCCGAAGCGATTCTTTCACGACCACCCAGCTGACGCGCGGTTGTTCTTTCAATTCATTGAGGAACTCTTTCCACCGTGCGCCATCCACCCGGAAACTCGCGGCGTTGATAATGTCCCCTTCGCCGAGCAGACGATTCAACGCGTGCCGGTCGATGTGCGCGGCCAACCCGGCAAAGTCTTCGCTGAAGCCAACGAGGGGAACACTCACTTTGCGTCTGCGCCCCTCCAGGAATTCGACGGTAACCTCGTCGCCGAGGTTCGCGCCAAGCACTTCGGCCAACTTCGACGAAACAACCAATCCATCCGATGAAACTTTCACAATACGATAGTCAGCATCAATGACTCGTTCGTGAACACCGTTCGAATCCTTTCCCTGAATCGCGAGCTGACGATGACGCCCCCCGAAATACACGCGGGCAGCAGCGAAACGCAGCGGTTCGATGCTCATGACGCCGGGCAACTGAGCGAGCGCAAACTTCGCAGACTCGCTGTCCGGTTCGACGAGTCCGATGGTCACGTCCTGACGCTGCACTGTATCCCATTGGAATTCGAGGATCTGCGCGACGCTGTCGCGAAAGCAGTTGGGAATGACCAGAATGCCGGTGGCGAGGGCGAGTCCGGCGACGGTGAAGAACACCTGCATCGGCTTGCGTTCCAGATTGCGCACAGCAATGCGGAATGTGTTCGAGAAAAAACGCGCCACGCCGGTGCGCTCAATGAATGATGGCCGGTAATTCGCGGGTGGCTCCGGGCGCATCGCCTCGGCGGGCGGAAGCTTGACCGCACGGCGCACCGCGCTTAGGACACCGAGCGTCGCGGCCAGAGCGGCCACAATCAACGCTGTAACCAGGGCAGTAGTGTCGAGGTGAAATCCAAGCTCGGGGAAGCGAAAGAACATTTTATACATCACGACCAGCCTTGAGCCGAGTCCAATGCCACCCAGCGCACCCACGATGGTGCCGCCAATGACGAACGCGAACGCGAACTTGAGGTAATGCAACCCGATATCGCGATTACCAAAGCCAAAGGCTTTGAGAATGGCGATCTGATCCCGTTGCAGCGCGAGTAACCGCGAGAGCACAGCGTTCGTCATAAACGCGGCAACGCTCAGGAATACCAGCGGGAAGCCAAAGGAAAGAATCGTCAGCACCCGAATTTCGTCCGAAACGCGGATGTGCGATGGATGGTCCGAGCGTCCGTGTGCCCCCCGCCCTCCATAAGCAACCAGCAGTCTGTCGAGTTCCGCGATGACGAACCGTTCGCTGGCTCCGGGAGCGAGCGAGAGCACCAGCGAGTTAAATGCGCCATCCATGTCAAAGGCATTCGCCAATTCTTCGTACGGCATCCAGAAGATCCCGTAAGTACGGTTATCGGGCAGTGCCGAGCCGGGACGCGATTCGAAAATGTATTCGGGAGAAAGGACAATGCCCGCAATGCGCGATTGCTGCAAACGCCCGTTCATCACCATGGTGACGTGGTCACCCGGCTTGAGATGGTTCGCTTCGGCGAATGCCTCGCCCACCAGCACTTCACCTCTGCGTCCGGGTTTTAGCCATTCCCCCGCTCGAAGGAAGAGGCGATTCAACAGCGGCGCACGAAAGTCGGGTAATGAACGGATCAGTCCGCTGGCCGGCTCGTCCAGGCCAGGAATGTCGAGAGTCACTTGCACCGAAACACCCGGCTCGATCGCGGCCACACCGGGAATCTCGCGAACCCGATCGGTCAACGCCAGGGGCGCACGCTTTAATCCGGCGAAGACATCGGCAAAATGATGCGCCCGGTAATACTCCTCACGCGTGCTCTCCAGTGAATGGATGAGGCTGCGCGACATGATCAGCATCGCCAACCCGCACGCCATCACGAGGGAAACGGCAACGGCCTGGCCTTTCATGCGGCTCAGGTCCCGGAACAGTTTGCGATCGAGATTTGATAGCATTGTCACCAACTCAGGCTCGACACCTCGACTCGCCGTTCGTTGCGATGGATGTGATGCACTTTGCCATCAGAGAAATGGATCACACGATCGGCCATACCGGCCATGACCGCATTGTGCGTGATGATAACCGTGAGCGCCCCGAGTTCGCGGTTCACGCGTTCGATGGCTTCCAGCACCACAATGCCTGTTTTCACATCCAGCGCACCGGTTGGTTCGTCACAGAGCAGTACTTCGGGGCGCTTGGCGATGGCGCGAGCGATGGCGACCCGCTGTTGTTCACCTCCCGAAAGTTGGGCCGGAAAATGATCCAAACGCGGAGCAAGTCCCACCATGCCCAACGCCTGCTCGGGCTCCATGGGATCTCGGGCAATCTCAGTTATGAGCGCCACGTTTTCGCGGGCAGTCAGGCTCGGGATGAGATTGTAGAATTGAAAAATGAACCCGACGCTGTCCCGGCGATATTGAGTGAGTTGTTGTTCATTCGCATTGGTCAGATCGAGATCATGGTACCAGAGCTCGCCCGCAGTCGGCACATCCAAGCCGCCGATCTGATTCAGCAACGTCGTCTTGCCGCTGCCGGAAGGTCCGAGCAGAACGACCAGTTCGCCGGCAAACAGATCGATATCAACTCCCGCAAGCGCATGCACTTCCGCCGTGCCTGAACCGTACGTCTTGGTCAATCCCCGTGCTCGAAATACAATGTTTTCGGCGTAATCTGCGGATTTGGGACCCGGTGGTTCGGAGGAATATGTTATATCTGGCATAGCGGGGTAAAACCTCTCCCCCGCTGACAAGAGAGCAAATTCTACACGCGCCGCAAGTATGCATCTACTTCATCGGGAGGCAATCTCCGCATAGATCGTTAGGAATTTTCTACGAAGTCAAAGGCGTATGTCTACGGATATGCTGGCCAATCTGGCTGAAATTCCGATCCTTTTCTCTCGTTGGATGCCGAGTAAGATAATAAACCGTCCCCTCGCGCTCACCTTGGAGAAGGATGTATTGATCCGAGAACCCCTGCCGCCATTCGACTCCCGCGATCATGGCCCAAATGTGTTTCCATGAGGATCCGTAAAAAATGACAATCTTAGGACGATATACAACTATGCGTTGTCGAATCGCATTGGCTCGCGCGAGGAACATGTAATTTTGATAGGCCTCGCGGGTCCGTAGCCAGGGCAAATGGGACCATTCTGAGTAAAGCCACTTTCCAATACTCGGTGAGGGCAAAGGCAAAAGTTCCGTGAGGCAAAGATCACCGCCAGCTTTGCCGAGCAAGGATACCTGATAATCAAGAATGCTCTTATCGGAGTCGTTTTTGCCTTGGGCTAAAAGAAACATCCTTATCAATTGCTTCCATGTAGATTGAATTCTTGCACCTTTACCATGCCAGCAATCCACGCCGCAGGCTGGATAGAACGAAGGCGCGCATTCCAACTCCTTTTTGCCGTACCCCTCCCATCCTTTCAATCGGGCAAGGATTTCGTCCTTTGAGTTACCGCCGCCCTCTTCCATTCCCACAAACCAGATCGGGGCGCACCAATTGCCAAAGCCAAAGAATTGTTCGGTATAATCAATTAAACTTTGATCGGGAATCACAATAAATCTTTCGCTTTATATAAGTAACGGCCTCTTTAAACCTTATACTGCGGAATCTTCATCAACTCGCCGCCTTTCATGGCCGATTGATGGGCGACGATACCGGAGACGGTGAGGTTCAGGGCCATGACAATGTCGATCAACGGGGCGCGATCCTGGAGGATGGCGGTAACAAATTCGTTCGTGAGATGACCGTGGGAGCCGCCGTGGGAGCCGGAGGCGAGACCAGGAGGCAACGGTGACCGTTGCGTATTGGGCAGATTCTTTTCGAGCCCTTCGTAGCGACCGTAGAAGGAACCGCGTTGTCCCCGGATGCGTCCCATTTCTCCACCTGTTCCCGGCGTGTCCCAGCTCACCGCCATGCGCGAAGTACCACCTTCACTGGTGCGAAACAACGCAATCTCCGTGCCGAACGGGTTCTTGTAAATATTGTTCGCCGGCTTCAGATGCTCGATCACGCTCGGCATTCCGATGCAGGAAACTTCGGTGAAACTGCCGCCAGTGACGCAATTGTAATAGGCGTTAGAGTGCGTCGGATACAGTTGCGGAGGCAGACCGATACGCCAGCCTTTATAGGAATCGATCGGCTGTTCCATGTAATGATAATACTCGCCTTCGGAGTAAACCAGTTTGCCGAGCCCGCCAGCCTTGTAAATCTGGCGCATAGCGTGGAGGTCCTCGTGGTAGGCGGAGGTTTCGAACAGCATGTATTTGCGTCCGCTCTTTTTCACGGCCTCGAATAATTGATCTGCTTCTTCGAGCGACCCGAATACCGCCGGCACCGCACACGCCACGTGTTTGCCATGCTTTAACACTTCGAGGCAATGTTCGGTGTGATGGGGCGCATCGGTTGCGACAAAGACCGCTTCGACCTTGTCGTCTTTGACGAGCTCTTCAAGGGAGGGATAGGTCTTTTCGCATCGGCACGCTTTGGCCAGCGCCGCACAACGATCCGGCACGAGGTCGCTGACGGCAACAATCTCGACATTCGGATGATCCTGAAAACCAAACGCAGCCCCAAACTGGCAGACGCCGAATCCCACGATACCCACGCGGATTTTACGATCGCTGACCGGCTTCCAATCTTTGGAAGCGTTCGGATCGTCCTTGGCCGTTTCGAATCCCTGGATTGGTTTCTCCGCGGCGTTGGCAGTGTTTTTCAGTCCTAGTACGGTTGCACCTGCCAGCGCACTGGATCGCCAGAAAAATTCCCGGCGGGAGAGTTCGTTTTGATGATCGGAGGGTTTCGCGATGTTGGAACGAGGCTTTTGCATGCGCAGACCCTAGCAAATCCGTGACAACAGTAAATAGGGTTGAAAAAGCGCCCGTTTCACCAACAGCCTGCAACGCTATTTTTCGGACTTACCACTTTTCAAAATCTATTCCTTTTCTAAGATCATTTGGACGGCTGACAAACGATTCTGATGAGCTCTGCAATACCTGCGCGGGAAAAATCCGATGCTTCCGATAAGGAGATCCCCCAAGCCCTCCCATCCCGGTTGCTCTCCCTCGATGCGTATCGCGGGTTTGCCATGTTCCTGATGATGGCGGAAGTGTTACGGCTGCATAAGTTGGCAGAGCACCATCCGGAGAGCTGGTTCTGGAAGTTCCTCGCTTATCATCAAACCCACATGGCGTGGACCGGTTGTTCTCTGCACGATTTAATTCAACCCTCTTTCTCGTTCATGGTCGGAGTGGCGCTGCCTTTCTCGATTGCGAGTCGCATGGGAAAAAGGGGGTCGAGGGGAAACCTCTTCGCTCATGCGCTTTGGCGATCGCTGTTGTTGATCTTACTTGGCGTATTTCTCCGTTCCGTGGGACGGCCCCAAACCTATTGGACCTTTGAAGATACTCTCTCGCAGATTGGGCTTGGCTATCCCCTGCTCTTTCTGCTCGGACTACGTTCGGTGCGTGTGCAATGGGCGGCTTTTGCGGTGATCATTGTCGGTTATTGGGCAGCCTTCGCACTCTATCCGCTGCCAGGCGCTGGCTTCGACTATGCCGCAGTTGGCGTTGGGCAGGATTGGCCTCATTTCCTGAAAGGTTTCGCCGCGCATTGGAACAAAAACAGCAACCTGGCATGGGCGTTCGATACCTGGTTTCTCAATCTATTCCCGCGCGAACAACCGTTTACTTTCAATGGCGGCGGCTATGCCACGCTCAGTTTTATTCCAACCCTGGGAACGATGATTCTGGGATTAATCGCCGGAGGCATGATCCGGAGCGAACGGGCTTCATGGGCCAAAGCAAAATGGTTGGCGATCGCAGGTGTCATCAGCCTCTTCCTGGGAGCGATGCTCGGATGGCTGGGAATTTGCCCGGTGGTGAAACCGATCTGGACTCCGAGTTGGACGTTGTTCAGCGGCGGATGGTGTTTCTTATTGATGGCCGGATTTTACATTGTGATCGATCTGCTGCATTTCAAGAAGTGGGCGTTTCTGCTGATTGTTATCGGACTGAATTCTATCGCTGCCTATGTCATGGCTCACTTGTTTGAAGGGTTTTTCATGAAAGCGCTCAAGACACACCTGGGGCGGAACTCCTTCAAGATTCTCGGAGATGCCTACGAACCGGTGCTGTTGGGGTTAGCCGTGTTGTTAATTTTGTGGTTGATCCTGTTCTGGATGTATCGGCGGAAATTTTTCTTACGAATTTGAGGTAGTATCTATGCCCGGCCAGATCATTTACCGGCGACGGGCGCGGTAGAAACGTGGTGGGCTCGCGGTATTGGAATCAGTAGTCCCGTGAGCGAACTTCTCCTGCAAATGGTCGCTCGTAATGCTACTCCAACGCCCGTTACACGACACTGCGGACTCCGCAACGTGCTCCAACGCCCGTTACACGACACTGCGGACCCCGCAGCGTGCTCCAACGGCCGTTACACGACGCTGCGGACCCCGCAACGTGCTCCAACGGCCGTTAGACGACGCTGCGGACTCCGCAACGTGCTCCAACGGCCGTTACACGACGCTGCGGACCCCACAACGTGCTCCAACGGCCGTTACACGACGCTGCGGACCCCGCAACGTGCTCCAACGGCCGTTAAAGGACACTGCGGACTCTGAAAGGAGTGCAGTCCCGGAACGACCTCACCATGGATCTTGGACAAAACAATTCACGGCTCTCTGGAACGTTCCGACGCAAAGCTTGACCTTATTCCGAAAACATCTATCATTTCTGTATGGACAGAATTGTAAGAACTCAACAATCGGCAACTGCGGCAGACAATACCTTCCTGAAGGTAGCCATCACCGGAGGAACCGGGTTTGTGGGTCGTAATATCGCGCGGCAACTCGTCAGCGCGGGACATCGCGTTGTTCTCATCACGCGGGGTCAGGATCATCGGGATCCTACGATCCACCACCTGGCAAACAGCGAGTTTCGCAGTGTTGGAGTCGGTAGCATTGAGAAGCTGACCCGGGCTTTTGCTGGTTGCGATGCCATTGCGCATTGCGCCGGGATCAACCGTGAAATCGGAGATCAGACGTATGAACGCGTTCACGTGGAAGGGACTCGCAACGTCGTGGAGGCGGCACGCCAGGCGGGTGTTCGAAAGATTGTGATGATCAGTTTTCTTCGCGCGCGTCCGAATTGCGGCTCGGGTTATCACGAATCGAAATGGGCAGCCGAAGAAATTGTGAGAAACAGCGGACTGGATTACACCATTCTCAAATGCGGCGTCATCTACGGCAAAGGCGATCACATGCTGGACCACTTGAGCCACGCCTTCCATACGTTTCCTATCTTCGCCTTCGTCGGCTTCCGCGACAAACCGATCCGACCAAACGCCGTGCAGGATGTAGCGCGCATCGTCAAAGAATCGATTGTTGATAATGCCCTTCCCCGGCAGACGGTTGCAGTGGTCGGACCGGACGAACTCACACTGCGGGAAGCGGTCCGAAAAGTGGCCCGTGTTTCGGGTCGCCGCCTGCTCATGTTCCCGATGCCGGTTTGGTTTCATTATATCCTGGGCTGGTTCGTGGAGAGAATCATGACCGTGCCGTTGGTTTCGGTGGCACAGGTGAAAATGTTGGCGGAAGGTCTGGCGGAACCGAGCCCGCATTATGAAATGCTTCCCCCGGAACTCGCTCCCCGACTGCGCTTCTCGGACGAACAGATCCGGGACGGGCTCCCTGCCCCGAAACGTTTCACCCTCGAGGACATTCGTCTTTGCGCCAAAGTGGCGGGTTGAGCCTTCGCCGCTGTTCAGAGTTTTTATCGCAACCGTAAACCAGCAAAAACAACAAAACCAAAAGGAAACCTATGAACTGGCTGATTGTAACTTACCTGAGCTACCTCGTTATCAGTGTCGGATTGACTGTCTGGGTGGCGCGAACCTTGCATAAGAGTGGGCGGATTTTTCTCGTGGATAGTTTCCTCGGCAACGAGGCGCTCGCGGATTCGGTGAACCACCTGTTGGTAGTTGGATTCTACCTGATCAACATTGGTTACGTCACCCTGGCCCTCAAGCAGGCGGCGGCAGTCACCAATCCACAAGAAGCCCTGGAAAGCCTCAGCACGAAAGTCGGCCTGGTCCTCCTGGTGCTCGGCGGCATGCACTTCTTCAACCTGTATGTGTTCACCAGGTTACGTAAACGCGGAATGCTGCACAAACAACCGCCCCCAGTGATGCCACAAGGCTATATCAAACCGCTATCGGCTTAAGCACAGGCACGGTCATCGGCGTACGATTCCGTGCGCCGACAGAAAGAGATGTATGCAGAACCTCTATATTCTTTACGACGCCAGATGCCCATTTTGCCGGCGCTGCCGGATGTGGATGCTGAATCAACCGGCTTACTTCGAGCTATTCTTTCTTCCAACAGGGTCGCCCGAAGCGCGTTCGCGGCTTCCTGGAATACAAAGCTACGAAGGTTCCAATGAGTTGATCACTGTCACTGAAGAAGGCGCCGTTTACCAGGGGCCGACCGCTTTCATTATGTGCCTTTATGCATTGGTAGAATATCGGGAGTGGTCGCTGCGGCTAGCCACCCCTGCTCTGCTGCCCTTTGCCCGGAACATGTTCGAAATGATTTCGAACAACCGGATGCAGTTTTCCAAGTGGCTGAATAAAAACAGTGACGAGGAAATGGCGAGGTCACTGGAACGATATCCCCCGCCCGTGTGTGGCGGCGAAAACATGGCATGCCTGCAGGCAGCTAAACAAAGAGCGATCGACGGGATGAGAAGCGGCTCTTAGATCGGAACAATGCGGTAAGAGAATTTAACCACGGATGAACACGGATTTTCACGGATGAAAAGGTCTTGTGTCGGATAAAAACAAATTCGTCAGGCAGTGAGCATCCATTTCTGGGAGAGGTTATCTCGAAGACATGTGCAATCCGTGTTCATCCGTGAAAATCCGTGGTTAATGCTTTTGACTGCACTGATCCGGCTTGAATCGGTCGTGCAAATTTGATCTATCCCGTTTTACAGGGGGCCTAAAGTGTGAAAAGCTGTTCGTAGAACGATACGACAATGGCAAGCGAAACACTTCACTTCGAAAATGCGCGACTCGCGCAGCAGCTCTTTAACAACGAACCCAAAAACCTTCACTCCCTGGAAGTAGAACTGGGTGTAAAAGCGACGAATCGGGAAGGCTGGATTAAGCTCGACGGCAAAACCGAGGACGTCGGCCGTGCCAAACAGCTATTCCAGTTGCTGGAACAATCCGTTAAAACCGGGGTGGTTGTCCGCAACCGCGAATTCGCCCAGGCTCTGAACGTCGTAAAGAACGAAGGGGTGGAGGCGTTGAAGGGGCTTTATGCGGAGAAGATCCAGACTTCTTCCAAGAAAGCCGCCGTGAGCCCTAAAACTCTCGGCCAAAAGAAATACGTGGAGGACATCCGCGCACACGACATCGTTTTCGGGGTGGGTCCAGCGGGAACTGGTAAAACCTATCTCGCCATGGCCATGGCGGTAGCGGCGCTCAAGGAGGAGAAAGTCGCCCGCATCATTCTTACTCGACCTGCGGTGGAAGCAGGCGAAGCACTTGGATTTCTCCCCGGTGATCTCTACGAGAAGATTACCCCGTATCTTCGCCCTCTTTACGACGCGCTCCATGATATGATGCCCGCCGATGAGATTCAAAAGTGCATGGAGCGTAATGTGATCGAGATCGCGCCCCTTGCCTACATGCGGGGTCGAACCTTGAACCACGCATTCATCGTTCTCGATGAAGCGCAAAATACCACCACCGAACAAATGCTTATGTTTCTGACCCGCCTGGGTTTCAGCAGCAAAGCAGTGATTACGGGAGACCCGACGCAGATCGATTTACCTTCCCATAAACATTCAGGGTTGGTGGAAGCCATTCGGGCTCTCGAAAAAACAGAAGGTATCTGCATCACGCAATTCGACAAACGCGATGTGGTGCGTCATCCGTTGGTTCAGCGCATTATCAGCGCCTACGAGCAACATCGCGGACAAAATCCGCGCGATTGATGAAAGTTCTTTCGGTCCGGAACAAGCAGGCTGTCCGCAAAGTGGATGTAGTTCTTTTGAAGAAGATCATCCGCTTCTTGCTGCATGATCTTGTGACGCGAACAGATTACGAACTCGGCTTTCACCTGGTGGAAGCGAAGGAAATGGAGAAAGTAAATCAAACCTTCCTGCAACATACCGGATCGACCGATGTGATCACCTTTGATTACAACGAACCTTCTTCCCCTACTCTTCGCGGAGAAATTTTTATCTGTATCGACGACGCCATCGCGCAGTCAAAAGAATTCAAGACTTCCTGGCAAGCGGAACTCACCCGGTATGCAGTGCATTCCATTCTGCACCTCATGGGTTTCGATGATTTAGTTCCGGAAAAGCGTCGAACCATGAAACGCGAGGAGAACCGCTTAATGACACTACTTGCCGAACAGTTTTCCCTGAACAAATTGACTGGCGCTCCAAGCAAATGAACCACGACACGCCCTGGCATAATTTCAAAGCCAATTTCCTGACCGGTTTGGCGGTGGTCTTTCCCGCAGTCATCTCGATCGCGATTCTGGTCTGGTTGTTTGGGACGGTCTCGAACATTACCGATACTCTTCTCATTTTTCTGCCACGCACGTTAACCCATACCTCAGGCCCTGAAGGTCCTGGCACGGGGCCGATGCATCTTCATTGGAGTATTATTGCGCTGTTAATCGCAGTTGCACTGATGAGCCTGATCGGACGCTACGCGCGACATTATGTGGGGAGAAAGGCGATCGAATTTGTCGACTGGTCGCTGCTCCAGACACCCGTCGTAAACAAGCTTTACGGCACGATCAAACAGGTGAATGAGGCCTTTACTTCTTCCAGTAAATCTTCCTTCAAACAGGTTGTCCTGTTGGAATTCCCGCGAAGCGGGGCCTATTCGCTAGGGTTTGTAACGAGCGACCAAAATGAAGAACTCCGGGCAAAAACCAACGAACGTCTCATCTGTGTTTTTGTACCCAAGGCACCGAATCCAACGAATGGTTACCTCGTCTATGTTCCTGAGAACCAGTTAAAGAAGCTCGACATGTCTGTAGGGGACGCGATCAAGTGCGTGGTAAGTCTCGGCTCTTTTTCTCCGGAGTATAAACCGCTCTTTAATCCCTCCGGTGTTCCTGCTCCCATCGTGGAGAGTAAAATAAACTCTCAACCATGACCGACGAGAAAACGACAGGCATCATCCTGCGCGTCAGGCCTTTGACTGAAAGCAGCCTGATCGTTCACTGGCTCACTCTAGATGCTGGCCGCATTGCCACGGTGGCAAAGGGAGCGCGTCGGCCAAAGTCACCGGTCCGGGGTAAACTGGATCTTTTCTACACCGCAGAATTCACGTTTCAAAGGAGTCGCCGATCGGAATTGCACACGTTAAAAGAGGTGCAATTGAAGGAAACGTTTCCAGCTCTGCGCACAAGTATCGAATACCTCACACTAGCAGCCTATTGTGCGGCATTGATTGAGCAGGTCACGGAAACCGATACGCCCCTTCCGGAGTTCTATGAATTGATGGAACAACTCCTGCAACATTTCTCGACCACTCCCCTGGGGCCTTTCAGCTTGTTCGCCTTTGAAACGAAGTTATTGGGAGCTCTCGGCCTTCAGCCTGATTTCAGCGTCAGCAAAGTAAGCGAAGGCAGCCGTAAGATTCTCGATCAAGCTGCGGACCTGGAGTGGCCCGCCTTATCGACATTGAAAATATCCACGTCTCAAGCAAGGGAGCTGCAACATTTTCTCCAGAACTTCCTGCTTCTGAATCTCGGCAAAATACCCTCCAGCCGCGTTTCCGCCTTGAATATTCTTACGCACTAGGCACAAGCGATCACCTTGGCCAACGATAGATATGGATCAGGGTTGAACTTTGTTTTGCGAGGCCTCGACTTTGATGTAATGCAGGACGACCGGCGCCAATATCATACCCGGAATTCCCATCAACTTTTCGCCGATCACGATCCCGATCAACGTCAGCCACATCGGATTCTTTATTCGATCGCCGATGATTTTGCTGTTCAGGAAATATTCGAGCTTATGAATCACTACCAGGAAGATCAGGGCGATTAACGCCATTCGCGGAGAGATTGTAAGGGCGACTCCGACGATAAGCGTATTGCTCAGAAGGTTCCCAATGATGGGAAGCAGACCGCACAGGAATGTCGCCACAATCAAAACAACCAAATAGGGAAACCCGTTCCAGGCCAGGAACACGGCGGTAAAAACGGTGTTGAATGAAGAGATGATGATCTGAGCGCCAATCACGATCGCAAAACTTTGATAAAAGTTTTTAAAGCGAATCGTTAGGTTTCCAACCACTGAGGAGTAGAGATTGTTTTTAGGGACCAACGGATCTTCATCCATCTCCCATTTCGCATTCAGGAAGAGGCTCAATGCCACAACCAGGCCAATAATCAGCATGGCGAGTTGGAGAACCGCAATTCCGGCATAACGTCCTATGTTTCCAAACCTTTCGCCTACCTCCGCCAGTGCGACCTTTTTAAGACTTTCATAGTCGCTGAAAGGAATTTCAATTTTGTACTTCTGCGCAATATCGACCACGGCTGGGATCGTTGTGTCAGCCATCTTTGGGAAGGTCACGAAGGCCTGCCTTGAGAAATAGAACAAGCCCCACCCGATTGCTGTCACAGCAATAATGTACAAAACGATAGCCAGCGGTTTGCTTCGGCCGAAACTGAATTGGCGTAACGCAAAGTAACCGAACACAGCCGAGAGTACCAGGGTGCCAAGATGGAGCCAGGCAATGCAAACCAGGGCTGACGCCATGATTGCATATGAGATACGAGTAGAGGCGGTCATTTATGATCGTTCAATTCCATGCGACTGAAGGGTTCGAACAAACCCGAAGAACTCTGCGGATTTCCGGAAAGTCGGAGACGAGAGTGCGAACAGAATCGAACCGAATTGCTTTGATGCCGCGCACGACGGGAGAATAGAGCAGTCATTCCGCATTTCAACTACGGACTGATTTGAGCTCCAAAAGCTGTATTGCAGCTATTAAGCCGAAGCGCCCAATGCTTTTTCCGGAGCAACCCCCTTCCCTCGATAGGCGATCAGGAAAAATGCAAAAACAGCAGACACTGCGATAGCCAACCCGGTCCAGAACAGCGGCCAGCGGGTGCCGGGAGCCTGCGTGCAGGTGGTAAACCACCATCCTGTGCCGAGATAACCCAGGAGATTACCTACCCCACCGTTCACCACAGACAATAACGCCTGCGCCCGAGCCCTCCATTGATTATCCACCCGTTGGTCGAGGTATATTTGCGCGGTAATAAAAACAAACGTGAAGGAAGCCCCGTGCAGCAAGACTCCCAGCAACAACCAGTTTGGAGTGTTAAGAGCGCTGAAGGCGAAACGGAGGACCCCAAACCCGAGGCCCAGGCTGAAAATCCATTTCAATCGCCACTTCAGAAGCAGCGCTCCCAGGCCAAACATGGCGAAGATCTCCGGCACCTGGCCCAGGCTCATCCATGCACTGAGGCTGGTGAACCCAAGGTCGCGCAAGTGCAGCGGTGCATATGGATAGAAGGCGGCAAGCGGAATGCTGAATAGAATCGTCGTAATGAAGACAACGCGGTGATCCCGGATTTTCAGCAGGCTCAATGCATCCAGACCGAGACGCTGGTGCCAGGTCAGGTGTTGCGGCGGCTTGGGCACTGCTGCCGGGAGAAAGAACGTCAAACCACATACCAACAACCATGCCACCGATCCTCCGTAGCCCGACATGGTGGAACTATCCGCGCTGAGCAAACTCACCACCAGGCAACCGGCCATCCAACCAATTGTGGCCATCGCCCGTATCGGACCAAATTCTTTACGCGCATCGGTCAACCGGGCGAAGACGACGGCGGAAGAGATGCTCCAGGTGGGAGATGAGCAGAGAGAATGAAGCTGGATACAGGCGAGAACAACCCACGTTCCAGCCTGGTGTTTGATTGCAGTACTTGCCAGAGCCATCGAGGCAGCCGTCGCGAGTGATAACCATCGCAGGACCTTCACGGGCGAAGCTTGACGATCGGCGATCGCACCAAAGATCAACGGCGAAATGAATGCAGCAATCGAAGTCGCGGCAAAGGCATAAGGCTTGATGTGACCCAGACCATGGGCGTTCAGAACATTGCTCAGGGGCACGACCCACATTGCCAACGCGGCGCCCTGGATAAAGAAGAGCACCACAAGTTCTACGTATTCACCCAGACGGCTTGATCTCAGCACGCGCAAAAGGACCTACATGGCTGCCGAATTATCAAGTTCCAACTGCAACGTTTGCCGCAGCATACCAATCAAGCTTGGCATTTTTTCCTGTACAGAGAGACTTTCCCCAATGCGAAGGACCTTCTGCACCTCTGCCGTTGCCATGCTGACACTGCTCACGCCAAATCTGTACTCGGCGGATTGGCCGCAGTTCAGGGGACCCCAGGGAAACGGCATTTCCGAGGCAACAAACCTTCCCCTCTCCTGGAGCGAGGAGAAGAATATCAAGTGGAAAACGGCCATTCCGGGACGCGCCTGGTCTTCTCCCGTCATCCTTGGCAAGCAGATCTGGATGACTTCTGCTTCCGAAAAAGGACAGCAATTATCGGTGGTATGTGTGGATCGCGACACGGGAAAGATCGTGCATGATAAAAAGCTTTTCGAAGTTGAAGCGCCGCAATACGCCGATCGTTTTAATACCTACGGATCCCCTACCTCAGTGATTGAGGAAGGACGCCTCTACGTCAGTTTCGGATCTCCGGGAATCGCGTGCGTGGATACAAAAACAGCAGAGGTGCTGTGGCAACGCCGTGATTTCGTCTGCAATCATTATCGCGGCGCAGGCTCCTCGCTGGCGCATCATGGTGGGCTGCTATTTTACAACTTCGATGGAAGCGACTTCCAATATGTGGTCGCACTCGACAAGAAAACGGGGAAGACAGTCTGGCGCACCGAACGGTCCGTTGATTTCAAGGATCTCGGCCCTGACGGGAAGCCCTCTCAAGAAGGCGATTATCGCAAAGCCTTTTCAACCCCTCGCGTTTTTGAGTTGGACGGCAAACCGATTCTTGTGAGCCAGGGAGCAAAGGCCGCATATGCCTATGACCCGTCCAACGGAAAAGAACTCTGGCGGGTGGAGGATCACAACTGTCACTCCGCGAGCACCACGCCTGTATCCGGTCACGGTTTGATTTTTATGTGCACCGGAAATTCTCTCGGCCAACTTTGGGCCGTTCGTCCCGGCGGGAAAGGCGTAGTCACCGACTCGCACGTGGTTTGGAAAGTGAACCGTAATGTTTCTACACGCCCATCGCTCCTGCTCGTAAACGATCTCTTGTTTATGATCGATGCCGGTGGAATTGTGACCTGCCTCGAAGCGAAAACAGGTAAGGAAATTTGGAGAGAACGGGTCGGCGGCAATCATTCCGCATCGCCCTTGCTTGCCGAAGGGCGCATCTACTTTTTTAGCGAAGAAGGAAAAACAACCGTCATCAATGCCGCACGGGAGTTCAAAATCCTTTCAGAAAATGAACTCGGCGATGGCTACATGGCCTCAGCGGTAGCGGTAGATAAGTCGCTCTTCCTGCGGAGCCGAACACACCTCTACCGGGTCGAGACGCCATAGACCTGCTTTTGCTTTGAACCTACGGAACAAAATTCGATTCCATCCAAAACTGCCGCAGCTGCTTGGGTAATACGGAGATAATCTTTTCTATCTCTCCACCCGGGATATGGTCGGCGATGACAGTAAACACCGCCCGCACGATCCTTTCAGCGTCGGCCTGGGGATCTTTTGCGAAATGATCCGCCACTGCTGCCAAAAACGATTCGGCGGAATGCTCTTTGGACGGCTTTGCGGTTAATTTCCAACCTTCGAAGAAGATTCCCCGGACCAGCATGGGTAGCTGGGAAGAAAAGTGAACTGCTTCGTTTGGTGGAAGGTGATTGCGAAGCTCGTGCAACACAGCTCGCAGGGCTTGATAAGCTTTCTGGCGATTGTCCCACTGCATATCGTCCATCAGCTCAGCCAGCCACAAATTGGTTTTTTGAATGGTAGTGTCGAAAACGGGTAACCCGGTCATGCTCATAGTGCCTCCTTCATCCGGTTCATTCGTCCACCGGCGAGTGCATCGCAATAGGGGGACCTTGGAAATCGAGGAGCGAACTATGCCTACGTTCTGACCCCGTCCGCGTCGTCTCACCTCTCCGCGGGACTTGTTTGGACCTCGTCCGCGTCGTCTCACCCCTCCGCGGGACTTGTTCGGACCCCGTCCGCGTCGTCTCACCCCTCCGCGGGACTTGTTTGGACCCCGTCCGCGTCGTCTCACCTCTCCGCGGGACTTGTTCGGACCCCGTCCGCGTCGTCTCACCTCTCCGCGGGACTTGTTTGGACCCCGTCCGCGTCGTCTCACCCCTCCGCGGGACTTGTTCTGACCTTGAAGCTTCTTCGATTTCGCGGGTGGGGCTATTAAGGTAGAAAGACAGCATGATCGATCCAACAAAAGCAGGACGACGTTATGACCTGCAGTTTAAGCAAGATGCGGTAGGGCTGGT
>JBKJKE010000143.1:0-33570 GCA_046597605.1 Limisphaerales bacterium | reverse complement strand
CCCGTCGGGACTCTGACGCAGCTTTGTCGAGTACCCATGGCTCAAGCCAATGGGCTATTATCAAAACTCCCTCCGGGAGTGGCTAAATCGTATTCCACTGAAAATAGCGAAGAACCCATTGTTGACTCTCAAGTCTATCCCGTAGAGGATGATACCTCGGTTCGAATCCGTCGGTCGTAACTGAAAGCCGTTTTTTAGTAATTTTTACCATTCCCACGCTGGCGTGAGCAGGGGAATGGTTTTGTTTTTCGCCACGCCTCCAAATCATACAATCTATGTCGCAGTCCGTTCGTCGGTTTCGTAACGGGGCATTCCTTTGCCTCATCCTTGCCATTTCCAGTTTATCAGTCCGGGCACTTCAACCTCCGGAGATTCTTACCGCGAGCAGTCCCCAATCGTATGTCATCAATGGAGTGGGCGGACAGGAATCGGGAATCATCGCCAATGCCACGGTGAGCGACACCGCGGGAAACACCTTCGTGACTGGATCCTTCGCTGGCCAGGCGACTTTTGGAACCAATCTGCTGAACAGTTCTGGCGGTTATGGGTTTGATGATGTTTACCTCATCAAATACAACGCCGCCGGCAATGTGCTCTGGGCAAACCGCGCCGGGGGCTCGGACAAAGAATTTGGCCGGGCGATTCGTCTCGATGGCGCTGGCGGCGTCTACGTGGCCGGGACATCTGAGAGCTTTCCTGCGACCTTCGGCACCAACACCTTTCATGCTTTTGGCAAGACCCTGTTCCTGGCCCGCTATGACGCCAGTGGAAACTGTCTCTGGGTAAAACGAGGTGGCGGGTGGCAAATGCCATCGGGAACACTGGTGCCTGCACCCATGACCCTCAACGGACTCGCGGTGGATTCTTCCGGCAACCCGATTGTGGGTGGCAGTTTCAATGGCAATGCAAAATTTGGCGGAGTCATTACGAATTCAGGCTCTCCCTGGAAAATCACCGGCGGCACAACCCTCTCCAATCGCAATGTCAGCGATCCTGCCAGCTTTGAGGATATTTTCATCGCCAAATACGCCGCTGACGGCTCACTGCTCTGGGCGACCAATCACGGTGGGACCAATACTGAGTTTGCTTCTTCGATAGCGGTGGACAGCACCGGGGCGGTCTATGCCGGAGGAGGATACAAAGTGACCACCACCGTCGGGACCCAGACTTACACCAATGTGAGTGACGGAATCCTGCTCGCGAAATTTTCCAGCAACGGCGACTGGGTTTGGAGTTCGAATCTGAGTGATTCAACGAACAGCAACAGCGGATATGGATGGAGCGTCGCGGTGGATTCCACTGGTCGTGTCGGATTCGGATTTGAAGCGAAAACGGTGTCACCCTTTCGTTACGCTGGAAACGGATTCACAAATACTGTGCCTGGTCCCATTTTCAACCCGGTCTACATGGGATTGCTGGCGCAATTCGATAGCGCAGGAGCATTGCAATGGCTGAAAAGAACTCCTTTCAATGGCAGTAGTGCCAGCTTCCCGGCCAACCCGTCCACCCTGGCGGTTGATGGTGGGAACAATTTCTTTTTGGGCACTGCTTCCGCCCTGATGCCCGATGCGTTCACTTACGGAACCCCGGGTCTTGGCATCCTTAAGTACAATCAAAGTGGATCGACCATCTGGACTAACTTCGTGCCCGTCCGAGAGCTGGGCTCTTTTCGACTGCCCTCCCTGAGCATAGATGGTTCTGGCATTGTCCGTGGGGTATCGACGATCAACGGCGATAAAAGCACGCTGCTTTCATTTGGTTGGATCGCTTATTATCCATTTCAAGCTTTCGGCAACAATCAAATGGCCTTTACGATCGCTTCGACCTTCGTGCCGGTGGTCCCAACCTTTCTGCTGCAGCCGACCAACATGGTGTTTCAACCGCCGCAAGGCCTGAGCAATTCTGTCCTCGCCCGCGCCTGGCCGGCTCCGGGTTATTATTGGTTTATGAACGGTGTCCGAATGACCAATGCCACCAATTCCCTTCTTACAATTTCGCCCACGACCACAACGAATCGAACCACCTATTTCGTCCTCGCTTCCAATGCCTATGGCATGACTACCAGCATTGTGGTCAACGCCCAGGCTGGTCTGGCGTTTGCCCCTTTGCCTCCCACCAACATCAGCGTTCTGATTGGCACTACCCTGACGATTCCTGCTGGCGCCACGGGTACCACTGCGATTGCATATCAATGGAGATTCAACGGCACCAATATTGCCAATGCGACCAACCCGAGCCTTGCGTTGCCCACCATCGCAACCAACGCGTCCGGCAGTTACACTTTGGTTATCTCGAATGCCACCGGGAGTCTCACCAGCAGTCCGCCTTCCGTTGTAACAGTGCTTCCATATGGGGCTACCGATCAGACGTGGACGAATCTTTCTTCCTCCTACCTCGGAGGCATTGTAGGGCTTGCCCGTGCTTCGGATGGAAGTTTTTACGTGGCCAACGGGCAAAATGCCGCTCACGTCAATAGCAACGGAACCCTGGACACCAACTTCCTCAACATCATCTATTCGGGAGGATCTCTCTGGTATCGCTGGAACGATACCTCCCCGAGCGATATCAATTTGGGGCCCACCCTGATTAAACCTGAGACCGATGGTAAATTCATCGTCGCAGGCACGTTCAAAGTTTTTTACCCAACCACCGTCACCTACACGAACGTCAATCGCATGGTGCGCTTGAATACAAATGGAACTCTCGACGGGACCTTCAATGTTGGGCTCGGAGCCACCAATACCGTGGATGGGCAGAGTTTTTCCCGCGTGGAAAGCGTCATTCAATTGACCAACGGCCAATACCTTGTCGGGGGAATGTTTAATCGCTTCAATGGACTGCTTCGCACTAACCTGGTGCGTCTCAATCATGACGGATCTGTGGACACCAGCTTCCCGGCGCACACCTCCAAATACACGGCGGCTGGAAGCTCCATTGGTGAGATTCACACGTTGGCTCTTCAAGCGGACGGGAAGATTCTGGTCGGTGGCCAGTTTGAAGTATTCGACGGCGTCCCCAACCATTGCTTTACCCGTCTGAATGCTGATGGAACGGTCGACGGCTCATTCACCCAGACAGAATTGCCCGCTCCTGGATTTGCCCGGGTGCAAACCATCCTCCCTCTTGCCGATGGGAAAATTTTGATCGGTGGTTCCTGGGCTAACTTGACGAATACCGGCGTGTTGCGTTTCAACTCTAACGGCTCTCGCGACACCACCTGGCTCGGAGTCATGCCTGGAGAAACGTTTGCCATCAGCTTGCTTCCGAGCAGTAAACTGGTCCTGGGCGGCAACGGTTTTGTGCGGAGAACAACGTTTGATGGTGCTGCTGACAGCACTTTCACCAATAGCACCTTCTCCGGTCAGCAGACCTACTCCATCGCACAGGAACCGGGTGGAACTCTGATGGTGGGAGGCTCTCCCTATGGAATGCGCCGTTTGTTGATGGAACCAACGCCGGTCACACTGCCGAGTTTCTCGGGTGGCGTGGCATACGTCGATGGCCAGTTCCAATTCTCTGCCTGCGGCGGCACGGAAGGGCAAAGCATCGTGGTGCAATCTTCTTCGAACCTGGCTGGCTGGGTAAACGTTAGCACCAACATTGTCACCGGAGGCTGTATCACTTACACCTCGCCAACAACACCCGGAGCGACCAATCAGTTTTTCCGGCTGGCGATCTTGCCCTGATCAGCGGGGATCGAAATCCAATTGACGGGCAGGCTATAACCACTAAGGCTGCCCCGAAGGGACTGCTGTGTCATGCTCCACATCTCTGAAATCCCAAAGGGATTCCGGCCCAAAGCCCATGGTTGCGAGGGACGAGCTACCATGGGATGACTCGCACCGGCCCTGCCGGTAAATGGAAAGGAATGAAACGCTTTCACCCAGGGTAGCCTTCGGCAACCCTTGGCTTTGTTACGGAATCCCTTTGGGATTCGTTTAAATCTCTGCTTCCGGCAATCGTGGTTTGGAACGCCATCTGATACCCGATTGCACAACACCGCTGAAGCCGCAGAGCATCAAAATGTCCAGCCTGCCGCATCAAAAAAATCCGGCAATTCTGCTCATTCCAGCCACCAACACCTTATTCAATATTCCGAGAGTTATGGGGAACGGAGCTGATAAAAACGCAAGGCAGCATTGGTAACACCCGGATCGGTGAACTGATAATTACCACCGCCGACATTGGTTGCAACGCCCAGCACATCCCAGGACGCAATCGGCAGGCTGAGATTTGTCGACGCCAGCACCGTGAAGGTGGCGTTGTTGCCGTTTGAAAAACCGAATCGGAACGAGCCACCAATCGCGGTTATGTTCCCTACGTCGATCTGTACGGCCAATGGATTGAAGCCGGTGCCGGTGAGCGCGATGTCATACGGATTCTCATCGCCGTCGTTGCTGGCGATGGAAAGGCTGGCGGTCCGCAATCCGCTGGCCGTCGGCGTGAACCTCACTTGAAATGTCGTCGCTCCCACGAACTGAACGTTATCAATCGCTGAGGCATAGTCGCCGCCCGTGCGCGTCCCGGCGAAGCTCAAGGTGTGATTGCCAGCGTTCGTGCAGACATACGGCAGGGTAAAGGCACGCCATGTGTCATCAGGCTGGCTGCTATTAAGAACGGTGCCGAGCGTGATTCCGTCCATGCTCACCGCGATGTCCGTCCCCCCGTAACTGGAGCCGCGTCGGACTGCCGAGAAGCGGAGGACATAGCTTCCGGCCATCGGGAACTGAATCGACCGGGAGAGCGTTGCCCCCGCACCTCCGCCAGCGACGGTGCATTGGATAAAAGCCGCCTGAAGGCCTTCGGGCGCGGCGTTCACAAACCACGGTGAACCGTTGCGACCCAGACCTGCGGTGCTGCCAAAAGTCCAACCCGAGCCGCCCGGATTGTAGACGAACCCGCCAGCGCTTTGGGCAGGCGTTTCAAAGCCCGCATTCGTAATGCTGAACGGGTCTCCGTTCCCCAGCACCGGCGAGACCGGTTGAGTCGTCACCACAAAGTCGGAAGCATGAGGACCGCTGACTGTCGCCTTCGGTGTGCCGGTCAGGAGAAGATCAGCGGTGCCAGTGTTGCGCAGGACAAAAGTAAGTGTCTTGTTGGTGTCGACGTTAACAGAACCAAAATCCTTGCTCCCACCATCGGCAAGGCCGGTGCCACTCGGTTGTTCGATCGTAATTTCGGGGCCGCCGCCGATACCGGTGAGCGCGATGACATAAGGGTTCTCGTCGCTATCACTGTTGGTGATGGACAAGCTGGCTGTCCGCACGCCTTCCGCAGACGGTGTGAACGTCAATTGAAATATTGCCCCCGCGTCGATTTGAACATTGTCGATGGCCGAAGCGTAGTCACCTCCGGCGCGCGTGCCGACGAAGGATAAAGTGTGATTTCCGGCATTGGTGCAGATGTACGGCACGCTGAAAGTGCGCCAGGTATCACCGGGTTGACTGCTGTTGAGAATCGTGTCGAGCGTTGTCCCATCCATGCGGACCGCGACGTCCGTGCCCGAGAAACCGGATCCACGTCGAACCAACGAGAAGCGAATGAGAAAAGGACCGGTGCCAGAAAAATTGATCGTCCTGGAAATGGTTGCGGCGGCATCTCCGTTGGAGTTCCGCTGAATGAAAGCTGCCTGGCTGCCTTGCGGCGTGGCATTTACAAACCATGGCGAACCATTGCGCGCCATACCCGCTGAACTGCCAAAGGTCCATTCCGCTCCGCCCGGTGCATAAGTGAATCCGCCAGCGCTCAGGACTGGAGTTTCAAAATCCATGTTCGTGAGCCCGGAAGGAGCCGCACTCACCAACGATCCCGGTTGTAGGGTCACGGTGAAGTCTGCTGCGTTCGCGCCGATGATCACGACTTGTGGTGCGCCACTCAACACAAGATCATTGCCACCAGTGTTGCGAAGAGCAAAAGCAAGTGTGGTATTGGTGCCGACATTCACGGTGCCGAAATCCTTGCTCGCGCCATTGGTGATGGCTGTGCCCAGCGGTTGTTCAATGGCAATCTCGGCTGGAGTTACCGCCCTGCCCGCGACGTTAATTTCGAAGGGATTCTCATCTCCGTCATTGCTGGCGATGGATATCACGGCGCTTCGGACGCCATATGTGGTGGGTGCAAAGGTAACACTGAAGGTCGTCGCGGCGTTCGGAGACAACGTCGTCGGTCCCGAAGGTTGGAGGATGAAGTCGCCGGGGTTCGCGCCAACAACCGTCACGCCGAGGCCGGTGAGGTTGGGCAAGCCAGCATTCTTGATGGTGAAGATTTGTTCGGGGCTGTTATTCCCGAAGGTGGTGGTCGCAAAGACATTCGTCCCCACATTGTCGATGCGGCTATTGGCGACGTTGGTGTTGGCACCGGTAAAGACGGCGATCTCTGCACCAACCAAGCCCGTGCCAGTAAGGGTCAAATCGTAAGGATTCTCATCGCTGTCGTTGTTGGGGATGGAAAGCGTGGCTGTTCGCGGTCCTGCCGCCATCGGCGCGAACGTTACTTGAAAAGTCGCCGTCCCTTCGATCTGAACATTATCCAGGGCTGAAGCGTTGTCCGCTCCGCCGCGGGTTCCGACGAACGCGAGCGTGTGATCTCCGGCAACTGCGCAATCGTAAGAGACGCTGAAAGTCCGCCAGGTATCATCGGGCTGGCTGGTGTTGGAGACGGAGCCGAGGGTGACTCCATCCATTCGCGCGTCGATATCATTTGCTGGAGCACCTCCGCCGCGTCGAATCAATGAAAACCGAATGACATAATTTCCCGCGGCGGGGAAATGAACCGTGCGGGAGACGAAAGCGTCTGCGCTGTTGAGTTGGATGAAAGCGGCCTGACTCCCTTCGGGCGCGTCGGTCACAAACCACGGCGAACCGTTTCGCGCGATTCCGGCCTTGCTGCCAAAAGTCCAATCCGACCCGCCGGGACCATAAGACCACCCGCCGCTGCCGTAAACCGGTGACTCAAAGCCCGCATTGAGAAGACTAACCCCGCCCACCATTGCCGGCGGTTGTGTCGTCACGGTGAAGTCACTTGCGTTCGCGCCACTGACCACTAAAGGCAAACCGCTCAGACTGACACTGGCATTGCCGGTGTTGCGCACGGTGAAGGTCAACGAGTTATCCGCCCCGATATTCCAGGCGCCAAAATCCTGGGTGCCACCATCGGCGATGGGCGTGTTGGTCGGCTGTTCGATGGCGATCTCCGGAACTTGTGTCACGAAGCTTAGCATCAAGCGGTTACCCAAAACAGATAACGTGAAAGCGCGACCGCCGAGAGGATTTGAGAAACCGCCGGTGCCATTGATCGCTGCGGTGTTGATGACGAAGTTTGCAGCATTGAAACCAATGATACCGCCGGTCGTTTCCACCAACGTCCACGCGTACTGACCGGTATTAGTAAAATTATTCGCGTTTCCGCTGACCGCGGGAGCATTTCCTGACAGGCTCGACAGGTTGATATTGAATCCCGCCGCGCCCGACAAATCGAGCGTGCCATTGACTTGAATTTTTCCGTAACCGCTGCCAGCCGTGCCCGTCGCGTCGTAAATCTGCCAATTCAAATTTCCGGCGCCGTTCCAGACGTTGTTTCCCGTTGTAAAGGTGCCGGTGTCAGCCACTAAAGTCCCGCCCGACGATAGCGTCACGAGGCCGACCGTTCCGGTTCCGGCCAGAGTGGTTTGGTTGAGAACGAAAGTGTTGGAACTCGCGCTGATGTTGCCATTCACGCGCAAAGTTCCTGCGTTGATAACCGTGGAGCCGTGATAATTGTTGTTGCCGTTTCCAAGCACCAAAGTTCCCGTGCCGTTTTTCTGAATGCTTCCCGGCGCGCCGGTCCAGTCAACAATTTCACCGGAGATAGTATTCGTGCCGTTGGAAACGGTGAAGGTGTTCGTGCCGCGATAAAGAAATATAGTATTGCCGATGCCCGCGCCGCCACTACCGGCCCCGGCAGCGATACCATCACCACCGCCGCCGTTGCCGCCGGCCACGCTGCCAGTTCCCACAACGACATCAATCAACGTGAGGCTCGCGTTCGTTGCGACTCCTCCCATAAAGATGGCGCCACCCATTCCCGCACCACCACCTCCACCGCCGCCACCACCACCACTGGAAGGGCCGCCGGACAAGTAAGTCACGCCAAGGCCGCCTCTGCCTCCGCCATAACCACCACTCCCGTTTCCGGCGCGAAATGTCTGGGGATGGGTGTTGCCTGAACCGCCACCGCCACCGCCAAAACCGCCATCTCCACCACGAGAACCAAAGGCGTTACCATCCACGCCATCATAAAGGCCGGTGCTAGCGCTCGACCCACCCGCACCGCCACCGCCGCCAAAGCCGCCCGGGCCTCCGCTTCCGCTGTAGGCAGGAAAAGAAATTGTGTTATCGCCGCCGCCACCGCCACCGCCGCCCAGGCCTCCATTGCCACCAGTACCGCCGAAGTTTTGGGCC
This sequence comes from Limisphaerales bacterium, assembly GCA_046597605.1. GTDB lineage: Bacteria > Verrucomicrobiota > Verrucomicrobiia > Limisphaerales > JACDHS01 > JACDHS01. The sequence goes on along the minus strand of JBKJKE010000143.1, from coordinate 25,132 downwards.
TTGCCGCCACCACCTCCACCGCCGCCCAGAATGGAGTCGCCTGATCCACCACTGGTCCTCTGCGCGAATGTTCCTGATCCTCCCACGGGACCACCACCCGCACCGGATTTGGAAAAAGTGCCATCTTGTCCTGCGGACGTCAGGCCGCCGCCGCCGCCGGCAGAGGCGTAATTGTAAGTGGTCGTGTCGGCATTGCCGCCACTGCCCACGATACCGCCACCACCACCGCCACAAGGAGAAATTGGATTTGCCGCGCCGTCGCCGCCGACCGCGCTATTATTGATCATGACGACGTTGCTCAGCGTTACGTCCCCAGCGGTCACCAAAAGTCCACCGCCAAAGCCACCACCGCCACCGGCGCCGTTGCCACCTTTGCCACCCTTGGCCCGGCCATCGGCAATGGTCAGCCCCGTGATAACGACTTGTTTCCCTGGCGCATTGACGAGGAACGGTCGGAACAGGTTGCTTCCGCTGATGGTGAGATTGGTTGCGCCAGCTCCGTTGATCACGACGCTCTTGTTCAGCAACGGCAATCCGTTCGTGAGCATGATCGTGCCGGTCACTGAAAATGTGATCGTAGAGCCGTTTGGCGCATCCGTGAGGACCTGGCGCAACGAACCTGGCCCCCCATCGTTGGTGCTGATTACGACTGTTCCCAGGGTGGTGAAAGTCAAATCTCCCCCAAGAACGTTCCCAAAATTATTCGAGCCAACCAAACGGTAATGGTAGAGCGCCTCCGAGGAGAGTCCGGCTACGGCCGTGCTGACCGGCAGGGCGACATTCGTGGCGGCGAGTGAGTTTGTGGTCGTGAAGCTTCCATAATTCGTGGTGAGGCCGTATTGAAAATACCACGTGGTCGCCGTGCCGTTAGGATTGATCATGCCATTCAAAGTGGCGCCCGTCATATGGATGTTAGTAGCCGGTTGGGTAGTCACCGTTGGAGCTGCCGCAAGCGTAACGAAACTTTGATCTCCACCCAACGTGATGCCGGCCACATTGCTCGCGACCGTCCGATAATGATAAGTTGCGCCCGCACTCAGCCCGGTAACGCTTTGCGTCAAGCCCGTGAATTGCGGCGCGCCGTAGCTCCATACCCCGGTGTTGTTCGTCACGTTATTCCCATGACCGGACGCATCGGCCAGGGTGGCGCCCGCGCCTTCGTTCATCCGCAACCAGGCCAGCAAACCCGGCTCGTTGCCTGTGAGAGTGGCATTGTAATTGGATTGAATTTGCGTTGCGGACCGTGCCGTGTTCCAGACGCGCAGATCGTCCATTCCGCCGCCGTAATAACTTTCCCCGGAATACGACTGGGCCAGAGTCAGTGCGCCTCCGGAAAGATTGAAACTCGCGTTGGTCGCACCTGCGAGCACCCCATTCGTGTAAACGCTTAACGTGGTGCCATCAAACGAGGCCGCCACATGCGTCCAAACGCCGGGCGAAAGCGTCGGCTTGATTTGATTTCCGTTTAAAGAGCCGATTTGCGTGGAACCATTCGTCAACAAGAGCCAATGATGCGCTCCGGGTGTAAGCGTGCTCAGCAGCACAACCCATTCACGACCCAACGGCAGCAGGGTTGGATTCAGCCACACCTCGATCGTGTGCGCGCTGTTGCCCTGGTTCAGTCCCGTCAAGGTTTGCGACGCGTATTGCGAAACCCCGTCGAAATTCAAGCCGCCGGCAGACAACGCCTGCGTCGGACTGGAGGTGCCATAGCCCGTGGTCAGGCCATATTGGAAATACGCAGCGGTCGGCGCGCCATTAGGATTGACGATCGCATTCAAGGTGGCGGCATTGGTGGTAATACCTGTTGCTGATTGAGTGCCGATCGATGGAGACAACAACGCTGCCTGAGCGTCCGGGCACGCGCTTAACAGGACCGCGACGAAACAAAGCACTGGCAGAACAAAAGTGACAAATTCCGCCTTGCGTCGCAACCAGGCAGGCCAAGGGTACACGTAAGTATCTGGGGAGGTGTTTTTCAAAATGAAGGGATGGTTGTTGAGGTGTCGGCTGTTCTACAGCGGCCGGAGAGTAGAACAGCCACTAAGCCCGGTAGCAATTTCATTCTCGCAAGACTCTGGAGGACAACGATTAGGGCGGATAACTCGGCTGATAGAGCGTTGCGGTTTACGCCACCGTCCAGTTACGTTGATAGTCATGGTAGTAACCGGTCCTGTAACGCGCGTTACAGGTGCTGGTTTGAGAAAAACCCAGCAAAAGAGGGTTTCCGGAGAGAGAGAACCGCGAAATACGCTAAATACGCGAAAGGGAACTCTTCTTCTGTATTCTTTCGCGTATTTAGCGTATTTCGCGGTTTATTTCCCCCCCCCTAAACCCAAATCGTCCCAGGGAACTTTTTCTGCAAGGCTGGCTTCAACTTCGGATAAGCCAGTGACCTGAAAGTCGGCCAATTGAAGGTCGGCTCAATGCGTTTGCCGTCGGGCGAACAGAGCCAGATCTTTACCGGTAGCTTGCCTTCACAAATATGTGGGTGCTCTTTGACGGCAAAGCATTCATGCAGTTTCAGCTGCAACTCGGGCGAATTCGGCTGGCCGTCTTCATCGACTCCTTGGTCGGAATAAAGCAGCTTCAACTTCTTACCCTCCCCCCATGGAATCGACAATGGAACCAATTCATCGAGCCACTGGATTTGTTCGGGCGCCAGTCGTGTCAAAAAAGCATTCCGCAGAGGCGTGGCCTGCGCCTCTTTGACCAGCGTCAAACCTTCGAATGCGCGAGCAAGACAATCAACGATCGCGGGCTCATCAAAGAGCGGAAAGTCCAGCTCTGGAGAAACCGCGCACAGCAGGTTCACGCGCCCCATGAATTGTTTGATTTCATGATTCAAATTCGGGAGCTCGAAATAACCTTTGCGACAGGCCTCCGCGAGGGATCGACCGGACGCCTTGGGTTCCACCTCGCGTTGATGCTCGAAGTGAATGACGAGATCGTGAAAGCGGACCATTTTAACGGCGGCCACACGTTTGTGCGTGCGATCAAAGAGGTGCTCCACCTCCATGGAAAGCTGCTCTGGAAACGTTTGCTCAATCCATTCGCGTTTCACTGCGGTGGCGAGGCCAAGAAGGACCAGGTTTTCCGAACCACGCGTGGGGACTTCGCGAATGCTGGCGACAACAAACAAGGGTGAATTTTGAACGACGCTTTCGCGGACGAGCGTTCCCTTCCGGCCTTCGGTTAAATCACAATCCAACGTTCCAGCGTCGCGCCGTTTGCAAAGTTGGTCGATGAAACCCGCTAGCAGGCATTGCGATAACGCACTGCCCGCGGGGACTGCTTCGGTGGTGGCGGCACTTGGGGCATCCGCCTTCAGCAGTCTTTGCCTCGCCGCCACATCGAGGAGTTGCTCGTAGGTTTGGTTCACTTGCCGGGCAATCTGGGCATGGACACCGTGGCGGCGACAGGCTTCCAAACCAAAATTGTTTTGCTTCGCGAACTCGAACGCGCGCATCAGCGTGTAAAAATCCGATTCCTCGCTGGCTTCAAACAGTTCGCGGGCTTCGGTGATGTGTTTCTCGTCACGCCCGATTCGCACCAGGATATCGCGACCGCTCACGAGGGCGGCACAGAGGGCTGCTGCCCGAACACAGTTATGCTTGGCGGCTTCGACGAGCATTCGCGAATAGCGCGGGTGCATCGGTAAACGAAGCATTTGTCTCCCCACTGCGGTGATTTGTTCCGATCCTGCATCAATGGCTCCGAGGGTGCGTAATAAGTTTTCCGCCCTTTCCACGGCCTGGGCGTCCGGTTTGTCGAGCCAATCAAATTGCGACGCTTTTTTGATTCCGAGCGAATGCAGGAGCAGAACAATTTCCGCGAGATCACTGCGCTGAATTTCGGGCGTGTTGCGCTCGGGCCGATTCAAATGATTGCTCTCGGTCCAGAGTCGATAGCAGGTTCCCGGCGCTGTGCGGCCGGCGCGTCCCTTCCGTTGGTCAGACGACGCCCGACTGATATCTTCGATCATCAATGTGCCGATGCCGCGCTCAGCATCATAACGTGCCACCCGCGCCACTCCGCTATCAACGACATGGCGGATGCCGTCGATCGTGACGGAGGTTTCCGCGACATTCGTCGAGATCACGACTTTGCGCAGGGGATTCGGAGAAAACGCGCGATCCTGATCGTCTGGTGGCAATTCACCATGGAGCGGAACGAGCGCAACCTTTTCCCGCAATCGAGCCGAATTGATTGCGTTCATCGTGGCATTGATTTCCCCCATGCCGGGCATAAAAACCAGGATGTCGCCTCCTTCACCGGAGTTAACGATGTGTTCCACGGCATCCGCCGCCTGATCGCTGACGGAACGCTCGTCGCGTTGGGGGAGAAAGTTTACCTCCACGGGATAACTTTGCCCCTCGGAGACGAGAATCGTGGCGTCATCCAAATACTTTGCGACCGGTTCGGCATCGAGGGTCGCTGACATTACGACTATTTTTAAATCGGGTCGGGCGGTGCGCTGCAACTCTTTGACCAGAGCCAAAGAGACATCGCTGAGCAGATTTCTTTCGTGAAATTCGTCGAAAAGAATCATGCCGACGTCGCGGAGCGCTCGATCATCCTGCAGCCAACGCAGAAGAATTCCTTCGGTCACAAAGCAAATGCGGGTGCCGAGACTGGTGTGATCTTCAAAACGAATTTGATACCCAACCTCTTGCCCCAGCTTGCCTTTGCGTTCCCACGCCACGCGCGCTGAAACCGTGCGCGCGGCAACGCGGCGGGGTTGGAGAACGATGATCTTCTTGTCCGCGAGACTCGGAGAAATCTCGTCGATACGGTCCAGCAGCATTTGCGGCACTTGCGTGGTCTTGCCGGAACCGGTGGGCGCGACCAGCACCAGGCGGTTGCGGGTCCGCAACGTGGCCATGATTTCAGGATGGATTTCCCAGATGGGAAGGGACGAATTCACGGCAGAGATTACCGAAACGGAATGATTTCACCAGCATGTGCGGTTCGCGCCGCCTTGGAAAAAGCTCTTGAGGTGATCAGAGAACTACGGTGGAAGCAATTCGACGCGAATACCACCGGCGTGGGGAATCTGTTGTTGGCTTCCTTTGGATTCGACGATTGTTGCGCGCGGGACATGCACCATCACTCCAGGGGCCGTCATCAGTGTTTATATCGGGAGAAAATTTTACGGAATTGTGGGGTGCGCTTTGGGGACGAAACCAGGGGCCAGAATTATCGTCGTTTCACATCGTGCAACGAGCGTAATTCTAGATTTATCGTCATTTCCGAACGTGCAGCGGTCGTAAATCTGGTTTTTCGGGAACTTTTCTCGGGGAATAGTACGCAAATCTAGATTTCTCGGAATTTCGACTCCTGAATCGGTCGTAATTCTGGATTTATCGTCGTTGCACGTTCGGAAACGTGCGTAATTCTAGATTTACGCCCGTTGCACGATCAGAGACGGACGTAATTCCGGTTTACGCCCGTTTCAGGTCCGGAAATGGACGTAAATCTAGATTTCCAAGCATTTCCACTCCTGAATCGAGCGTAATTCTAGATTTATCGTCGTCGCACGATCTGAAATGAGCGTAATTCTGGCGTTGCGACCGGTTTCAGAATGCTTTAAGTGGAACTGGACCTTCTCTGGCGCGGGAGGGAACGATCGAAGCTGATTTAACACTTGTCATTACCCGCCATTTTCCCACTTTCCCGACTCCAAAGGAGTTGCGTGAAATCAGAAGGTAATCGATATGGATCAATGTCCAAAAAGGTGACCCAGCCATTAGGACCCCACATCATTCTGTAGACCGAAGACTGACGGAAGCACCCCGTGGACTTTGAATCGGTTTACTTCCTGTCAGTTTCTCAGTTCCTTCTCACACGGTTCGGCGCTTTCATATTTGGAAAGGAGGTGGAGTCGGTTGGGACAATTTCCCCAAGGCCAATTCGGTTCGCGAGGCAATAGGCGGCATTGGTGACGTATTTGGTGGCCCAATGTTTCAGGTTTGCGCGCTCCTCGGCTGACAGTTGCTTCACTACTTTGGCGGGCGAACCCAATACAAGCGATCCGGGAGGAATTTTCATGCCTCCGACGACCAGGGCGCGAGCTCCAATCAGGCATTGTTCTCCAATTTCAACGCCATCCAGGATGACTGCACCCATTCCCACGAGGCATTCATCTCCTACGGTGCAGGCGTGGACGATGGCGGAGTGTCCCACGGTTACGAAGTTGCCAAGAATGCATCCGAAGTCGTCAGAAAGGTGGAGCACGGCGTTGTCCTGGATATTCGTCCCGTTGCCGACCACGATCCGGTTGATGTCGCCGCGGACGACGGCGTTGTACCAAACGCTTGAGTTGTCACCCAGCGTGACATCACCCAGCACCATCGCTCCGCGTGCGATGTAGACGTTGTTACCCAGAGTCGGTTGCTTACGAAGAAAGGTTTCCAACTGCTGCTCTAACTTGTTCATGCCGAGAATGAACCATGAACCGCGCTGAGTGGGAAATGGAATCTGGTTTGGCGATGGGCGGTGTTGGCGAATGAGGGAATCCCCCTGTTGAGTTACAGGACGGTTTACGCTATTTGTTTTCCATGACAGAGACCAAGGGCCGTCGTCCGGTGGCCCCGCGGAAGAAGCCGATCCGATCATTCAAAGATCTGACGCCGAGCAAGCACTTCAATCCGCGCACGTTTTTTCATGAGATGATCTGGAAAGCGTGGCTGATGCCGCGGGTGGGAGAACATGTTCGCCCAAAATTTCCAACGCTAACCCATGGGCAGGTCGCTCTCACGTGGATTGGTCATGCCTCGTTCCTCATGCAGTTCAATGACTTGAACGTGCTGATTGATCCGAATTTTGCGAACTGGCTCTTTCTCTTGAAACGCATCAAGAGGGCAGGGCTGCAGGCCGAAGATTTGCCTCCCATTGATCTTGTTCTACTGACTCACGCCCACTTTGATCATTTCCATAAACCGAGTTTGCGGAAGGTTCCGCCCCCGAAAATCGCCGTGATGCCCTGGGGAATGGGAGATCTGGCCAAGGACCTGGGGTTTGGACGCATCATAGAACTGCAATGGTGGGAGAGTTTCACGCATAACGACTGGAAAGTGACGCTGACCCCTTCAAAGCATTGGGGGGCCCGCACCATTACTGATGAACATCGCGGTTATGGCGGTTTCATACTGGAACATCAGGGTCGGCGGATTTATCACGTGGGCGATAGCGCCTATTCCCATTTCTTTAAGGAAATCGGCCGCAAAATGGCTCCTGAAATCGCTCTTTTGCCGATTGGCGCTTATTACCCGGACTCCTTCCGGCACGTCCACATGGGGCCGGATGAGGCGGTCAAAGCCTTCAAAGATCTTCGGGCCCAATGGTTGGTGCCGATGCATTACGGGGCGTTCAAGCTTTCGTTCGAGGCGTTGGATGAGCCTCCGCGCTGGCTCCGGGCGCTCTGTGACGAGAATAACTTGAATCAACAGCTCAAGATCCTGGAGGAGGGGATACCGGTGTTGTTCGAGAAGCCGGCCAATAGTCCAATTCTTCGCGCCAAGGGGACGACCAAGGGAGCGGAGTAACAAAATTTCCATTGCGCCTCAAAAAATAGAGGTGCTACAGTTTGGAACAGTTCACAACGAGTTGCCCCCATGTCCCAAAACAGCTCTGACAACGGTAATGATTTTGTGAAGAAGTCTTCACTGTATCGAGAATTTCAGGCGGAGCGTGATGAAATTTTACGCCACAAGTGGATCGAATCGGAAAAAGTCGGTTACGATATCGGTTTCGAGCGCGCTCTCACTGATTGGATCATGAAGCACCGTTCGAAGTGGCGTCAGTCTCGCCAGGCTAACGAAAGATAGAAGAGCAGTGCGCTCCTTTAAAGCGATCCTGAGAGGTCGCGAAGGAACAAATAAATGAGACAAACGATTTTTGCGGAAACGAACTGGTTCCATCGTGAGCCCGTTCGTTTTTCTTTTACCTTTCCCGGTTTCCGTTATCCCTTCGGCAAATCCAACGACAATGCCTGAATCAGCTATCATTCTGAATAATGCCGCCATGAAACGTGCCGTCACACGCATGGCTCATGAAATCGCAGAGCGAAACGAACGTAGCTCGGATATCGTACTGGTTGGAATCCAGACCGGAGGAGTAATCCTGGCCGAGAGCCTGGCTAAGATTCTGGCAGAAATTTGGCAGCATCCTGTTCCCGTGGGCACGCTGGATATCGGCATGTATCGCGACGATCTCTCCCAGCATGCCGCGCCGAACATGCATCCCACCGTTATCCCCTTCGATATCACAGACAAGACGGTGGTGTTGGTGGACGATGTTCTATTCCGCGGTCGAACGGTTCGGGCTGCCATGGATGCATTGAGTGATTTTGGTCGTGCGCAGCGTATCCAACTCGCGGTCCTGATTGATCGGGGGCACCGGGAGTTGCCGATCAAAGCGGATTTCATCGGCAAAAATGTGCCAACCTCTCTGACTGAGAAGGTTGTGGTGAGTGCTGAACAAGTTTCTTTGGAAAAATAAATGAGCTGGAACCGCAAACATCTCCTCGATATCGAATCCCTCAGTGCGAACGAGATCACCACTGTTCTCGAAACAGCCAAGGCATTCAAAGCAGTCGGCGAGCGCGCGATCAAAAAGGTGCCTGCGCTGCGTGGAAAAACGGTCGTGAACCTTTTCATCGAGCCGTCCACCCGGACCCGCATCAGTTTCGAATTAGCTGCCCAACGTTTAACTGCCGACGTTGTAAATTTCAGTGCAGAAGCTTCCTCGCTCAAGAAAGGGGAGACGCTCAAGGATACGGCCCGCAACCTTGAGGCGTTGAATGCGGATATAATCATCATCCGGCACAGTGCAAGTGGGGCACCGCATTTCCTTTCCCGTTTTCTCAAAGCGAGTGTGGTGAATGCCGGCGATGGTGCGCATGAGCATCCCACCCAGGCATTGCTCGACACGTTCACGGTTCTCGAGACAAAAGGAAGAATCGAAGGACTAAATGTCACGATCCTTGGCGACATTCTCTATAGCCGGGTCGCCCGGTCCAATATCTGGGCTCTCACCAAGCTGGGCGCGAATGTGACCTTATGCGGTCCGTCGACATTGGTTCCGAAAATTTTTGAAAAGATGGGGTGCAAGGTCACTCACAATATTGATGAAGCCATTGCGAATGCGGATGTGATCAATCTTCTGCGCATCCAGCACGAACGTCAGCGCAAATCGATGTTCCCGAGCCTTGGCGAGTACACGAGTTTGTTTGGCTTGAACCGAGAGCGCATGCAAAAGACGAAACCGGATATGATGATCATGCACCCTGGACCGATTAACCGCGGAGTGGAGATCGAGAGCGAAATCGCAGATTGCAGCCAGTCGGTGATTCTCCAGCAGGTCACGAACGGTCTCGCGGTGCGGATGGCAGTTTTATTCCTGGTGAATGGCGGAAAGGGGCCGCAGGAAGTTTCTGCCTGATCACTCTTTGAAGTTGAAACGCACGCGCTGGAACACAGCAGGATCGAAGATCGCTTTCCCGAATTGCGCATTCTCCACGTGAATTCCTTTTTCGTCCCATCGCACAAATTCAAACTTCAACGGGGCGCCGGACGTTAACTGGCCGAGTGCATTAAACGGTTCTTCTTTCACGGCCTGCAGTCCCTTGCCGGGAGCTTCAAGCTGCTTTACGCGTTGCCAGGGGACCTCGAGTTTGGCGCTGTCAGTGGCGATGGATAGTTTTCCATTCGTCAGCTTTTCCACCTTGCCATGAACGCGATCTCCATTCCGTAAGCGGATCAGATCTTCTGTGCCGCCTTTGTTCGAGTAAGGCTCTTCGAAGAGGCCGTCCCATTCCGCGACTTTCAGATTGCTGAGTCGGAGGGTGCCGAGTCCTTGATGCACGAAGCGCAAAGCGGTTCCAGTTCCGGCGAATCCGTCGGCATCGACTGCTTGTTTGACCACCACTCCGTCAATTAGCAAAGCGAGAGTGCGTTTTGCTTTATCAGCGCGGATCTCAATGTGTGCCTGGTTCTTTTGGCTGAGCAGGGGAGTGGACAATTGCCACAGGTAATTGATGGGCGCATCTTTCTTCACCATGAGCAACCCGGCGGACATGCTGCCCAATTGCAGACTGTAGAAACCGCCGAAATCCACTTCAGCATCTTTATTAGCGAGGTTGATTGGCTGCATCCGGCTCGTATAAAGGGCAACCGCCATCTGCAAGGTCCCTTTCCATGCGATATCAAATTGAATACTCCCGACGTCGGGCAGTTTCATGTCGCGCGCAATGGATGACGCTTTCGTCGCGTAGAAGGCCCCGTTCTGATAAGACCATTCTCCCGCATCATTCACCGCTGTCACATTCCCCATGACCCAGCCTTGAATGCTGTCCGGTCCAGAGTAAAGCGGAGCACGATCTGCCTGCAGCGGCACCAACATCTGCACCGTGTCTCGCGGAAGTTCCAATTTTCCGGCGAACCAGGTATTGAGAACAATTTTTTCCGGAGTGATTTCGGCGAGGGCTCCTTCGAGTTGATTGCCATTGATGAAGGTGACCTGGCAGTCATTCGTGCCGTGTTTTTCGGTTTTCTTCAGACGAACTTCGGCAACCGCGCTCGATTTAAATTCAATGGCCTGCAGTGTATCGGGGCGCTTCAACCGAAGTGATTGCTTCGGCTCGACAGTCTGCAGAACGCCAGCGAGCGAATCTCCATTTCGAAGCAAAATGATATCATTGTGATCATTCATTCCGGAGATTTGATCCGATACAGACTCGGTCAAGCCGTTCGGAGCATTCGTCGTAGAAGCTGCAACGCGCGGGGCGGAGGGTTGGAGAAAATTAAACTGAAGCGAACGAATATTGGCCGGGGAAAACTCCATTCGTCCGAAGCTCCCGTTTGTACCGGAGACTTTTTCAGCGGTCCATTGATCGAGTTCAAACGAAAGTTTTTCCCCACCGGTTAACAAGGCGCGGACAAACCAGGGACTGTGCTTTTCGCGAGTGGCCTCGGCATTGGCAAAGTTGATTTCGGTGAGGCGAGCCAATGGAATATCCAGTGAGGTGTCGGGTGCGGCGATCTTCAGCTTCCCGTCTTTTAAGCCGACAATTTTTCCTTCGACCCTATCGCGGTTGACCAGGAGCAAACGATCTTTGGTAAGAGTGGGTTCCGCCCGATTGGAATCTTCAAACTTTCCATCCCATTCCGACACACGAATATTGCCGAGCTTTAACCGTGGGCCCTCGTGCTGGGAGAAGAAGAGCACCCCGGGGCCTTTGGCAGCGAAGCCAGAATTATCCTTCCACTTCTGCAGCAGAATTCCATCAATGTAAATGGCCAGCGTCGCCTCTTCGCGGCTGGCGCGAAGTTCGAGATGGAAGCTGTTTTTGCGCGCTGAATCCGGGAGTTGCGCGTTGCCCAGGTTAGAAATGCCTGTCTCCGGACTGACCCGTTGGATACCCACTGAATTGGCATTGATGTAGAGCATGTAGGAAGCGGAACTGTAATCGAATCGATCAATATTCTCCGTGTACGCTTGAACAATCAGACCCAGTTGTCCTTCCCAGGCGACGTCAAATTCGATATTGCTCGCGGCTGGTAAGGCAACGTCACGACCGATGCTTCCGACGTGTTCCGTGATGAAAGCGCCTTCGCGATACTTCCAGGGTTGGCCGCCTTTGCCGGTACTCCATCCCTGCAACCCGGTAGGACCTTCGTACAACAGATTGAAATGCTTGGAGAGGAAAGTAATTGCGGCGAGGGCGGATCGGTCCACGCGCAGGTTTGTTCCAAAGCGGGTGTTCACCTGGGCCGCTGTTTCGTCGAGCTTCAAAAGCTCACCGAAGAGATCATCGCCGTTTCGGAAACGAAACCTGCAAGGCAACGGAACCGCATTACTCGAAGCGTGTTGATGAAAGCGAACCTGCTGCAGTTGATCGGGACGAAATTGGAGCGGTTGCAGTGCATCTGGGTGCTCCCACTTCAATCCGGTGGCCCTGTCCATGCCTCGGAGCTTCCCATGCAGGATGGAACCGTCGCTGAACTCCAGCGCCTCGCCCACCACAATCGGCGGAATGGCATTCGTGGCCTCCTCCGGCACAACCGGCTGGACCTGCGCCCCCAAATTCAAACAGAGGGTAACCAGGAGAAGTATCGCGACCAACGGCGAACGGAAAGGCCTGCGGGCCGGGAATGTTTTTGGAAAACTCATCGTTCGTAAATTGGCAGATACCGGTAATTCAAAGCCAGGGACAGGAGAGAAGCACTCGTGGTAAACGTGGAACCAAATTGACCTTCCCAGGCGCCGTCGGGACTTTGCCCAGCGGCCAGCGACCGAATGTTTTTCTTGTTCCATGTCTGCCATTGGGCTGGGGAGTGATGGAAAAACGCCTGCGCGCCGTAATAAAGGTAGTAGTGCTGGTAACTATTTTCCGGCGGTGCCTTTTCCAGGTAATTGAACGAACTCTTGAAATACTCTCTGTCCTTCTCCTTCGCGAGGGCGAACACAAGAACGGCAATCGCAGTGCGGGCCGCATTCGGTCCGTTGTTTGAGGTATAGCCATAACCTCCTTCGGGTGTCTGGCAGCTTAAGAAGTATTTAATGCCTTTTTGAATTGCCTCTTCGGAAACGGCAAGCCCCGCATTGCGCGCAGCAAACAACGCGACCATCTGGGCGCCGCTTACTGTGGTGTCCGCGTCGGTGCTTTCCGGAGAATAGCGCCACGCCTGGGCGGGATTCTTTTCCTGGGAACCGGTGATCAGTTGAATAGCCTTCTGGAGAGCAGGCCCGAGTCTTGCGTCGTCCACCATTCCGTAGGATTCCGCCAGGGCGAGAGTGGCAAAGCCATGGTTATACATGGAGCGACCGATATAACCTGTCTTTGGATTTTGTTGTTTGAGGATGAAGTTCAATCCCCTCTTAATCGGTTGAGCATAAGGCCCGAGATTGGGATCATCGCCGTGCGCCAGCATGCTGATCACGGCAAGCCCCACGACTCCAGGCTCGCTGCCATAGGGTGCATCAGAAAAGTTGCCGTCGGGCGTTTGCGCCTTGACCAGGTATTGCATGCCGCGCAAATACATCCGCTCGACCTCACGAGCAGACGAATCGTTCTTTTCGATGAAAAGTTCCTGGGCAATGCCCGTGCTCTCGGCGAGCAGCAGGAGTGCCACCGTAGCAGCGAGGTAAAATTTCATTGCGGAGGCACGAAGTGAGATCATCGACTTTGCTCCTGTTCCAAAGCTTTGAAGTAGCTTTCCAGCGTCTCACGAAATTCAGTGGGGACGTTCATGCTCGAGGCTCCGGTGGCTTTCTTCACGGCACGTTCTTCACCGTTCCGGCCACTTGCATCATTATTAGCGCTCCCAGTAGCCGCGCGATCCGTCGTCCCACCTGACATATTGCCGCCACCTGACTGTGTGCCCATGCCCTGGCCCATACCCGGTTGTGAAGCCATCTGCATCAGGAATGCCATCTCTTCGCTTTCCTGGGAACCTCCTTGCGAAGGAGGCGGATTCCGTTTCGCTTGTTCGTTGATCAGGTTGATGACATCGGAGAGCAATTCGACTGTCTGCACCTGCGACCCGGTGGTCTCTGTATCGGTGCGTGGCACCTGAAGAAAATTCTCTACCTCTGTCATTTTCTCACGGGTCTGCCGATACGGCTGGGCAAGCATCGAAAGTTTATTCTCGATTTCGATTTCAACGATGCCTTCCTTGATCTTCCGTTGCACTGCGAGCAGTTCTCCGGCACGCTCTTTAAAATCCGGCACAGCACTTTTTTGTTCCTCCAGAACCCCCGTTTGACGGTGCAAAGTCATTTCCTTTTCGCGCAACCTTAGTAACGCAACCAACGTTTTGGTCATGTTCGGAGCATCCCCTTTGCCTTGACCTTGTCCCTGGCCGGACTCGGATTCTTCGGTGGGAGGCTGCAACTTGTCCGCCCACTCTGCGAAACGTTTGGACCATACGGTCAAATTTCGGGTCGCTTCCATCCCGATGTTGCCTTCCAAAAGCTGTCGCGCATTGTCCAACTCATCCGCGAGATGCTTGTCGGTCATTTCCTTGCCGACTTCACCGTAGGTTGGCTTTTGGGTGCGTTCGTAAAAGCGGTTGATCTCTTTATGGAGTTTCTGCGCTTCCTGGTGAACGCCGTCCTGTCCGCGGACCAATTTGCCGCTTTGCTTGCGAAACTTTTCTGGGAGTTCTTTGGGCAGCAGACCGATCGTTTCAGGAATGATCTTCTTCATTTCCGTGCTGATCTGCTCCTCGGTGTCTCCCAGCTTGCGTAAGCGTTCCGACATCGTCAACGCCTGCAGATCATCCAGGTTTTTGTTCACGTCCCCCTGGAGTTTTTCCAGCTCCTCCAGGATTTCTTCGATCTTCTTTTGCGCCTTCGCCAGTTCCTTTTTGCCTTCTTCCGGGTTACCCGATTTTTCCTGGGCGGACTTTAGATCCTTCCCGGCTTCGCTCATTTTGCCGGATGAGAGTTGCTGCATTTGCTGTAAAGTTTTCGACCAATCTTGCAGCACCTTGGGGGTGAACACTGGATTCTTTAATCCCTCGCGCAACGCCTGCATTCCTTCCTTGGAAAGTTGTTCCAGCTGTTTGGAATTCTGCGCTTGTTCGCTGGCGATCTTCCCGAGCTTCTCCTCGGAGGCTTTGGGCGTGAGGTTCTCCGCATTTTGCGCCTCATCCGCTTTAGCCATGATCTGCTCCTGCTTGCGGGAAACGTCTTCAACACGAGCCAGGACCGACTCCAGATTCTGCCGAATTAACTCCGCATGACGTTCATTGCCCAGAACGTTGATGCGGCGCACGGTGGATTGGCTCCGTTCGCGGCCGGGAAAATAATCAGTGCTGAATGCAACCAGTTCAACCGAAGTATCTGGCGGCACCCGGAAAATGGCGGGGCTCCAGCGAAAGACTTCCTCAACTTCTTTTTCGCGGGTGCTGTTCTTATTGATCTTAACTTCGGTGCTCGCCCATCCCGCCGATTCTTCGGCCGCAACATCGACTTCCCAGCTCACGCCAAGTTCGCGGATTCCGTAGTCATCTTTGCCGACGGTTCGGATATCCAGCACATCTGTGTGCAGGATCGCAAGCTCCCGGGAAAGTTCCGGCATGTCGGGCAAGGGCGCTCGATCTTTTTCTTTAACCAACTGCACTCGCCATGGAGTCGCATTGGAAAGACCAATTGTGTCCTGCCATTGAAACGAAAGTGATTTGGATAGGTCCGCATTGAAGAACGCTGAAGAGAATGCGTTGCTCTTAACTTCGAGAGCGGTTACCTGTTTTCCGTCGTTCACCGAAGCGGAGAGTAGATCGCGAGTAGTATTGCCGACAAAAGAGATATGGCTGTTCTCCAACAATGTGATCGAACTGCCCCGGGCCTTTTCTTCAATAGCGGGATACTTGAGATAATCCGGCATTTGAATTTTGTAAGAGAGTTCCTTTAACGCCGGACGATGGGAGGGCTCGATCGCGACGGTTTGTTCCGCGTCACCGATCCGAACTTTCAGATTTCCATTCTGAACCTGTCCGGGAACCTGCAACGTTGCCTGTCCGTTTTGCACCTTTCCTTCAGATGTCACAGCATCAGTAAACTGGGCCGACACACGGCCTGGTTTCCAGAAAGAGCGATAACTTACCTTTGCATTGACGGTGAAAGCTTCTCCGTGCGGCACGACCAATCGAGCTGGCAGTTCTGCAATCTGCACCAGGGTATAACGCTCGATGTTCGCGAAGGGAAGGGACCAGCGCGTAAAAGCGTTCCAGCTGGCGGCCGGAACAACCACGGCAGGTATTAGTAATAACGCGAGCAGCCCGACCGCAGCTCCAGCGCAACGTTTGGCCCCCCGCGTTTCCACCGCTTCGCCGAAATCATATCTACTCGCATCGTCTGCCACCTGGCGAATAGCGGCTTCATAGAGTTCAGGAGAATAGTTTTGTGAATGCTTCGTTTCTGAGGAAAGTTCGACGATGCCCAGCAGCCTGTCTCCCAGGGTGCGAAAGCGCCGTTGCACCAGGATTGAGAGCTCACGCCAATGACGAGGTTTTAAAACCCACGTCCAGGCCCACTGAAGTCCCGCCAGAAGGGTAATTCCGATACCGAGAACCAGAAGTAACGTGCGAAACCAGATTGGAGAATCCCAGACTCTGTCCGCCAGAAACAGAACGAGATACGAAGCAAGCAAGGCGATTCCCGCAATGCTCAGCGAGCGAGCGGTCTCGACTCTCCAGAGCCGTCGTTTGAGCGACGCGAATTGTCTCTGCAAATTCTCCGGCAGATTCACGTTATGTTTGTCGCTATTCACAATAGGAATCGAACCTTTAGATCATGCCTGCCAGCTTCCGTCCCGTCCAATAAACTCCCAGCAAAAGAAGAATAACGCCGCCCCATATTGGGCTGCTCCAAAGCCGTATCCGCTTCTCGATCGGTTGAGGCTCCGGCAATACCGAAATCTTTTTCACAATCTCCTCCAACTGCTCATAGGAGACGTTGGCCCCACCCGTCAGCTTCGCGATCTCTCGCAAAATATCCGCATTCACCGGTTGGCCAACCTTTTCCAGAACCGGCTGGCTAACCGTAATCTCTGCTTCCAACTTGCGCTGGTTCTTTTCAGCCGAGAGTTGAACTTTATACTTTCCCCCTTGTTGCGGTGCGAAGCTGGTCTTGAACACTCCCCAGCCTCCTTCGACCGCGGAAAAGTCCAGTCGTTCGCTCCGACCGTCTGGTGAAGTAATCCGACCGACCAACGTTTCGTTCTCCGCCGGATACCCCGAAACATCCAGCACGGTGCTCTGCATGAACAAGGTATCGCCGACGCGGGGTGTCTCGGGACTATAGCTCAAGCGAATGCCTTCGTCTTCCGACAGATGCCGTTGATGCGCCATCCAACGAACGACCTGGCTCCAGAAGCGATAATGGAATTTATCTTCCACACCACGTCTCCAGCGCCATGCGCTATCCACGCCCATGAAAAGAACTTTGCCCGTTCCGGCAGAACGCGTGACCACGAGCGGCATGCGGCCGAAGGAATTACGCAAAGAAGAATGCACTGCGAGAACTTCCGAACCGGGCCGACTCTTCTCCACTGCAGCCGACCAGAAGAACCCCGGTAACATCTTCCACAGTTCGTCGTTTCGGTTTTCTTCAGAGTCGAACCGGGTCAGTAGATGGCGACGACCGACGGTTGAAAGCATCAGCTGGGCTTCGTTCTGTAAACCGATTCCTTCTTTCTTCGTTTCGTCCAGCACCACTGGATACAGATCCGCGAGCTGACTTTTCAGGAAGGTGCTTTGGCTACCTCTGCGCCCCGGGAGGAATACGAGTCCGCTCGACTGTTGTTCGACTAATCCTTTGATGAGAATTGCCTGCTCCTCGCTCAATTCGTTCTCACCGATGCCAACGTCGCCGAGGAAGATGACATCGTACTTGGCGATCGCCTCTTTGGTTTTTGGAAACTCGGTGAGGTAATCTTTGCCTCCGCCGATCCCGATATCCGGATGGAAAAGAATGCTGTTCATCTCCACACCGGGATCACGGGCCAGGGCGTTGCGGAGATAGCGATATTCCCAGCGAGGCAGGGAATCGACCACCAGCACGCGCAATTTATCTTCGCGGATGTTGATCCGGAAACTCTGTTCGTTGTTCTCGAGAATTCCTTCGTCGGGTTGGACAGGAATCTTGAGCGTAAGAGTCGCTTCACCGATCGCACGCGGTAGCCAGAGAATGGTATCGTTGAGCTCACCGTTCGCCGGGATGGTGATTTCTTTCTTCACCTCGTCCCACGTTGGATCCACCAGGGTGATCTCCGTTTTCACTTCATGGTCCAGGTAACTGCGAATCCGGAAGGGAATCGCGATCTGTTCCCCAAGCAATCCGTAGGAAGGGGCCGTCACGCTCTCGAGAACAATATCAGGAATCGGTGTCTCACGACCCACGGTCACACTGAACACAGGAATGTTCTTCTCCCGCAACTGCGACGCACCGAGCAAGGGCGACTTGCCGGTATTCCAATCACCGTCGGTCAAAAGAAGAACTGCTTTCAGGTTTCCCGGACGTTGTGCCGCGATTTCCAGGGCGCGATTCAGATCAGTAGCTTGCTCTGCTCGCTGCTGCGCATTAGTCGCATTCGATACCGCAAATTCTTCGAGCACCACTTTGCCGGATTTCTCCAGCGGCTTCCAAAACTCGTTCGTGCGTTTCTCGGCCAACCATTCGGCCCGGGTGGCAGCCCTTTTTACCACGGCTGTTCCATTCGTTTGTTTCCGGTTACCGCCGGTGATGTCTCGAGTGGTCATCGACAACGAAGAATCCAACAGAACGGCGATCTCCGGATCATTGCTCCGTTTGATCTTCTGGATAAACTCCGGACGGAGCAGCGTCAGTGCGATCAAAGTGATCAGGAGGAAGCGTAAGGCTTCCAGCCATCCCACGGACTTCCGTTTGCCGTGACGCTGCCAATTGGCGAAACAAAGCCACGCCGCTCCGAGCCAAACTAATAATCCGAGAAATAAGACCCCACTTGATGCGCCCAGAGAAAGATTGTTCAAGCCGTCACCTCAGCCTTCTTACGCGGCGTGGGTTGGTCCTTTACAGGAGTTTTGCCCGGGAGAATCAGAAAACTTTCGCCAATCAGAAAGGCCAACATCCCAAAAAGAAAGAAGCGCCAGACCTCACCTTGCAATGCGCCCGATTTGCTTTGTTTGTCTTGCAACATCTGGAAGGAAAGGCCGCTAAACAGCGCGCTTGTCTGGTCAAGATCCAGGATGTCGGGTTGATCTTCGGCGACGGGACGATTCACTGCGATCAATCGATCTCCTGATCGATAAACGCCCGCCTGCAACCTGACATTCTTTTGGGTGGGCGAATCAACCGACGTCCATTGCTTCGTCTGGTCCGCAACGTTCAGTTCGCCAGCATTGATGCTCGTGACCTGCTGGAGACGTTTGCTTCCCGCGTGCAATAATCGTTGGATCATCGGCACGAGCACGGGACCTTCGCCGAGGGTGGACCACTTCTCTTCCGGCAACGAAGCGCAGAAGTAAACCTGACCTTTCTCGATGTTTTGCCGGGCGAGGAAAGGAACTCCATCATCGAACGCAGCCAGGACAGCCTTGTCCCCGGCGATCAGTTGTCGTTGCTGAAATTCACTCTGGCCGAGCGGAAGACTGAATCCCTCGTCTGTCTTGGCGAGCGGCCCTTCTTCTTCATTCCATTTTACGATATGAAAGCCCTTCTCCTCTTCCGCGCTTTGGGGTTCACCCCAACTTAAACCACCGAAGCTAACCGGACTGGCAACTCCGGGCGGAAAGAAAACGACCACGCCACCTTGTTTAACAAAATCCTGAATCCGATCCGCATCGGCACCGGCGGGCAGGGGAGCCTGCCAGACAAGCAAGCTGCGATCGTCGAGATTCGCACTGCCAAACTCACCGGCTGAAATCAGCAACGCAGCATCGGCGCTCCGGGCGATCGCAGCGGAAGCAACCTTCAGCACGCGTCCACTGTCAGTGCTAGCGCTGACCACCATGGTGCGCAACGTCACCTCTCCGCCATACGCGAAGTAACCCACGTTGTCCTGGAGATTGGCGTCGCTGGGGAGTTGGAACTTACCCCAACCGGAATCCCGTTTGCTGCCCAGATCCAATTTGTGACGCCACCGCATCGATTGACTATCCAACGTCACCTGCGCTTCGGAACTGGCACCATCCAAAACCGTTTGCACCGGGAGAGCGTCTTTGCTTTCGGTGCTGTTCTGGAGGTCGACGATGAAATGGAGTTCCGATTGATCCCCCTTCGGACGGCGCACCGTTTCCTGAATCGACAGAGAAAGATTCTTCGGAGACGGACCCTGCAGTGCGAGGAGTCGAACGCGCACGCGCTGCGGTAAACCGGCGAGTTGTGCAACGGCACTCTTGAAGCGGGCCTCTTCCGGTTGCCAGTTGCTTTTTTGAAGGTCGGAAGCGATCCAGACCTCCGCTGAACCTCCGCCATTGGCGATGAGATAATTGAAAGCCACCTGGAGCATCGCAGGAATGTCGGCGGCGGTGTCAGTCGCAGCGGTTAACGAAGCGTTGTTCAACCCATTGGCGTTCGCCAGATCTTCCGGATTACGCAACGCACTATCAATCAGCACCAGGCGACTCGCCCCTTCGAATTGCTTTGCCGCATCACCGATCAGCTTGAGCGCTTGTTCCCGTTTCGTGCCGTCACCTGCTTTGGCTTCCATGCTCGCCGAACGATCCAGCAGCACAAGAATCACATCCGGGGCAGGGGAGAGCATCCATCCCATCCAACCACCCGCCAGAGGACGCGCGATAAAAAGCAGGAGCATCAACACCGCCAGCGTGCGAAACAGCAGGATCAGAAATTGGCGAAGTTTCGCATGACTGGTCGAGGCGCGCGTTGCTGAGATGAGGAAACGCATCGCCGCCCAGGGCTGCGGACGATGCCGCATCTTGTTCATCAAATGAATGATGACCGGCAGCAGGATCAGCGGCAGTCCGAAGAGAATGAATGGTTGAAGGAACGTCATCGATGGACTGTCGCGCGTTCGATCAGGAAATCGGCGAGCACTTTTTCGTAATTCTGGTCAGTGATGACGCGGCGGTAATCCGCATTAAATTGCAGGCAACCCCGCCGGAGCGATTCGAGGAAGCCGTGGAATTGTTCCAGGTAACGATCCCGGATGACCGCAGGTTCCGTCACCATACTGAAATCGCTCTCCATATCCGCAAATCGCACCGGGCGATCGAAGTTGAAATCGAGTTCCGCGCGATCGAGCAGATGAAAGACTGCGAGATCATGCTTCTGAAAACGAAGATGTTGAAACGCGCTGACCAGTTCGGTCGGATCGCAGAAGAAGTCCGACAGCACGATGATCAAGGCGCGACGCCGCACCTTTTCCGCCAGTTCATGCAGCACCGGGATCAATCCCGTTTCCCCTCGCGGCTTAGCCGTTTCCAGGATCTTGAGAATATTCTGCAGATGCATCGGATTCCGCTTGGGCGGAAGTTCCGAAACCGTTTTCTCTCCCACGCATACCAGTCCGGCGGCATCACCCTGGTGAATCACCAGGTAGGAAAGCATGGCAATCAAACGACGTGCATAATCAAAGCGGGTTCCATTCTTCCCCTCGAAGTTCATCGAGTTACTGCAATCGAGCACGAAGTAGCAGCGAAGGTTCGTCTCCGCTTCGAACTCCTTCATGAAGAATTTGTCCGTGCGACCGAACACCCGCCAATCGAGGCGGCGGATATCATCACCCGGGGTGTAGTTTCGATATTCCGCGAACTCCACACTCGACCCGCGATGCGGACTCTTGTGTTGACCCGAGACCGTTCCTTCCATGGGAAAGCGCGAGAGCAATGGTTGCCCCATCAATCGCGCAAGCACTTGAGAATCGAGAAGGGAACTCATTTATACAGCAACAATCAGGAGAGAAACCACAGATAAACCCAAGGCGGCGTAGCCGCAACCGGGCTCCCTCTCCTCGCAAAAACGAGGAGAGGGCTGGGGAGAGGAGATCGATCTCCTAATCGCAAGCAACTGGATGAAGAGATCAATGCCTCCTCTCCCAGCCTCTCCTCCATTTTTCAAATGGAAGAGAGGAGGAAACACGGACGTCTCAAATCTTGTTATTGTTGCGTGATTCGCGAACACAGTATTACAGATGCACACAGATGAGAGTGGCAATGACTGGCTTTGATTAGAACAAAGCTGCCGTTGCGAACCACCCAATATCTTAGTGTTAGTTGTTCTGTCTGTGTTCATCTGAGTCCATCTGTGGTTTCTATTCTTCTTGTCTCCCTGTTAGAGAACAGAAATAGCATGCGAAACGAAACGGAAACTCTTCAAGTTCTCGTGAATTCTGCTCACTGCATTCTTAGCCCCTCACTGGTTCTCCGCGCACACCTTCCATGAGTTTCTCGATGATGAAGCTGCTGGTGATTCCTTCGGATTGCGCCTGGAAGTTCGTCAGGATGCGATGCATCAGCACTGGTTCGGCCACTGCTTCCAAATCTTCCATGCGCACCAGGTAGCTGCCGTTCAGCACCGCACGCGCCTTGGCACCGCGAATCAAATATTGGACCGCACGAGGACCTGCACCCCAGGTCACCCATTTCTTGATCCACTCGGCGGCATCGTCCGCTTTGGGTCGGGTGCGTCGGACGAGATCGACTGCCGCATCATAAATATGATCGGGGACCGGAATCCGTTGCACCACTTCCTGAAAATGCAGGATCTGGTCGCCATTGATCAGATGTTGCAAAGCTTCGGGAGCAGCCCCGGTGGTTTCGCGGGCGATCCGGCGTTCCTGTTCAAGGCTCGGATAGTCGAGTGCGATCAAAAACATGAAACGATCCAACTGCGCTTCAGGCAACGGGTAAGTTCCTTCCTGTTCGATCGGGTTCTGCGTCGCGAGTACGAAAAAGGGCGAAGGAAGGGGAAACATCCGACCTGCCACCGTCACGTGATGTTCCTGCATCGCTTCGAGCAAGGCGGACTGCGTCTTGGGCGGAGTGCGGTTGATTTCGTCGGCTAAAACGATGTTGGAAAAGATCGGCCCTTTCACGAACTGAAAGGCCCGTTGTCCCGGTTTATCCGTTTCCTGCAAAATATCGGTGCCGGTAATGTCAGACGGCATCAGGTCGGGAGTAAATTGAATACGTTTGAACTGAAGCGACATCACCTGTGCGAGCGCATTGACGATCGTCGTTTTTGCCAGGCCTGGAACGCCCATGAGAAGGCCATGGCCACGGGCTAAAACACAAATCAGCAATCGTTCAACAACGAGTTCCTGTCCGATGATTACCTTGCCAATTTCGGCGCGAAGTTGCCCGTAAATGTCCCGCAATTCGTTAATTGCGGCGACGTCGCTCGCAGAGGTCTGCGGATGTTGCGTCATAATGTGAAAAGAGTCTGCCATAGGAACACCACAACGCAAAACAAGTTTCTCCCCGGAGCGGGGGACGGCTCGTCCCCCGTTTTTCATTTGGATCCCGTTAGAAAATGTGGAAACGCGCTGTTATCGCATATAGAAGAGATTTCTGGTGACGAGCTGTCCCCAGCTCCTGGGCGCGGGCTGGCGCACGATGGGTGCCGGGGGGTATCCCGCGATTGAACTTGGCAGCACGGTGAGCGCCGGGAACATCCCGCGGACGGAGGTCATTGCACAGCGTGCGTCGAGGGCTATCCCGTGGTTTGAGGGCGACGCACGGCGGGTGGCGGAGGTAACTCGCGGATAGAGGGTGTCGCATGGTGTGCAGCGGGGTATATCCCGCGGATGGACGTAGCCGCACAGCGTGCGTCGGGGTCTATCCCGCGGTTTGGTGGCGGCGCGCAGCGGGTGTCAGGGTCCATCTACGGGATGGATGCCATCGCACGATGGTTGGCTCGCTAGGTTTTAGGCCCAAAGGGCCGGCAATTCCTCAGCCTAGGCCAGCGGCCCACTGCCGTTTAGTTAAGCACCTATTTGCCCTTAAATTACTGAATACCGGCGACAAAACTCCCTCTCTCCGCCATAGCGGGGAGAGGGCTAGGGGAGAGGAGTTTCGATCTCTAACAAGATCAGCAGCCGAATGAAAAACGAGCAATTGACTCATCTCCCCAACCCTCTCCTCGCAAGGCGAAGAGAGGGGGTTTGTCGCCGGTTTTTGGCATTTTCCTACCTTAACTAAATGGCAGTGGGCCGCTGGCCTGGGCTGAGGAATTGCCGGCCCTTTGGGCCTTCTCGCGGGTCCAACACGCGTGTCGAAAACTCACCAAATCAAACCGCTCCGCCGCCTTTCTTACCTAAACAACAAAATTTTCACCCCAAAAGTCGGTTTTGCAGCTCCAATCTTCGTAAAACGTTGATAACGAGTAGTTTAGCCTTCCAAAAAATATTTTCAGAAAAAAAGCTAAGTAGCCGATTTTGATACCTAGCGTTTGCTAAAATCTTTGCTGTGGGAAGGGATCTGCGAAGGAACGCCGGTCGACCACACAAAAGGAAAAACGATATATGAAACAGAAGAAATTACAGACAGTGGCCGCCTTAATCCATGGCGCAACCCTGGCCAAAGCCGGTGCCATCGCTCACGCACCCGAACTTGGGCTGGTGGTTGGGTCCGCCCCGCTGATTGAAGCGGCATTGGATCCATTACTCCTCGCCGAGAAGGATCACCTCAACGCCACCGGTGAGTGGAGGACGCTTGCCACCGCGCTCCGTGAGCACGTGAAAACCGCCTACGACCTGGCATATGTCGTGCGGGACTCGCTCAAACCAACCTACGGTCGGCAATATTCTTCAAAATGGGAGGGCACCGGCTTCGAACGGTCTTTGAAAATCCCGCGGGCCATGGCCCCGCTTCAACAATTGCTGCGTGCCTTGAAAAACCACCTCGCGACGCATCCTGCAGCGGAAATTTCCAATGTAGCGACAGCCGCGCTGGTGGGGACAGCTTTGGACGCTTTGATCACCGCTCAGCAAGCGGTCGTAGTGCAGACCGGCGAGGTAAAAACGCTGCTCGCCGCACGCCGGAAAGCTGAAAAAGTGATGCGTCTCCGCTTGAGCGGCACCGTGGAAGAACTTAAACGAGTGGTCGGCCCCACGGGCGGCGTTTGGGACGCTTTTGGCTTAAACCAACCGGCTATTCAACAACGCCCGGAGAAACCGGCTCCGGTGAAAGCAGTGTTGACCGAGAATAACGATATCGCCGTTGACTGGGAACGTTCCCCGCGTGCGAACCATTACCGCGTGTTTTTGAAGGTTATTGGCGTCGATGCCGAGCCAATTCCCGTGGGAAGCCCGGCAGATCTGCGTTTTATGATCGAGAGTGTGCCGCCCGCGTCGATGGTGGAGGTGTCATTGTCTGCGGTGAATGATGGCGGGGAGAGTTTAAGGAGTGACGCCGTGGCGGTGAGGACGGGGGGAACGGAGTGATGGAGTGATGGGGATTTGTTGGAATGGACGAGTGCGGAAGGCCTGAAGGGCCGCGATTCCTCAGCCCAGCCCAACGGGCCACTGCCATTTAGTTAAGGAAACGGCGGCGAGGGCGCAAATGGTAGCGGCTGGGCGCGCTTGACCGAGAATCGGTTGATTCTTCCTATAGTTCATACTCGCCGGCCCCGGCCGCGTGCAGCGGGCGGAACTGCCATCGAAGACTGCGAATGTTTGTGA
>JBKJKE010000122.1:0-10954 GCA_046597605.1 Limisphaerales bacterium | reverse complement strand
TCACAAACATTCGCAGTCTTCGATGGCAGTTCCGCCCGCTGCACGCGGCCGGGGCCGGCGAGTATGAACTATAGGAAGAATCAACCGATTCTCGGTCAAGCGCGCCCAGCCGCTACCTTTGGCGGCTTCGCCGCCTGTTTTTCCTTAACTAAATGGCAGTGGCCCATTTGGGCTGGGCTGAGGAATTACGGCCCGTTGGGCCTAACCCGTTCTGTATTACGCTACAGATCGTTCCACCTCGACAGCAACATTTGCCGTGGCATAGGCTCAATCAGACCAATGAGCATGTCGCGTCTACAGCGTAAATTATTGATTTCCGCGTGCATCGTTGGCGGGGTGGTTCTCTGTGCGGCGGCTTTGTTGCCTGCGTTGGCGCTCCCATCTAACTGCGGAGGCAATTCGGCGGCGTTAAATTACTGTCGGAGGGTCTACGATCCCTTTCGGCTTGCGGCTTCGAACCAGGAAGATAATCCCGTTTCAATCAGCGAAATGTCCGCGGCCGATCGAGATCAATTCAGGCCCTATAGCCTCCACTGGATCGGAGACGCAAAGATCCTCGTTACCCGCGCAAAATTTGATCCAACTTCTGCAAAACAGATCATCGCAGTCTGCGATACTCCCTATGATAACGTTCCCCGGGGGAAGTGGATTTTCAGCAGGGTGGCGCCACTCACTCATGCTGTTGCCTATTCGGACGGATCCGTCGGTCTCCTGCCAGTGGAGGAGTTCCGGCGTTTGGATAAGAGTACTTTCGTTGATGTAAGGACGATTCCAGACCAGGAGGTTGACTCCCAGGCTTCACCAAAGGGCGCGTTATAATCTGACTGTAAGGCTTCATGCGTATTCCACTGCTCTCAAAGTTTTTCGTTGTGCTTCATACCGTGATTGCTGTTTTGGTTTTTCTCTGGGTTTGGGCGAACGACGGCGGCTACCACAACGGTCTGCAGTGGGCGATCATGGCCGTTCTCGACTTCCCGGTCTGGTTGCCGCTTTCGTATTTACCTGAAGGCGACAGCCGCTTTAACCCAGCACTGATGTCAAATATGGCCCTGAATACTTTTTATCTCGGGTATGCGCTGGTGTTCGGTTCGCTGTGGTGGATGGGAATCGGTTGGACGTTGCAACGCCTTTACAAGATCCTCAAAAAACGTGGAGCTTCGACGCCTCATGCCTAAAGAACGTCGAGCCTACCGCAGGTTGCGCTTTCTGGTTTGATCTTGAATCACTGGCCGGCGGTGGCTCACGATGACGTTCGGTGTAGCATGCGTCGCCCAATTCTCATATTGCTTTTCGCGATCCTCCTCACAGGATGCGCTACTCGCATAACCACGACATCGGTACAGCGTTTGGTTCCTCTCCAGACATCGTCTAGTTATCACCCACTGTGGTACGTCGGTAGTGATGATCAGTTCCATTATTTTTCGCACTTAAACCTGAAGTACTACACTGGCTATCGCGTTCCCCGCTCGGAATTAGCAATTCCAGAAACTTTTGCGCGTGATAGCGGCAAGTCGACCGTGATGTGGCCCGGTTCATTGGAGAAGATGATGCGATGACTCACTTTCTAGCCAGAGCACTTTCACGGCGACAGAGTTGTCCATGATTCGAACTCTCAAATGGCCTTGGGTTTGTGGATTTGTCGTGATTACGTTCCTGATCGTTCACCACGTCCGTGTTACACTTCCGAACCGGAATAGAGCAGGGGAGTTCGAAAGGAATCTCAAAGAGAACGTTGATCCAGAGGAGTTGCGCAAATGGGCGATCGAATTCATGCAGGGAGAGGTTTCCGCCTTTGGCGAGATCGTGACCAACGTGCCAGGATCGCTCACAAGGATAAAACCGTCTCATCCTCATGCAATGACCTTCGGGGAAGAGGGCGAGCCAGGACGTCACGTGCTGCTGGGATGGGATAGGATTTCGCCCGCGATAATAATCGGGAGAAGTAATTTTGTGTATTCTGAGGCTTTTGCAGATCGTGTCACGGTGTGGACGAATGGCATTTACATTCTTGCACCGAGACCGCAGTAGAGACCAATAAGCCCCTTATGAGCCAATGGCGCCACGAAGCATCGAAGCGACTTCCAGAACTACAGAAGACGATCGCTTCGGCTTCGGTACATACTCCAAGGGATCTGTGGACGGAGCTATGGAGGAAGTTCGATGACATCGTCCGGGAGAAGCCGCCGCGGATTGATCTGCTGGAGCGAATTTGGCACTACGGAAGGTGGTGTTTAAACCATAAAGACGATTCTGTGCAATCTGCCGCCATTTACTTCTTTATGAGTATTGAGGATACCCGTCTCTACCGTGAAGTGTTACCGCAGTTTATGAGCCCTGAAGAGTATAAACAGTCTACACTCCGCTAGTCCATCGAAGGCCAAACCCATGGCGGTGTCCCGCGTAGAATGTAACGAAATTGTAATTTCGCAGCCAAATTTTCGCTTTCCCTTGATGTCGTTGAACAAACGTGGAAAGGTGTCGACAGTTGATTTTTAAACCACAATTAGGCTGATACTTCCATGGATAGTCTTTTGATCAAAGGGGGCGTTTCTCTTCACGGCGATGTCCACATTTCTGGCGCAAAAAACGCAGTGCTGCCTCTCATGGCGGCCACTCTTCTTACGGAAGAGAAATGCATCATTCGTCGTGTTCCTGACCTGAGCGATGTTCGGTTCATGGGACAGATCCTCCAGTCGCTCGGCGCGGAGGTGACGTTCGATGGCGACACCGTCACGATTCAGGCGGCGAAGCTGAAACCACACGGTGACTATGAGCTGATCCGCAAAATGCGCGGCTCGGTCTGCATCATGGGCCCGCTCCTGGGTCGTATGCGCAAGGCGACCGTATCATTACCGGGTGGTTGCGTGATTGGCGCACGTCCAATTGATTTACATCTAAAAGGTTTTGAAGCGCTCGGCTGCAAAATCGTGATCGATGGCGGCTATATTCACGCCACGGGCAAGAAACTGCGCGGCAACGAATTGTTCCTCGGCGGTCGGGCTGGTCCAACGGTGCTCGGAACCGCCAACGTGATGATGGCGGCCGTATTGGCCGATGGTGTCACGATCATTGAAAGTGCGGCGTGCGAACCTGAGATCATCGATCTCGCAACTTTTCTGAACGCGATGGGGGCCAAGGTAGTCGGAGCAGGCAGTCCGACGATTACGATCAACGGGGTGAAATCATTGCATGGAGCGGAGCACGAAGTGATTCCGGATCGGATTGAAGCAGCGACCTTTGCCATCGCGGCGGCGGTGACCGATGGCGATATAACAATTCACGGTGCGCGAGCCGATCACATGAATGCGGTGTTGGATAAGCTGCGGGATGCGGGTGTGAAGATTGAGCGCAAAGGCCCGGCAATCCGGGTAAGACGGGGCTCGCAGTTGAAGCCGGTGGATATAACAACGTTGCCTTATTCCGGTTTTCCGACCGATGTGCAGGCGCAGATGATGTTATTAATGTGTATGATTCCGGGGATCAGCATTATCACCGAACGAATCTTTGAATCGCGCTTCATGCATGTCAGTGAACTGGCACGTTTGGGGGCGGAGATATCTATTGAAGGGCCAAGTGCTATAGTCAAAGGCGGACGTAAGCTCAGCGGAGCGCCGGTCATGGCGAGTGATCTGCGGGCTTCAGCCGCCCTGGTGCTGGCGGGAATGACGGCGAAGGGATCGACCCAGGTCAATCGTATTTACCATCTTGATCGTGGTTACGATAAGATCGACAGTAAGCTGAAGAAATTGGGTGCTCGTATAGAGCGTGTAAAAGAAACATGAAGTTTTTAATAGCGATTACGCTAATCATTGGGGCCGCGTTCATGGGATGGAAAGTGTATGAGAATTATTCGTCTGTAGCGATGCAGCCGAAGGCAGCTACAACGCAAAGCTCCTTGCAGATAACCGGGGCGCAGCTTCCTGGTTTGCCACCCACCCTAGAACCGACTCTGGCCTCTTCTCAACAATTGGGGACCACTGGTTTGCGTGCTTTCCTGCAACAATACGGCAAGACCATTTCGGATCCGCGCCTGGCTTGGATTGAATTGGATTACGCGGTGCTGCTTATGCGTGAGAACCCGGGGGAAGCGAAAAAGGTCTTCGCCCGCGTTAAAAAACGGACACCGATTTCTTCACCCGTTTATTCGAGGGTCAAGCAGTTGGAGAAGTCTTACGAGTAGACGTCGACACGAGCGGACCGCGGCGTAACCGCAGAGCGGTTCGTTGTTTCTATAGTTCTCACTTGTCCGAAGGATCCAGCCGCACACAACCGCGGTCCGTCCTTGCCCTCGCCGCGCTGGGTAATTAGGCAATTCGTGTCATTGCCCCGAATTTCCCTGCTAGCGGTCAATTACTTCTGCACCCCTTTCGGAGGGCCGAGTTTTGGCTAGAGTTTCATTTTTCATGGGCCTACTCTCGTTCCATACCGAGAGTTGTTATGGATATTATTTTCAAATGCACGTCGTGTGATCAGGAACTTGCCGTTGATTCCGCGGGATCAGGTTCCGAGATCGATTGTCCCACATGTGGCACTTCTTTGATGATTCCGGAGCCGAGTCCGGAAAATGTTGTCACCGGCAACGCCCTGGCGGGTCCACAAACTCAGCGTGTTGAGAAACATTTCGCAGTGCCGCAACGGGCAGTTCCGGAAAGCCTCATCAAGAAACCAAAGCCCACTCTCGAAGTTGCGGCCAAGGAAACCGACAAAAAGATTCGCATCAAGACGATCAAACATGGGGACTGCGTGGAGGTGGGCAAAAGTAAGTTCGACGAGATGATGACCGAGTTTCTCCAGACGATCGGGGAATCCAATATCATCGCGATGCATCCAATCTCCTACAGCCACACGGATGCGGCGGGTCGGACGATGTATAATGATTTCGGGCTGATGGTTATCTTTAGAGGGTGAGGATGACGGAACAGGTTAATGGTTGAACCGTGGATGGTTGCCTGGGAAAATGCTTTCCGCGCGAGTGAACCTTGCAATTCATCCTTATCGCGGCAGATTGGCTCCTTCTCCGACCGGCTATTTGCACCTGGGACATGCGCGAACTTTCTGGCGGGCACAACAGCGGGCGCAAGAAGTAGGCGGCACCCTGGTATTGCGGATGGAGGATCTGGACTTCAGTCGCTGCAAACCGGAATTTGTGGAAGGCATCTTCGAAGACCTTCGTTGGTTTGGCTTTCGATGGCAGGAAGGCCCCGATCTTGGAGGACCTTTTCCTCCTTACACGCAGAGCGAGCGACTTCCTTTTTACGGAGAAGTATTCCAAAAGCTCC
Organism: Limisphaerales bacterium; assembly: GCA_046597605.1. Classification (GTDB taxonomy): domain Bacteria; phylum Verrucomicrobiota; class Verrucomicrobiia; order Limisphaerales; family JACDHS01; genus JACDHS01. Next base: position 5,675 of record JBKJKE010000122.1, on the reverse strand, counting down.
GCAGTCTTGGCGCGATCTATCCCTGCAAGTGCTCGCGGCAGGATGTGATGCGCTCTCTTTCCGCGCCGCATGTCGGGGAAGAAGAACCAATCTATCCGGGGACCTGTCGAAGGTCTCCTTCTCCGTCCGAAATGTCTACGGCACCTGAGAACAAGATCTGTTGGCGGTTTCGAGTTCCCGACGGAGAAACTATTTCTTTTCTGGATCGAAACCTGGGAGAGCAAAAATTCGTGGCTGGAAAAGATTTCGGCGATTTTGTGGTGTGGCGTCACGATGACATTCCTTCTTATCAATTGGCGGTGGTCGCTGATGATCAGGGAATGCAGATTTCAGAAGTGGTGCGGGGGGCGGATCTTCTGATGTCCACCGCGCGACAACTTTTGCTTTACCAAGCGCTGGGATGGCAGGCGCCCGCGTTTTACCATTGTCCCCTCATGACCGATGAACAAGGAGTTCGCCTTGCTAAACGGCATGACTCTCTCAGCTTGCGCAAGCTGCGAGAGGAGGGTCGCTCGCCCGAAAAGATTCAGGCGAGTTGGGATTCTTAACGGGAGTAAACCGATTGGTTCGCGCTTTAGTTTCCGATGGTGGCTGCCGCTGCTGGATCATCCTGCCGGACGAAACGGACGGCATCCATGGTGATAACCTTTTCCTTTTCGCCAGTATCATTGGAAACACTGATGAAGCCTTCTGTTCCTGAAGAGAACAGTTTACCTTTGCAGATCGGATACCAGCCGCCCACGTGAACAGTTTGGTTCACCGTGACAATCTCACTTCCACCTTCATAAGAAACAAAATACGGGACTTTGGTGGAGCGGTTTTGGTGGGGAATATACCAGACAAAGACGTCATAGCGGCCGGAGTTGCGAATTACCGGGCGGTAAACGGCTGTCGCGGTGCTTTTGCCCAAAGCAGTGGTATTAGCACAGAAGTAATTGGTGCCTTTGAAGCCCATGCCCGATTTGCCCGCATACCAGTTACCGGCCATTGTTACATCGGCGTGATCATTATCGATGGAGAAATCGTTCGGATTTTGAACAATGACGGGTGCAGTTTTTTGAACCGTTGCGGTCGTCGAAGCCCTTGCAACCCTTGGAGGAGTAGCTGGAGGAGTTGCCGCTGATTTAGTGACCGGAAGAGCATTGTTGCCCTCAGATTCATCTGAGGCGGGAGCTGCCTTCCGGGCGTGACCGTTCTTGGATCCGAGCGTCTGCTTCTTCGCGAGTTCCAGGGGCGTTGTGTTGATCTCTCCGATTTGTGCCTTCGTGATCGAGCGCCACATTCCTGCGGTCTGCAGGTCTGTTCGCCAGTAGCTCACTCCTTTGTATCCGGTTGGAGAAGCAGGGTTGGGATGGTGGTTCAAGGCAGTGATGAACTCGATAATCTCATGAGGTTGTAACGTGCGCTCGGCATCGGGACTCCAGGCCTGGGCAATAGGAGCGATTGGTTTGATCGCCTTTTTGTCTTCCGGAGCGAGAGATTTATGCCAGGCGTGCCATTCTTCGTTCATCCACTCGACCATCTGCGTGGGAGGGACCTTGATGCTCTTCCAATAGGCCTGAGGCATGACTGCATCGCAATACAGCCCAAACTCTTTGTAAGGAAACGATGAGTGTAAAGTGATGATCGGGAAGGGGGCATGACCGAGAAACTTATTCGGATAACGTGCCTTGATACCTTTGCAAAGTTGGATTGCCTTTTCCGGCGCGTTTTTGAGCCTGCCCACTTCCCACTCTGATTCTGCGTCGATTACATAGCCATCAGCGCCCAAATCGAGGTCCTGGATAGCGAGAGCAATTTCGGCCGGGACATCAACTCCCGACGACCGATTGTAACCAAAGATTTTGAGGCCCTCCGCATGCGCGGCTTCCACGAGTTCTTTCGTAAATTGCGGCTCATCTTTTAGAAACGGTTCTGCACCAGTCGCTGATTTCACTATGATAAAATCGATGCCGGCCTTTTTGTAATAGGACATCAGGCTGGGAACATCGTTTACAGTGTCGACGTTTCCCCCCAATCGATTAACCGCCTGAGAGAGAAAATAGATCCATTGCCCCGTACCGAGGTTTTCTGGATCAACCCCATTGTCCATGGGGGCCGCAGTCGCCGTCGGAGCGACAAATGAGTACAAAACCGCCGACATTAGAGCAACAATCAACCTTTTCATGGGTAGTGCGCTAGTGTTCTAGTCTGCTGCCCATTTTTCAAGTCAAAGATGAGAAAGATGGGCATGATCCTCATGCAAATGGAGGGAATATCTTCATTGCCGAGGGGGAATAGTACGATTCCATGATTTGGCTCAAGCAGAGTGTGACTTGATCTTAGTAAAACACATTCGGGAGCCGTCAGGGTCAGTTGTTGTGGCAACGCATTTCTACGTAAAATGCCGAACCTTGCTGACATTTTTTGGGCATCGAGTCTACTGTTGGCGAATGAAAGCATGGTGGCGAGAGATTTTGCCGGGGATCTGGTCGAACGCATTGCCAAGAGGCGTTGCCCTTTTTTTCGGCGCCTTTGCTCTTATCAACCTACTTGGTGAACTGCGGTCTCCGGGTTTCGATGCAAACGTCTGGTGGATCGACCTTCGTCTTTTGCCGCCGATGGTGGAGAGGTTCCTGGTGAGTGTGGTTGCCTTTCTGTTGCTTGTATTTGCGATCCGTCCGCCTTCTTCATCTGCAGCCAGGTGGTCGATTGCAGGGATTGCTTCAGGGCTCGCCTTGTTGGCCTTATTCAATGCTGGACAGTTCTACCGGGAATTGATCGTGGGTAATATCCGATCCGGTTTTCCGATTCCTCTTTCGTTCATCGTCTGTGCAGCGTTTTCACTGGTCGCCTGGGCTGCGTTGCCCCGGCGGTCTGCGGGAATTAATCGGACTTCGTTTCCTGCCGTCCTGGTTTGTTTTAGTTTATGCCTCTTTCTCTTTCCCATTTTGCAGGTCGTTTGTTTTGGCAAAACTGATTATCGACGCAAGGCTGATATCATCGTCGTTCTGGGTGCGCGTGCGTATTCGGATGGCCGGCCTTCCGACGCTCTGGCTGACCGGGTGCGGACGGCAGTCGACCTCTATAAACAGGGTTATGCCAGAAAACTTCTGATGTCGGGCGGACCCGGTGACGGTGCCATTCATGAAACAGAAGCAATGAAGAGATACGCCGTCTCCCTGGGCGTAGCCGAGGGGGACATCCTGCGCGATGAGCTCGGCCTTAATACGCAGGCCACGGTAGAAAACACGGAGGCAATGTTTCCAAAGATACCCGCGCGGCGCATCCTCGTGGTCAGTCATTTTTACCATTTGCCGCGAATCAAGATGGCCTACCAGCGTGATGGTTGGGACGTCTTTACTGTTCCTGCGGAGGAAGCGTATTTTCTCCGTCAAACTCCATATATGGTTCTCCGTGAAGTGGCGGGTCTTTGGGTTTACTATTTACGTCCTTTGACTTGATCCCCAGCGAGAGATCTTCCGCCTGGTAGTTTATGAACTTTTTCTAAGCGCCGGAACTGGGAACTCGCAGCCGAATACGACCCCCTGCCTGAGGCGAGGACGATTGTGTTAGAGGTGAGGCCGCGGGTTCGTCTGGTTTCTCTGCCTGAACGGGGGTCAATTTGGCGAGTTCCAACGGAATACCCATTGAATCGGAGTAATGCACCTGAGTCACCTGGCTGGAGATAATTTCAAAATTCTCAAAGAGAATAGTTGCAGGAGCATCGAGATGAAAGATCCCTGGCTCATTCATTTGGCGTGCGCAACGAATGCGATCTCCAGCGGACGGATGCGTGTCGAATACCCCGGTCTTGGTCAGCCCCAGGGTATCTTCGAGCTGGGTTCGCTTTCCTGTTGGAAGTGCGCGATCAAATTTCAGTAACAACGCCGGCAGGTCGTTCGGAAGCTCGCGACCGTTCTTCCAGGAAACGCCCATGCTGTCATAGGTCGGTTTCAATAAGTGGTTGAGCACGTGCATGCGGCGGGTAGTCGTTTCGAAGGCTTCGGTCCCCGCCAGTTTGATTTCGTAGTGGTCGGCATCGTATTCCATTTGGCGCAGCAGGAAACAGCTTACCCCGTGGCCGGTCATCATTAGAAGTTTCAGCACCTGCCTGGAAGACCACACCCCGAATCGCGCGCATCCGACCATAAACGCCCATTTGATGTCCTCTGCTTCCGCCGCCGTCTCTTCGAGCCAGACATCCCAGGCATCGCGCTCATACACCACCCGTGCAAACCAGGCGTTGACTGTGCGGATGACATAGCTAAGACGCATGCCAAAGCCTTGCGTGAAATGACCAAACTCATGCGCCACCACTCCCGCAAATTCACGGACAGTCAATCCGGCGGCCAAAGGCAATCCGATTGTGAGAACAAGGTCATTTCCCAACAAACTCCACATGCCGCGACGGAAACTCGCGGACGCGTTCAGTTCGCAATCCATGTCGATGCGGTTCGGCATGGGCGCTCCGACCAGGTCACAGATTTTTGCGATGAACGCGTAGACCGTTGGTTGGAAAGCAGGATTTAAAGCCATCGGTTGAGCGTGCTTTGGGCGTCGGGCAAAAAGCGGTTTGACCATGAAAAGAACGACAATCAAGCCCACGAACAGAGGGCCGAAATAGAGCATGAGCTTTAGAATTCCGAGTCGGAAGTTTCCGCCCATGCCAAGCAGGAATGTGAAGTGGGTTGCATAGAGATAAACTCCCCAGCCTGCGGCGCACACCAACGCCACATACACCAGCGGCAATAAAACCATCATGAAACTGACGAGAATGAGGCCCACCTGGTAGAAGAACGATGCGCGGGTGCGAGGGACATTGCCTTGAAATTGCTGGAGAATCTCCGAAGCGGTAAGGCGGGCTGGCTCCCCCGCGACCGTTTCTTTCTCCAGGACAGCCTCGCCAAGAGAGGTTTGGATGTTGCAATGCGGACAATCGATTGTCATCCCTGCAGCTTCGGGTGGAAACTCGATGGGATTGCCGCAACTTTGGCAGTCGCACCGGGCAAAATCATTCTGGTTCATGGAGGGCACTAGTGGATATCCTGATGCCTTCGTTGACAAGTGGAATCGGTCTGGCTGGGGGAAGCTTGAGCTTCAAGCGAGGTTCCCGGCTGCTTTAGCGGGGAAATATGGGATTCCGGCCCGTGTATAAGGTGTGTAGACGGTCCGGTAACGGATTCCGGCCCGCGTACAAGGTGTGTAAACGGCCCGGTAACGGATTCCGGCCCGCGTACAAGGTGTGTAAACGGCCCGGTAAGGGATTCCGGCCCGTGTACAAGGTGTGTAAACAGTCCGGTAACGGATTCCGGCCCGCGTACAAGGTGTGTAAACGGCTCGGTAACGGATTCCGGCCCGCGTACAAGGTGTGTAAACAGCCCGGTAACGGATTCCGGTCCGCGTACAAGGTGTGTAAACGGCTCGGTAACGGATTCCGGTCCGCGTACAAGGTGTGTAAACGGCCCGGTAACGGATTCCGGTCCGCGTACAGGGTGTGTAAACGGCTCGGTAACGGATTCCGGCCCGCGTACAAGGTGTGTAAACGGACTAAAAAGCGATTTGTGGGGTAGACAGCCTCTAGTGCCTACTTGCATAAATCCGAATATTTACCTGCGAGGGTTTTTGGGGTGAAACGGATTTTGGTCCAATCAAAGGGTGCGGCGGTCTGATTGTAAGCGGCGATGAAGGCGTCG
>JBKJKE010000067.1:0-27204 GCA_046597605.1 Limisphaerales bacterium | reverse complement strand
AGCGGGCGCAAGAATATCGGAGCTATAGCCAAAGGCCTTGCTGTAAGCACCCGCACTGGTTCGAGAAATATACCAAGTACCATTGGATGGACGGAACACCGCTGCATCCGCTTTGCGATCGCCATCGTAATCGCCGTAGGAGGATAAAGTACCGCCTGGTGTTCTGCGCTGGGCGATGGCGGTTCGCATCGGGCCGCCATTGTAGTTTTCGGTAATCAGATTTGGATACACGAGGTCACCCGGACAGGCCGTCGAGACGACTTTGCGGTGTCCATCGATGAAGCCGACCGTATTATTACAATAAGTGCTCGCCCCATAGGGCGACCAACCGGCAGGCATTCGCCAGGCAATCGCATTGTAGTATGAGTTCAACATCTCCGGCGTGGGAGACTGGTTGTAGGGAGGATGGAAATATCCGAGAAGGGTGAAGCCAAAGCTGCTGTTGTTGCAGGCGTCGTGTGCGCCGCGGTTCCATCCGCTGCTCCCGCTCATTGAACCGAGGCGCCCCTCAAAAATATTGCCCAATTTGTCAAAGACAAAATGATAGCCGATGTCGCACCAGCCCTTGGCGTCCATATGATAATTTTGCACGGCACGCACCTTGGCTTTGGAATCGTCAAGACTCGCCGTGTTCCAGTCACTGGCTGCCGCCGTGTGATGGACCGTCACCCGGGTCAAGGAAGACATGGGGGTGAGACCACAATCAGGAGCGCGCGCCGCCCAACAGGCGCGCGTGCAAATGTTCGGCTGCGGACCGGGAGTGGTTTGAGCTTCCAGGTTCTGGGTGACCAGCAACGTCATGGCGGAGATGAGCACTGGAATGGGATGTTTTCTACTCGTGAGGTTTTGGTTTTTTCTTTTCATTCTCGTTCTTAGGTTTGTTTGAAGCAGGTTTTTGTTGAGGGCGCTTTGGTTTTGGGTCTTCGTTAAGTTCAGGCGTCTAAAAAGATTTCTTCGTGACGAATGTTCGGGTGATTCGATGCTAGACTCTCAAAAATGGACCCTCCTCGTATACGGCATGTTTGTGTACACAGCGTGAACGAGCCCACCATGAATACATACTGGCTGACGTGTATAATTTGTTCTGGTTTCCTCGCGAAGTTTCCTAGTCAGTTGCTGCAAGACTGGGCAAAACGACCTTTGCTCTCACCCCGAAATTAGTCTGACCAGTGTGGAGAACACCCAAACTCGGAAGAAGACCGAGGCCGAGCTTTGTGCATTTCCGCGGGCGTTTTGTTCATTCTGATTCAGCGGTCTGCCAAAGACTCTCCGCAAGCGGTCAAGTTCCATTGCCGCTGTCTTAAATGCGCCCACGGTCGGCTGCCCCTGAAGCACTGGCGCTTGCACGGAAAGGTTTTCAATCACTGCGAATCATCGTCCAGTTACTGGATTCCAGGATTCAGGAAGGACACCCCCATCTCTTCGGGTGGAAGTTGACGGCCTGCCGCTACCCCGACGTTTCCAATGGTATCGCTGTGATCGTGTCGGCAATGCAAAGTGATCCCAGTGACTTTGGCGGCTTTGATCTTATGCACGAACCACGCCGATCGCTCGCCAGCATTAAGTTTCGAAAGACGAGGAAACAGCGGACCATATCTTGGCAGGCTTTCCAGCACTGCTATTGCATCGCTGCGGCGTTTTAGATCGTCTGCCTATTTTCTTCGTCACCAGCAGCCCTAAAACTGTTCCAAATACTCCCGCTGCAAAAACGAATCCGACACAAAATTCATAGTCGATTCATCGATGGGAATTCGGCCACAGAGCGGGCTTCACTTCGCGACTCAAGGGGAGGGGGTTGGGCGCTGCGCCCAGCGGGTTTTTTCCTGGAACAGGGGGTCGAAACGCCTCGCGCGGAGTGGGCTGTACCGGTACAGACGTCGCTGCGCGGCGCGTTTCGATGTCTGTACCGGTACAGGGGTCGCTGCACGCGATGTTTTCACCAAAAAAACCGGTACAGGGGTCGCTACACGCCGTGTTTTGACCAAAAAACCGCGTACAGCCTACGCTGCGCCTCGCGCAACGACGTCTGTACGGGGATGCATTTGGTAGCAAGTAGTTGGTGGACGGGCTTTTTAAGATGTCCTTTGGCTCGGCGGGAGGAAACCATTTTTCCTGATTTAAACGCCTCAGGCTGCCTTCCGTTTCGCTTTTTTCGGTGCGGCTTTCTCGGCTGTCTTCTTCTCTTTGCCTTTGGTCGTCTGGTTCAGGCTTTGTTGGAGAACCGAGACGAGGTCAACGACGTTGGTCGGTTTCTTCGCTTTGGCTTTAGGTGCCGAAACTTCACCACCCGCTGCGATCTTCTCTTCGATCAGTTTTACCAGTTCCTCGTGATACTCATCTTTATACTTGGAGGCTTTCCAGTCGTCGGTCATCTGTTCGATGAGCGAATTGGCCATGGCCAATTCTTTTTTGCCGACCTCGCCATTCGGTAGCTTTAATTCGTTGGGATCGGCCAGCTCTTCGGAAAAGTGCATTAGTTCCAAAACGAGGGCTTTCCCGTGAGGTTTGACAGCAGCCAGGTGTTCGCGGGTTTTGATCACTACTTTGGCTATGCCGACTTTGCCGGATTGCGCGAGCGCTTCCCTTAGCAGGACGTATGCTTTGTCGCCGCCTTTCTCAGGGGCCAGGAAATAGGGTTGATCGAAAAACATCGGATCGATGTCGTTCAAATCCACAAATTCTTTGATATCGACCGTTTGGGTGGAGTCGACGTTTACCCGATCGAAGTCCTCATCGGTGATCTCGATGAATTGTCCCTTCTCATACTCATAGCCCTTGATGATATCCTCCCACACCACCTCCTTGTCATCCACCTCGGCAGTTCGCTTAAATTTGATCGGACTCAAGTCCGATTTCCGTAGCATCCTAAGTTTGATTTGGCTGCTCGGGCGAGTGGCCGAATACAGTCCGACAGGGATATTGACTAGCCCAAAACTGATGGAACCTTTCCAGATTGCTCGCATAAACAAAAATCGCGCGGTTCGATGAACCGCGCGACTATGAAACGTGTGTCAGGCTAATGACCGAGCGAAGCGCACCAAAATGTGAATAACTTTGGGCCGCTCTGAGTCAGTTCTACCACTCGGCCGTGGCTTTCTTCAGAAGGAAGCTCATCTTGGCCCCGGAAATCTTGTGCATGGGTTGCTTTTCATAGATGCCGACGAACCCGCGGCGCTTCATTTCTTCCGAGGTTCCAAATGGGCATTCGCGCGGATCACCGACGAGGTATTTTTCACGGATAGTCTTCTTGTCGGGACCCACCAGGTCCAGGCAACTCGCGAGACGGTTGCCAATGAAGTTCACATCTGTGCAGGAGGGTTTTTCGTTAGTTTTACTGCTCATACGAGGTGATAATTATTTATTGAACGCTTCCAGTGTATGAGCCTGTTCGCGCGCCGAACATAGGATGTGCAACCAGCCGAATGGTCGGGGCAATCGAAGAATTGACCGCGAATCTCCTGAGTCCAGGATGGGACCTGAACAGAAAAGAGCCGGACGTATGTCCGGCTCTCGTGCTTTTGATTGTTGCGAAGTTTAGACCTATTCGAATTTGATCGAACCGGTTTGATTGGTGCCACCGAAGTAGCCCCTGCCGTAATTGTAATCCTGGAGGAACGCTCCGAAGTAACGAGTCAGGACCGCGGGATTCTGCGGATGAACGAATGTTCCTTTCCAGGCGCCGGTTTTGGCGACGGCGGCAAACTTGAGCGATTGCGGATTTGCTGTATTCGTCGTGAACACGTTGTTCGTTGCGAGCGAGAATCCGACCGTGATCGGACTCAGCAGGTTGCCGTCATCCGCTGTGGCTGTTCCACTGGTCCGGGATAGCATCCGGAGACCATTGGTAAGCGACTGGCGAGAACCGAGAACGACCACTTCGTTGGTGAATCCATTTGGATAAAACGCATTGGTCCAACCGGTTTTGATCCAACTGATAGTTCCTTGTGGCGCAAGGTTTGTTTTGCCTGCTGCTGCATTCGGAATTAACGCAAGCCAACCCATGGCAGATCCTTGATGTTCCTTCAACAACTGCAACCCAAACGTCCTCTCCTTGAGGTAAAGCGGAGCGTAGAAAGGTATAAGGCCACTCTTTGAAAGGATAGTTCCCTGCTTCAGAAGAGCCGTATCCGCAGCGCCACCGGCAATTTTTACTTTGCCGAGGCGATCGACAGATACCAGACCGTATCCGTATCCAACAGGTCCCAGTGCAGGGTTCGCCTGGGTCGGCGGGATAACAATGACATAATTGTTCGTGAAGGCGTCGGCCACTCGGTTGGTTGCCCAGACGGAACGATCGGCCTGCAATTCTGCAACCCAGTCTGAGCCTTGCGCCAGGGTGCCAAGGATTTGATCGCTTCCATTCGAGAAATCCAGGGCGAACGAGAGTGTGAGGTCCGGTTTTCCATACTTGGCCAAACGCGCCACCGTTTTCGTGGCCGTTCCCGGCAAGGCAAACTTACCGCTGATCGAAAGGGCATTGCCGTCGAGGAATAACTTACCACTATACGCGAGCTTGGAGTTGGCTTTGATCAGGACATAACCAGCACTGCTGTGATTAATGCCGCCAGCTTCAAAGAACAAGCCACTGTATATACCCGCCGTCCCGATGAAGGGATTCGGGATGAAGTTCGCTTTTACGTGAGCGTTGGTGTCCATCACGTAGTTGAGGATCGCGTTGGTTTCGATGACCGCATTGGCGTGGTCGGTCCAATTAGTGAAGATGTAATTGGTTCCAGGCCCGGTCTTTGACTGTGATGCAGTCAGCTTATATGTCTTGCCAACGATCAACTGAGCGCCGTTGGTGGCACGATAGGTGACATTGTTGAACAGGGTGGCGGCGTTCGTAATGCTTCCAATTCCGTTGGTTTGCAGCGTAAAGGCCCGAAGCGAAGCAAAGAACACTTTGCGCACCGTGGTCGATTCGAATACCGACGCGTCAATCGCTTTTACGGTGATAGTATTTGTTCCAGGAACGAGAGTGAGGTTCTTGCTCCAACTGGTGGTGCCAGTGGCTGCAGTAAAGGCTCCATTATCTAGTTTGGTTTGCACCTGGGTGACGCGGGCATTCCCGGCGACAGTACCAGCGAGGACGATGGAACCATCGGTCACAACAACGTTTTCTGCGTGGGACGTAACGACTGGCGCAGGCACAGTAACTGTCACAACCGCGACCTGACTGGTGACGGCACCCACTATGTTTGTCACAATGGCTTTGTAACTTCCGATGTTGGTGGTCTGGATTGCGGTTAAGACCAGGTTGGAGCTTGTAGCCCCTGAGATAAGAACATCATTAAACAACCACCGGTAGGTCATCGGATCAGTTCCGACGACGCGCACGCTGAGGGTTGTGTTTGTTCCGGCAACGACGGTTCGATTGGTCGGCTGCGTGGTAATGATCGGGGCGGATTCGATCTGCAGGAAGGCCGAGGGCGAATTTGAAGCCGTGTTGATGATATTGCTAACCACCACCGTGTAAGCTCCGAAATGGGTGAGCTGAATGTTCGAGCGAGTATAACTGGAGGCGGTAGCTCCACCGATGTTAGCTCCATTGAACTTCCACTGGTAGTTGAGATTTGTGGTTCCAGTAGCGGTCACGGAGAACAGCGCGCTGCTGCCCAGGGTGACAACTTTAGTCAGTGGATTAACGGTAATGGAAGGAGGCGTGCCCAGGTGGATGTTTAAATTCACCGTCCCGCTTGCACCACCGACTCCGTCCACTGCGATGAAGTAAATCGTGTCCTGGGTTGCGGCAAATCTGACTCGATCACCACCGTTACCAGAGCTGTTGTTGCTGGAGGCGACTGTCGTCAGGGTATCAAACCCGAAACCGCTGCCGGTATAGACGGCGAGCACAGTGTTGAAACTACTCCCGTCCGTGTTGATGTGGATGGTAGCACTTTCAGGCGCAGCATAGACATACCACTCGGAAGCTCCGCCGGTTTCACCTGCGTGATTCTGTTCGCCTTCTTCCTTGGTAGATCCAACCGTGCTCAATATCTGGGTCGTGGTGTAACCGCGGGATGGCCCTGCCTCCCCTTGCGGAACTTTGTGGGCACGGCCGGCGCTGGCGGTCACTCCGCTGGCAATGGATTCAAAGAACTTGTCTTTGCTGGATACTGTTTCAGCATTTTCGACTGCCGCAGAGATGATCTGAAGCTGAACCACGTCGCTCTCGACCGAGCCGACATCATTTGCGACCAGGACGTAGTAGCGTCCGACTGAACCGGAATCGAAATCAACGAGTTCCAAAGTGCTGTTCGTTTCGTTAAGAACTGGGAGGCCGTTAAAGAACCATTGATAGTTCAAAGCCGTTTGGCTGGTGACCGAAACTGTCAGGGTGTGATTGGTCCCTTCCACAACGCTGCGGCTTGCAGGCTGAACGGTGATGTTGGGCAATTCTTCATCACTACCATTCACATCGAGGACACGATAGCCGCCGTCAGGCATGCTCAAGGTGACGTTTCCTGATGCACCATAGAACCCATCCACGGCGATGTGATAATCAATGCCTTCAATGACATAGAAAGTCACCTGGCTGGCGAAGTAACCATCCCGGGCATCATCATTAGCGATAACCTGGCTGAGACTGGCCACATCGTCCCCGGTGTATACCGCCATCAAAGTATCGAAACTGCTGCCTAATGTGGTCAGCGTAATAACGCCAGTGAACGAGGCGTTCCAAGTATACCAGATTGATTTACCACCGGTTTTCCCGGCGTGATCCGGTTCGCCCGATTCGCTCGTTGCCGAACTGTTATCACCAAACACTGGTGACACGAGAGGATTGAAGGTTATGCGGTCTGCAAAATCATCTGCAGTGCTCAACGCTCCATTTCCAATGGACACGGACAAGTTGGCTTTGTCACTGCGAACGGCACCGATCGAGTTCGCAACCACCACACCATAGTTTCCGGCGTCGGTAGATTTCACCGTGGTGAGCACGAGAGTCGAAGTGGTGGCTCCCGGAATCGGATTACCGTTTCGCACCCATTGATAACGAAGAGGTGCGGCACCTGTTGCCGAAACTGAAAACGTCGCGCTTGATCCGAGATCGATGCTTTGACCCTGAGGTTGAGTATCGATGATTGGAGCAGCAGCTACCGTTAAGATCGCACTTTCACTGGTGATATTGGTCGTGCCAAGGCTGGCGAGAAGGGTGTAAGAGCCTTCGTTTTCTGCCGCGACCGCAGTCAACTCAAGGTTTGATTCAGTAGCACCTTCAATGTTGTCGCCATTGAAAGTCCATTGATAGGTGACCGGTGGAACGGCACTCGAAAATGTGGTGGTAGCCGAGAAGGTGGCATTGCTGCCGAGAGCAACCGTTTGATCTTCCGGCTGCGTTAAAAATCCAAACACATCATCGCGCGGCTCGACGCTGACCCTGACAATGTCAGAGGATCGACTAACTTCCAGGTTATCGATGGCCACTGCTCGCAAGCTGAAACGACCTACCGGAACATTTGTCCAAACGATGCTGTAAGGCTCTTCCGTCACAGATTCGATCAACGTAGCTCCATTGTAGAAATCAACCCGAACGACTTCTCCATCGTGATCAAAAGCATCCGCCACGACATTGATCAAGGCTGGAGCGGCGTAAAGAGAGCCGCTCCCTGGCTCCGTGATTATTACGACTGGAGGCAGATTGGTTGTGACCGTTGTAAGAATGAAATCATCCAGGAGGACTGCCTTGAAAGCGGTTGCGCGGCGGTTGTTCGATTCAAACCTGACTTTGGTGATCCCCTGCCCTTGCAAGACAAACACGGCAGAGCCGACATCTGAGTAGCTTGAAGTGAATGATTCACTCACCGAGGTAAGTTCAGTATCTGTGGCATCGTAAGCACGAGCAGTCCATTGAGGATGTGTGATTCCTATGGCACCTGCCCGCAGCTTGGGACGAGTGAACTGCAAGCTTTGCAACGGTTCAGCAAATGAAAGGGTGAAGTCCATCGAATCCGAAGGTCCTGTCTGCGTCAACACGTTCGGCTCGGAGGCGGCCTGGACGGTGTTGCCATTCAGGAACGAGGTTTGCGCGACAGCCTGGACCGTGGTGCCCAGGCTTTGTTCCGACAGAGTGATGCCAAAACCACTAAGATAGGTAGCGAGGGTGGCTCCTGATACAGGTCCGCCGTTTGCGTTTATCGCATCAAAATTAACAATGGTCGAGTCGCCTGCAGCGCCTGGATTCACGACAATATTCACGGTAGAGGACCAGACCGCATTGCCGTCTGCATCGTAGACTTTGGCGCGAAGTCCATAGTTGCCCGCCAGCACGTTTTCCCAGTTGAACTCAAAGGGAGCTTCCGTCACTACGCCGATGAGTGTTGTCCCGGCGTAAAACTCCACCTGGGCAATAGCTGCGTTACTCACGACGTTTGCATGCACAAGAATATCGCTCGGTGCTGTGAAGACGGCATTCTGGGCGGGCGAAGTAATGTTGACTGAAAGGGTGGAAATCAGAGCATTTGCGTTCAGCACAAGGTCATCAATCAACAATGAGCTAAAGGTGGTTCCCCCCCCTTCGGATTCAAAGCGAACCCACGCAATCCCAGTCGCGCGCAATTCGAATGTTCGGGAAGCGACTTCCGTGAAACTATTGATTTCATCTTCGGAAACGGTCGCCAGCTCAACTCCAGAGAGGTTAAAGGCACGAGCGGTCCAGGCCGGATGAGTGACGCCAGCGACGCTGCTCTTCAACAGTGGACGGGTGAACTTCACACTCTGCAATGATGTGCCAAAGCGCAAAGTAAAGGCCATCGGTCCCGAAACGCCCAACTGGCCGAGCACATTTCGGGGAGAAGGAGGCGACACAAGATCGCCGCCTGCAAGGTTTCTGAAATCAGCAGCTTCAACGCGGGAACCCAAAGTTGGGCCAGCAATCGAAACACCGTAGCCAGCCAGATAGTTTGAGAGGGTCGAACCACCAATATTTCTTGCGGATGCGTCAAGCGCATCGAAGTTGATCATGTTGATCCCTGCTGCTGCATTGACCACAAACCGGCGCAACTGAGAACTGCGAGAAGCTCCTTGATCGTCCGTCGCAACTGCTTTGACGAAATAGACTCCGGGAGAAAGGTTTAGCAGAGTAACCGAGCCGGGATTGCCGGTTGTGGTGCCGACGAGGATGTTGTCCCGATAGACACTAATGCTGGCGACGCTTCCATCCGAGTCGGAGGCAGTGGCTGTGACCGTAACGTTCGCTGGCGCGGTAAAGTTCTCGTCGGCGAGAGGAGAGGTGATGGAAATGCTCGGTGGAACGTTTCCAACATCATCATGAAGAATCAAATCGTCAAGGAGAGCAGAGGTAAACGAAGCAACGCCACGGTTATCCCCTTCGACTCGAACCCATGCAATATCAGGTCCGTAAAGATTAAAAGTGGAGGAAGGAACGATCGAATAACTGGTGATCAGATCCTCGTTCACCGAAGAGAGTTCGTTCCCACTCGCGTCGTAGGCAGTTGCCCTCCAGGCCGGGTGAGTAACTCCGCGTAAACCCGACAGCAAGCTGACTCGGGTAAATTCAAACCTGCCAATCGGTTGCCCGAAACGAATTGTGTAGGATGCCCTCCCGTTTATTCCACCCTGGGTAAAGATGTTCCTGCCGGATGAGGCCAGGATAGCGTTACCACCGCCCACCCGCGTCTCGCTGTTCACTATGAATGAGCTACCGCTGGTTTCGTTGGTTACGCCTACCCCATGGCTGGTGAAGTAGCCTGTGACCGCGCTACCAGTCGCGGCTGCCGAAGTTGTGTCCAAAGATTCGAAATCGATGACATAGGTACCTGGGGCATTTACGCGAACGAACCTTGGAGCCGCGACTCCAACAGCTCCATGAACGTCTTGAGCAGAAGCCGTCACCAGGTAGGTGCCAGGCCCAACGCCGTAGAAAGTAGCCGTGTAAGGCGATGCGATGAGAGTTTGGCGATAACTGCCAATCGCCACCTCCACACGCGAGATCGTATCACCGTCCGCTACAGTGACAGACACTCCGATACTGGCAGGGCTTCCAAAGGTCTGACCTTGAGATGGAGACGAGATCGTTACGACTGGGACGTCATTGGACTCGATGATTACAACGTTGAACAACGAACTGACCGCTTCCTGCGGAGAGGAAGAATCCTGAACTTTCAAGGTCACAGACGAAACGCCATCAATCGTTGGAGTTCCGAAGATAGAGCCATTGGAAGAAAACGATAAGCCGGATGGCAGGGTACCAGAAACGACCGACCAGGTGTAGGGCGGCTTGCCACCCGTTGCCTGTAAATTGGCAACATACGGCTTTCCGACTTCACCGTTGGGCAAAGTGCTGGCAATGAGCAACGGAACGGCCTGCTGTGAAACCCGGTAACGAAGCAGAATGGCATCCCGGCCAGAAAACGGAGTTTGAGTTTCACCCGACACATAGAGGTCCGTTCCATCTGTCGCAATACCAGTGGCTTCGCTGTCACCTGATTCTGCTAACGACGCAAATCTCTCGACATTTAAAATCTCACCGTCTTCAGGACTGATTTCCAAAAGGACGGCTTCTTTGTCATTTTCAGAGAACTTCACAGACCAACCCGCGGCATAGATCCTGTTACCAAATCCGGTCACGGCATTGAGGCCTTCCGGATAGGCCGACTCCTCAGACGTCACTGACCATATGACCGTTCCGGCTTCATCCCGCTTCTCGATGAATTGAGAAGTCCCGCTTTCGCCGACCGTGTAAATGGCGCCGCCATGAGCGGCGATCCCATTGAATGTTCCAGGATCACGTCCGAGCACCCATTGTAAATTTCCGTTTAAATTATACTTACTGACAACAGCGATGCTTTGCCCCTGAGCATCGTCACTCACACCCGCAACATAAATGTTTCCATTCATCACCGTCACTGCCCGACCAGAACTAAAAGCAGTGCTTGTGGCCGAATCGTCCCGGACCGTCCACATGATAGTTGAATCACTCCGCATCTTGGTAAGGAACTGACGACCGATGTTTCCAGAGTTGGCCTGTCCATGACCCGCAGCATAGATATAGGTGATCCCGCCTTCCACATTCACGACAGTGGCGTTGATGACTTCGTTTCCACTGAGCCCGAAAGCTCCCGGGGAGGCGGGCGTTTGTTTATCCCAGGTCGATCCGCCGAAGCCTGCTCCGATGGCACCCGCAAATGGGAATTTAACAACCATCCCTTTGCCTTCTTTTTCGCCGCGAACATCCAGGGTGCGCTCGTAACTTTCGCCTGCGACATACACTCCTTCTCCGGACACTGCTACAGAATTAAATCGGTCCACGTCCGGCATATTTGGCCAGTTGGTCTTCCACGCAGGAGTTATTCCGTTGATACCGTTAGTTCCCAAAGGCAGGTTGAATCGTGCAATAATGCCTTCATCGTTCGCCCCGGTTAAGCGGGAGGCGACTGTATCACGAAGACCTTTTGAGAATCCGCCACCCGTATCTACCACAACGAGGCCACCCAGAGAGTATCCAGACAGGTAAGCCGCCCCTCCGGCTATTGCAACGTCAGTTCCACGTTGGTTGCCGGGACCACCAAACGTTGCAACGGTTTCCAGTTTAATGGAAGACTCGCACTTACCAAAGGAGCCAGCCCCGTAGACTTGCTGGATCTCAGGTCCGCTGAGCGCGCGATTATAAATGGTAATTTCATCCAGCGTTCCAAGGAAGTAATCACATCCCCCTGAACCGCCGATTTTCAAAGCATCAGAATTGGTCGTCCCGAGTGACCCGTTAGCCGATCCAACCAGCAAACCATCAACATAAAGCCTAAAGGTAGTGCCGTCGTAAGTCCCGGCAATGTGGGTCCATTCATTTGTAGGTAAAGTATTGGGGACAATTACACCGCTGAATCCTCCTCCTGAATCACCACCAAAACGCAAACCGTTGCCCTGCACGGTTTCGTCGTAAGACAATTCGTAATTGTAGGCACCACAACCGGACGCCCGCTTACCGATCAAACGTCCGACCGGGGAAGTTCCCGTCCGATAAGCCCATAGTTCGATGGACATGCGATTCGAGAAACTCAGCGTTGGAGAATGTGGAACTACCAAAACTTCTGAAACTCCATCAAACTTATAGCCCCCACCCACCAGACCGAATTCGTTGGTGTCAGCGCCGGAGACCAACACTCCGTCATTGCGACCGAGGTAGTCATTCGCTGCGAAATCCCTGTCAGCACCCCACCAGGAGACCATTCCATTGGGAGCAAGGCTGCAATCACCGGCGACGGTAAAGGTAATCGATTCCGATGTAGTTGATTCCCCAAGGTTATCAAATGCTTTGGCATAGGTCGTGTAGATGCCGCCGGCAATATTTGAACCGCCGTTTGTGTAGGGAGGCGTATAGCTGGTTCCGATTAATTGATCATTTGCATAGAATTCAACGCGATTGATTGATCCATCCTGGTCGAAAGCGTTTGCCATGATCATGACATTAGCGGGACCAGGAACGCTGGTTCCGTCGGCGGGACTCACGATGGAAACCGTGGGAGGCAAATTGCTGACAGTCAAAAATGCGCTAGTGCTGGTGACCGTTCCCACTTCATTGCTGATGGTCACTGCATATTCCCCTGCATCACCAACGGTAAGGCTGGACAGGTTAAGGGTGGAACCATTAACGCCGTTTACATTGAGCGAATTTTCCAGGTTCTCTCCGTCTTTGGTCCATTGATAACCAAAAGGCTGTGTGCCGGAACCGCCCACATTAAAGGAAACGGATCCTCCGGGAGGATTGGTTGAGCTCTGGGGCTGGAAGGTGATAGTTGGGGCTTGGGATGGGGAGAGGGGAGCATTGAGACTCGTGACCGTTCCCCGGCTGTTCTGAACCAGCACCCGGTAGACGCCGTAATCTGGCAAAGTAACTCCAATAATTGTGAGATCCTTTGCGGTAGCGCCTGAGATATGTCCAGCGACGTTCGACAGGTTTACCCCATCCTTTTGCCACTGGTAAAGAAGTGTTCCTGTGCCGGCCGCCTGGACGGAAAAGGTAACATTGGCTCCAAGCATCCGATCCGCTGGCTTAGGCTGACCGTTGATTGCGGGATCCAGGACCGACAGTTTGGCAACCGCACTGGTAATGCTTCCAAAAGTGTTTGTAATTACCACCGTGAAACTGCCGGCGTCCGCGATAAGTAAATTCTTAACTAACAGAGCGGAGCTCTTGGCTCCCATATACTTGGTTCCATCAGCAAGGAGGGTATTTCCCTTTTTCCATTGGTAATTCAGATTTCCGCCCGTCGCTCCGACTGCAAACAAGTTGGTCGTCCCGGCATTATTGGTCTTGGACATCGGCTGCGCGACAATTTGAGGGGCAGAGAGAAGATTGAGGATCGAAGGTGAGCTGGTCACTGTACCTGCCAGGTTACTAACCTCGACCGTGTACGATCCTGCGTCCGGCGTGGTTAAACTGCTGATCGACAGCGAACTACTTGCAGCTCCTGAGACTCGACCACCATCGACCATGGTCGCGCCATCTTTTTTCCATTGGTAGGTTAACGGCCCGGCTCCGCTTGCTGTTACATTGAAGAACACTGTGTCTCCACTACTTTTCGTCTGGCTGCTTGCCGGCTGCCCGTCGATCGTAGGAACATGAGTAAAATAAAGAATCAAATCCTTACCGTCGCCGCTTAAGGCTAGACGAAACACACCGCTCCCGAGCGAATCCGCGAACCCTGCAGTGTTAATGTTGAATTTGTCTGCTGAGAAATTGGTTATGCCGGCGGTGGTCGTTACGATCGTCCATTGGTAGGCGTCGGTGTTGGTGAAGTTCTGCAATGAGGACGGGTTGCCACCAGCATTAATGGTGTTGAG
Organism: Limisphaerales bacterium; assembly: GCA_046597605.1. GTDB lineage: Bacteria > Verrucomicrobiota > Verrucomicrobiia > Limisphaerales > JACDHS01 > JACDHS01. Next base: position 13,401 of record JBKJKE010000067.1, on the reverse strand, counting down.
ATTTAGATTAAATCGATTTGAAGAGTTAGCATTGATCGTCAACGAACCGTTGATGTTGATCAAATCCCAACCCGGGCTGGTTCCAGAATCCCCGTAGGCGTCGTTAATTTCCCACTGGTAGCCTGCGTTCGGTCCCCAAACTTCACTTCCAGTTGTGATCGTGCCAGGACTTGTGCCAGGCGAAATAATTCCATTCAAAGTCACAGTGCCGGAGATCACACCCGTGCCCTTGAGTGCGGCGGTGGCGGCTATGACAAGATTTCCAGAGCCGGTCGCACTACCTGTGCCATTCATTACCATCAGAAGTCCCTGATTAACCATGGTAGCACCCGAATAAGTATTCGCCCGCTCGATCCCAAGAATGCCGTCGCCGGTCTTCTTGAGTCCTGCAGTTCCCTCGATTGGCGCCTTCACCAACAACGAGCGGCCTGGCTGAACGTCAATCGTTGCATTCCCAGTCAGAGTCAAAGCGCTGGTTCCACCGATCGTTACGAAACCATCCTCTACGATGATGGTATCGGCTGACTGCGGAGTCCCCACCGTGATCAAGTATGAGCCGCCCGCGTCGTTGCCGGCGGAAAAAATTGCTGTGGCACCCGACCAGAGTCCTGGTGTCCCGCTTCCGTTTGAGGCACTGGTCCAGAAGTTGTTCTGACCGTTCCAAGTCCCAGAAGGGCTACTTCCACCTGCGCCAGCCGTCGAGCCGTTAATGTCCCAAAAAAGGGGAACCGCATGTGACAGGGATGCGCCTAACAATAGGCAAACGAGGACCATGAACCGTTGGAGCGACTGTGCGATGGATGTTTTCTTCATAGGTTTCCTCAAGATGGGTTCTTGGGATAGTTCGGGGACGGGGGACAAGGCAGCCAAAGCATTTGAGACTTTGTTGACGCACACTTTAGACTGCTGGAAATGCATATTTTATTTTGACGAGCAAGAAATTGTCATTTGCAACCACAAGAGGACAATTCGAGCATTAACGCTGATATCAGGCCCAATCAGGGAACACAATAATAAACTCTAGGTATTTGGCCTATCCCGGAGGGGACATTTGCTCACGTTAATGACAGGTTTCCAAAACAGGAAAGTCTCGAATAAAAAGTGGACGTACTTGAGGTAACAAACCTCGTTCCGACAAACCTGTAGTCCCTTTTCGTTGACTCATTTTCATTGCACGAGAGATGTTTCTCTAGTAGGTGGATGGCTTATACCGGAAAAATTCAAAAAAATATGATTCGAAAGCACCTGATGTCCTGGCTTTGCCTCGTTCTCCTGCTTGGCGCTCTCCCAGCTCTGGCACAAACCAGGGCCGAGCCCACAAACACCAGCAATGAGAGCATGTTACTGACGGTTCAAGGCTCGGTAGAAATTGCGGCACAGGGCACCACAACATGGAGTCCGGGAACGACAAATCAGCTATTAAAAGCAGGAGATCGCGTTCGGACGGGAAAAAACAGCCGCGCCACAGTTCGTCTTTCCAATCTTTCTATTTTGCGGGTTCACGAACTCACGACTTTAGAGATTCAGGCCCCGGAGAAAGCGGGCAATAATCCGACCCTCGATCTTAAGTCTGGCGCGGTCTATTTCTTTAACCGCGACAAACCGGAAACGACCCAATTTCGCACCCCAACCGCCTCCGGGGCGATCCGTGGAACAGAATTCAACCTCGCCGTTGCAGAAGATGGCCGCATGCTCCTCACCCTGGTGGACGGTGAAGTCGACCTGCAGAACGAACTCGGCACCTTGGAACTCCGCACCGGTGAACAAGCGCTTGTCGAACCAGGCCAGGCTCCTCGCAAAACTGCCGCCGTCGACACCATCAATGTCATCCAATGGACGCTTTACTACCCTGCTGTCCTGGATCCTGAAGAACTCGGCCTGAGTGACGATCTGAAAGTGCAACTCGCTCCTTCCCTCGACGCTTATCGTTCCGGTGACCTCCTCCGAGCGGTTGATTCCTACCCTTTTGATCGCGAATCGGGTTCCGCAGAGGACAAAGTCTATCGCGCTGCCCTTTTACTATCGGTTGGCAATGTCGACCAGGCGCAATCTCTTCTCCAGAATCTGGGCGATGGACGCGCTGCTGCCCTTGGCAAAGCGCTTCAGCAACTCATCTCTGCAGTGAAAAATGAACCATTCACCCGCGCCAACGATCATGAATTGGCCAGCGAATGGTTGGCCGCCTCTTATCATGCTCAATCCAGCGGAGACCTCGAACTCGCCCTGGAAATGGCCCGCGCGGCCGTCGGCGTTTCTCCGAATTTCGGATTCGCCCACGCCCGGGTCGCTGAGCTCGAGTTCAGCTTCGGACACACTGACGCCGCCATGAAGGCAATAAATCGCGGCCTGGAACTTTCTCCTCGCAACGCCTATGCCCACTCCGTCCACGGCTTCTTGCTCACTGCAAAAAACAAAATGAACTCAGCCGCAGAATCATTTGATCAAGCCATCGCCATGGATGGTTCCCTTGGTAATGCCTGGCTCGGACGCGGTCTCGTGAAGATCAAGCAAGGAAACGTCAACGAAGGTCGCAAAGACCTCGAAACCGCGGCCGCGCTCGAACCCAACCGCGCCATCTTCCGCAGCTACCTCGGTAAAGCGTGGAGCATGGGCCAACCTTTCAGTTATTCCTGGGATCAAAAGCTCGCTGACAAGGAACTCGACCTCGCCAAGCGCCTCGATCCGAACGATCCGACCTCTTATCTTTATTCCGCCCTGCTCAATCAGCAACGCAACCAGGTCAATCAAGCCGTGGAAGACCTCGAAACTTCCCAAAACTTGAACGACAACCGCCGCATCTACCGCTCCAGGATGTTGTTGGACCAGGACAAGGCAGTTCGTAGCGCCAACCTCGCATCCATTTACCGCGATGCCGGGATGATTGATTACAGCGTCCGCGAAGCCAGCAAAGCGGTGAACAGCGATCCGGCCAACTACTCTGCCCATATGTTCCTGGCACAGGCCTATGATTCCCTGCGCGATCCCCGTGCCATCAATCTTCGTTACGATACCCCCTGGTTAAACGAATTGCTGTTGGCGAATCTCTTGCAACCGGTGGGTGCGGGAAACCTCTCCCAGACTATTTCTCAACAGGAATATTCCCGTCTGTTTGAAGCCGATCGCCTCGGTCTCTTCTCGTTGACCGAATACCAGAGCAATGGCGACTGGCTCCAACAGGCCTCCCAATTCGGGACGATCGACAAGAGCAGCTATGCGCTCGATCTCGAATACCGTTCTCACAATGGCCAGCGGATCAATGACGACATGGAATCGCTCTATGTCTCGGCGAAGTTCAAACAACAGTTGACCGAAAAAGACAGCGTTTTCCTGCAGATTACCCGCCAGGAGATGGACGGCGGAGATCTCCTCCAATATTATGATCAACGCGCCGCGAACACGACTTTACGCTTCAACGAAGTGCAGGAACCGAACATCTACGCCGGCTATCACCGTGAATGGAATCCGGGCAATCACACCCTGTTCCTCTTCGGTCGCCTCGCGAATGACTTCGAGCTCACCGCTCCTTTCCTGAGCAATGCAGTATCGATCGTCGGCTTCCCCGCCAACGGCGCTCCTTCATTTGCCGCCAGCCTAACGGGCCAACAAACCAACCGTAGCGACACGACGTTCTACTCCACGGAATTGCAACAGATGGTGCAGTTATCCAGCCACACTCTGATCGCGGGTGGACGTTTCCAAATTGGAGAAACAGAAAACACCGTCGCCGTTCGACCCACCGGTTTCCTTAGTAATTTGCTGAAATACAACGACACGATCGAAACCGATTTCAAACGTTTCAGCGCCTACATGTATGACTACTGGCAGATTCTGGACCCACTTCAGATCACCGCCGGTCTGACCTATGACCGTTTGGATTACCCGGTGAATACCGACCTCCCGCCGATCTCGCCAGAAGAAGAGAGCAAAGATCAAATCTCTCCGAAGCTCGGCCTGCGTTACACCCCGTTGAAGGACACCACCGTCCGTGCGGCCTACACACGTTCCCTCGGCGGCTTGTTCTCGGATTCCGCAGTTCGCCTCGAACCAGTTCAAGTCGCCGGCTTCACCCAGGCTTACCGCAGTGCCACTCCTGAATCGGTCGCCGGTTCCATCGCGGGCACGGAGTTCACCACCTACGGCCTTGGTGTGGAACAACGCTTCGCCACCCGGACCTACATCACCCTATCCGCTGAAGTGATCGACTCCGATTCCCAGCGCGAATTCGGCGCTTTCGGCGCCGTTCCGGGCAACTTCAACCTGATCAATAGCAATCTCACCGAACGCCTCGACTACAGTGAACAATCACTCACCCTCGCGGTGAACCAATTGCTCGGTGACGAGTTCTCTGTCGGTGGTCGCTATCGCATCAGCAAAGCAGAATTGGAAGACCGCTTCGCAGGCATGGTGGGAACCTTCCGCGAACTCGATTCCACCTTGCAGGAAGCCAACCTGTTCGCCATCTACAATCATCGCTGCGGCTTCTTCCTCCGCAACGACATCACCTGGACACACCAGGACAACAGCGGTCCGGGATCGCTCACCGGCGACGACTTCTGGCAGATGCACGCTTTCGCCGGATACCGTTTCCCTCGTCGTCAGGCTGAAATCCGCGTCGGTGTATTGAACATCTTCGAACAGGATTACAAACTCAGCCCGGTTAACTTCTACCTCGATTACCCGCGCGAACGCACCTTCGTCGCGAGCTTGAAGTTCCAGTTCTAAGTTCGAGCAACTCTCGCAACCCGCCCTCAGCAATGAGGGCGGGTTTTTTGTTTAAAATCCCATCGCTCCACGGTTCGTTTGCCACGTAGTGGCAATTGATGCTAACCGTGGGATTCATCCCACGGTTAGCCCGGTAGCGCGGGTTGCGTCGCGTAGCCGACGCTTGAGAATGTGGCCCCCCATCGCGCGTGTTGAATGGATCATTCGTCGCTCCGCGACTCCATGGGGTCTTTTTTGTCGCCTGTTCCGTGGGCTAAAACCCACGGCTACCATCGATCCATCGCTCCGCGATTGCCACTCCGCGGCAAAAACCATCGTGTCCATCCGTGGTTAAATTCACTTACCAAAAAAAGAGCCGCCCGGTTGCCCGGACGGCTTTGTGTTTCTCGTATTCATGTGTCAGGTGAGTTGGCCCGGTTTGGCCCTATCCCCCCTGCCGTGTTTCCAATTCGTGATCATTGAGGTTGATTCGTGGTTAATTCCTTACGGAGTCACCACCACCACCACTTCGCTCCGCGCACTTTCCCCGCCGTTATTCACCGCCGAGAGCGAGACCTCCACCTGCGATGCCGCTGGCATGGTCTCGATGGCGTAATCGAGATCCGTCCGGGTGCCTACCGGGATCGCCTCTTCGTCCACGCCGATCACCTTCAACCAGAGACGGTAATAGTCCGCCCGCGGCGTTTTCGCCCATTTCACCGCCGCTGCCCCTCCGGCCTGCAGGACCACTGTCACCTTCCTCGGACGATCCGGCACTTGTTGCAGACCCGGTTGATTCAATCCGAACGAATCCCAACGACCGTCGATCGGGCCGATCACCCGCTTGAGTTCTTCCACCACTCCCCGGATACGGGCGCGCAACACTTTTTCCCTCTGTTTACGCGTGCCGAGCAGCGTCCGGACGGCCCCGCGTTTCACCGTCACTGCCGCCCTGGCCGTGGTGAGAGCGGTGAGTGCGGCATCGGCCAGCGCCGCGGTGGCCACATCCGCCACCTCATGCTGCGGGTTCGCGGTGAGGAACGTCTTGAACGACCGCATCATCTCTTCCAGGCGACCCACCGATTTCGGAATGCCGAGCGTGTTGGTGAACCCCGTCCCTTCCCACTGCACGTTGTAACTGCGACCGAACGAACGTTTAAGCGAATCCGAACCACGAACGCGATGTCATACGCGTCCTTTTGTTTGAGGTTGTAAACGTTTCGCAACCCGCGCAGATCGTGTTTCCCCTGGAGAAGCGAGGCCGACGTGTTGGTGACACCGAGGACATCGGCATCCACCAGGACTTTGGTGGCGACTACCAACCCGAGCCCACCGGCGTGGGTATCTGCCCCGGCGCTGATCAGGTTTGCGGCTTCGACTAGACTGGCGGTTGTATTATATGCTTTTTGCTGCACTGTTTTCCTTTTCTTGTGACGCCCAGCCACACTTTTTTGATGTGGCCGAAGGTGTTTTTGTTTAGCTACACCTGCGAATCATTTCGCTCGTTAACAGGAACAATCTTATCAATCGCTAAGTAGCAAAATCGGCTACTTAGCTTTTTTTCTTAAAATATTTTTTGGAGAGTTTTTATTTACGGAAAACCAACGATTTACAGGGGTTTTTGCCCATTGTTGGACAAAAGAGGGGCGAAAAAGGGGTGCTGGAGCGAATGGAGCAGCCAAATCCGGAGCGAAAATTCCATCACTTCGGATTTCACACCCTTTTTGGTCGCCGCCCGGCCTTTCCGGAGTCAGACGGGAGCGATTCTTAGTCACCAATATTCACGTCAAACCGGCCCAACCATAGGATCGTTGATGTATTGTTCGCCGCCGGGACATACGCGAATGTGCTCACCGTCATTAAAACGCAATCGTTCCTGGTTTCAACGCACCTGAAATGCAGCAGTTCCCCAAGCCCAACGGGCTTCCGTCCCAAAGCCCAAGGTTGCGAGGCAACGCGCTACCTTGGGTAGAGGCAAACAACCGTAAACACCCTCAACGAGGTTGCGTCACCCATGGAGCACTTCCCGCATCGTTGATGCTTAACACTCAACCAGGCCAGAGAACCGTGTCATTACTTACTACGACCGACCCCGTGACATAAGGCCCAAACACCGTTTGAGATTGCCCCCCGTCCAAGGGATGCCACTCTTGTGCGATCGCCCAGGGCATCGATGCTTGCGTTTGAGATTGCCCCCCGTCCAAGGGATGCCACTCTGTCTGCCAAGCGTTCTAGCTATGTTAATAGGTTTGAGATTGCCCCCCGTCCAAGGGATGCCACTCTTAACACTGCCGCCTGATGCATAACTTGCCTGTTTGAGATTGCCCCCCGTCCAAGGGATGCCACTCTTAGATTCTGGACCTCTCAGCGCGGGCTAGTGTTTGAGATTGCCCCCCGTCCAAGGGATGCCACTCTTGTATAAGGAAATGGTGCGTAACAGTGGCTGTTTGAGATTGCCCCCCGTCCAAGGGATGCCACTCTGAAGACCAAGCGGTAACGGAACTTACAAACGTTTGAGATTGCCCCCCGTCCAAGGGATGCCACTCTACAATCGTTATCTTTTGGCCCCTATCTTTCGTTTGAGATTGCCCCCCGTCCAAGGGATGCCACTCTTACGCTCCTAAGGGGGCAGGATGTGGTTGTGTTTGAGATTGCCCCCCGTCCAAGGGATGCCACTCTCAGTCTCGAATGGCCCGCGAATACGCTTCTGTTTGAGATTGCCCCCCGTCCAAGGGATGCCACTCTATTTGCGCCCACCGCTAATATGATGCTGTTGTTTGAGATTGCCCCCCGTCCAAGGGATGCCACTCTTCCTGAGGATTGCACGACATGTAAGAAGCGGTTTGAGATTGCCCCCCGTCCAAGGGATGCCACTCTAGAGATGCACAAGAGAAACTTATCTCCGTGGTTTGAGATTGCCCCCCGTCCAAGGGATGCCACTCTCAGCTGTTTTTTATCCATTGCCTTGCCGAGGTTTGAGATTGCCCCCCGTCCAAGGGATGCCACTCTATCAACGTTTGTGTTCCGAAGGTTTACATCGTTTGAGATTGCCCCCCGTCCAAGGGATGCCACTCTCCAAACCCTCGCACGTTGGAGATACGCCCTGTTTGAGATTGCCCCCCGTCCAAGGGATGCCACTCTGCCGTTCAATGCGGACCAGATCAGCGGGAGGTTTGAGATTGCCCCCCGTCCAAGGGATGCCACTCTGGTCCGCGCAGGAGCTCGCGCCATCATTCTGTTTGAGATTGCCCCCCGTCCAAGGGATGCCACTCTTTCTTCCTCTTTGGCAGGTTCATTCAAACCGTTTGAGATTGCCCCCCGTCCAAGGGATGCCACTCTAATTTCCGTTAGCGGCTTCGTTTCTAAAGAGTTTGAGATTGCCCCCCGTCCAAGGGATGCCACTCTAAATGTCCAAGAGGTAATGTTATTTGGAGTGTTTGAGATTGCCCCCCGTCCAAGGGATGCCACTCTCCCCTTTGATATTGATCCCAAGAGCGTCCGGTTTGAGATTGCCCCCCGTCCAAGGGATGCCACTCTGGCGAACAATCTCTTGCTCGAGCTCCTGCAGTTTGAGATTGCCCCCCGTCCAAGGGATGCCACTCTAGGTTGACGGCGGAAAAACGTTAGTGTAGAACAGGAATCGAAGTTGGTTGTCATCTTTTGGACGGGGGGCACCATCTCAAATATGCTGACCAACCTGCGGCACTGAAGTAGTCGTGGCAACACGGCGAGCACCCGCAGGATGCGAGGTCTTAATCAGCGCGGAAGCAATTCCGCGCTGATTTCTTTTTCCCCTAAAAAAACATCATCTGCGACGGCATTTTCTCCGCATTGATATTATTCTGACTTCGCACGATGATCATTCGCCCCCACTGCGCATCGGAAATGAGCAAAGCCCGGACCTCCCCTCGTTCTGGAATATTCGCCCGGAGCCTGCGCACGTGGGTATCGACGCGATCTGCCGTGCCGCATGGCCGCGCATAGACGGAAAGTTGCACCATGATGTAGCCATCCCTCACCAGGTCTTTGCGGAAGTTGTTAGCCGCTTTTCGCTCCTCGGGTGAGCCGACCGGTAGATCAAAGAAAACAAGGACCCATGCCATACGGTATTTGCTACAGACCGGATCGCGCCCCGCCTTGCCGCGTGAGCGGCGACGAGTCGGAGGATCATCAAGCGTTGAAGGTTCCAGTTGAAGCGGCGTTTCCGGTATCGGAAAGCGTCGCCTTTCCCGTTCATCGGGCAACAACTCATCGTCCTCTCCAGAAGACGCCTCAGAGTTGTTGGTTTCGTCGCTCATGGCAGCATCGGCGTTTTTAGCGGGAGGGCCGCACGAGCCATGGCGGCGTTGGCGAAACTTTGCACATACAGATCCACGGCATTGAGCAATCGCAGTTTGGTTTTGCCGAGGCGGACTTCCAATTGCAGGACGGAAACGGCCTGCCGCATCCATTCTTCCATAGGCCGCGGACCCTTTTTTAAAAATTCACGCAACTCACGATCGATCCACGGGCGCAACGGTTCGATCAGGTCGTCGGCCAGAGCGAAACTTCCCGCCTTGGCGGCGTGGGCGATACCAATGGCCGCGATGAATCCATGCGCGGCCAACGAACGCAGAACAGCCGTGCGCAGAATCGCATAGCCATAATCCAACATTCCATTAATCCCTTCGCGCGTGCCAGGGACCCGCCGTTTTTCATCCGTTTCCATCGCATCACTTAAACGGGGGAGCAAATGTTTCCAGTAGTGACGTGCGGCCCGAGATTCACAGGCGGCGGGAGAATTTATATGCAGACCCACGCGGCGTCCCGGCGTGATGGAAGCAAGACTTGTCCTGATTGTAGCAGCCGAGGTAACGAGGCTCTGATCTATCGGAGCGGAAGTGAGTCTCGTGACGTCAGATGCTACGAGTGGGGAATCGCACCTGGCGGCAATCTCATTGAGCACCGTGTACGCTCGTTTTAGATCGGCCACGTTCGCGGCTTGGTTACGAATTTTGGCGGTGATGATTTGCCGCCACATCTGCTCCTTCCATTCCGGAGTCCATTCGATCTGGCGGCGGAGCAACTCGGTGTTGGTGGCACGATAATAAGGAAGGGTGAGGCAGCACGGTTCGAACTTCTCGTTGCAGATCAGCATGAGAACGTTCAACTCGGTCATTCGCCGCAAGGCGCCCGCTGTGATGATTAAATTTGGGGAAGCAGCGACGATGACGGCAATGTCCGCCAGCGGCACCGTACGCTCCGTCTCCGACTGCGTATCCTTGATCAGGAGTTGATCGTACTTCAGCCGGATTTGGAGATTATGACTGAGCAGGTGGATGATGTGGTAGCTCATAACCAAGAGCCCGAATAAAGTCTGGCCAGTATGGCTGAAGCCCCTTCTTGCCAAGCCCATATGATAGAATTGAATCCTCCTTATTTGCTACGTGGTGTGGCAGGATCTTGAGCTGTCCCTGCGACGTGGAGAGCACCCGGTATTTTCCAGGAGGATGCCCCGTGCTGAATGCTTTCTTCGTTTCAACTACCATGCCCCGCCGAATCACGACTACCGGTTTCTCGCGCTTGTTGACACTCGCTTTAGATACCATTTTGTCCCCCTTCCAATACGGCACAAACACCGGCACAAAACTCTTTCCATCCTCTGCTAAATAGATCCTGACCTCCTTAAAACCGGTGCGTTTTACGTAGGCATGCGTTCCGGAACTGAAAGGAACAACGGCGGAATCGTCTTTCACAGAGATCAATCGAACATTGCGAATCGGAATCTTCACCGACTCTGGCCATACAAAAGAGGGGGCAACATCGGCACGCCATTTCTGAAAATGAGAGAAACACAACTTGCTGGTAAATCTCTCTGGCAAACATCCCTTGGTTCGCTTCAACTCCGCCGCAACATCCTGATCTTCATCCGAGTAACGTGACCACGCAGCCTCGCAATAAGCTGCGAACTCTTTGGGCCAGATACTGCCAAGATTCCTGGGAGTCAGACTGGTGAACACCTCACGCGCTACATACGTATCTTTGTCCTTCTTAGCGTAGAGCGTGGTTGCGTAGGACTGCTGATGATTACTACGGGATACATGATGCCGGACCACCACCTTCTCGATTTCCTTCTTAGCGATGTCATGAATTTGGCCTAAACCAGGAAAAAGTGGATTGGCCGCTTTGCTCCGGGCTTTTTCATCCTGTGTCCACCAGCCATGCCGCCCGAACTGATCCGTCGCTCCATGGGTGCGGTGAGCGAGCCACGGCAAAGTGCAAACGATTACTATCGCATCCAGCGCATGATGCCGCAGGTCGCCGCGATTTTTCTCGGTGAACTGGTACTGCTCCGATGCGGTTAACTCATCCCATCTTTTCCCAGGCGGAAGCGGGTGGAGAATCTGGTTTAGGCCCCAGGCTTTCCGCAGACGACTGGTTAACTGCCCATTGGTCACCTGAAAGGCCCATGCAGCGTTCTGTTTTTCTCCGGTGGGATCACGCCCATCCTTACTCAGCCAGCCCAGTTGCAGCAGGGAGATATGCCGAATGACGCGCGCAATGTAGGCGGTGTGTTGCAGGTCTGCTTTCTGCTCAATCAGTCCTTCGGCATCTGGACTCAGGAAAATCTCCAGTTTGCGTCCATGGAATGTTTTCTCCGCATGATCCTTAATGTCCTTCCATTGCGGTGTGCCGGAAAAAGCAGCGTATGGGGTCCGGTTGCCCTTCAACTCCCGGTTACATTTGATATGAGCGACGGTGAGATTGTATGCTTCATTGCAGTCGACCACCGAACGCGGCACAAGATGCTCGATGTCCGCTCCATGCCCGAGGTCAGTTCGCTCAATCGTTTTCAGACAGAAAGGGCAGCGTCCTTTGGCTTCCTGCCATAGGCGATAACGCTGAATCCATCGGCGGGAAGCCGATTCGTTGTTAGAGGACAACTCTTCGCGTGCGATTTCCCGTTCCTTGCGAAATTGTTCGTTGCGCTTGTTGAGTTCGTTCTTCGCCTTCTGTCCCAGGCCCAGACTCCGAACCGCCTCCAGCACAATCATGTCCGGTTGGCCGAATTTTTGGACAAGGTCAGCCAACAGACGCCGGAACAACACCAACCGATGCCGCACGAGGGGATGCTTGATATCGGCAAGGTAACGATTCAAAGCCTGCTCCGCGTTTTCGCCCTGCCGGCGCAAGATTGGCTGGGGAGGATCGACCCGCCGCCCCGCGCTTATTTCGCTGCGGATAAAATCAAGAGTCGGGGAGGAATATCTGGCCCGGCCGGAACCACCGTCGGGAGTCAGTGGTTTTTGATCTTCGATCAGGAGGAATTTATCTCGAAACGATTCCGCCAGTTTTTGAAGCCGTGCGGACGTCACCTTCCCTTTCTTATTCCATTCATTTCGCAAGTTCTCGATAAAGATCGGAAAATGAATACGGGGATCCAGTTTCTGCCGGGTCGCCGTGTCCAGCACCCGAAAATTCATCAACGCCAACTCCCACTGCGCCTTCATAAACGCTTCTTTGTGTTTTCGAACAACATGAAGCGGGCGCCCCTCCTCATCCACCGGTTGCAGGGAATCGAGCGACGGGCTGCGATTATCGAAGCGTGGCCAACGTAGTCCAAGCACGCCGGGGTTGCGGCCCTCGGTCGATTTGAAAAAGACGTGATAGGTGTCGTCGCCTTTCTTCTTTGGCTGCGAATCGCCGAAGAGCAGCCAATGCGTCTTCTCCGCGAGTTTTGGAAAAGGTTTCTTTTGTGCTTCGACTATGGCGAGGAATTCTTTTTCCAAGGAATCTCGCGGCCAATAGATTTTGCGCGCCCAATGGCGGACAGGGCTTTTGCCACCTTCGGTGCGCCGTGCGTTCAACAATTCGCACGGGAAAGAGCACTGCTTTTCCGCCATTTCCTGCCGGATCCCTTCGACCGCCTGGCGAATGACACCTTCTTCATCCTCTTTTTTTGGCTTTGCCGAATCCTTTGCCGCAATTTCCGCGTTAGCCCACGGCACTTTGCTATAACCGCGCCGCTTGAACAGATGCGTCAAGGCCGTGTGAAGTTCTCCTGGTGTAATTGCTTCCCCTTTCAGCGCTCGCAGACGAAGAGTGATTGGATCATTGGAGACCGCCTGGGGCAGGAGCACACCCAACTTGACTAACTCTTCAGCAAACCATTGTTGGCGATACTTGCGACTGCGCAGCGTCCGGCGTTGACGTCGAAGATCGCGCCGCTTGCTTAGGTCGCTCCCTTCGCTATCGCAAATGAGCACGCCCACATGTTGAAACTCGGTCCCCCGGCGAACGGCATAGCCGATTGAACCGGTGCCAACATCGAAACCAAAAACCAGACCAGAAAAGAAATCAGGAGTTACGCTTTTCATGAAACCCTAGGGATAGGCAAGCCGAGCCTAGACACGGGTGTGGAACATGGCAACCAATCTCTTTTTGCCGGGTGAACGGCGAGATCCAGGGTCAAAATTCCACGCCCGTCCCCTTTTTTATTCCGAACTACTCAAATAATTATTTGGCGTGAAAAACGGATCGGCGGGGTGGCCAAATAATTATTTGGCTACTCCGACGGTTCGGCGGAGTGCTCAAATAATTATTTCACGTCTCCGCCGGATGGGAAAAGTACTCAAATAATTATTTGGCGTCTCGGCAGGATCGGCGGAGTAGCCAAATAATTATTTGGCGTCAAAAACGAATCGGCGGAGTGGTGAAATA
>JBKJKE010000061.1:0-19197 GCA_046597605.1 Limisphaerales bacterium | reverse complement strand
CACTACACCATTTCTGTTGTTGGACCCCTGTCACGGCGATTACACCCCTCCAAACTGCGGAATGGACCCCTGTAATGCCGCTGACAGGGGTCCATTTCTGTGTTTGGAGAGAATCTGACTCCAGGATTGCCACCATTTCTGTTGTACGACCCCTGTAATTTGGATTACACCCCTCCATTTCTGTGTTTGGACCCCTGTAATGCGGATTACACCCCTCCAAATCTGTTGTTTGCGCCCTGTAATTGCGATTACAGGGCAAAACACGGAGTTTTTGCCGTTTACGCCGGTTTCATCCTCCAACTCTCCGTTTGAAGGCGAGCGCCTTGGAGAATCAGTCTAGGACTATGCCTTTCTTGGGATCAGCGTTTTGTTCGTGATGGGCGGGATCATGGCAATCCGGTCGGATCGCAATGGAGACCTGATCCCCCGTCCCCTGCCGGCCGAAAGGCGGTCACGCTTGAGTCTTTTTGATCTGCCGCACCAGGTCGGGAAAGCGGCAACTCTCACAGATGGCGTTGGAGTGTTCGCAAAAATCGCGCACGATCTGGAGCAACCCCTGCTGTGCGGCAGCTGATTTGGTAATAGCCCCGACATTGCCAGCGAGCAGACGTTTTCGGGCAAGTTTCAACACGGAGTTGTCTTCCGCCATCGGCCAATCAAAGTAACGTTGCTCAGCCGTTTTTTGCATCTGTTCATTTCTCCCCACGACCGCACGAATCCAGAACCACGGCAGAACGACATTGATGGCGAGGTCCGTTGCGCGATTTTCACCGATCAATGTTTGCTCACTGGGCAAACCTGCGGATCGGAACGTCCAATGCATCGACCAAAATGAGTCCTCCCCGTTCTTCAGAACCTCCAGCAAGGAAGGAAGCAGGTGCTTACTATCCCTGGGGGCGAGAAACCAGTTCTCCAAACGGGTCAGGAAATCAGGTGAACTCACCCAGTGCGCCGCAAGGGCCAGACGACGTTGGGGATGGTTGGCGGGTCGAATCCCAGCCAGCTTCCAAACAGCTTTGGGCAGGATGTAATCTGTAAGACTTTCCCGTTCGCGCCACCAGCAGTCCCAAAGTTTTTGCACGTAGGTATTTACTTCCCTGCGGCCCGGCAATTCGTCCGGCAACAATCCACTGATTCCGAGAAGACGTGCCTGCATTTGCAGGAGCCCGGGCGAATCGCTCGTTATGGCCGGAAGACAATCGGCAATTCGCTGCATCGGCCAGGTGTTATGTTTGTAACCGAGCGCGCGAAAAGCACCCTCCCAAAATGCTTGAGTCCATCCTACCTGCCGCGAACGAAACTCCATTTCCTTCGCCTTGCGCTGCAGTCGAACGAGCGCCGCCTGTTGCAACAATTCATCCAGTTTTTCGGAGGCAAGGGCACAAAGCGGTGCGCAACAATTGCCGCTCAATTCCGACGGCCAACCTTGCGCCGGTTCCGTGCCCAACCATTCAGCTAACTCAACAAGGGAAGCATCCAGCACATGTTCCATGGACATGACGGGAAAGGGCATGGGCAGATCTTCACCATTCCAGATCACGTGCAGAACGACATTCTTGAAATTGGGATTCTTGTCGTGGCCATGATCCCGCCAGCCCCGGTGCGCCAAATCGATTTCGATATCTCCTATGAGAGTTTCTCCATTCACCTTCACAACCGCATTTTTGAAATCAGGGCCTGGCTCATGATTCCAGAATCCAGGATGAAGGACCCGGACCGTTTTACCGTCCAAGGTCCGCAATGCGTCACGCTTTAATCGTTGATGATGCCAGATGGCCTGCAGCAACCGCTCAGCAGGGACGGTCGTACCTTCCTGCAAGGCCAGATGGGGTATCTGCTCACAACGCCAGCGTGCATAAAGGTTCATTCCCGGGGACGACACTCCATTGCTTTTCGGCAGATGCCGTTGCAAAGTCAAGCCGCACATGTGCTCTTCGCAAAATAGAACGAAGCGAAAGCACGGTTTGAGTGTTTAAAGAGGGACTTCGATGCCTGTGACAAAGCATATGAAAATGATTCCTGCATTGATTTTAAGCGGTCTGATTTCCACGACTCAGCTCAGCACTGCGCAGACAGATGTTCGGCGCGACGCCACGGTGGCGGCGGTAGAAAAAGGAATTGCGGCGGTGGTTAACGTCAGCACGGCAACTCCTGTGCAGGTGCGCGACTCCTTTGAAGACTTTTTCTACGAGTTCTTTAATCCCAACCAGAGACGACCGTCGCGCGAAACCCTGGATCACAGCCTCGGCTCCGGTGTGATCATCGATGAGGAAGGCTACATCCTCACCAACGATCACGTGGTCCAACGAGGCGAACGCACCCAGATTTCGGTGACCATCAATGGCAAACAGTATCCTGCTCGTCTGGAAGCCAGTAGTTCAGCACGTGACGTCGCCCTGCTCAAAGTGGATCTCCCAGAGAAACTGCCCGTGGTGCGTTTTGCCAAAGATGATGATTTATTGCTCGGTGAAACTGTAATTGCCCTTGGAAATCCGTTCGGCCTGGGCATTTCCGTCAGTCGTGGGATTCTAAGCTCCACCGCCCGGCGTCCACAGCCAGAAGAGGGTCTGCTGGATTACCACGACTGGATTCAAACGGACGCTGCCATCAACCCGGGAAACAGCGGAGGACCTCTCATCAATTTACGAGGTGAGTTGATTGGCCTGAACGTCGCCGTTTATCGCCAGAACAATGCACAAGGAATCGGGTTTGCCATCCCTATCAAGCGCGTGGGAGAAGCGCTTTCGGAAATGTTTACCCCGGAGAACAGGGGATTCTGGTTTGGAGCACGAATCAAATCGGACACGAGCGCGTTAACTGTTTTGAACGTGGAAGCGGGCAGTCCCGCGGAGAAGGCAGGTTTAAAAGCGGGCGATGTGGTCCAAAAGATCGGCAACAAAGCTCCCAGGAACTTCATCGAGTTCATGGTGGAATTGATCAAGCTGAGCCAGAACAAAAATGTGCCCCTGCAAATATCGCGGGCCGGTCAAGCAAAAAGCGTCACCGTTCAGATCGTGCGTGAGGAATCTGTTTTTAATGCGGATCTGGTGCGCCAAAAAATTGGCGCGACATTGCAGCCGATCACGGCGGATATAGCTGAGTCGGTCGGCATCGCTCCAGGTAACGGGGTGTTGATCAGTGGAGTCGATCGCGACACTCCCGCAGCTCAAGCTGGGCTGCAACCGGGTTTTGTCATTGTCGCACTTGATGGTAAAGCAGTCACCGACCTGACGAGCGCCGCCAGGATTCTCTATAACAAGCGCAAAGGGGAGCAGGCTGTATTTGAACTACGTGTATTGCAGCGACGGGGGAATTTCATCGTGCTCGCGCCGCAACAGGTTCAGATTCAAATACGTTAGTTAAATTTAATTGGCGCAACTCGGCTCGCGCCGTAGATTGTGCGCCTTATAAAATGCCAGAAAACGGATACATGATCGAAGTCGCAAACCTGACCAAGCGATACCCCGGTCATGTCGCCATTTCGGATCTCTCCTTTACCGTGGATCGTGGTGAAATCGTGGGACTGCTCGGGCCCAACGGAGCCGGGAAGTCTACAACGATGCGCATATTGTCCTGTTTCATGCCGGCCACGTCGGGAACCGCACGGGTGGCTGGGCTAGATGTGTTCCATAACAGCGACGAAGTTCGTCGGCAGATCGGGTTCATGCCCGAGAACAATCCTCTGTATACAGAGATGCGGGTGCGCGAGTATTTGAAGTTTCGCGCCCGAATTAAAGGCCTGCATGGTGGCAGAATGCGGGAGCGGGTCGATACCGTTCTCCAGCAATGCGGCCTGACCGATGTCAGTCGTAAAATGATCGGAGTCCTCTCGAAAGGGTACCGCCAGCGGGTAGGCCTCGCCGATGCCCTTGTCCATGAACCGCAATTAATCATATTGGACGAGCCCACCATCGGCCTGGATCCCGATCAAATCCGTTCGGTACGGCAGCTGATCAAAGATTTAGGTAAAAAGCATACGGTATTAATCTCGAGTCACATTCTTCCGGAAGTGGAAATGACCTGCAGTCGGGTGTTAATCATGCGGGGCGGTAAAATTCTCGCCGCCGATACCCCGGCAAACCTGAGCAAAACCATGAGCCATGGTTCGCAGGTTATTGCCGAGATCGCCGCGCCTATCGAAGACCTCACGATTTGCTGGGAACAAATGTCCGAAGTAGAGCACTTTGATATTTCACCGGTTGATTCTGAATACTTCCGCTGTTCGCTTACTCCATGCAATGGAGTGGATATACGTCCCCAGATATTTCAGGTGGTCCGAGACCGAGGTTGGACCCTCCGCGAACTTTCGAGCAGTCGCTATTCTTTGGAAGACATTTACGTGAGGGTCACTCGTCCGAAGTCGGAAGGGGAAGTTTACTGATGAGAGTTTTCTTCACACTGACGCGTCGGGAGTTGGCAGGCTTTCTTGCTTCGATTGCGGGCTATGTAATCATAGCAATCGCCGTCTTTCTGATGGGGATGAGTTTCTCCATTTTGATGACCAAGCTGCAAAGGGCAACGCCGATGCCTATTGTGGAACTTTTCTACATGACCCCGTTCTTTTGGTTGATCCTGATTCTTTCCATTCCGGTTATCACGATGCGCCTTTTTGCCCTGGAGAAGTTTACCGGGACCTATGAGACGTTGATGACCACCCCCGTAGGAGACTGGCAAGTGGTCATGGCAAAGTTTACTGCCTCGATCCTTTTCTTTCTTATCATGTGGTTGCCCTTGATCGGATGTATCTACCTGCTCGGCCGATATTCCAATGATCCCGCTGCGTTTAATTGGGCGAGTATCGGAAGCACTTATCTTGGCATCTTCCTGGTAGGTTCGTTATTGATCTCTGCCGGCACTTTGGCTTCAGCCCTGACCCGCAGCCAAATTGTGGCCGCCATTATGAGCCTCGCCTTCACGGTAAGCTTGTTTCTTTTGAGCTTCGCCGGCGAAAAGATGAACGCCACGACAGATTGGATAAATGAGGCTCTTCGCCACGTTGCGATGGTTGACCATATGCAGGATTTCGCCAGGGGCATTGTGGACAGTCGCCATGTGGCTTTCTACGTCACTTCGACTTTCTTCTTTTTGTTTCTCACCTACCGCGTGGTGCAAAGTCGACGCTGGAAGTAAAAATGTCTGAACCACTTTCAACCAAACCCAGCTTCTCCCGGGGGCGCCGATTCACGATCGGGTTAAATGTCATTCTCTCCGCCGTTGCCTTGCTCGTTCTGATCGGCATGGCCAACTACCTGGCGGCGGGTTATTACAAGCGAGTTCAGGTGACCCAAGGCTCTCGTATTGATCTGTCCCTTCAGACCCGCAAGATATTGCAGAGCATCACCAACGACGTAGAGGTGGTTCTCTTCTTCGATGTCGATGAGGAAGACGAACTCTACTCGCTATCCTCCGAACTTCTAAAGGAATACAGCCTGGTTAATCCGAGGCTCAGGATCAAAACCCTCGACTATACCCGCTACCCAACGGAGGCTGCGCTGTTCCTGGCCAAATATCGGCTGGATGCGATGAAGGATCGCAACCTGATCATGTTCGACAACAACGGCCAGACTCGAACTGTTTTTCAGAATGAGTTGTCCGATTACGATGTGAACGCTGTGCTGAGCGGTGCTACGAAGGAATTTCGTCGCAATGCGTTCAAGGGTGAGATGCTGTTCACTGCTGCTGCATTTGCGGTCAGCCACCCCCGTAATACGAAAGCTTACTTCCTGTGGGGTCACGGAGAACACGATCCTGATAATACCTCGCACGAATACGGCTACGCCAAGTTTGCCTCATTGTTGAAGGTTGAAAACAATGTTAACTGGGAAAAGCTCAGTCTTTCTGGAACTAATGATGTCCCTGTCGATTGCCAATTGTTGATCATTGCCGGGCCGAAAACGGCAAAATTTGCGGAGGGTGAACTTGCTTCATTGGATCGTTATTTAAGCCGGGGCGGACGAATGTTCGTTCTGATGAACAACCTCAAGGTGGGAGGCCTTTCAGGGCTGGAAGACTTGCTGTTGAAGTGGGGCGTAGAGGTGGGGCAAAATATTATTCTGGACAAGGACAACACTGTCAGCGGCGGCGATGTTCTAACAACTCAGGTGAACCCAAGTCACCCGGTCACAAAAACGATGTTTACCGAAGGCTTGCGGGTGCAGTTGGTCCTTCCACGCTCGGTCTCCCCTGCTCTTGCTGTCTCCAAAAGTGCGAATTCACCGAAGGCAGAAGTACTTTCTGCCACAAGCACCAATGCCATTGGAAACTTTCTGATCTATGGGGGAGATAAAGTGGAGACACAGGAAAAATCTGGTGCTTTCGGTTTGATCGCTGCCGTAGAGCAAGGCGGAATTAAAGGAGTCTCAGCCGATCGCGGTTCCACCCGCATGATCGTCGTGGGGGATTCGCTTTGCCTCAATAACCAACTCCTGGACTCGGCGGCTAATCACTACTTCGCCGGGTTTGCCGTAAAGTGGCTGCTCGCCCAGCCTAGTTTCCTTTTGGAAGGACTGGGTCCTCGTCCCATTAAAGAATATCAGCTGACACTATCTACCGCTGAAATGCGCAAAGTTCGTCTCATTCTTATGGCGGGAATGCCGGGCGCAGTTCTTGCTCTCGGTTTCCTCGTCTGGTTTCGACGTCGTAAGTGATCGTTCGATGAATTCCAAAGCGACATGGCTCCTCATGGTATTGGCAGGTGCGATTTGCGCCTTTGTTGTGCTGGTTGAACGACCCGCCCGGCAAATCCGGGATCGGGCAATCGACACCCGGCTATTTCCCCAACTGAGTGTTACCAATGTGACAGGCTTTCAAATTCTTCCCGCTGAGCGACTTGAAATCGTGGTGGAGAAAACAAATGACTCATGGCATTTGCGCAAACCAATAAGCTACCCGGCTAACGCTGAATTCATCGAGGCTTTGATCACCAACCTGGCAGCTTTGACCTGGCAAACTCATGTCGGTGCGGAGGAGTTGAAAGATCGCCCCAACGCTCAGGAAGAGTTCGGCCTGAGTAAGCCGCAGTTCGCACTGAAGATTCAATCAATCGGTTCGCAACAGCACCTTTTAGTCGGCGCTAAAAGTGTCGTTGGCAATGAAGTCTTTGTTCAGTTCGTCGGTGGGGACGGTCTCTATCTGGTGGATGCTCAATGGTTGAACCTGGTCCCCCGCCGCCCGGAAGAGTGGCGAGATCCAGCGATGCTTCCTTTTGGAATTGTGAATGCCACCGGCATAGATATCCGGGCAGGGACCAGGGGTTTGAAGTTAGAACTGAATCCCACCAATCAACTCTGGCGTATGACCCGCCCCATCGAAGCACGTGCAAATCCTTTAAAGATTGCCTCGCTGCTCTCTAATTTGACTACCGTGAACATTGCCGCCTACGTTGATGAGAATCCGAACCTCGATTTTGAGAGGTTCGGTTTACCAAATACGGCAGGTCAGGCACCGCAACTGGAACTCTCCTTCCAACAAGGAACAAATGTGATCGCTGGACTGCAGATTGGTAATTCGCTAACGAATGCACCAGAGTTTGTTTTTGCCCGTCATTTGGATCGTGACTCGGTCTTCGTCGTGCCAAAGGCCCCTTTCAATGCCTGGTTGGTGCCCCATGCTGAGTTTAGGGACCGTCATCTTGTCCGTTTCAGCACAAATCAGGTTGAAAGCATCCAGAGGATCGGAAGCAACTCTTTCTCTATCAAACGGGAAAATGATGCGAAATGGATTGTGACTGACAAAGTAACATTTTCCGCAGATGGGGAAGCTATCTCAGATTTGCTAGCCGCCGTTTCGACGATTGATGTGATTTTTGAAAATGACGTGGTCACAGACTTCGGAAGTTACGGTCTCACAAATCCTGTTGTTGAACTCACGATTTCAGGAAAGATGACCAACGCGCTTCTTGGCAAAGTAGAGATTTCACAGGAGCAACTTCGCTTTGGCACGAATGGATCGGACAAAGTTTTCGTCCGCCGAAATGATGAATCACGGGTTTACTCCATTCACCCGCAGGAATTTGCGTTGATTCCACAAATGTCATGGCAATTCGCCGCTAAGCAGATTTGGAATTTCAAAGCCAGCAACGTGGTCAGCGTGCTTATTGAACAGAATGGCAAGAGCCGAAAGGTTCTTCGCACCGGTGCCAATGAATGGTCGATAGCACCCGGCTACCAGGGAATTGTTAACCCGTATCTTTTGGAGGAGGCGGTTCATCGACTCGGCAACTTGAAGGCAATCTTCTGGACTGCCCAGGGAGAACAAACCGACGATCGTTTCGGCTTCAAAAAGAACGATTTTCGGCTGACACTGGAAATTCTGAAGGATGGAAAAACAGAGCTCCTTCCCCTCAGCTTTGGAGACTTCTCAGGGTTCAAACTTCCATACGCAAAGACCGTCTTACGAGGTCAACTCGTTGTGTTTGAATTCCCGTTGCCACTCTACCTCGAATTCATCCGTCGCGATTTCAGCATTGTTCCAGCACCATTGCCCCCGCAGTAGCATGGCAAAAAAGAAACCACACCGATTCTGGCGAAGAGCCCGCATAGCTTTTCGGTGGAGTCGCATCCTGATTTGGACCGTGTTGCTGGCGTTCGTCATATCAGCGATTTACCTCAACCAGGTCGGGCTGCCGGAGTTTCTAAAACAACCGTTGCTCGTCGAGTTGAGGGAGCGGGGTTGGAACGTCGAGTTTCAACGGATGCGCTGGGGGTGGTTTCGCGGGATCGTGATAGAAAACGCAGTATTCTCCCCGGTTAAAATTACTTCCGCTACCAGGTTTACGGCCGAACGTGCGGAGCTGAACGCCGATTTTTCCAAAATCCTCGATTCCAAAGTAACTCTAAAGTCTCTTGTGATTGAAGGCGGAGAACTGGTGGCCCGCGTCGCCACTAACACCGCCCCGTTGATCGTCAAAGACATTAGCACCACGGTGCTGCTTCTGCCAGATGATCGCCTCTCGGTCGATCTACTTGAGGCACAATTTCGTGACATCAAATTCCAACTCTCTTGCGACCTTACCAACGTTTCCGAGTTGCGCGAACTGAGCTTTTTGCTTCCGGAGAAAAAAACTTCTGATGCCCACGAATCGGCACTGAAACATTGGTTTGGTTTGGTAGACCAGATCCGCTTTGCAGACCAGCCGGAAATCAAGCTGTCCCTATCCGGAGACGTGAAGGAATGGCGCAGAATGAAATCCAGATTAGAAGTGACGACGACTGGCGCAAGGACTCCCTGGGGCCAGTTGGAAGGTGCAAATTTCCTGGCAGAAATGAACCGAAACATTACGGCTACGAACTTTCCCACATTTGGATATGAATTAAAGGCATCCGGATTGGAGTCTCCTTTCGGAACCCTCAAAGGTTTCACGCATCAAGCTGAGGCTTCATTTTCAACCGTGCATACCAATGTAGTAAACTGTGATTTCAACCTTCAAGGCAACCAGCTCAATGCCCATTGGACAACAGAACACGAAACAAATCTGGTTCGATCCGCTAAAGCGCAATTCTCCGGGACTACATCTGTTTCACTCACGAACTTCCTGCCCTTCATTGGTACAGCAGACGTAAAACTTCAACAGACTCGATTGCATTGGCAGCAGCCGGGATCAACAAACTCCCTGTCTGGAATGATCAATGCGGCAGAGATGAGCGTCAACTATGATGCCCTCCGTACATTGCCCTCTGACTCCTCACACTTCGGCTTCTGGACCAATTTGCATCCATTCATAATCAACGGCCGGTTCGATATCGGTCGTGCGCGATACGGCGACTTCGGGGTGGACAAACTACTTGTTTCGGCGGATTGGTCCTGGCCCCGGGTAGAGGTAATGGATTTAACCGGGACCCTCTACAAAGGGAACATCAACGCCCAGGGATTTCTTGATATCGCCACCCGCGAACTGGCGCTCAATGCGAAGTCCAGCTTCGATGCACTGCAAGTATCGACACTCCTCCCTCGACCGGGTAAACGCTTTCTCTCGAAATGGACGTGGGAGCAACCGCCCATGGCAGAGGGTCGCATTCGCGTCATCCTGCCCGAATGGAATAATCCCAAACCGAATTGGTATAAGGAAATCCTCCCGACTTTGCAAATTGACGCAAAGGTGGCGCTAACGAATGGGAGTTACCGTGGGATCTCGGCCAATAGAGCCAGCGGAACCATTCACTATTCCAACATGGTTTGGGATCTGCCTGACATTCACGTCACGCGTCCAGAGGGAGAGATGAAGCTCAGCCTCCTGGCAGATGACCGCACTTTTACTTTCGATTGGAACGTGAATGGAGTAATAGACCCTGGCGCGGTGCGTTCACAGATTAGCACCAACGCTCTCGAATGGTTTGATCGGGTTTCCTTTAAAAAGGCGCCTCTGATCGAGGGCCGGATTCGCGGTGAATGGGGAGAACTTGAGACCCTCGGCGTGGAAGCCAAAATCACAACAGATGAGTTCACGTGCCGTGACATCGATTTCTCTTCACTGGCCGCAAATGTGAATTTCACAAACATGGTGCTTAGCATTACCAACGGTGTTGTCACCCGGAATGGAAAACAAATTGAAGCAAAGAGCGTCATCCTCGATCTCCAAACCAACCGTATTTATTTCGAAAACGTTGCCAGCACCATTGACCCGATGTTGGCCGCCCACATCATAGGGAAAGATGTTGTTGAGGTCCTTTCACCGTACAAGTTCAAAGAACCTCCGCATGTCCTTTTAAACGGGAGCCTGGGCCTGACCACGATCAAGACGGCTGACATGCACTTTAGTATCGCAGGGAAGGATTTTGTGTGGGGGTATCTCCGGGCAGACGCCGGGTCGGCCAAAGCAGATTGGGTGAATCAAACGCTGATCCTCACCAACATCAACGCTCTTTCCTATGGTGGTGGCGATCTACGCGGGAATGCTTTCATTGATTTTGCTCCAAAGGGAGACGCGAAATATCGCCTAAACGCCGCGTTCACAAACGTAAACGTGGAATCGCTGGTGCGGAGTCTGGATTTCACAAACCAAACCGAAGGCCTGCTGAATGGCTATTTAACAGTGGATTCGGCAGATACCAGCGGCTTGCATACCTGGCATGGTCGCGGACACGCTGAACTTAAAGACGGCCTGATCTGGGAAATACGTATCTTCGGTATTTTTACTCCGATCCTCGATGCGATTCTGCCCGGCATGGGCAGAAGCAGAGCACGCTCGGCAGAGGGTAGCTTCATCATCACGAACGGGGTCGCTTACTCGGATAACCTGGAAATTCGATCCTCGGCCTTCCGTATGCAATACAAAGGGTCGCTCAGTCATGACCAACGAGTGAACGCTCGAGTGCTGGCTGAACCGTTAAGGGATACCTGGGCTGTCGGAAAACTCCTGAGTGTGGCCTTAACCCCGCTCAGTAAATTGTTCGAATACCAGGTGACCGGCCCCATCCTCGATCCGGTAATGAAACCGGTTTACGTCCCGAAAATCATCATGATGACGTTGCGTCCCTTTAAAACGCTCAAGAAACTCTTGCCCGGCGACAAGGATGATTCCAAAATCGAGGCTCCTGCCGTGACGGAACAGCCGAAAGAAAAATAGCCTGCTCCGATTTGCCCATTGACTCTCCCGGTTCGTCTGAGATTTTACGCGCCATTATGGCGAAGATTCAGCGTGCTTTACTTTCTGTTTTCGACAAAACCGGTCTCATCCCCCTCGCCCGCGCTCTGAAGGATGCTGGTGTGGAATTATTATCTACCGGAGGCACCGCCAAGGCCCTTAGAGATGAAGGCCTCCTGGTGACAGACTTAAGCGCTTATACCGATTTCCCGGAAATGCTCGACGGACGCGTCAAAACATTGCATCCAAAAATCCACGGTGGACTCCTCTATATTCGTTCGAATGCTGAGCATGAGAAGACAGTTAAGAAGCATGGGATTCAACCGATCGACCTGGTGGTCGTAAATCTCTATCCATTCGAACAAACCATCGCCAAACCGAACGTTACCCTGCACGACGCCATTGAAAACATAGATATTGGTGGGCCATCGATGCTCCGGAGCGCAGCCAAGAATCACGAAAGCGTTACAGTCGTGATCGACCCAGCCGACTACCTGGAAGTAGCTGAGCAGATCAAGAACAACGGGGACACGACGCTAGAATTGCGACGCAAGCTCGCGGCAAAAGTTTATGCGCGCACTTCTGCCTATGACGGCATGATTTCCCAATATCTTTCAGAGGCATACGGCCTTACCGACAAGAACGAGTTGCCTGAAACACTCTCCCTGAAGGTTCCGCAAGCCCAAACCCTACGCTACGGAGAGAACCCTCACCAAAAGGCGGCACTTTATGGGAAGTTCAAAGATTATTTTGAACAACTGCACGGCAAAGAGCTTTCCTACAACAACATTCTCGACCTTACGGCCGCAGCAGCGTTGATTTCTGAATTCCAAGAGGATCAGCCGACCCTGGCCATTCTCAAACATACCAACCCCTGCGGAGTGGGGACCGCCAACAACCTGCGCGAAGCATGGGATAAGGCCTTCGCCACGGACAAGCAGGCACCATTTGGCGGGATCATCGCTGTGAACCAGACGCTCGATCTCGCGTGTGCGGAGGCGATTGCTGAAATATTCAGCGAAGTCATTGTCGCCCCGAGCTTTGCTCCCGATGCTTTGGCGCTGTTACAGAAGAAGAAAAACCTACGGCTCCTACGCGTCCAGAAGAACCCCGCGATGATTAATCCCCGCGATATCCGCAGTGTGGGCGCTGAGTCGTACCTGATGCAGGAACGGGATCTTCGAGGGGTACAGGCAAGTGACCTGAAGATCGTCACCAAGCGAAGCCCTAACGACGACGAAATGGAAGCGATGCTCTTCGGCTGGAGAGTGGTGAAACACCTGAAATCCAATGCGATTGTTTATACCAGCCGCGACCGGACCCTGGGCGTTGGCGCCGGCCAGATGAGCCGGGTGGATTCAAGTCGCATCGCCATCTGGAAGGCCAACGAAGCAGGTCTCTCATTGCAGCAAAGTGTCGTTTGTAGCGATGCTTTCTTCCCTTTTCCTGACGGCTTGATTGCAGCAGCAGAAGCTGGCGCGACCGCGGCGATCCAGCCGGGCGGCTCGATGCGCGATGCAGAGGTAATCGCTGCGGCAGACGAACGAGGAATCGCAATGGCCTTTACCGGAGTCCGTCATTTCCGGCATTAATTCGGACTGGGAATGGGGGGCGCGTCTAGCTACTCAGTAGGTAGATGACCGCCACCTGGGCAAGACACAAAAAACCAAGAAATATCCAAATCGCGGTTTCGCGTAGAACAAGGGACTTCTGTCGAGGAGCCGTCAGACCAACGCGAAGTTTCGCGCCCCCTATTTGTAACAAATCGCCGTTGCACAGGGTTGCTTCCTGGCGATTTTCGCCGTTGATCGCAAGACTGGCGTTTTTCTGGCAGGCGATCCTAAACGCCTTTTCAGACCGAACCAAGTCGATGGTTAAATGCCGGTCCCAGACCCCGGGTTCGCTCAGGTGCAGGTCATCCTCTTGCGATCTTCCCACTGTAAAAGGAAAACGGCGGGACACGAATTGTGTGCCCGCCTGCGTTCCCGAAAGGATATCAAGTTGCAGCATTATAGAATACGACCGGGAACATTAATTGTGTCACCAGGATAAACGGGAAGATCCAGCGACGGGTCGTTCTGTGCTTTCGAGGCGTCGATCGTGTGAGTTGTACCATCCGCCCGAATCAATTTCACCTTCCGCTTGTGTGCAAAGTCAGTGAAATCCCCAGAAGCCTTGATGGCCCCCAACACACTGATCGGCCCAAGGTAGATGTGCCGATCTGGACGAACTACCTGTCCTCCCACAATAAAGAACCGATCTGAAGTAGTGAGGGTCACGTTCAGGTTTTTATAGAATCTTGGAACATAAAGCTGCTGGATTTCTGCCTGGAGCTGTCCGGGAGTTTTGCCGGCAGCTTTCACAGGACCGATCAAATACAACGTAATGGTACCATCATCCTTGATATTCTCTTCATGTTTATCAGGCGGTGAAGAAGTGCCGGAAAAGTCCACCTTTACCAACTCACCAGGACGCAAAATGTTCGACAAGCGGCCGGCATTGGTGCCAGCGCTATCCCCCTTGATGGCACCTCCAGTGGTAGGACTCGTCGTTGGTCCCGTGGGTTCCAGCGGACCACATGCGGTCAGCAGGACAGCCACAAAAGCGGCCAAACCTGTTTTCCAAAGACGTTGAAGTAAGTTCGTTTGGTTCATTTGAGGCTTCTATTTAGACCGACTTCGCCATGTCCTTCTTATTTTGGACAGCATCAGCGGTAGTTTGTTTAGAATATTCCTGATAGCCACTGTAATAATAATAGTAGCTCTCATCCTGGCTGACATTGATGTTGTTCAGGACGATACCCACCAGATTCCCACCAACCTTTTGAATCATCTGCTTTGCGCGGAGAGTCATCGGTTGTGGGTAACGGCGATACTGGATCACTTGCACAGCCATATCCACTTCACTGGCCAGGACGGAGGCGTCACTCACACCCATGATGGGAGGTGAATCAAAAAACACATAATCATAGCGCTGTTTCAGCTCCTGGATGAGTGTCTTCATCTGTGCCGAATTGAGAATACCCATTGAACTGCTGGGCAATTTACCGCTCGGAAGAAAATCCAGGGTCGCCAGAGGCGTCGTTTGAACCACTTCTTCAAGGGTATTCTGACCGAGGAGATAGTTCGTCAACCCAACTGAATTGGAAACCTTCACCAGCTTATGCAAGCTGGGGCGACGTAGATCAGAATCCACTAACAATACGCGCTCGCCGTTCTGAGCAAATACGGTCGCCAGATTCATCAGCGTGGTCGATTTTCCTTCCCCAACACCAGCACTCACTACTGTGACGGTGTTCCAGGTTGGATCCTTGCGGGAAAACAGAATATTCGTCCGCAGGACTCGATAGGCTTCCGCGTGTGGACTTTCGGGGCCTTCAAAGAGAAGGGTTCCAACGTTCTGGGGGATGACGCCCAAGACCGGGGCCTGCAGGGCGCGTTCCACGTCATCAATCGTCTTGATGCTGGTGTCCAGATATTCAATAAAGAATGCCAGGCCAACACCTACGATCAGCCCCACAATCACCCCAAGCGCGAGATTCAGGGTCAACTTGGGAAAGACCGGATCCGAAGGATGCGGTGGTGTTGCGGGATGAAAAATAACGACGGCTGAACTCGTGGGAAGATTTGCTTCCACCGTTTCGTTGTCGATTTTGAACTTCAATGCCTTACGGACGAGAAGCAGGTCGTTTAAATCCCGCTTTGCATCGAAGTAAGGGGCAAACATCTCCGCTAGGCTGGCTTCCTCGCTTTTCTTTTTTGCAACGGCGGCTTCCAGTTGATCCAAGGTTGCCTTGGTGAACGTAACGCGATTGCCTAATCCCTTCAAAATGCCTTCCACCTTTTGATTCAGTTGACTATCCACTTCATCAGCCAGCTTCTGCAAGCGTCGCACCTCTGGATGTTCCCGACCGAAATCCTCCACCGCAGCGCTAAGTTTTTGATTGGAGAGAGTCCAGCTTTCCAGGAGCGACACCAGATTCTGGTCGGGCGGAAATAGCGCGGTGGGCAATGCATTTCGCAATTCATCCCGCGACATCTTGCTCAACTCCTGCAACTGGTCGTTTACCTTGTTATACTCGTAAAGCAGCTCAATCCTCTGTTCCTCCGTGCGGCGCAGGCTCTCCGTATTTAAAGTCTGTGAACTGGCTCCATAAACCGTGCCATCACTTAGTTCTACGATGCTGTTCGTCCGACGCATCTCGTCAATGACCCGCTTTGCCCTCGCGATTTCAGCATCTTTTTCCACCAACTGAGATTCTAGAATCTTGATGCCCCCTGCCTTGTTTTCCAGGCGTTTGGACAAACGGGAATTTCGATAGGCATGAGCTACTGCATTCGCGATTTCGGCAGCTTCCTTAGGATCCCGGCTCCGGTAGGAAATCTCGATAATCGTGGTATTGCGGAAAGGACGAGCGCTTAGCCGGCCATTAAGAATGGAATAAGCCTGCTCAAGGGTGAGCGGCTGGCCATCGTTCATCTCAGCCCAACGTTTAGTCAGGTCGAGCTTGCGAACCACTTCATACAAAATGGAAGATGACTGAATGATTTCAAACTGGGTCTGGATCCAGAACGGGTCATACCCGGATATCATTTGCGAGCTCGCCAGGGGATTACCGACATCGGTCTGATCTTTCTCGACCGCAATGCGCACGGTAGCCGCGTAAGATTTCGGCAGGAAGTAGGAAACGACGGCGGTAGTCAGAACAACCAGGAAAAAAACGGCCAAAATGACCATCTTACGAATCCGAATGATTCTCCAATAATCGAGAAAATGAAGCTTTATTTCCGGCGTTTCAGGAACGTTGGGATTGGAATCCATAAATAGCAAAAAACTGGAGCGTAAAGTTCCAGCTTTTGCCGAATTTTCAAATTATATTTTTAGAGCAACCTGATCAGTAAGTCGCGCGAATCCCTACATAGACACGATTTCGATCGTAGCTCCGACCACCGAAATCGGACTCCAATCGATCATAGTTGTAGCCGAGCTCAGCCATCAGATAAGGGTTGATCTGATAGGCCAGATTGGCGCCAAGAATGTAGAAGTGATCTCCTCCATCAGAATGGGAAACTTCTCGCGTCAAAACGTCAAATTCATTTGCCAGTGAGTATTGATACTGCAGCAGCAGATTCCCAGTCACCCGCGGAGTGATCCGGTGGGTGATAGAGGCGTAAAGGCTGGTCGACTCCTGATTCACAACAAACGCTGTGGCGCTAGCCACGCCAAGGTCCGTGGCGTTGGGTGCGTGACGAAGTCCCGCTTGCAAGTAACTGCCCTGCTGATAGGTGTAGGTCAGACTCAGATCTGCGTAAGGCCCGATCGAGCTTTGAGTTCCAACGAGATTGTAAAATTCAGTGTACTGACCACCTACCCGAAGGGAACCATTCAAGCGTGCATTGAAGTTGTGATCGGCTCCCACATAGAAGAAATGCGAGTAGCGATTACGGGTCTCAGGATCGCTCGGGACGATCGCGGCAAACGGAGCGATACCAGGAAAGCTGAAAGCTTGTGGCAGGCGAACAGCATCATCGGCTGTATAATCAACCGATTCAAAATTGTAGCCTAGCACCCCGACGGTCTGAGGCAGAGCCTGCCATCTCAGGTTTACCGTAACGTCATGCTCCATACGATCCAGCAAAGCGGAGCGACTGTCTATGCCTTCCTGTTCGTAATCATAGAGGTTATTTGCATAACCCAGGCGGGTTCCGAGCAGCGGAGTCAATTGCGCACTGAAATCAGCAGACGCGGTATTACGGATGTTATCCCCTTCCGAACGAATCGGTGAGGTGATGATCCCGGTTGGATCGATAACAGCCGGCTCCTGCGCCATCACAAAGGACTCGCTCAACTCAAGTTTGTACCGTTCGGAGAAGGCATGGTCTAATTTGGCGTTTAACTGATGCATGTGCTCGTCGCGATCCGGACGTCGATCAATGACGTAGCGCAGCGAGTAAAGGTAGCTGATTCCGATGTAAGTTTGGTCCAAAGCCAAATTCAGAGAGGCAGATGGGCTAAGTTCAAAACCAAAACTATCCTGAGCAATAGGGTCAGGCAGGGTGGCATAGTTATCATCGTAGAAGCCGCGCAGGGAGGCCGAAACGCTCCACGGTTTGCTACGTTCTAGTTTGGACAAGCCTGGCGCTTGCTGTGCGCTCAGGCTGGTTGCGCCTAAAGCCACTACGCCGACGGAATACAGAAATTTTTTCATAAGGTCCAATGGCACTTGCTCCAATAAGGCACACAAATGCGCTCGCTGTTTTACTTAAGCCCGAGAACTAATGTCAAATAGAATAACCCTTTTGTGACATGCCTTGCCTCCCTTTTGTTCAAAAAAGGATTCTTCAGCAACAGTCCCATTCCCGAATCTTTTGTAACAACGCCGTCACTCTACTGAGCTTGTTGACTGAACGGAATAGCCAGAATCACCCACGTCTCCCTCGGGGACCCTCCGATGCCAATATTCACTTACTGCATAAAGAAAGAAACATCTGGAGAAGGAATGACTGGAGAATTCTTCCCGCAAACATGGAAAACGCGTCCCCCGTTTGTCCGGAATCGACTGCAGTTAAACAATGCAGGGCAACCAACTGCGGCAACACGTGAATTCAAGGACCCTCCTAGGTGCTTCTCGGTTTGGAAGCATCCCAGTCCGAGACCAATCGGGGTGCTTTCGGGCTTGGTAGTATGCCTGTTCGAGACCAATCGAGGTGCTTCCGGGCTTGGCAGTATGCCGATTCGAGACCAATCGAGGTGCTTCCGGGCCTGGCGGTATGCCGATTCGAGACCGATCGGGGTGCTTCCGGGCTCGGCGGTATGCCTGTTCGAGACCGATCAGGGTGCTTCCGGGCTAAGTGGTATGCCGACAGGAGTCTCACAGAGAGACGGGAACCGATTCGGAATACTAAAAACGATCTGGATTGGAGAGTGATCGAACTTGGACCACAAAGGAGGATTCAGGCCTGGATAAACCGACCTAATGAGAAGTGCTTGCATTAAGTTTAATGTCCGCGCACTTTCCCTCATCCATGGGGACGCCTCCGAACCCAGTCACATTAAGTCCGGAACAGATTGCGGAACTCAACCGCAAGCTCGCGAAGATGCGGCATGATATAAACAATCATCTTTCGTTGATTGTCGCCGCGGCTGAGTTGATTCGACTTCGTCCGGAAATGTTGGAGAAGATGGCAGCAACCCTTTCGGAACAGGCTCCCAAGATTACGGACAACGTTTGCGCGTTCTCGGCGGATTTCGAGGAAGTGTTGGGGATTACCCGAGATCCCTGAGCGGTTCTTAGTCTGGAACAGAGAAAGCCCGCCGGAAGCTTCAATATTCGAGCGAGCACCATTCCTCCACCTGAAGCAATTCAGAATTGTCGTGAGCGTCGCGCCAGATGCCTTGATCATCCACATAGCTGAGGCATTTGAAATCGGAACATCCCGCCACAACTTGCTCGAAAGGTAATGGGGTGAGTTGAGCAGTGATCCAGGAAATTTCGCTAATTAGTGTCTGGCCGGAAACTAATTTGAAGTTGACTGGCATTGATTGGGGTGAGGATTGAGGGGAGTGAATGTTGGAGATGAAGATGAAACTTTTCGAGGGATTGGACGTCTGAGAGT
>JBKJKE010000210.1:0-21979 GCA_046597605.1 Limisphaerales bacterium | reverse complement strand
TCGGCGGACTACTCAAATAATTATTTCACGTCTCCGCACGATGGGAAAAGTACTCAAATAATTATTTGGCGTCTCCGCCGATCCGTTTTTCACGACAAATAATTATTTGAGTAACCCGGAATGGTGGCTTTTGAAGGATTTTTGCATTTTTGGAGGAAAAATGGGCGGCGGTGAACGAGCGGAGCCACTGGGAACGCTCGATTACGTTAACGATAACAGTCTGGGATCAGTTACATGGTGGAATCGTTGCATGGTTGCATAATGGGGAGGTCGTTGGCTTGTCGCCGGGCTGATCCTTCTCCCACGGCCCGTTCTCCTCCATGAAAATGCAGGTCATCTCCCGTTCCCGATGTGGAATTTTCGCGGATTCGCTGTAAAACACGAGTTTCCGGCCAGACACTACTTAAGACAATCTCAGCCAATTCAGGAGGATCTAGGCGGCTCCCCCCTAGGCGACAGAGATCAGTTTCGAGGCGCTCCCCGGACTGCTTTGCCAATGGATACGGCGCAGGCTTTAAAGGAAGGCTGGCGCGAGTGGAGATCGAAAACGGGTGGAATGACCGAATTGACCGCCGGATAGTGCATCGGTGCGAACAATTGGCCCGGGGCGATCGTGGAGGTCACGATGGCGGTGGCCTCGAAAGCACCGCGACTCGACGCAACCAGAGCCAAATCACCATTAGCGATTCGTAATCGCCGGGCATCCTCCGGATTGATTTCTACAGATACTGTCGCCCGATGAAGTTTATTTAAAACCAAAGATTTTCCGGTTCGGGTCTCGGTGTGCCATTGCGCGGAACTGCCACGACCAGTGAGAAGGAGGAATGGAAATTGCACGTTCGGCATTTCGGGCATGGGGCGCGGTGCATCGAATAGAAACTTTGCTCTGCCGTTCGCATGGAAAAAGTGTCCATCGCTGAACAGGCGTCGTTCCTGAGCGGGCGGATTCGCGCCCTCTGGCAGAGGCCATTGGATACCGCCGCATTCATCGATCATTCGATAATCGCGGATGCCAGTGATGTCACACGGCTGACCTTTGGAAAGGCGTTTCAAAATCTGAAAGACCGCTTCGGGCGAGGTCCATTCCTTGAACATCTGGCTGCAGCCCCAATAGTGGGCGATCAGCTTGAAGATGCTGAAATCTGATAAAGCCTGGCCGGGTGCTTTGGATACTTTCTTGAGCAGGCCAATGCGCCGTTCGGAGTTAATAAAGGTACCCTCCTTTTCACCCCAACCCGCGGCTGGCAGGACGAGGTCTGCGCGGCGTGCCGTCTCGGTAGTGTGAAACATGTCCTGCACGACGAGGAAATCGAGCTTGGCCAGGATACGGCTGAACTCCCCCTTGTGAACCCAGGAGTGAGCGGAGTTCGTTCCAATGATCCACAACCCTTTAATCTTTCCTGCATCGATTGCTGATACGATTTGGTCGTAGGCGAAGCTGCTGTTGGTCGGGATGGTGTTCGGATCGATCCTCAATGCATTGGCCACTTCCACTCGGTTGCATGCGTCGGCAAAATCGCGCCCGCAGAAGAGGGCGGAAGTGTTACTGAACAACCGGGAACCCATCGCGTTGCATTGACCCGTGATGGAGTTGGCACCAGTTCCCGGGCGACCGATATTGCCGGTCATCAACGCGAGGTTGATGATTCCTTGTGCGGTGCGGGTCGCTTCATGCCCCTGGTTCACTCCCATCGTCCACCAGAAAGAAACCTTTTTTCCAAGGTGAACCAGTTCTGCAAAACGCATCAATTCCTCGACTGAGATCCCGGAGGCGGCGGAAATGATATCTGGAGTGAAAGAGGCGACATGGTTTCGAAATGCATCGAACTCCGAGGTGTGTCGTTCGATAAAGCTGGCATCCACCCATCTGCGCTCAATCAGAATATGGGCGAGTCCATAGAGCAGGATAAGGTCCGACTTGGGCTGTATCGCATAGTGATGAGTGGCGGCCATCGCGGTCTCGGTCTTGCGCGGATCCACCACCAGGATTGCGGGGTTATTTTTGTTTCGCAGCACGCGCTGCCAGAGGATCGGATGGGCGATACAGATGTTCGAGCCGAAGAAGACGAGAACATCGGACTCTTCGAAATCTTTATAGGTGTATGGCGGGGCATCGAAGCCGAAGGACTGTTTGTAGGCCGCGACACTTGTGGCCATGCATTGGCGGGTATTGCTGTCGCCATGCACGATGCCCATCCCGAACTTTCCGAGTGCGCCCAGGAAGGCCAACTCTTCCGATGCGATCTGCCCAGTGCCAATCCACGCGACGGACTCTTTCCCGTATTTGTCCTGAATGGCTTTGAAACGCAGGGTGAAAATCTGCATGGCGGTGTCCCAATCAGCCGCGTCAAATACCCCATGCCTGTTTTTCAAAAGGGGTGTCGTGGCGCGGTCGCTCGCCGCCAGCGGAGTCAGCGCTTCCCACCCTTTCGGGCATGCCATCCCTAGATTCACCGGGTAATTCGAATCCGGACTCAAATTAATCGCCTGCCCTTTGCGCAGGTGGGCGTTGAGGCTGCAGCCTACGGAACAAAATCCGCAGACCAGATTTGTGACATCGTCTGGCTTAAGATTGGAAGGAACTTTGCCTAGTCCAAATTCGCCGGGGACCTGCACCAGCTCGCGCGTCAATGGACCTTCGCGGCGGCGAAGCGTGTTTTTTATTTTTGCAACGAGGGGCATTTCAACGAGTTCCCGGCATTTTTTGTGGCGACACCGCAGTGAAGAACAGGAACCGCTCGAGAAGTTCACCAGCGATGCAACAGGTCAGAGCGAGCAGAGGGATTACGAGAGACCCTGTTTCTACCACATGGATGAACGGCAGCAAAAGGCCGCCTGCGAAGCCGAAGAGGAAGCGGCTCGCAGTGATGGGCCGAAGTTTACCAAACATCAAGCGCGCACTGCGTGGCAGCGGAGCAGAATCCTCAATTTCCAATTGGCGGGAAAAAGAGAGTTCCCATCCTAGTTTTAAAACAGTCGCGACCATCAAAGCAATTGCCATAGGCTTGGCACTGGAGGCTAGTTGGATGATCGAAAGGAGCCAGCTTGCTGCGAGTCCGAGCACCACCGTCGATCCGAAAAATTTCATTCCCGCGAAACGCAAATGCCAGAAGTCACGACGGGTGGCGTGGTAGACCATCGCCGAACAAAACACTGCGATCACCCCGGTGACGCCTGCTCCAATCGACAGAAGTGCAGACGGGATCCCTATCGGTAGCAAAGGAACGATGGAGGCTGCACACGCGGCCCCGGCGAACGCACCGAAAGCAATCACCTCCCTGCTGAGCCATGAATGCCTCCATCCGAGAAAGGCGCGCCAGCCCTGGCTGGGGCGGCCCAGATGAAACGCACTTGCCAACAATCCAGCGACCGCGACTGACGTCGCGACGATGGCGTTCCATTTGTGAGCTGCAAAGGGAGTGAACAGGTTGGTCAGAAAGATCCCGGTTGCCATCTGCGTCATTACCAATGTAACGATGAGCGGAACGTGGGCATGTTCTGGGCGCGGCTCAGGTCTGGAAGCCTTCAAATCCTGCGGCAAAGGTATCTTGCTCGTGTAAATTGTGCCAGGGATGGTCAGCCCCGAATCCGGGGCATCGGGTAAAAAAGTATTTTCCGCTGCTGCAGCCAGGCGACCTGACTTACTAACAATCCGAACGGCAATAGCGCCATTTGGGCAGGCTTGCACGCAGGCGGGGGCCTCGCCTACTGCGAGTCGGCCGTAGCACATGTCGCACTTGCGAACAATTCCGCGCTTTTTGGAGTATTGCGGAACTTCATAAGAGCACATCCAAAGGCAGTATTGGCAGCCGATGCATTGATCATCGAGATGGCGCACGATCCCGGTGGTGACATCCTTGTCGTAGGCGTCTACCGGGCAACCTTCCAAACACCCGGGCTCAACACAATGGTGGCAGGCGGTGGTGATCGTTTGCTGATGCGGCTTACGTTCACTGCCACCGATCATCGTGCCGACCGACCTCCAGGTCTCATTCTCATCCAGACCATTCAGGCTATGGCAGGCAGTGACACACGCTTTGCAGCCACTACAGGAGTCGAGGTTTACCTCGAAGGCAAATTGCTCCCCTGCTTTCGGCAGCGAAAGGGGAATGAGATCGCGATAGAATTTCTGTTGAGCGGGAAGCTGGTCGCGCTCATGTCGGACGGAGAATCGTTCCACTGCGGTCAACCGTCCTTGTTCGAGCAGGAGGTCGTCGATCAACGTGTGATGCTGGGGCTCGGGCGCCTTCATTCTGCGTGGCAAAACAACGTTTGAAGCGCATCGAGGTTGTGTCGCATCGTGAACGTTTGGAATGTTTCTCCGCCCTGCCGATTTTTAAGATAGGCCTTCAACATCTTCTCGAGGGTTGATTTCAGGTTCTCGAAAGAGATGCCGTGGAAGACCTCTCGGCCCACCGCTTGTTTATCTCCGAAACCGCCACCGACAAAAACGTGGTACCCTTCCAGTGACTCGCCTGAATCTTTCACGGTGGTGGCGAGCAGGCCGATATCACCCATGTAATGTTGGGCACAAGAGTTGGGACAACCGGTTAGATGAATGTTGATCGGTTGATCGAGCTCGAGACGTTTCTCGAGGTAATCCGCCAGGGCCAGGGCGTGGCCTTTGGTGTTGGCTGAGGCGAACTTGCAATAGGATTTTCCAGTGCAGGCTATTACACCGCCGCGAAGATTCGACTGTTGCCAATGAAGACCCATCTTCACCAGCGCCTTCTTCACTGTCTCGACGTAACCGTCGGCCACATTCGGGAGAACAAAGTTTTGCCATACAGTGAGACGGATCTCACCCGAGCCATAATTGTCCGCCAGTTCAGCGAGTCGCACGAGTTGCTTCGCGGTGATTTGGCCAGCGGGTAGGGCAACGCCGATGTAATTCAGGCCGCGCTGCTTTTGAGCGTGGACCCCAATATGGGTGTGATGCGCTGCAGTCTGGTCAGGGGTGGAAACAGTTTGCGCGGGCGGGAGCTCGTGCCTGAATAGTTTGAAGCCCAGCAACTTTTCAGTCTCGTCGAGGTACTGGGCGAGGGTCCACTTTTCGAGCAGGTGCTTCAGCCGGGCTTTCTTCCGATCGCCACGATTTCCGTTAGCGATGTACACCTGCACCAACGCGACTACCACTTTCAAGAGTTCTTCTGGCTTTACCAAAACCCCGATATCCCGTGCAAACGCCTTGTGACCGGTAGCACCGCCTAGCGCGATCCGGAAATAAATCCCGCTCTTCAAATCGGCGGAATCCGTCTCAATCTTCACTGCCTTCACCCCGATATCGTTGGTGTCTTCCACCACTCCGATGGCTCCACCGCCATCGAAGGCGATATTGAACTTGCGAGGCAGGTCGTAGAAGGAACGATCATTGATAATGATCTGGGCCAACTGATGGCAGTAGGGGGACACATCGATCAGTTCGTGTGGATCAATACCGGCCGTCGGATTCGCGGTGATATTTCGAATGTTGTCCGCGCCCGCCCCACGAGTGTGCAACCCGACACTCTGGATACAGCGCAGGAATTCAGCAGTGTTCTTAGGTTCGATCAAACGAATCTGGAGATTGGCCCGGGTGGTAATCTGGATATACCCGGTAGTGAGTTCCTTCGTGACTCGCGCAATCTCGCGGAGTTGGTGGGTCGTCAGCTGTCCACCAGGAATTCGGAGGCGAGCCATGTAGGCTTCCTTGTTGGGGGAAAGGAAGAAGAGACCGTTCCATTTGAAACGGAAAAGAGTCTCGCGATCGGGCGGTTTGTTTCCCTCCGCATGTTCGACCAGCAGCGAATACGCATCCAATGGATGCAACTCCCGCTTCACCCGCTCTTCAAAGATAAGGTCCTGGAGGGG
Source organism: Limisphaerales bacterium (assembly GCA_046597605.1). Classification (GTDB taxonomy): domain Bacteria; phylum Verrucomicrobiota; class Verrucomicrobiia; order Limisphaerales; family JACDHS01; genus JACDHS01. Next base: position 16,129 of record JBKJKE010000210.1, on the reverse strand, counting down.
AGTGGGCTGGGAAGCTTGAGCAGCAGGGTTGGGAGCCACTGCGCTGAAATCAAATCCTCGATTGATCATCCCCGCGAAGAAACCCTCCAAATAAGATTTTTGCTCGCCGTTCAATGCCTGGCCGTCGACTTGATCTGGGGAAAAATCAGTTTTCATGGGGATCAATACACGTCTCGTTGATAACGCTTTACCGTCTTCATTTGTTGCACGTACTCGGCAGCCTTTTCCTTGGAAAGATGCCCGGCGGTTTCGACGATCTGATGCAACGCCGCATCGACATCCTTCGCCATGCGCTTCGCATCGCCGCAGACATACAGGTGCGCGCCTTCCTCCAACCAACTCCACAACGTTTCTGCGCGTTGACGCATGCGATCCTGCACATAGATCTTTTCAGATTGGTCACGGGAAAATGCGGTCTCGAGAACGGCAAGGTGGCCGTCCTTGTGCATCGTCTGTAATTCCTCCCGGTAAAGAAAATCGTGGTCGCTTCGTTGATCGCCAAAGAAGAGCCAGTTCTTCCCGCGGGCTCCAACCGCGCGCCGTTCTTCCAGGAAAGCGCGAAAGGGCGCGATGCCGGTGCCGGGTCCAACCATGATGACGGGGGCGTCTCCGTTGGAAGGCAGGCGAAAGCTATGGGAAGTCTGGACAAACACATGAACCGGAGTGGCATCCGTCACTCGATCAGCGAGGAAGGTGGAGCAGACCCCTTCGCGTTTACGCCCATGGGTTTCATAACGAACCGCTGCGACCGTCAGATGCACTTCGTCCCGGTACGCCTTCGGGCTGGATGAAATGGAATAGAGGCGAGGTGTGAGTTTCCGCAGCAATGAAAGAAATTCTGTTGGCTCTAACTCAGCCTCGGGATGGTTGATGAGCAGGTCGATGATCTCGCGTCCAAAAAGAAACTGGTCAAGGGCGGGTTTGTTCGCGGGGCGCAGCAGTTCACAGAGAGAAGAATCACCGGCGCGCTGAGCAATCGTCTCGAGCAGGCCGGGACCAATCTGACGAATTTCATAATGTTCCAGGAGCGCCTGGCGTAGCGGGATGTCCGATGGTCCCCCATTTCGAACAGCCTCTTCTCCTTTGAGTTTCAGTGCAGTGAGAATCTCCTCAACCAGGGCAGGTGAGTTTCTCGGTATTACACCAAGTGCATCGCCCGCATCGTAGACCAACCCGGACTCTTTCAATGAAATCTCAAAGTGGCGGGTGTCCTTTTCAGATTGGGCAGAGTTCAGTTTGCGATTGGTGAGTAACCGGGCAGGAAACGGGTTCTTTTTGCTGTAAAGCGGTTCTGCCACGGGGATCACGGCAGTCGCAGTTGACGAGGCGGTGCTGACTGTTGAACTCCCTGCTCCTGTCTCAACAAGCATTGTCCATAACCTATCGATCCAAGTCTTCGCCGGTGCCTCGTAGTCCAGATCGCAATCAACCCGAGGCTGGATCCGCTTCGCACCCAGCTGTTCCATCCGTGCGTCGAAATTCTTCCCGGCCCCGCAAAAGCAGGAATAGTTTTTGTCACCCAACGCGAGCACTGCGAACTGCAAGTGACCCAGGGCCGGAGGATTCGCAGAGTTCAACAAGGTCCAAAACCCAACCGCATTGTCGGGCGGCTCTCCATCCCCCCAGGTACTGGTGACAATGAGAAGGCGCTGCTCCGCTTTCCAATCGACCGTCCCGAAACTATTCATGTCGAGAACGCGCGGGGCGAAGTTGTGTTTGCCCGCTTCCGTCGCGATCTTCTTCGCTAATGCCTCCGCGGTTCCGGTCTGACTGCCAAAAAAAATCAGTAAAGACCGTTGGGGTGGTAGATCAAGCCGCGCCGGGGATTGCCCTGACGCAGGCGCAGATCCACTTGAAAATAGCCCCGCCAGATATCCATTCAGCCAGGCACGTTGCTCCGCATTGAACGGGGCAGATTCGGGGATGATGGGCAACGGCTGATTCATGAACTGTAACTAAAAGTTGATGGTGGCTTGCAGGTAGGCCCAGTCCGCATCGGTGGATCCGTGAGTTGAGGCCGAGAGCGACTGGTCGATATAATCACCAACAAAGAAATGACCATAGCCTGCTTCGAGGGATGCGAATCTGGTCAGCGCATAACCGACCACGAAATCGATTTCCGATCCGACATAGCTTCCGTAGGTGGGATTGATTCCATAGCCGGTTCCGGTGCCGTTATTGGAACTGAGCGTACCTCGACGTGCGCCTCCGACGTTGTAGAGACTGTCGCTCGAATCGGCCAACCAGAAGGCGTGATACTCAATTGCCGCACTCAGGCGCGGCAGCGGCTTGGCCGATAGGCTCAAACGAACATCGTGGATGTTCTGCAGGGAGAAAAAATCCATGTAGCCGTAGAACTTGTGATTCGTGGGGAATAAATTTTCGAAAGTCTCGTGCTTGTCATCCGTAGGATCGCTATCACCCGAAGCATAGGAATATTCGAGCCCGAGGCGGGGTGTCATCGAACATTCGGCCCAGGTGTATCCGCCTTGCAGAATCGCCGCGAAGGCCTGGTGTTCCTGGCCGCTCGGGGTGGCGAGAGGATCGTTGAAATGGCCGAACTGTCCCATCAATTCAGTTCCATAATCCCATGGACCGAATTCACCCGGAGTGGATCTCATGCGCAGTCCCACGGTATAAATGTCACGAGCCGACGGACCATTCCAGAAGGCGGGAACCCCGGTTCCATTCACAGTGGGAGATTGATCGGAGGTGTTGCGGGTGAGGAAATAGAGTTCGGTCGCCTGCTTCGGAATCAGTTTGGTGCTGGCATACACGCCGGAGAACCAGTCGTAATCATTCGGCATGTTGAATCGTTCATCGCGCGGCAGGATGACACGACCACTGAAGAAATCCGCGGCGAACAAACTATTCTGCCAGCGCACTTTGGCAGCGTCGAAAACGCGACCGACATTATTCCATGCAAAGGCGCCCACCAACCGCTCGTCCCCGTATGTAAGTTCCTGTCGGCCCACCTTGAGAGAAAGAGGAAATTGTTTGTGATTGCCGACGGTTACATAGGCTTGATGTAGATCAACTGGGCCGTCCTCTTCGGGGCTTGGTCGACGATCGTCGCTGAATGTTTCGCTGCTACGCGCCTCGGCGAGGACGTTGAACCACTCTGCGGTGTAGCCCGCACGCAGGCGAAGTTTGGTCGCAAAGAAAGCGTTGTCGTTGTCTGCCCCTGGGCTCGTGGAGAGGTTGTCTCGGAAATCTGCGCCCGAAGGGGCCGCGGGGGCCAGAGCCGTCGCGGGCAACCCAAAAACGGCACCGCCATTTTCTTTAAGCTCATAGCGGAGGCGAATGGAACCACCGAAATCCCACGCTGCCATGTAAGGATCATCCTTGCGAAGCCATTCATTTAAAAATCCAGGAAACGGTTGCGGCGGAGGCGGGGGTGTATACTGCGCTTTCGCTGCGATCGCGGCAATGAGGAGTAATGTTGTTGTCAGGAAGCTTTGTTTGGTTTTCATGGGGCGATGGCTTCAGGCGAGTTTTTTGGCAACTGCTTCGAGTTCGATGGATGCGGTGGCCAGCGATTGAGGGACACGCTTAGATTCCGGAAATTGCGGATCGGTTGGACGATGCGGAGGAGGTGTTGTTCCCTTGCCAGCTACTGGATCTGTCTTCTTATGGGCGTGGTCTTCCAGGAAGGTGATCAGATGCTCGCGCAGTTTATAGTAGTCGGGGTGTTCCATGACATCCTTGCGATTACGTGGCCGTGGAAAGATCACTTCAAGGATATCGCCAACCCGAGCTTCCGGCCCATTCGTCATCATCACAATGCGATCGGAAAGGAAGAGCGCTTCGTCGACATCATGCGTCACCATGAGGGCTGTCTTCTGATCCTTGCGCCAGAGATCGATGAGGACCTGTTGCAGTTCGAAGCGTGTCAGTGAATCCAACATCCCGAACGGTTCATCCAACAAGAGCATTTTGGGCGACAATGCAAACGCCCGGGCGATCCCGACTCTCTGGCGCATCCCCTGCGAAAGTTCCGCCGGTCGTTTGTGCATCGAATCGCCCAGTCCAACGATACTAAGGTAATATTCTGCAATCTGGGAACGTTCTTCCCTACTAGCGGTATAAAAAACCTGATCAACACCGAGCATGACGTTCTCGAACGCGGTCATCCATGGAAGGAGACAAGGCGATTGAAAAACAATGCCGCGATCCGGCCCAGGTCCAACCAGCTCTTTACCTGCAAGGATGATCGCGCCATTGGTGATCTCATTCAGCCCGGCCACCATGGATAAAACGGTGGATTTGCCGCAACCGGAATGGCCAATGAGGGTGACAAACTCACCTTTCTTGATGCGCAGATTAAAATCCCTGACGATGACCGCATGCCCTCTCGCCGTGGGATAGGTCTTCGTTAAATTATCAATTACAAGATAGTCGCTCATGAGATCTCGACTGTTTCCTTTTTGATTTCACTACGGCGGATGGGGCGTCGACCAAACAGATTGCGTGGGACGTTCAGGTCTTCTGGTTCGATATCTGGTAAAGTTAGTTTCCTCGTGACGACTTCCGACTTCCTCTTCCCGCCAGCGCCCAACAGATAATCGAGCACTTGCCGACGTGTGTTTTTGTAGGCTGGATTGTGATTTATCTCTTTCCGATCGCGTGGCCGAGCAAGGTTCACTGCAACCGAAGGTCCGAGTGTGGCGCAGGGTCCGGCGCTCAAGGGGATGATGCGATCGGCCAGCAAAATGCCTTCGTCAACGTCGTTGGTAATCAAAACCACAGTGCGCTTTTCCAGGCGCCAGATGCGTTCGATCTCGTCCTGCAGAGTGGCGCGGGTCAACGCATCCAGAGCGCTGAGCGGTTCATCAAGCAGAAGGATCTGGGGCTCCATGGAAAGTGCTCGAGCTACCGAGACTCGTTGCCGCATTCCGCCGGATAGTTCGTGGGGACGTTTCTCGCGAGCCGGAGTCAGGCTTACCATCGCGATGTATTTATCAACATGCTCCTGTCTTTTAGCGGCAGCCCAGTTTGGAAACACCTGATCCACCGCGAGGAGAATGTTTTCGTAAACGGTGAGCCATGGGAGCAGAGAATAGTTTTGAAAAACAATGCCGCGATCGGGACCTGGTTCGGTGATCGCAAGGTCATTCAAGGTGATGCTCCCTTTATCAGGCTTAAGGAGACCCGCAATCATGGAGATGAGCGTTGTCTTGCCTGCGCCGGAGTACCCCACGATGGCAACGAACTCGCCTTTCTCGACGGACAGGTTGACATCGCTGAGCACTTCGGTGCGTTTGCCGTTCGATCCAAAGCCCTTAGAAATGTTTTTCAGTTCGAGGTATGCCATAACAGAGGTGCTCTCCAGCAACTAGACCGTCTTGAATCGTCTCTCCACCAGTCCCATGCATCGGTCAAGGATGAAGCCGATGACACCGATGGTCAGGATGCAAAGGATGATGTGCTCATAGACGAGGGAGTTATATTCCTGCCACAGAAACCCACCGACTCCCGGTGCGCCTGTTAACATCTCCGCCGCTACAATCACCAGCCACGCAATCCCCAGGCTCAAGCGGAAGCCGGTGAACATGTAAGGCAATGTGGCCGGGATCATCACCTTGAACAGCGTCTTGGTCCGGGAAAGTTTCAGAACCTTGGCGACGTTGAGAAAATCCTGCGGGATGGCACGCACTCCCACCGCTGTGTTTAAAACTGTGGGCCACATCGCGCAGAGTGCGATGGTAAACAATGCCGACGGTTGCGGTTTCTGGAATATGATCAATCCCAGCGGCAGCCAGGCGAGTGGCGAAACCGGCCGCAAGATTTGAATAATCGGATCGAATGCCTTCGCAAATGTTTTGGAGAGCCCCAGAAAGAAACCAATCGGTGTTCCGATCAGGAGTGCGATGGCGAAACCTTTGGAAACCATCACTAGCGAGTACCAGGTGAATCGCAGAATGCCCTGATCCTGTTCGCCTCGTTTTTCGAAAGGCTTCTGGATGTAGAGCTTGCTGTTCTCCCAGGTCCTGGTTGGCGACGGTAGATCCTTCGCGAGGTTGGCGCTGGTAAAAGACCAAATCCCAAGGATGGCAAGGAAACCGATAATTGGCAGGATCAGCCAATCCATTTTGAACTTCGAAAAGGTCATGGCGTTATCCTTTCAGGTTGTGAACTGCAAAACTCTTGGCGAACTCTTCCGGCTTCGCAGGATCAAAAACGGCTCCATCAAAAAACTTTTCGCTATCTTTGTTCGCTCCGCCGTGGGCGAAGCCAATTTCTTTCATCGCTTCTTCGTAGATGTCCGTGCGCATGACTTTCTTCGCAATGCCATCGTAGTCAGGAGTGCCCGTGACCAATCCCCAGCGACGATACTGTGAGAGGAACCAGGTGGCATATTTGAGCTGCGGGTAGTTGCAGTTCCGCTTGCTGAAGATCATGTAATTGGAATCATGCTTCGCGCGGCCATCTCCAAAGTCATACTCACCTTTCAAACGGCCAAGGATGATTTCCGGCGGGCAATTGATATAAGTGGGCTTTGACACGATTTGAGCCTGCTCGGTGCGGTTATCCAGATTATCCAACCAGAAACTCGCCTCATGCAGAGCCTTCAGAACCGCTTTGACGGTCTTCGGATTCTTGTCGGCGAACTCCCCGAGAAACGCGCAGACCTTTTCCGGATGATCCTTCCAGATGTCCTGCGTATTAATTGAAGTGTAACCAATTTTGTCCGCAATGGCTCGGGCGTTCCACGGTTCGCCCACGCAATAGCCATCCATCTTGCCAATCTTCATATTGGCGATCATCTGCGCGGGTGGAATGGTGATGAGCGAGACATCCTTGTCCGGGTTGATTCCGCCAGCGCCGAGATAATAGCGCATCCACATCGCATGCGTTCCAGGAGGGAAGGTCATCGCGAAGGTGAGTGGTTCGCCCAATGACTTCGCCTTCTCCACGAAAGGTTTTAGCGCTTTTGGATCATCCTTCACTTGTCCTTTGAACTTGGCGGCGAGGGTGATGGATTGCCCATTGCGGTTGAGTAACCAGGGAATGATCATCGGCTTCTTCGGTGAGCCAGCTAATCCCATGGTGGAGGCAATCGGCATCCCGATCAGCATGTGCGTTGCCTGGACATCACCGGTGGAAAGAGAATCGCGAATGGCGGCCCAACTCGCCCCTTTTGAGACGACGGAGTCGATACCGTATTTTTTGAACAATCCTTTTTCGTGCGCGATGACAACAGGCGAACAATCCGTCAGCGCGATCATGCCGAACCGCATCTTGGCCGTTTCCGGGGCATCGCTGGCGTATGCAGTGCCCGCCCAGCACTTGGGTAACCCGGAGAAAAGGGTGGTCAACGCGAGCCCCTTGGTCGTGCGTGAGAGGAACTGGCGACGAGATGTCTTAAGTGAAGATGAGGTGTTTTTCATTGCGGGTGTAGGTCGATGTTCGAAGGTTGGATCGGAGAACCTGTGCTTTCTTATAAATGTCTAAGCAGAAGACACGCGCACTCAGTGCTGCATTCACGCGTGAGGGTTCTTTGCAAAATCCGCTGGCGCGTACCACTTCCAGTGTCCAGGCAGCTTTGTTGCTCGAAGGCTCCGCTGCTTGTTCAGGATGGAATACGCAGAAGTCTGTCACCGGCCTGCTGGTGCCATGTCCAAAATTAAAAGGCCCGCAGATGCTCCGTCGCAGGATATCTGGCGAGATGCCTACATACTCGGGACGTGCCAGCAGCTCGATCAGCTTCTCGTTGTTGTACGGCGCGGCGCAGAACTCACTGGCGTCAATCAAGGCAGCGATCATCCCCAGATGTTCGTCGGGCCGCTGCTCGGCGAAATCGCGCTTTACCATCAAAACTTTTTCCGGGTGTCCGGGGCTAAGTTCCGCGCTGGTTGCTGCGCACCAACCGAGGTTCGATTGCACTGCGACCGAGTTCCATGGTTCACCCACGCAAAAGCCATCCAGATTGCCGGACTTGATGTTCGAAACCATCTGTGGGGGCGGGACCACCACAAGCTGCACGTCACGATCGGCATCGATTTTATTTGCGGCCAACCATTGGCGAAGCAGGTGACGATGGGAGGAAAACGGATAAACCACCCCCAAAGTCACAATTTTTTTGGTGCGGGTCCTGGCGGTATATTCCTTTAGCGAATGTCCATCTCGTACTCCTAGAGCCCATAATCTATTCGAGAGAGTGATCGCATTGCCGTGAAGGTTAAGAACGATTCCGGTCAGGCAATCGCATGGAATGGAGCCGAGTCCGAGTGTGGCAGCCAGGGGCATCGCGGCAATGGCGTGAGCCGCCTCGAGTTCACCAAAAATAATTTTGTCCCGGATACTGGCCCAACCCAATTCGCGGTGCAAGGCGACCTCTACATTGTATTTGAGAAAGAATTCCAGTTCCTGCGCGACAATGATGGGCGCACAATCCACCAGAGGAACAAAGCCAAGACGCAACGCACCTCGTCGGCCTGTAATTTTCTTATTATGATGAATCGGAATGGTCACAAACCAGCAGCATCGGCTGCATGCCCATCCTTTAGCCGTTGGTATGCCATCCCGAGAATTTGGTTCGATGAATGCTACTCGTTCTATGCATCGAGACCATGAGTAGCGTTCATATATGAGTATTCCCTTTGATAGCAGGCAGTTGAAAGCGTTCTGCGTGCTCGCACGCACTGGCAGCTTTACGCAAGCGGGGCGGGAGTTGCATCTGACGCAGTCCGGTGTCAGCCACTGTATCAAGTCGTTAGAAAACGACAGCGGCTGTCGTCTTTTAGACAGGTTGGGTAAAAAGATGGTGCTGACTCAGGCGGGGGAACAGTTGTTACACCACGCGACAAAAATCCTGGAAGAGAACGACAGGGCTCGAGATGCCCTGACTCAATTCGGGAAGTGGGGACACGGTCGTTTGCGAGTGGGTGCCACTACGACCGCGTGCCAATACATCATCCCGGCGGTGTTGCGTGAATTTAAAGAAAGTTTCCCGAACCATTCGATCACGATTGAGCCCGGCGACACCCGACACCTTGCTGAAGCATTGCTGTCGCATCGGATTGATTTAGCGTTGTCTCTGGAAATGGTGAAAGAAAACAGCCTCCTTTTTCATCCTCTGTTTACCGATGAACTTCGCTTCATCGTTTCCTCCCTTCACCCGTGGGCCCAGGCAGGGAAGGTGGAGCGGGCTGATATCCCGCGACAAAATTATATTCTCTATGATAAGCAGAGCATTACCTTCCAACTGATCAAAAATTACTTTGGCACAGAGAAAATGGTTCTAAACACGGTGATGGAGGTTGGCAGTATGGAAGTTACGAAGGTCCTCGTGAAGATTGGCCTGGGCGTCGGCATCTTTGCGCCTTGGATTGCCCGGGAGGAATTGGAGGAAGGTTCTCTCGTGAGCCTTCCCCTTGGTCGCCGCAAGTTGGAACGGCGCTGGGGGGTCAGTCATTGGGAAGGACGAAGATTAAGCCTCGCTGAGGAAACGTTTCTGGGGCTATGCCAATCCGCGTGTGAGGAGCTGGAGCGATTCCCAAACGAGGTTTCCAAGTGATAGCCGGAAAAACCTATTAGTTCAGGGGAACCCGTAATCGGACTCGTGTGCCGCTTCCCGGTGTACCCTCGATCTGTATCTTGCCGCCAATTCCTTGAGCGCGAGCGCTCATGTTATGAAGGCCATTACTGAAAGAGTCCCCGGTCCCGGGCGAAAATCCAATACCGTTATCAGCGATCGAGATCTTGAGAATTTCTTCTTCGAAGCGAATTTCCAACTCAACATTTGAGCAGGAGGCGTGTTTGACGACATTGTTCAATGCTTCCTTGATGATGAGGAATACGTCGTGACGAACCTGTGAGGAGACCGAACGCGCGGGCAGGCCCGTTTGAATCCGGAAGCGTCGTCGCAAGCTGGCGTTAGCGAGAAATCGATCTGCATAGTCGTGGATGTAGGTGGTGAGACTTTCCAAATCATCGCTCTTCGGATCGACTGCCCAAACAATTGTATCGAGGTTCTGCACCAGTTCCCGGGCTGCGGTGCTAATGGTGGCGACGTGCTCCTTTACCTCGTCGGGTTGGCTTCGAGCAGCGACTCCGCTGAGGAACATGATCTCCGTGAGGCGCGCTCCCAGGTCGTCGTGCATATCCTGCGCGATGCGCGCGCGTTCCTTCTCAATAGCGTTTTGTTGCGCCAGGCGTTCGAGCTTTGCTTCCATTCTTTTCTTTGTGCTGTAACGAGCTCCTGATGCGACTACCGATACGCCAACCAATGCCACCAGGGACTTGAACCACCAGGTCTGCCAATGGTGTGGCTGCAGGGTGAGATGCAGGGTGGCACCGTCGCCGCTCCAGAGGCCGTCGTTGTTTGAAGCAATCACGCGGAAAACGTAATGCCCCGGGGGCACGTTTCGGTAAAGAGCAACACGTTGGTCACCGGCTGCAAGCCAGTCTGCATCGAGTCCCTCCAGCTTGTATTTGAAAAGGTTTTTCTCAGGCGCTGTATAACTAAGAGCGGCATAATGAAATTCCAGTTCACCGCGGCCCGGGGGGACTTCCAGAGTTGAGCCAGCGCCCGGGGAGACTACCGACATTGGATTCTTATCCGCCAGGACTTGTTCGATAACTACAGGCGGTGCCGTGCCATTGGGTTGTACATCTGTTTTCGGGTCAACCACAGTAAGGCCTTTCGCTGTGGCAAACCAGAGCCTGCCATCGCGAGCTTTCCATCCAGCCGGCTTGGCCACGCTATTGCATTCGATGCTGACGATACCGTCTCGTTTCCCGTACGCCTGGCAATGCAGGGCTTTAATTCGGCCTGCATCGTACGCGTCAAAGTCTTGTTTGCTCACTCTGAACACGCCATTGCGCGAGCTCATCCAAAGGAATGAATCATCGTCCTCCAGAATTTCATGCACGTCATCACTGAATAACCCGTCACGTATCGTATATCGTTTGAACTCGCCATTCCGATAGCGGTTCAACCCTCCCCCGGCTGATCCAATCCAAAGATCGCACCTGGGATCTTGATACAAGGCAAGGATGGCGCCAGGAGAGAGGCCATCAGCGGCCGTGAAACTGGAAAATTTTCCATCAGTCCTGCGGGACAAACCATCATTTGAACCGATCCAAAGATTTCCTTCTTTGTCCTCGAGAAGTGAACGAATGGTATTTCCGGCCAACCCATCTTGACTCGTGAAAGCCGTAAATCGTTTTTTGTGAAACAGCACGAGCCCCGCACTGGTGCCGAGCCAATATCTTCCGGCCCGATCCTGGCAAATAACTCGCACAGTTTGCTGCGTAAGCCCGTGTTCTTTTCGATAAACGACAAGGCGGTCATCCCGCACATGAATCAGTCCGCCATCGAAATCCAAGCCTGCCCAGAGATTGTTTTGTTGATCCTCATGCAAGGACAGGCACGTGCTGAGCGGGAGCCCTTGTAATTTGTCGTAAACCTTGACCTTGCCATTCTGTATTTTGTTCAAGCCGCCACCCCACGTGGCCGTCCAAATGGACCCTTCATGATCCTCAATCACTGATATGGTGTTGATATGGCTTAATCCCTGCGCCTGCGAAAAGCTTTCAAACGCCTGGGCCGTAAGTCGGTGCAACCCATCTTTGGTCCCCACCCATAAATTCCCCTCGCGATCCTCCAACAGAGCCGAAACTGCGTCGAAAGCTGAACCATCCGTGACAGTTTCTGTCATCCATCGTCCGGCGGTAAAACGACAAAGGCCACCAGAACTCCCCACCCATAGGTTGCCGCGTCGATCGCTGCACAGAGCGGTGGTTTTCTCATCCACCAAACCGTCTTCTTTGGTAAAATAAAGAACATGGTCCTCGGGTGTCCGTAGTCCAAGGCCACCAGTCATGGCCAGAAACAGAGTTCCTTCACGGTCCCAGTGAATCGCACGTGCATCCGTGCCTGGCAGATGATCCATTCCAGCAAAGGGCTCAATGACATCTCCGCTTTTCAGTGTGTTCACTGCGGCACCCGTGCCGATCCATAGGGTTCCATCACGAGCGAGCCCCAGTGATCGAACCGTATTATTCGCGAGACCATCCCGGGAGGTGAAGGTCGTGAATTTGCCGTTTCTAAGTCGGCTCATTCCGCTCGTCGTTCCAATCCAAAGCGTTCCGTCAGGAGCTTCCAGCAATGAGCGAATCGAATTGCCCGCCAACCCATCATTGGTGGTGTAGCCGGTGAATATACCGCCGTGCAATCGAAGTAAACCGTCGCCAAAAGTTCCGATCCAAAGCGAACCATCCCGGGCCGGGCAAAGGGAATAGATGGAAGGGTTTCTTATCTCCGAGGTATTCTTGTCATCGAAGTTCGAGAAGCGAATTCCATCGAAACGAGCGAGACCCCGCTGCGTTCCGATCCAGAGGTAGCCGTCGAGTGTCTGAGCAATTGCTTGCACCGCGTTGTGAGGCAGCCCCTCTTCCCGTTGCCATGTTTCAATATGGTAACGAGGTGCGCGCCTCGGGACCCGTTCGGGATCCTCCACCACCGTTATTGTCGTTCGAACCGAGTCCCCCGTCCAATGAACGAACTCCTGAACCAGGCGCCAACCGAAAGGATAGAAACCCGGCGTAGCGGGCGCTTTGCACGTGAAACGGAACGTCACTACTTCTCCCGGGGCTACCGTCTGAACTGGCATTTCAATCCTGCTATCACCCGTCCAAAATTTATTATCTACCGAGCCCTGCGAGCCAAGCCAATGCTGATGCCCACTCTCCCGCGTCCAATGCGTTTTACCTTTATTGCGAAAAGTGATTTCCGCCGTAAACGTTGCATTTGTCATCACCACAGGCGGCACATCAACGCTAATCAATTCGGCGTCATCGAGCAGTTCTTTTTGGATAATGGGAGCGGCAGCGTTTTCTTCCACCGTAAGGAGAGAAGCGCTGCGGCTTTGGGCAAAGGCAGAAATTGCCATTAACCAAATCAGAGGAAGCAGGAGTCTTCGTCCGAAAGGGTTCATACCGTGAAGACTAGGACGGACTGATTGCGTTTCCAAGTTTCAATCCAGGACCTGCTGTGGATCTCGAGGCGCGGCAGGTAGTGTGTCGTGGAGATAGTCGATTGGGTCCACATTGCCGGTGCTCGGTGTCGAATAATTCCCGGAGGAACTTACGGGTGGCGAGGCGACCCCATCCTTTTGTGTGAAAGCTTTCCAGAGGCAGGCGAACGAGAGTCCGACGAGAAGAAAGAAGAGCGTGCGACGGAGGGGCTTTGAACGACACCCCAAATACCAAAGCATCCCTCGTTCAATTGGGGCGCCGGGCCGCATCATTCTCCATCCCTTGCAGGTAGCCCGCCACTTGCAGAGCAAACTGCTGATCACTTTCAGTCCCCGATTGCATACGTTCCAGCAAGCCTGCATCGCCTAAATGAATCATCTGGCTGACGATGAGCGCTCGCAAATCGGAATCCGTTTCTTGCGTTAAAGCGTCCTGCAACGAAGCCAGCGCCAGTTGTTTCGCCTCCGGGGAGGCCTTTCCGAGCACGGACGCCATGAGGGCACGGTTCTGAGGACTTGCATCGCGACGCCATTCCTGGGGCAGCGCGGAAATAAGCTCCAGCGAAAGCTGGGCATCATGGGATGCGAGCGCACTGAGAGCGTGCCCTTCCATGCTCTGGTGGTGCGAAGATGAAATGGTTTGGACGAGTTGGAGCGCCACCTGGCTCTGTAAGGCCCCGTCCTGCTGTAACCAACTTCTAAGCGTTTCGAGTGCGGTTAGTTTTACGGAAATATCTGCATCACTCTGCGCAATGCCTCCCACGGTCGCGAGCAGTGCGGCATCGACTGGCCCGGTCTCTGATAGAAGGTGCAAAGCGGTGCGACGGCAATCTGCTGAAGGTGAGTTCTCAATCAGGTGAACACTGGCCGCCCGCAGCAACTGCGATCCCGCCAGCACGCCAGATTCATTCACGGAGTCGGCCAGGAAGCGAATGAACTCGGCATTGCCCTGAGTTTTTAGTTGCTCCGTACAGGCTAAAACAAAACTGGGGTCGGTGCGCAGTTTCTCCACCAGTTCGCGGCGCAATTCGGATAGCTGTTCACCGTGCAGCTCAAAAACGTTTTCCAGCAGATTCACATCGGAAGGAATCAGCTTCTCCTCAGCTGCGGGCACTGGGAGATTTCCAAGGGCAGGCGTTCGATTCGCCGGGACGCGTGAGGCTGACAATTTGTAAGGCGCACTCTCGCCCCCGCCTTCGTTTGAGCCGCTGAATTTTATCCCGACCAGGATTAGGGATAAGCAGACGAAGGAGAGAGCGACGCGTTTCATATAAAATTGAGGGATAAAGTTGCGCAGGTCCCAGCGGACAGGACCTGCGCAATGAATTTCTGTTACGGATTACGGATAATAGACGCGGCGGATCGCGTACGGGAGCGGGAGGGCGAGGTCGTTCGCGACGCCCCAGCCAATGTTGGACTGATTACGAATCTTCCAGGTGAAGGTGGATGGACTGTAGACAGCAATGTCAGTGATTCCATCACCGTTGTAGTCGCCCGGTTGTGGAATATCTCCGGCCAGGGCCCATTGGTAATTGTTCTGGTTACGAACCTTCCAATAACCATCGTTTTTATTGAAGGTGCAGATGTCGGTGATTCCGTCGCCGTTGTAATCGCCAGGCATCGGAACTTCTCCGGCCAGACCCCATCCAAAGTTTCCAATGTTGCGAATCTTCCAGGTCATGGTCACCGGGCTGTAGACGGCAATGTCAGTCGTGCCATCGCCATTGTAGTCTCCTGGCACTGGAATTTCACCGTCACTGGTCAGGCCCCACTGATAGTTCCCCTGGTTGCGAATCTTCCAATAGCCAGTGGTTAAGTTGTAAACGGCAATGTCCGTGATACCGTCGCCGTTGTAATCTCCCGGGACTGGAATTTCGTCCGGCGTTCCCCAGCCGTAGGTACCGACATTACGAACTTTCCAGGTGAAGGTGACCGGGTTGTAAACCGCGATATCCGTGATGCGATCGCCGTTGTAATCTCCCGGCACCGGGATCTCCCCATCACCGGTGAGCCCCCATTGGTAGGTGCCCTGGTTTCGTATTTTCCAATTTCCGTCGACGGTATTATAGACGGCGATATCCGTGGATCCGTCCCCATTGAAATCGCAAACACGTGCACGTTGAGTTCCGCCGCCATTTTTTCTCGTATTGACGCCGTTTCGGGCATTGCCGCCGCTGTAATTGGAAGTGATATGAACGTTGTAAATATTGTTACCCGGGCAGGCTGTGGCTTTGACCTTCCGGTGACCATCAAGATAACCCACCGTGTTCCCATTGTAGGAACCGCTTCCATAAGGCGACCAGGCTGAAGGCATACGCCAGGCAATGACGTCGTAGAGAGAATTCAGACTGGGAGTCGTCGGAATCTGGTTCGCGCCGCCGCCTTCTGTGAAGTCTGCGTAGTTCCCCATGATATTGAATCCGAAGCTGTTGTCGTTACTCCCATCGTGTGCTCCACGGGGGAGGCTGCTCAGTGAATTGAGGCGCCCTTCATAGATGTGGCCACCCGCGCTGACGATGAAGTGATAACCAATGTCCGACCACCCGTTGGCATCCATGTGAACGTTTTGGATCCCGCGAACCTTCGCTTTGCCCGTGTTATAGTCCGTCGTGTAATCGCTCGCGCTCGCGGTGTGATGAATGATGGCGCGCGACAACGCGGCCATCTGCGAGGCAGCTGGGGCAGAACGTGCAACCCAGCAGGCACGGTTACAAATGGTCGGCTGCGGCCCCTGGCCCGCTGTTGCGCCGAAGGTGGCACCCATCAGGGCGACGCCGGCAACAGCCAGCGATCTTTGGAGCTTCCTGGCCTTTGTTGATAAGGCCGGATGTCCTTTGTGTGTTTTCATAGTGGTTTTTGATTTAGCGTTTGTATTACCGATGGATGGCTTTCCAGCGGTAGAGTTTTAGGGAACGCGAATGTGATAGCAGATGTGTGCAGCCAGAGGGTAGTCACTCAATTGGAGTAATCTGGGGGGGGGGTGGCCTCTTTTAAACGTAAAATGATCCTGAACCAGATTGCGGGTCCGGTCTTAGAGCCTGTCTGAAAATTCATAATTCCCGAGGAATTACGCCAATCGGCGGATTTGAGTCCGTATCATAGCGAGATATATCCAAGCTTCTGCACTGGTTTCTGTGGTCTCGTAA
>JBKJKE010000203.1:0-11559 GCA_046597605.1 Limisphaerales bacterium | reverse complement strand
TATTTCACGTCTCCGCACGATGGGAAAAGTACTCAAATAATTATTTGGCGTCTCCGCCGATCCGTTTTTCACGCCAAATAATTATCTGAGTAACCCGGAATGGTGGCTTTTGAAGGGTTTTTGGATTTTTGGAGGGAAAATGGGCGGCGGTGGACGATTGGAGCCGCTAGGAACACTCGATTACGTTAACGATAACAGTCTGGGATTAGTTACATGGTGGAATCGTTGCATGGTTGCATAGTGGGAGGTCGTTGGCTTTGTCGGCCGGGCTGATCCTTCTCACTGCCGTTTGGATGAAAGTCGCCATAAACACGGCGCTCTTCGCCTTGCGAGGAGAGGGAGTTTTGTCACTGGTTTTCGTAAGTTCTTTTGTTTTTTCGCCTTAACTAAACGGCAGTGGGGGAAAGCCTGGAGTGAACCCAATTTGCGGTTTTCTATTTTTCCCCTGCGTCGTTCCCGCTAAGGTCTCGGTATGGTGCAAAGCGAATCGAAAACAAACCGAACAATGCGGGTGGCGAGTGTTCAATTTGAGAGCCAGTCGGGTGACAAGGAAGCGAACTTCCGCAAGGTAGAACAGTTCACGGAGAAAGCGGCTGCGGCAGGGGTCGAACTGATCGTGTTCCCGGAGTGTTGTCTCACTGGCTACTGGTTCATTCGCAATCTGTCGCTGGATCAATTGACGGCGCTGGCAGAACCATTTCCTGGCGGGCCGAGCACGCAACGCTTGATCAGACTGGCGAGTGCATGCGGGATCAGCGTGGGGGCGGGGTTCGTTGAAGCAGGGGCGAATGGTGTGTTCTACAACAGCTATGTCGTCGCACTGCCGGATGGAACGGTGCATTGCCATCGGAAGCTTCATGCGTTCGAACATCCCGCGATTCATAGCGGCGATCAATACACGGTCTTTGATCTGCCCAATGGTTTTCGGGTCGGCATTTTGATTTGTTACGATTGCAACATTGTGGAGAACGTCCGGATGACGGCGTTGCGCGGGGCCGAGGTGTTGATTGCGCCGCATCAAACTGGCGCAGTGCGGAGCAAGAACCCGAATCTGATGGGGTTGATCGAGCGTCGTGTTTGGGACAATCGCCATAACGATCCGAATGCGATAGAGCAGGAGTTTCGAGGCGAGAAGGGCAGGGGTTGGCTGATGCGTTGGCTACCGAGCCGGGCGCACGATAATGGGGTATTCGTCATATTCAGTAATGGAGTCGGTGTGGACGACGATGAGATTCGGACGGGCAACGCGATGGTCCTGGATCCTTACGGGCGCATCCTTGCCGAGACATGGAAAGCGGAGGAGACAATGGTGGTCGCCGATCTTGATCGAGGATTGTTGGGAGAGGCAACGGGACGATTGTGGATGCAGGCGCGGCGGCCGGAGCTGTATGGGCCGCTGACGATTCGCACGGGGAAAGAGCGTGGTGCCCATCAACTAAAATTTGAGGAATGAGCGGGACTGTGAAGGGTGCTTTTAGCCGCGGAGGTTTACCTAAAAGCAGCATTCAAACTTGCTTCTGAACGTGGTTCTCTCCAAAACACGCGGGTGATTGCTGCTGCCGCAGGTTTTATTGCTGGTTTGGTCCATGTCTTCTCCGGGCCGGATCATTTGACGGCAGTGGCTCCGCTGGCGGCGATTGAACGTCGCAAAAAAAATCCCTGGCTCTCTGGAGCGAAGTGGGGAGCGGGTCACGCGGCAGGGGTTCTCTTCATTGGGGTTCTATTGGTGTTATTCCGCGAACTGCTGCCCATGGAACAGATCTCCGCGTGGAGTGAGCGCCTGGTTGGAGTGATGTTAATCGGTATTGGTATATGGGGTATTCGTTTGGCGCTGTCGGGACGCTTGCATGCACATGCTCACGAACATCAGGAGGGGGCGCACCTCCATATACATTGCCACAAACATCCGCACCAGGAACACCAGCGGCATATCCATTCCCATGCTGCATTTGGGATCGGAACACTTCACGGATTAGCGGGAAGCTCGCATTTATTCGGAGTATTACCTGCACTCGCTTTTTCCACCAGGACCGGGGCGATTACCTACCTCGTTGCCTATGCCTTGGGAACCGTGGCGGGGATGGCTTTGTTCTCCACCGCGACAGGATGGATGGGAGCGAAGCTGGCGCAAACAGGGGTTCGCCCCTATCGCGCCGGTGTGTTTTGCTGCTCTGTTCTATCCTTGGTAGTAGGGGGGTGGTGGTGTGTTGGGAACTGAAAATATTGATAATCCCCCGCAAAATTGTGTTTTTTAAGTTTTTAAAAAACCTAAAAAAACTATTGTCAAAGGAAAAACATTTGTTAGTGTCCGGCCCAATGCACCACCGTTTTGGTGCGCGGGCAAACTGTATTTGCCTCATGAGAAACGCATAAAAACGCAGTGAACAGAAAACATATTGCAGGAGGAACTATGAAAATTAATAAATGGACATTAGGTCTCGCAGCAGTTGGGCTCGTTAGCCTTACTTCCGTACAAGCTGAAGAAGCACCAACCGCAGTGTTGACTGCTCTTTCATCCACCACCATCAGCGGTTACGTTGATGTCGGTGCTCATTGGAATCCGGGTAATGGTATTGCTCCGATCCCCTTGACTGCTGGTAAGAATGACGGATTCAACGTCAACTCCGTTCTCTTGAGCCTTGAAAAGCCGCTCGAAGAAGGAGAATGGTCTGCCGGATATCGTGCTGATCTCCAATTCGGCCCTGACGCCTCCACCATCACTGGTGCGAGTGGCGAAGAAATCCGCCAGGCTTACGTCGCTCTCCGCGCCCCAGTTGGTAACGGTTTGGACCTCAAGCTCGGTCGCTGGGACACGATCATTGGATACGAATCCTCCGATGGTTATAAGAACCCGAACTACACCCGTTCCTACGGCTGGGGAATCGAACCGACCACTCACACTGGTTTGCTCGCCACCTACCAGGCCCTGGAATTCTTGAGTGTCAACGTCGGTGTTGCAAACACGCTGACCACTGGTGCTCTGAATGGTCGTTCCGGCCGTTCTGAATCCCATAAGGCTTACATGGCATCCGTTGCTTTGACCGCTCCTGAAGACATGGGCGCATTGGCCGGTTCCGCTTTGTATGCTGGTGTAATCGACGGTTTTGGTAACACCAAAGCAGCCGGTGGCGACCAGACCAGCTGGTACCTCGGTGCAACGATCGCAACTCCGGTTGAAGGTCTCCGCCTCGGTGCAGCATTTGACTTCGTTCAAGACGCTCCAGGATTTGTCGGCAGTGACGACATCTGGACTGCAGGTTTGTATGCTTCGTTCAAGGCTACTGAAAAGCTCGGCCTGAACCTCCGTGGTGAATATGTCGACTTCGACTCCGTCGATGGTTGGGCACTCACAGCCACGTTGGACTACAGCCTCTGGGAAAACGTCCTGAGCCGCTTGGAAGCTCGCTATGATCACGGTGATTTCGTCGCCGGTTCTGACAGCGCGTTCCTCGTTGCTGCGAACTTGATCTACAAGTTCTAATCTAGCTTAAGCTAATTGAGAACCCCTCCTGAGAAAATCGGGAGGGGTTTTTTATTTATCCTTTCCTCTTCCTTTGCAAAAACGTTTTTCTTAAAACCCACCGATGGAAACCAGCCAAACAACATCTGGATACAAAATCTGGGCCGTAGACGGGGTCGTTTATGGACCAGTCGATCTCCCCACCGTCATCGAGTGGGCTGAGGACGAACGTATTCTCACCGATACATGGATTTTTGTAGAAGCCGCCGACAGTTGGCAAAAGGCAATTCAGGTGGATGGACTTGCCGCACACTTCAAAGCGAAGGCAACTGCTCCTGCTGCGCATCCTATTCCTGGATATTCTTTAGGTGCTTTGCGACGGATCAAAATTTTTGCGGCACTGAGCGATCATCAGTTGGAGCGGTTCGCTCAATTGATGGAAGTCCAACCGGTCCGCCAATGGGAAGAAATTTTCAAACAAGGCGAACCGGGGAACGCCATGTATATGGTTTTGGAGGGGGAACTGCGGGTTCGGATGTTGGTGGCGGGCAAGGAAACCTTATTGACCACTCTTGGCCCGGGAGAGTTCTTTGGAGAAATGGCTTTGTTCGATCAATCGCCACGATCTGCAGATGTAATTGCAAACAAAGACAGCACGTTATTGAAGGTCTCCAGCGAGAAAATTCAAAAGCTGCAAGCGAGGGTTCCTGAATTGGCAGCTCCCATTCTGTTTGCAATCGGGAAAACGCTCGTTGCTCGTATCCGGGCGGATAACAAGCGTTACAAAGACTCCGTTGCCTTCGCACGAACGGCAGGTCTCTAGTGGAGTTGGGTGAGGTTTCGAACAACGCGAGTTGAACCGTGCAGGTTGCCCACCTTGATTAATGGTTTCCCTCCTGCATTCCTTTGGAGATACTCGCTGCATGCGTAGTGTGTCCCGGTCATGGCTTCTTCTCTTTGCCCTTTTCTCAATTTCAGTCCCCTCACATGCCGAGGATCGCGCCATTCGAGTCGCGATCTTAGCCGATGACGGAGCAGGGGAACGCGGGATCAACAATGTAACACAACAACTCGGTCGAGATCGAACGTTCGAGGTCGTTCAGGTTACTGGCAAACAAATCGCGAACGGAATTT
Organism: Limisphaerales bacterium; assembly: GCA_046597605.1. GTDB lineage: Bacteria > Verrucomicrobiota > Verrucomicrobiia > Limisphaerales > JACDHS01 > JACDHS01. The sequence continues at coordinate 6,965 of JBKJKE010000203.1, read as the reverse complement.
TATCGGAGTTTGACGTTGTCGTCTTCACGGGAGGAAGTGGCAGCAGGCAAGGCAATGCGCTGGGAGAAACGGGTCGGGAAAACGTGCGAACATTTGTCCGAGGCGGAGGAGGCTATATTGGCATCTGCGCCGGTGCCTACCTAGCCTGTTCTGGTTTTGATTGGGGCGTTGGTGTCCTCAACGCGAAAACTGTTGATCCAAGATGGCGACGTGGGACCGGCAACGTGAAAGTGGAATTCAGCGCTGCAGCAGCGGAGGTCACCGGTTTGCCCCGCGGGGTGCAGGAAGTCCGCTATGCGAACGGTCCTATCCTCATCAGGGATGGATGTGACCACATACCTCCTTTCGAAACGGTCGCATTCTTTCGCACTGAACTGGCAATGAACGGCAGCCCTCCAGGGGTTATGATGAACAGCCCGGCGGTTGCCCGTGGAACGTTTGGTAAAGGCCGGGTCGTTGTTGCAAGTCCTCACCTGGAGAGCACGGAAGGGTTGAAAGATTCCTTTGTTCCCACGGCAGTTCGTTGGGTGGCCGGAAAGACGAGGCCTTCGACGTCACTCGAAAAAGCCACGGGAAACCGGATTACTTCAGCCGAACTGGGAGAGAGGATTCAATCTCTTCAGAAAAAGTACTCAGTCGTTGGATTAAGCGCCGTCGCCGTGAAAAACGGGTCGGTTGCATGGCACACCAATTTTGGCCTGGCGGACATCGAACGCGCTGTTCCAGTCACAGATCGAACAAAATTCCGGATCGCATCCATCTCCAAGACCATCACCACGACCGCTGTGATGCAACTTTGGGAGAAAGGGAAATTCAAACTCGACGATGACATCAGTTCTTACCTGGGCTACAGGGTGGCAAATCCAAAATTTCCGCAGACCCCAATCACCTTTCGCCATTTGCTGACCCACACCTCCAGTTTGACGGAGAACTCACACTACGATCAATTTTTGCAGGTTGCCTACAATGCCGCCACGACCGCACCTGACTTGAAGGAGCTTCTATGCGCTGGAGGGACTTACTACAATGATGGCGCAAGTTTCAGCACGAATGCTCCTGGCAAAACTTTCGATTACAGCAATCTCGGATTCGGCGTGCTGGGGACATTGGTCGAAATGATAACCGGCGAACGCTTCCACTTGTATTGCAGCAAAAACATTCTGAAACCGCTTGGAATGGAGGCCACGTTTAACCCGGCTTTCCTGCCCGAAATCAATGACCTCGCTGTAATGTACAGCCCGGATGAAAGCGGATTCAAAGCCGAGAACGACAATTATAAGGGGGTGAAGCCCGCCGACCGGATCGGCGCTGCCTATCAACCTGGCCAAAACGCCCTTGTGTTTGCGCCCCAGGGCGGGCTGCGCGTGAGCGCTCTGGATCTTTCGAAATTTATGGTTCAGTTCATGGATCGGAAACCACTTGGTTCCAAACCGGTGCTGAAGAAATCCACCATTGATATGATGCTCCGTGAGCAGTGGACCAATGGTGAAGCGAACAGTGAGTACCGTGGACGCGGATTGGGATTTCAGCGCACGCAGAACGTGGTTCCAGGAGAAACCTGGATTGGTCACACCGGTAGCGCCTACGGTTTGTATAGCAGCATGTTTTTCCTCCCGAAAGAGTCCACTGGAGTCATCTTGATCACCAATGGTTCCAAGCCCGGGGCCAAGGATCGTGAATTCTATCTCATGCAACGGGAGATCCACGATGTGATCCTTCAGTTTGCAAATTCTCTACCCGACCAAAAACCGGTCTTATCCCGCAGGTGAATTAATTAATTGCTGAAGATTGTTTCTATGAAGCATTTGAAAGTTTTGGCTGTTTTCGTTCACGCGGTTTTGCTGTTTGCCATCGGAGCCGGGGCGCAAGAGCCCTCTGCCAATCCTCTTCAAGTGGATGCAAAATTTCCGGGAGGCAACATCATCCTGGAAAAGATAGAAGGTGATACCGTGACGCTTCGGCAGGATCCACGTGATACGGAGGGTTGGTGGTTTTATTGGTGTTTTCAAGTGCGCGGAGCGGAAGGACGGACGCTTTCGTTCGATTTCACCGATGGCGCTCCCATCGGCGTTCGTGGGCCGGCCGTATCCCTGGACGAAGGCACGACATGGAGCTGGCTTGGAAAACAGGCCAGCAACAAATCGTTCACTTACTCATTTCCCGCCAAAGCTGGTGCGATTCGTTTCTCCTTTGGCATGCCTTACACCGAAGTGCATCTTGAATCCTTCCTGGGGCGCATCGGTTCAAACAAAGCATTAAAATTAGAAACTCTTTGTCAGAGCAGGAAGGGCCGTGTGGTCGAGCAATTGCGCGTTGGAAAGATCAGCGGCGAGCCGCGCTATCGAGTGCTCGTAACTTGTCGTGCTCATTGTTGCGAGATGATGACTTCCTATGCTGCAGAAGGATTGATCGAATCCATTTTGGCAAACGATCCAAATGGAAAGTGGTTCCGGAAGAATGTGGAACTGCTCCTGATTCCTTTCGTCGACAAGGACGGAGTGGAAGATGGTGATCAAGGGAAGAATCGGCGTCCCCGCGATCACAACCGGGACTATGATGCTAATAGTGTTCATCCCGAAACACGCGCTATCCAGAAGTTGGTTCCCGAATGGTCGAAAGGAAAGTTGCGCTTTGCGCTAGACCTTCATTGCCCAAACATTCGGGGTAAGGAAAATGAGGATATCTACCTTGTGGGCAGCGAGGATCCAAAGACCTGGACAGAACAGCAGCGTTTCGGTGAATTACTGGAACAAGTTCAGCAAGGCACCCTCGTCTACAGCGCCACAAACAATCTTCCTTTCGGAACAAAGTGGAACACCACCAATAATTTTACACAGGGAACCAGCGGTTCACGCTGGGCCCGAGGTCTGCCGGGAGTGCAGTTGGCGACTACGATAGAACTTCCCTATGCAAACGCATCGGATCGTGAAGTCAACGCAGAGAGTGCGCGTGAGTTTGGGCACGATCTGGCACGCGCGATTCGAGCCTACCTTGAAACAGGTGAACAACGAAGATGAACACCCCTTCTCAACTCCCTTCCCGACGTCGATTCATTCGCCAAAGTGCTGGAGCGGCGCTTGCGCTCGGTGTGTGGCCTGGCTGCGCTACGAACAAGGAGAACGGTCGTGGCGGGGAGTTTGCGTTTGTTGCGCTGAACGACGCTCATTATTCCAGTCCACAGTGTTCGCAGTTCTTTGAGCGTGTGACCGCGAGCATGAAGTCGCACGTGGTGAAGCCTGAGTTTTGCCTGATGATCGGGGATCTTGCAGAGCATGGAACGGAAAGAGAACTTGGCGGAATGCGGGATGTTCTTCGCGGTTTCGGAATGCCGTTCCATGCCGTGATCGGAAACCACGATTACTCGTCGCAAACGGATCGTTCTTCCTGGGATCGATCATTTGCTCGTTCGCTCAATCACCACTTTGAGCATCGCGGATGGAATATCGTGGGACTGGATTCGAGTGAAGGGCTGAAGTATCAGGACACCTCCATTCAACCGACGACCCTTGGCTGGCTGGATGACAACCTGCGCAAGCTCGATAAAAAATTGCCGACCATTCTGTTCACTCATTTTCCGCTCGGCCCCGGAGCCAGATACCGCCCAAAAAATGCGGATGAATTGTTGGAGCGGTTCAAAGACTTCAACATTGTGTCAGTCCTGAACGGGCACTTTCATAGTTTCACGGAGAAGATTGTTGGCCAAACCGTATTCACCACAAACAAGTGCTGTTCGATCTCCCGGAACAATCACGATGGCACGAAAGAAAAGGGTTACTTTCTATGCCACGCCAAAGAAGGCCGAATGGTGCGTGAATTTATCGAAGTAAAGATGTCGTAGCCTATTTGAACGGGCCGCGTTGAATGAGCCGAATGGCGTCCAGTCTCAGGCGGGCGTTGGTTAAGTGCCGTTCCAAAGCCTTCTGCTCGTCAACCAACCCTGCAATTTCCTCCGGGCGAATGCTGCGGTTTACTTTCTGCAATTCCTTCAGGCGGGTGATTTCGTGATTCAATTGTATGTTCATTTCTGCCCGCGCTTTGGCGATGAGCGCTGGAATCGGGCGAGAGGCAAAGCCTTCTGTCTTTTCCAGGAGCGAAGGCAATAAATCTTCGCGCAGTTCTGGTTGGTCCAGCAGTGCGTAAGGTTCTCCTCGTTTCAATGAGGTGGCGAGGGCTGCCGAAGGAATCGTTGCGCTCACATCATTGCCACGGTGATCTACTATGACACGAAACGGGGTTGGCGGCAGGAAGCGGTCGATGTGGAGTTGCGCGGGCGCGATGCATTCAAGAACGTAAACCGTTTCGAGGTATAAACCTGCGCCCTTGTTATCTGGCCACAGTGCAAAGCAGCTGTTCCCTTTTTCGGAACCGAGAAGGAGATCCAGCGCTCCTGTGACAAGGGGATGATCCCAGGTAAGAAACTGGATAGTCTCGCGTGAGAGGGCGCGTGCGCGATCGGAGGTTACGGTCAATCCTGCTGCAGGTAAGCCAGGGAAGAGATCTGCGAAAACGCCAGCAGAACCAAGCTGGTAAGTACGCGGAGCCAGTTCTTCCACATGAATGCCATGGTGATCGAACACCGTGAGCATGAATTGATCGATCGAGAGGTCCGCGTCTTCGCGCCGAATCTCCTCTACAACCTTCAGAGCACGATCGGATCGGAACGAATTTAATTCCAGCAACCTGTCACGGCCTTCCTCCAGTATCGTGGTCAATTCGTTGCGCGCGTTTACTGTTTCGGCGATTAATTCCTGCAACTGCTGCTGGGAAGTGTCTTCTGTCTCGTGGAAATCCTGGGCAAGGTCGTGTACTGCCTTCCCGAATTGCTCCAGCAGCTTGCGACCACCCAATAGATTCTTTTGAAAGGAATTCAATCCTTCATGGTACCAACGGGCCAACACCTCTTGAGAAGCACCTGCGACAAATGGCACATGCACCTGAATCTCAAATGTCTGGCCAATACGATCGAGCCGCCCAATGCGTTGCTCCAAAAGCTCTGGATCCAGCGGGAGATCGAATAAGACGAGGTGATGAGAAAACTGAAAGTTGCGACCTTCACTCCCGATCTCGGAGCAAATCAGCAGCCGTGCTCCATCTTCGTCCGCAAACCAGGCTGCGTTCCGATCTCGCTGCACCAGCGGAAGACCTTCGTGGAAGACTGCCATTTTGACATTGATCAGTCGTCGAAGCGCGACGTCGATTTCTTCCACTTTGCTTTGAGTTCGGCAGATGAGAAGGACTTTGTCGTTACCCAGGCTGCGCAGTAATTCAGCGAGCCAGACAATCCGCGGATCATTGGTGAAATCGGGATCGAAATCCTGCACGACAGTCTCATCCGTATCGGCAGCGAATTCGTCCGCCAGTTTCTTGAAGACCGCACTTTCTTTGGGTACTCGCAAGGCGTGCAATTGAGCATTTCGTTTCGGGAACCCACTAATGGTTGAACGGGTATTGCGGAACATCACCCGACCAGTGCCGTGTTGATCGAGGAGAGCCTTGGTGAGCTGATCGCGAATGCCTTCGTCGTTCGCTTCTACTTTCTCCAGTTTTTGTCGAACACTCTCTTCGTTCTCCCCGAGAATTCGGGAGAGAAGGAGAGCATCTTCAGGACGTATTGTTTTCCGGAGAAGTCTGTCTGCAACGCCGGCCACATCGCGGTAGTGCTCCGTCTCTTCTATAAAGGAATTGAGATCATGAAACCGATTTGGATCCAATAGGCGCAGTCGGGCGAAGTGACTTTCGACCCCGAGTTGCTCAGGTGTTGCGGTCAGGAGCAGGAGGCAGGGGGTGTTGGCGCCCAGCGCCTCGACCACGCTGTATTCCGGGCTGACGACTTCGGGGGACCAGCCCAAATGATGAGCTTCATCGACCACGAGAATGTCCCAGCTTGCCGCGAGTGCCTGCTGGACGCGTCGCTCATTGCTGGTGAAGAGGCTGATGCTGGAAATAACCAGTTGATCATCGAGAAACGGATTGGAATCCGGGTTTGCTGCTTCAATCGCTGTGCAGCGTTCTTCGTCGAAAATGTGAAACCAAAGGTTGAAGCGCCGCATCAGTTCAATGAACCACTGGTGCACCAGCGATTCGGGCAAAAGGATGAGTACTCGTTGAGCGCGTCCCGTCAGAATGAGCCGATGCAAAATCAGGCACGCTTCAATTGTCTTTCCCAATCCCACTTCGTCCGCCAGCAATACGCGTGGGAGCAGGCGTCCGGATACTTCAGATGAGATGAACAATTGATGAGGGATCAGGTCGATGCGACCTCCCACGAAGCCCCGCACTTTCGATTTTCTGCGAAGATGCTGCTGCTTCAGTGCCGCGACGCGCAGATCGAAAATGTTGGGCTCATCCACCTGGCCGGCGAGGAGACGTTCTTCTGGTTTGTTGAAACTGATTGCATCGCTGAGTTCGGTCTCGCTGAGGTCACCATCGGCGGTGCGATAAAAGATCAGGCCACCGCGCTCTGAAAGCGATTGCACAGTAAGCGGTTCGTTGTCGTGGTTTTTGATGGCGTCGCCGACCCGGAAACGCACACGCCGTAGAGGTGCATTGTCACGGGCATACTCCCGCCTTTCCGCCGAGGCTCCAAATGTCAGAGACACCGTGCGACTGTTGACTGACTCAATAGAGCCCAGGCCAAGCTCTGGCTCACTCTCGCTCATCCACCTTTGACCGGGAAAAAACTGTTCAGACATGATTTTATAAGCGCCTGTTTGCGGCGGCGGTGCCATAAGGGTAGTGAAACCGATCCCACAGATAAATCGACCCAAACATTTAACTCACGGCTAATCGGTGGCCCCGACTATATTGGGGAACCTCAAAAAAAGCCGGTAACCCTCCCCCCACTGCCATTTAGTTAAGCTACAAAAGGTTGGAAACTTGATGAAACTAGCGACGAACCCCCTCTCCTCGCAAAAACGAGGAGAGGGCAGGGGAGAGGAGCTCGTTTGTTCGATTCTTAACGCGGT
>JBKJKE010000189.1:0-7256 GCA_046597605.1 Limisphaerales bacterium | reverse complement strand
GTTGAATGGTTGAATGGTTGAATGGTTGAATGGTTGAATGGTTGAATGGTTGAATGGTTGAATGGTTGAATGGTTGAATGGTTGAATGGTTGAATGGTTGTCATCGTAGGGAAGCGCCGTGCCGTGTCAGAAAGGCGTTAGCCACCCCACGATGCAACCATGTAACGATTCAACCATTCACAAACCATTCTTCCACGGGCCGCGCATTCACCACCGTTCCGCCTTCAGGTCCATTAAAAACAGGTCTAATCAGCCGTTCAGAATAGGAGGGAAAACGCCCGAAAAACGAACCACCTCCCCACCATGCAACAAAGCACCATTCACCATGTAACCCAACCCTAATCCCCAACAAAACCACAACTTTCACTGCGGGAAAACCGGGAACCGAAGAGGAAAACCGAAAAAAAAGTGCTCCGGTTCTGGGACCGGAGCGAAAATCCAAAGAAAAAGTGCCCCAGTCCTGGAACCGAAGGGAAAAACCGAAGAAAAAATGCCCCGGTCCTAGAACCGGAGGGAAAAACCGAAGAAAAAGTGCTTCGGTTCTGGAACCGGAACAAAAATCCGAAGAAAAAGTGCCCCGGTTCTGGAGCCGGAAGGAAAAACCGAAGAAAAAACGTCTCGGTTCCAGAACCGGCGCGGAGTTCAGACTAAAAAACATCCCGGTTCCAGCGATTTTTCCCGAGATCGGTGAGTAGAGCATGTGCGAACTGTCTTGGCGGGATTTATCCACATCTGTCGTCCTTCTCCGTGCGGACTTCTCACTTCCCTTCCGGCGTGCGCCCGCTAAGTTGCCGTTATGCCTGCGACACTAAAAGATGTCCTGTTCCAGATCGATGACTTGAAGGGCCAGATCGATGCCATGCGCCCCCTGTCTGCCGACCAGAAAGGACGTATCTTCGATAAGTTTCGGCTCGATTGGAATTATCACTCCAACGCGATCGAAGGCAATACCCTCACTCATGGCGAAACCAAAGTGTTTTTGTTGGAGGGGCTGACTGCGCAGGGCAAGCCATTGAAAGATCACCTCGATATTCGGGGACACAACGAAGTGATCGACTTCCTTTTCTCATTTATCCAACGCAAGTCCGAGCTGTCGGAAGCCGCAATACGGGAGATGCACAAAATTCTCCTGGTTGAAACCTACAAAGCAGAGTCGATCACACCCGATGGCAAACCTTCCGAGAAATGGATCAAACTGGGAGAGTATAAAGATACGCCTAACCAGGTGACCACCGGGACAGGGAAGATCCGGCGGTTCGCTCTCCCTCAGGATACGCCTGCCAAAATGGGTGAGCTGATGAAATGGTTCCGGGACGAATCCGCCAGTCGCACCTTGCACCCAACCTTAGTGGCCTCCTTCTTTCATCACCAGTTCGTCCATATCCATCCCTTCGATGACGGCAATGGTCGCATGGCGCGAATCCTGATGAATCTCCTCCTGATGCAACACGGCTACCCACCGGTCGTCATCAAAGTGGAAGAGCGCCAACGCTATTTCGCCGCATTGGCTCGTGCAGACGAGGGAGAACGCAATGATTTTGACCTGTTGATCTGTGAGAAATTGCTCACTTCCCTCGAGCTATTCTTGAAAGGGGCCAAAGGAGAACCCATCGAAGAAGACGACGACATCGACAAGAAAATTGCCTTGCTCAAGCGACAACTGGAGCACATTCCGGAACCCCAGACGTTTTCGCCGGAGGTTTATGAGACCTTTCTTCAACGAAGTTTTTTGCCGCTTGCAGCGAAAGTTTATCCGAAAATGGGAAAATTCGATGATCTCTTTCTCGAAAGTAGGGCTTCTTTGATTTTGGGGAATCATCATTATGATGTATCGGGCCCTCCCGGAGAGCGGTTAACGGCCACGGCTAAAGTTGCGATTGCTGGGGACAGAAGTCGTGATTTGCTTCGTCTCTCCTTTAATTACTTCACGTTCAAAAGATCGGGCGTAAATTCTTTCGATTATTCGACCGAAGGTATCGAGATTCATTTTGAAAAGCTGGCTTATACGGTTACATGGAATCGGCCCGGAAAAATCTTCAAGAAACCATATGGCGTCGACTTGTCGGAAGAAGAATGTGTCCAGATAGCGAAGGATATGGCTGAAGATTGTTTGAAACACATCCAGCAGTCTTTGGAGAAAAGAAAAGTAGGCTAGGCCTACCTACACCCTCACAGGGCTTAATAATTAATCCGATTTTAATAGGGACCAACGCACAGAATCCAGCCGCAGCATTCTGCTTGAAGCCGTTTATTGAGACTATAGAACCCAGTCCGACAGCAAGTTCGTACCTGTTGGAGGACGAAACCTCATATCCTTGCTAACCGATCAACACTCACCATACTCCGATCATGTCGGAACTCGATATATCGCTAGATCCAGAAATATTGTACACGATAGCATTAACAAGAATCGAAGAATGCCAGCGATTGCAGCTTCCCAGCTTAAACTTGAGCGGACTGCAGCTAACAAAATTACCTCCCGAAGCCAACCTGCTCACACATCTCAAAGAACTGGATATTTCAGACAATCGAATTTCGCAGTTACCGCAGTTTTGGCTGTTCACGGAGCTCACCAACCTCAATCTTAGTAACAATCTACTAAACACCTTCCATCCGGAAATTTTCTTTTCCTCGAACATCGAGCTACTGGATATTCACGGCAACGACTTGGCAGTCATCCCTCCGAAGATTGCGAAGCTTTCTAAACTCACGGATCTAGACCTTTCTTCCAATCAGATACTGAAACTCCCGCCCGAGATAGGCGATCTAACGCAGTTACGCACACTCAATTTATTTGATAATAGGATAACGGAGCTTCCCGTTGAATTGTTCAAGTGTAAACAATTGACTGAGATTAACCTCGGTGACAATGGATTGACAAATCTTCCTCCAGAGATCGGACACTTTACGGCTTTGAAAACTCTGGATTTGGCCTCGAATGATTTGACGGTGCTACCCAAGGAGGTCGGCAGATTAACACTGCTAGAAGACGTGCTCCTGTATCGCAATCGGTTAACAGCTATTGGGCCCGAACTTGGGATGCTTAAATCGCTGAAAAGGTTAGACCTAGACCAAAATAGGCTTACAGCCTTACCTCGTGAGATTGGTCAGTTGACCTCACTCACTCTTCTAGATCTCTCAAGTAATTCCCTAACTGATTTACCACCAGAGATCAGTCACCTCACGGCGCTAACCCATCTTTTTCTGCAGGAGAACCCACTTCTTGGTATACCTGATTCGATAGCTGGGCCTTCATACATAGAAGTCTTTGCAACCGGAAAAACTGCACATCGTGTCCAAGATATACTGAGCTTCTATTTCGCTCAGCGCGATGGAGCTGCCTTAGGAACATTGAGGTCGGTTAGCGAAATCAAAGTAATGTTAGTTGGGCGGGGAGAAGCCGGAAAGACTAGCCTCCGGCGATTCTTCATGGGGCAGCCGCATAACAAAGCTGAGAAAGAGACTCCCGGTATCGCTCTCGACAGCTTTAAATTAACATGTTCTCAAGGACTCGTGACGGTGCGGCTGTGGGATTTTGCCGGGCAGGAAATCACCCATGCCTTGCATCAATTTTTTCTCACTGAAGGCTGTGTCTACGTCTTGGTTCTAGATCCTCGCTCGAATACTGAGATGCAGGATGCAGAGTATTGGCTTGGCTTACTCAAACGCTATGCGGGTGGCGCTCCAGTGCTCGTAGTACTCAACCGGCAGGACGCTCGGAAAGGCGGCTATGATGTCGACCGACGGATGTTACAAGAGAGGTTCCCTTTTATTCGGAGCTTCACCCAGACAAACTGCGAGAAGCGGGAAAGCTGTTCGGAGTTGCGTCAGAGACTATGCGATGCAGTGGAGTCATTAAAGGAAACAGAACCTCCTCACCTGAAGGTGCCCGAGTCTTGGCTTGAAGTCATGAAAGATTGTTCGGGACAGCAATCGAAACCGCTGGGACATGATGCTGCCTCAAAGAAAAATATTCGGCAGCATCTCACAATTGATGAATTTCGAGAAATTTGCGCGCTGAATGGCGAAACCGACGGAGCAAAACAAGAATCATTAGCGCGACTGCTCCATAAGCTGGGTGCGGTGCTCCACTTCGTAGATGAACCGCGCCTGCGAGATACAACCGTGCTTAGTCCGCACTGGGTAACGGATGGTGTCTACCGTCTTTTGCGATTCAAAGATCGGGTAGGCACAGACGGCACTCTGACTTTGACAGATGCGCTACAGGCTTTGCCGGGCGAAAAGGAGAAGGAAGCACGTTTCCTCCTGCGGCTCATGGAGCGATTTGAGATGTGTTTTCCCCTTGATCAGGAGGACGTAGGGGGCCTTCCAGACAAGTGGTTCATTCCGGGCGCGCTTGGAGAATTTCAGCCTGAGGGGGTGACTGCGGAGTGGCAGAAGCCGGGTGGCGTTCGGCTCCGCTATATTTACGATCCGCTGCCGGAAGGCGTTATACCGCGGTTTATTGTCATGACGAATCTTCTCAGCGAGGAAAAACCACGCTGGAGAAACGGTGTAATCCTGGAAGACGGCAGAGCAGTTGCCTTGGTTCGCCGTGGTGAGAAACGCAATCACGTCGAAGTGACAGCGTTCGGCCCTGAAGAGGAGCGCTTACGCCTGCTGGAGATTATTCAAGGGAATTTCGAACGCATTCATAGCGATCTTCCCGACCCGAAACCCACCGCAGAATTAGAGCTCATAGGCCTACCGGGGATTTTTCGTAACTTGGCGGAACTAGAGGCGGCAGAAAAGCGGAACGTGCCTGTGACAGTCAAGACGGTCGATATCGAGGCGCAGGTGGATCCCACTCCGCAACTGGACCAAACATCAGAACGAGCAGTCCGTGCCCAAGACCGACTACCTCTCAACGCCTTTCTGAGCTATTCACATGAAGACAGGAAGGCGAAATCAATCTTTCAGTTGAATCTCACTGTGATGATGAAGAAGAAATACATCGCTCCCTGGCATGACGGCCTGATTGAACCAGGTATGCGGTGGCGACAGGAAATTGAAGAAAATTTGGAGAAGATGGACGTTTTCGTAGGACTTCTGACAAATTCATTCCTCGTTTCCGATTTCATCGAAAAGGTAGAAATAAAAGCCGCTCGCAAGAAAATGGCTGAACAAGGCAAAGAATTTCTATTTATCCTGATCCTCGTAGATGACATCAGCTTGGAAGGATTGGATTTGTCCGAGTATCAGATATTGAAGCCTGGGGGAAAAGCAGTTTGCAGTCATACGAGTCGCAAGCGGGGGTTTAACTTAGCCCAAGCAGAGCTCGAAAGAATTCTTATTCGACGACAAGGGGAGAAGAAACAGGACAAAAAGCATAGCTCCAACATGCAGCCACGATCTGGGCGATCACATGGTGTTACGATTTTTGTGCAAGGAGATTACGTCAAAGGGAATAAACCTATGAATCACGACCAAAGTATTCACATCGGCGGCAATATAATAAACAGCCAAATTGGACAGACGCTGACGAACTGCAATAACTTGATAATGCAGGAAGCTCCCGGAGACCGAAAAGTTTTGCTACAAGAACTGTCTTCGCATGTGGAAAAGCTCATCAAAGCTTTGCCACTCGAAAAGCAGGACAAGGCACCAAAGATCGCGCGAGACCTGAAGGTGTTGGTCGAGCAATCCACAAGTAGCGAGCCGGAACGAGAATGGTATTGGCTTTCTGCAAAGGGGCTTTTAGAAGCAGCAACATGGGTGAAGGACATGTCTGGGGAGATTGGCGGAACAGTTAAGAATCTGGGAAAGGCTATTTGGGCGGATTTCCTACTTCCTGGGGCTGAGTAGCCCTTTGTCTCGGGTTCCAGAGTCGCGGAGCGATGATTGGGATGTGGTGCCATTGTATGCGCGCGAGTTATTCAATCGTCGGTCGCGCGACTCCTGTTCTCTTGAAACCCACGTCTACCATCAACCGCCGCTCCGCGGCTGGGGCTCGGCATGTTCCGGAACAAAAACCCTCGCCAGCAGGTAAACAATAACTACGCTCTGGCTCTTCTATGAGCTCCAAAGGGAAAAAGGTTAAAAGCAGGAATCTGACGCGGTCGCACGAAGATCGTATCAACTACATCTATCATCAGATTTACAGTAAGAAATATCCTTCGGCGGAGAGCCTGGCGAGGGATACTGGATTTTCCGTTGATGTCATCCACAACGACATCCGTTATTTGCGCGAATACAAGAATCTGCCGTTGAAAGTTTCACGGAAAGCCGGCCGGGAGGGATATTATTATAGTAAACCGGTTCCGGAGAAACTCGGGAGCACGTTCAACGAAGCGGGAGTAATGAATTTCGCCCTCGCGCAACAGTTTATGTCAACAATCCCGGTGAAGGGCAAAAACACTCTCGACCTGGATCTTAAAACTTTGTCTGAACAACTCGTGCCGCATACTAAATTTCTTCTGAATGCCGTCTCCGACACGGTTCTGTTTCGCCCCTTTGCGCCGGAAGAAATTGATTACGAGCTTTTCACGGCGTTGTCCCATGCGGTGAGCAACCGTTTGGAGCTCGAATTTCTCTATCTCAAGAACCTGGCGCCGCGTCCCGAATGGAAAAAGGTCCGAGGCTTCAAGTTCGTGGTGGCGGCGGGTTGTTGGTACATGGTCGGCCTGGACGTGGAAAAGAATGAAGAACGAACCTACCTGCTGTCGCGGATCAGCAAGCCGGTGGTGACAGAGCGAACCTTTGAGGATCCGAAGTTCGATATCGATGAATACCTGAAAGGTGCCTTCATCATCATGAAGGGAAAAGAAAGCCACGATATCGTGGTGGAGTTCAGTCCCTGGGCGCGGACGTATATCGAGAATCGCACCTTCACGCGCGATCAAAAGGTGAAGAAACTTCCCAACGGCGGCCTGCGGATGAGCTTCTGGCTGAGCTGCCTGGATGAAGTGGAAATGTGGGTGCGATTCTGGGGCGCAAACTGCAAAGTGATCGGCTCGGAGGGACTAAAGGATCGTATGCGTAAGTATCGCGAATCGTTGGGGTACCTGGGATAAGCTCGTAGCTGCGCTGGTCACAGCGCGGGCTGACATTGCAGGGGGCTGGGGATCTTCAGAGACGATCCGGAACCAGGAACGTTGACACGATTTGTCTCGAATTTTCCCAGCGCGGCGAAGCCGCAAGGACGGACCGCGGCTGTGTCCGAAGGATCCAGCCGCAGAGCCCAACGAAAGAGGGACTTTCGTTTTGATTGCCAAGGAAACCTACGTTGTCGCCTCTCGGGCGAAAACGTAGGTTCC
>JBKJKE010000183.1:0-26011 GCA_046597605.1 Limisphaerales bacterium | reverse complement strand
AATGGTATAGCGAACGCGATTGGTTCGACCCCACATTCTGCACGTTGGGAAGGGTTATTGACCCCTGATTTGCAGGGGTTGTCACGTTAACGTCTGATTCCTCCCTGTTTCGGCTCAGGGAGCTCACGACGGACCTGGATTGGCAACCTCAGTGAGGGTGATCTAATAGGTGAGGTTGGCGCCTTAATGGGTCGCCGAACGACCCTCCATCTCACCCGCTTTAAATCACACCCAATAATTTAGGTCGATGCGGTCAATACGCGAAAGACCGGCCATCGCAAGGCCAACATGCTCCGCGTCCGATTGTAGATGACGCGGACCAGGAGGGAAAAAGTCTCGATCCCGTCAGAGAGGTTTTTTAAACCGCGAAATACCGAACGGCCCTAAACTCAGATACCCGCCACGATTACTCGGACACTATCTTCACCGTTCCAGTCTTCGGATCGTAGTCTATCTTCATGCCGTGAGGTGGTTCCGGGATCGCTTTGATGTAATTCTTCGTCACCAGTTCGTTGAGATCTTTTGGGTATCGGCCCACTTCACCACCGAACAATGTAATAGCATTATTAAGCGCCACAGTATCGATGGCCTTGACTGCCGATTTCTTCGCCGCTGCGGCATTCTTTAAATAATCGGTGGGAGCAGAGACCACGCTTCCTCCGCTACTTTCTTCCGCGGAAGGCGAGGTCTTGCTATCGCATCCAGAAACCCAAATGACGATCGCGATCAGGAGTAAGGCTTTCTTCATGTCGCTGACTCTAGTGAGGGCTTGCGCCATTGCCAAGCGGGAAGCCCGATCATGGTTTTCGGAAGGGTTTAGATTGTCGTCAAGGTGTTATGGTCAATGCACGGTCCCTTTTTTGGTCTCAAATCTGCCTGCGACGAATTTGTCTAATATTTCCTAGGCATTTATGCGGTAAAATGATATTTCCCCCGCGCTCATGAAAGTACAATTGACCCGCCTATTTCCTATAATCATCCTCCTTGCTGGAGTGTTTGCCATCGGTTGCGCCTCCCATAAAGACAAGACAAACGTTCGGTTTCAGCCTTCAGTTTCTCATACTCTGGCTGCCACTCCCAAGAACGCACTTCGTGTGGCTCCTTTCCAGGATAACCGTTCGATCCGAGACAAAACCATTCTGGCGAAACAAAAAAACGGTTATGGCCATACCACCTCTGAAGTAGTGGCTGCTCAAGAGCCGGTGGCTGACGTCTTCCGCAATGGCCTGATTCACGCCCTGGAAGAGAATAAATTTAAAATTGCACAGGGCTCCGGCCTGTATGAGCTCCGTGGGGCCATCAATAGCTTCGAGCTGAATACCGTGACAGGATTTTGGCAGGCTACCGGCCGCTCCAAGCTCCACGTTCGCTTTGATTTAGTTAATACCTTCACTGGAACCACTGTGTGGCAGAAAGAATATGCCGGTGCCGGGGCGATTTCCACCCCGTGGAGCCGCAACGAGACCGCGGTCAAAATGTTCAACCAATCCGCGAGTGCTGCCGTTGATCAGCTCCTGGCCGACAAGTCATTCCGCGCCTACTTCGAAGGTCAAAACTAACTGCCTCGCCCAAAACTGTAATGTCTTTTTCAGCGTGCGATCTTCAGATCGCCGCTTTTTTTTTGTTCATATGTCTTCGGCCGAAAGTTGGCCGATGCATTCGGTGCCGCTGCCTGTCGGGTGAATGCACAGGGTAGCCCCCGGGGTCTCTCCAATCTGCAGTGAGGGACAGACTTTCTCGGCCCTTGGAATGCAGTCCCAGCAGAATTCCATAATTGAGGGGTAACTACGTAGCTTTACGTAGTTATGGACCAATCCACACTATTTTTTTCGTCCATTTGCGTAGTTATCGCGATGGCCGGACTCTCCGCATTCTTTCTATTCTGATGGGGTGTCCCACAGAAACTCTCATCACACCCTGCCTGGTACTCGTGGGGCGTTTCTCCAGATGTCAGCGATGAAGCTTGCCTGGTTTGAAGCCCACAATTCAGCCAGCGCCCGACAGAACTTTCCTTCCACATACAAAACCAAACCATAAATCGAAATCATGAAAGAAAACCAAATCAGACGGGAAGACACGTCAATGTTCGCGAAGTTGGCCGGGATGAGTGCCATAGCGCTTTTACTCGGTATTGTTCCTGTCGCGGAGGCTGCGCAAGGACCGCAGCCTAATATCTGCGTTCGCTCGTGTTGGGGAGCACGCGCGCCGAGAGCTAATTGTATTGCGAACATGGCGACGTTGAACCGAGCAGTTATTCATCACACCGCAGGTAATGAATACGCCAGTACTGGGCTTGAAAGCTCCAAGAGCTATATGCGGAGTATCCAGAATTACCACATCGATACCCGCGGTTGGTGTGACATTGCCTACCACTTCCTGGTGGACAAATATGGGAACATCTTCGAAGGGCGATGGAATTCCTGGAGTGGCTTGCCCCAGGGATCCCACGACGGCGTCAACATCAATAGCTTCGGCTTCACCTGGATGGGCTGGTTTCATCCCGACAAACCGGGTGGCGCAGATGTGCCGACGACTGCCATGCGCAATTCTCTCTATGACGTCATCGCCTGGCGCATGCCTTCCAGTTGGTCTCCCTATGGCGGAGGAACCTACAACGCACGTTCCTGCGGTTGGCTCACGACTCATCGTGATGCGAATCCCACAGCATGCCCTGGCGACCTGGCTTATGGATATATCGGTGCGAACCAGAATGCTGGCGAAGCGCGCGATGGGGTAAATGCCCGCAAAAACGGCACTCCACCCCCGGCGCCTTCCGCGTGGGCGTTTTCCGCCAGCGGCGAGGGCTGGTTTTCGGGAAATAGCCTTACGCCCCAGATTTGGACGGGCGATGGCTGGCCGGGCGTTCTTTATGCAGATCAAACCGGGAATGATGCCTATATGTTTGGTCCGATGACTTCCTTCGCCGGCGGAGCTGATGCTTCGATCAATGTCCGGGTCATGCCGCAAGCCGGTAATTCCGCCAGTCACGATATGCAGGCGTTCTGGAGCACCACCGTTGAACCGAACATGGACGGTACCAAAATGACTCCCACCGTCAGCTACACGAAACAGAATGATTGGATTCAACTCAATCTGAACGCCAGCAATGCAAAGTGGTCCGGAAAAACAATCAGCCAACTACGCCTCGACTATGATGGGATCAGCAAAGGCTCCCGCTGGATTCTCGACAGTGTCATCACACAGACCACTCCAAAATATTGGTTCGGCGCTGGCGCAACCGGTTGGACCCTTGGCGGTGGCATGGCGAATCTCGGCTGGATCTCCGACGCCACATGGCCCGGTTGCATCTATGCGGATCAAGTGGGCAATGACGCCGGCCTGTTTAGCCCGGAAAACCTTGGCTATCGTGGTGGAGCAAACGATCAAATCGTCATTCGCCTTTACACCCAGGCTGCCAACAGCAGCAGTCACGACATCCAGATCTTCTGGAAAACGTTTTGGGATCCGACCTGGACGGAAGCCAAGTCCCGTTACCAGACCTACACGCTCGCCAATGATACTTGGAGCATTATCACCATTCCGGTCGGTGCGAATCCCAATTGGAGTGCGAATGACTACATCATGCAGCTTCGATTGGATATGGACAACGTCAGCAAAGGTGGACGTTGGATCATTGACTATGTCGCGATCAGTCAGACCACTTCAAGTTTGCTTCCGTAAGCAGGATTGAAAACAATCGCGCCGGTCCGGTTTTAAGAGATTTCCGGATCGGCGCGGTTTTCCTTTTTTTACGGCTCCTTCCCGCCCGGTTCCAGGCTTGGAAAAGAAACGCACCATCGGCATCATTCGGACATGAACCCCGCTCCCGGCAACTTTGCCAGTCGCCTTTGGAGCATTGGTTTATTCTTCTGCCTGCTTTTTTCCGGTTCCGGTCACGCGAGTGATTTCTCCTCTCAATTCATTTCGCGCACATGGCAGACCGATGACGGATTACCTCACAACACGGTACAAGCCATTGCGCAGACGTTGGATGGTTACCTCTGGATCGGCACCCGGGATGGACTCGCCCGTTTTGACGGAACGAAGTTCATCGTCTTCGACTCGAAGAATGTATCGGCAATCAAAGGCCGCATAGCCTTTGCCCTATGCGCAGCTCGTGATGGCAGTCTCTGGATCGGTTACGATGATGGCGGCGGAATCGTGCGCTTTAAGAACGGAAGATTCCATCATTTCGGCAAAGCAGAGGGCTTGGTCGGTGACTCCATCAAAACGATTTTCGAAGGATCCGACGGAACACTTTGGGTAGGCACCCGCACGGGCACGTGCCTTTTCAAGGATGAACAGTTCCGTTCTTTTCCCCACAGCGACAGCCTGGACAAATATTGTATCACGCAATTCAACGAAGATGCGCAGCACCGGGTGTGGATTGTTTCAGACGCCGGGCTGCATCGCTATGAGAAGGGTATCCTGAGTTATCTCCCGCTGGAGAATACGCTACTGCACAACATCATCCGCAGCATTCACCGCGATCACACGGGCAAGCTTTGGTTGGCGACAACCGTTGGAATGGTGCGTTGGGATGAAGATCGGCTGACTTATTTCGCCGAGCCGGAAGGGTTGGTAGAAAAGTTTACGCTCTCCGCCTACGAGGATCGTTATAAGAATCTTTGGGCAGGAACAAGTGGGGGGTTGTATCGCCTCAGTGGTGAACGTTTTTACACCGAGTTGAACAGCGATGGCGAACCCTTCGATCAGGTCAACGCCATGTTTGAAGATGTAGAAGGTAATCTCTGGATCGGCGCCAAAGATGGTCTTAGTCGCCTGCGCCCCAGGCCTTTTACCTCCTATACACGTATGGATGGGCTTTCCGGGAACAACGCCATGTCGCTGATTGAGGATAAGGACGGAAGCATCTGGACAGTGACCTGGGGTGGAGGCTTGAACCAGATCAAGGACGGAAAAATCACCCGGCATCACATTGGCAAAAGAGCGAACGTTGACCATGAATTTTATTTGTCCCTCTTGAAAACTCGCGAGGGTGTGATGTGGATCGGAGCGGATTTTGAAAACGGATTGATGCGAATCACCGACGAGGAGATTTACACCTTCCATAAGGGGCGCGGGGAACTGATCGATCATGCCATCCGGGTTCTACACGAGGATCCAGAGGGAAGTTTATGGCTCGGAACCCGTACCGCCCTCGTCAAGTTTTCGGACGGGATAAAAGCACGCTACACCACGGCGGAAGGTCTCTCTGGAAATCTCGTGCAGGCCATTCACCAGGATCAAGAGGGCACATTGTGGATTGGAACGGATGGGGGTCTCTCTGCACTGCGCCATGGCCAATTCCAAACCTTCCGGGAAGGTTTATCGGACACAAATATAACTGCCATCTACCAGGATACGACCCGGACCATCTGGCTGGGAACCAGTGCTGGTGGTCTAAACCGCTTGAAGGATGGAAAACTTACCGCCTGTTCGCAGAAGGACGGACTATCCGGGAATAGGATTCTGGAAATCGTCGAAGATGATTTCGGTTTTTTCTGGATGAGTTCTCTGAAAGGCATCTCCCGTGTCAGTAAACAACAGGTGAACGATTTCCTGGACGGTAAAACAAATCGGATTTCCTCTACCGTCTTCGGCCGGGAAGATGGATTGGTCAGCACACAATGCAATGGTGTGGCCAAACCCGCCGGACTGAAGGGGCGCGATGGCCGAATTTGGTTTGTTACAACCAAGGGTTTGGTAGTAACCGACCCAGGATTGCAGATGTTTGACGATCGCCCTCCTTCACCGGTGATAGTTGAAAAAATTTTAGCGGACAGAAAAGAAGTCGGTGAAGAAGCAGGCGAACTGAATGATCTAACAATGCCCCGAGGGCAGACATCAGGACGCCTTGCCATCGTGCCGGGCCGTGGCGAACTCGAATTTCATTACCTCGCGCTCAGCTTTCGAGCACCCGAAAAAAATCAATTCAAGTATATGCTTGAAGGCTTCGATCAAAATTGGATTGAAGCGGGTACTCGGCGGGTTGCCTCCTATGCTGGTCTCCCCCCGGGAGATTATACGTTTCGGGTCATAGCTTGTGGTGACGATGCCGTGTGGAACTCCCAGGGTGCCAGTGTCCATCTCACGTTGTTACCTCATTTCTGGGAGACGAAATGGTTCGCAGGACTGGTGGTGTTGCTGACGATAGGATTGATTGCCGGCACCGTTCGTTACTTCATCTGGAGACGTGTGCAGCGTCGGTTGATCCAGCTCGAAAATCAGCATGCGATCGAACGTGAACGCGCCCGCATCGCCCAGGACATGCACGATGACCTCGGAGCGCGCTTGACGCAGATTTTGATGCTGAATGATTTCGCGTTAAAATCGACCGGCAGCGAAGCGGAAATTAAAACGCATGTCACCAAGGTTGCCCAAGTGACGCAAGATCTGGTTCGTAATCTCGACGCGATTGTCTGGGCGGTGAATCCAGAGAACGATTCACTCAGGAGTCTTGCGCTCTATCTCTGCGAATATTTCGGAATGTTCTTTTGCCCCAGCACGTTGCGTTATCGCCTGGACGCACCGAAAGAATTTCCGGAATGGCCGATGTCCTCAGAAATGCGTCACAATATTTTTCTGGTGGTAAAGGAGGCTTTGAACAACATAGTGAAACACGCGGAGGCCTCCGAAGTCTGGCTGCGCCTGCGCGTGGATGAGACAACTTTGAAGATTTGCATTGAAGATAATGGCCGTGGCTTTTCTGCCACCGCGGAGTCCGCTTTCAGCAGCGGGCTTGTGAACATGCGCAAGCGGATTGAGAAGTGCGGTGGTCAATTTTCATTGGACAGTCGGCCCCAGGGTGGGACCCGGGTTGAAATTCTTGTTTCGGTTTCGTCGGCGGAACTCGCAGCCAATTGATGCATGAGAAACAAAGTTGCCATTGTGGAAGACGACAGTGGATTGCGCGAAAGCCTTGCGATCCTGATCGATGGCGCCACTGGCTTGCAATGTGTTGGCACTTATTCCTCCGCTGAGGCCGCCTTGAAAAACATGCCTGGCAACTGGCCCGATGTCGTTTTGATGGACATCAACCTCCCGCAAATGTCTGGGATAGAGTGCGTTGCCAGGTTAAAGGAAAAGTGTCCCGCGCTGCAGATCATTATGCTGACCGTATATGTCGACAACGAAAAGATATTCAAATCATTGCAGGCCGGTGCCACCGGCTACCTGATCAAGCAAACAGCTCCTGGAGAACTACTGGAGGCAATTGCGGATGTGCAACATGGGGGCGCGCCCATGACCAACACGATAGCACGACAGGTGGTGCAATACTTTCAACAACGTAAGCCCTCCAATGATGCCGAAAACCTGACCCAGCGTGAGAATGAAATTCTTGAACTGGTTGCTCAAGGCTATCGCGATAAAGAAATCGCTGATCAGCTTACCTTGAGTGTTCGCACCGTCGGCACACACATCCGGAACATTTACGAAAAACTCCACGTCCGCTCCCGCACAGAGGCGGTTTTGAAGTTCCTTAATAAATAAATATCTCTTTGAGATTTCCATTTGCTGGTGTTTCTCGCTTGGCTGCCTGGAACGGGTGGTTCAATCAACCACTGCTGGTTCCAACGCTTTTGGGTAGACGCCAAAATTTTTGAGGAATAGAGTCTTCCATCAAACGGCCTCTTTGGAACACTCCGATACCCAACGTTTGATCCGAATAAAGTTTCATGAAACTCCCTTCGTATAGATCAACGGTTGGACTGGATAGCTACCCTGAAAAGGATCGACTGGCCATTTACCGGGCTACCCACAAACAATTGCTCCAGGCAGATGCTGTGTACGGAAGGCGCTGGAAAGGCTACGTTGCCAGTATTATCTTTTGCATTGTCGTTCCCGCGCCGGCATTCTACGCCCACGAAATCTTTGGCACCCCGTTGCTGATCCTTTCGCTTGTGACTATCATAGCCTGCGCTTTTGTTCTGGCCTTCCGGCAACAGAATTTCATGAACGAAAGAATTGGTGGTGCCCTTCTAAACGTGCGGACTGAGCGGTAGGTGTGGCTTCCATATCCGCAGCAGCACATACTCCACCTCCTGGTTATAATTGGTAATTACTTGGTACGATTCTCATTCTCCGCCACCCTCGCGTCAGGTGCATCTGGCGCTCACCATGAAGAACCCAACTTGTCCATCTTGTGGCTTTGTCTTTCGTTTCCTTCCAGCCATCAAGTTCTGGAACCCGTATCAAGTTACTTGCCCAAATTGCCGTTGCTCGCTTCGTGTCCGTGACGCAACGTTTCAGCTGCTTACATCCATGTTTATCGGCCTGGCAATTGCGGTGGTCGGTATCTACCTCAGGGAAACCCGCCACTGGGAAACGAGCATCTTCTATTTTGCCATCGCTTTTCCGGCTGTCGTCACACCCTGGATAGCGTTCTTATGGTCTCGCACTAAATATGTGCCTCGTGTCGGATCGTAAAATCGCCATGCTGCTTATCGGAATGCTGTGCGCTTTTCTGACTAATCGCCTCGGGACTTCTGCATGAGCGGGCGCTAACCCGAATGGGTGGTAGATATCAAAATCAAATTCAAGGGATCAAAGGCTCAGGTCCGGGCTGAACAGGCGACGGTGCGGATGCGAGGGTGTTCGGACGACTGCCATTTGTGGTAATGACGACTGTTCCGTTGCTGATACATCACTCGGCAGCGCTTTCTTTCATCAGGTTGTCAACACTGACCGCCATGTCACGCAGGTAAGCGTCAGCGTCCAGGTGTTTGGCCATCGCAACCAGGATGTAATGGCGATTGCTGCCAATGACCACCCCTGAGTCGAGTTGATGAGTCTCCCATGAACCCCACTTCCGAATGATTTCGACATTACGTCCGCTCAACGCTTTTACAAACTTCACATCATTGTGGGGCAACTCGGGCGATTCAAAAATTTGGCGCATGACCTTGGATGCTTCGGGAGAAACCAGCTTTCCTTGTTCAAGCAAAAGAAAGTAGCGAAGGAGTTGTCGAACAGTTGTAGCGTGGGAGAGATTGTCCCGTGGGTCGTAATTGATTTCGTCGTTGCGTCCATAATGCTTTCCAACCCACAAACCTCCATGCTTCTGATTGTACAAGTCATAAGCGTTCAAGACCTCCTGAATCGTCTTTAAGCCAAGTTGCTGGGAATAGTGGGCAGTCAATTCGTGATTGGCTGCCTTGGCTATCTGGCCCAGTTCCGTCCGCACCTTGGGATCAAGGTTGGTAGCGGCTTCAGGATGGAGCTGAAAGTAAGCGAGGATAACCCCGGCTTTTGGGGCGCTCGGAGAATATTCAGCCTCATCTGGATTGATCGTTGCCAGTCGAAGGGTTTTGAGATCGAGCAAGCCCACGGCGGTTGATGCACTTTCGAATTCGTACTTTCCTCGCAGTTCGTAATCGAAAGCCTCCAGCGTTTTTTGCAACTCGGCGTTGAGTGGTGCGTTGAAATCGAGGACGTATTTGCCAAGGGGAGAATTGGGCTTGAAACCTGCAATTGTCCCGACCTTTTTAAGAGCTTCTGAATCGAGTTTGGCCGGCGGCGTCGCCTTGACGTCGGCTTTGTCTTGCCCCTTTATTGATCCTGCGTTGATGAAGATGAAAACGACGGAAACAAACAGGCCTGCCACGAAACGGATAGACATCTCATTGATGTAAGGAAAATAGTGGGCACCTGCAATCAGCAAGTGGGTTGAATCGCCATGGGTGAACGAACGTCAGGCCTGCACCTTCAATCTTAGATTCGCCGCGGAATACAGGATGCGAGCCAACGACCATTGTGCCAGGCAAGGTAGCTGCGCTTGGAAGGCTTTTTATATGTAGTACATTTTTTCCTTTTCAGTACCGGCTTCGAGGAGTTGCTGAAAGGTGATTGCGTCGGCGGCTTCGTTGACGGAACGTTGCATTTTCTGCCAGGCGCCGCGCAGTTCCACCGGACATTTCGGATCGCCGAGGGCAGGAGAATCGAAAATCTCGCCATGGACGCTACGCAGGACATCGCCCAGTGTGATTTCTGCGGGAACACGCGCCAGCAGATAACCGCCTTCTTTTCCGCGAACACTTTTTACGATCTTGCTCGATTTTAGTTCGATCATGATCTGGACGAGGTATTTCGGAGGAATGTTTTGTTCGCATCCCATTTCTTCGACCTTGCGAGCGACCCCTTCCAGGTGATGACGCGACAGGCAGAGAACTGCCCGAGCTGCATAATCGCTTTTCACCGAAAGTTTCACGGGTCGGAAATTAGGCGGAACGTCGAATGGGAGCAAGGAACGATTGAGATAGTGCGAGTTGCGGTCTCCTTCGCGAGTAACCAAAGCCCCATGCTTTGCGTCAAACGGTGTTCGACTTTGAAATCTATTTCCGAGAATAATTTTCGCAATCCCCGTGGTAACCACATTTCAAGAATTCGCATTGATGGCGCAAATAGCAGTTTCGCGTTTAAGTCGCCTGTTTTCTCATGGCAGTCTTGGTTAGCTTTATGATCAACCGCTTTATTCTTCAGAGAGTTCTCAGCAGTATCCTGGCGGGTTTAACATTGGGTGCCAGTGCGGGGCTTTATGCCGCTGAAACGTCGCCGACGTCACATCTGACTGTTCCGGATGGATTCGAAGTGGAAGTAGTTGCCGCACCTCCCCTCGTCGGTTTCCCGATGATGGGGTGCTTTGACGAGCGTGGGCGGCTCTTCCTCGCGGAGAGTGCGGGATTGAACATGGGGATCGAGGAATTGGAGAAGGCGAAGCCGAATTTCATCCGGATGCTCGAGGATATCAATGGCGACGGGAAGTTTGATCGCAGCACCATTTTTGTAGATAAACTTCAGATCCCAAATGGCGCGCTCTGGCACAAGGGTTCTTTGTATGTCGCAGAGCCGCCGGGTATCTGGCGATACACCGACACGGACGGTGATGGCGTAGCCGATAAACGGGAGCACCTCGCCGGCAAAGTTCATTCCAACGGCATGTCCTCGACCCTGCATGGCCCGGTGCTGGATCCCACCGGTAAATTGTTTTGGTGTGGTGGACAAAGTGGTTACGACCTCCTGGAGAAAGATGCGGACCTGAAGAAGGGACGCATGGCACCAGGCGTATTCACGCTGCACGATGACGGTTCGAATCATGAGATTTTTGCATTGGGCGGAATGGCTAATCCGGTGGAAGTTGCGTTCAGTCCTGAAGGAGAAGTGTTTGGAACTGTCGCGATCCTTGAAAGGATTGATGGACAACGCCGAGATGGTTTCATGCACTGGGTCTATGGCGGTATTTATAATCTGAATGGGACGGATTCGGTTGCCTTGCCCACCACTGGAGATCATCTGTCCCCGATGGTTTGGTTGGGTCAGGTCGCTCCCGCTGGCATTGTCCGTCACAGCGGTTCTCAATTTGGTTCCGATTTTAAGAACAACATCTTCTTCGCTGAATTTAATACGCGCCAGGTGATCCGCGCGCAGTTAACTCGTGCTGGAGCCACCTATCGTGCCGAAAACGAACCATTCATCACCTCAGAGAATATTGATTTCCATGCGACGGATGTAATCGAGGATGCAGACGGCAGTTTGTTGATCATTGATACCGGCGGTTGGTTTCGTCATGGGTGCCCTACCTCCCAGATTGCCAAACCCGAAGTGAAAGGAGCCATCTACCGGGTTCGCAAAAAAGGGGCTGTCCTCGTGCATGATCCAAGGGGGCTGAAATTACCATGGGCGACGATGGATAGTGAAGCGCTCTGCAAGTTGCTGGGTGACTCACGTCCGGTAGTCGCCGAGCAGGCAATCGTTGCTCTCGCCCAAAGTTCGAAAGGTTCCCTGGAGGCTTTGGAGACGGTTTTGAAACAAAACGAGAACGTCGAAGTGCGTCGCAATGCAGTGTGGGCTTTGTCTCGGATCGGAACGGATGATGCACAAAAGGTTCTGCGCTTCGCGTTGTCCGATAAAAACAGCAGCGTGCGGCAATCCGCCGTCTACGCAATCGGGATGAATCGCGACCGCGCCGCGGTTGAGACTTTACAGACGCTGGTGGCCAAGGATCCGGAAGCCTCTATCCGCCGTGAATCAGCGACTGCCCTTGGGCGCGTTGGGAATTCAAAATCGGTCCCATCGTTGCTTGCAGCTTTCCAGCAGAAGAACGATGCATTTCTGACCCATTCAATCGTCTATGCGTTGATTCAAATCAACGATCCGACCTCGACCAAGCTTGGACTCACGCAGAGTGCGTCGGTGCAACGAGGTGCTTTGCTGGCGCTGGAGCAGATGCCTAGTTCCAAACTGAGTCGCGAAGAGATTGTCCCCTTGCTTCTCTCCAAGGATTTCGAGGTTCAGAAAACCGCGTTTATGATCGCGGGCCGACGCAAAGATTTAAACGTGGAAATGACACAGTTCCTCAAGGTTCTGCTGACGGATCCTAAACCTACCGAAACTCAGATGCAGTTCGTGGAGTCTGCTCTGGTGCGGAAATCATTGCCTCCTGAGTTGGAGGGTTTAGTTGCGCAACAGATTCCGATTGCCAAAACAATCCCTGCGCTAAAGACCTTGCTCGCTGTGCTCGCAAAATCAGAACAGAAGCAGCTTCCCGCGAGTTGGATCTCTGGAATTGATTTTGTATTGCAGCATGCGTCTCCGGAATTGCGTTTGCAGGCGACCGAAGTAGTCCAACAGCGCCACATTACCCGTCTCGATTCGACCTTGAGAGTATTAGTGCACGACGGATTTGCTTCCTCGCAACTTCGAATTGCAGCGTTGGCTGCTTTGGCTCCACGCCTGGAACCCGTCGAGGAACAGCAAATTGCTTTATTGAAAAAAAGTCTCGGAGCTAAAAGCACCCCGGTGTTGCGATTGGCCAGTGCGAGGACTCTCTCCTCGCTGAAGTTGTCAGATGAACAAATCGTCAGCCTTGCAGGATTTCTGCCCGAGGTGGATTCGCTGGCACTGCCAACTGTATTACGCGCATTCCTTCGCAAAACGAATGATGCGGCAGGATTGGCTCTCGTGACTGGTTTGGAAAAAGCGCCATGTGCTCAAAATCTTGGAGCCGACGGAGTTGCTCGCATTATCGCAGGCTATTCCAGCGGAGTGCATGAAAAGGCAAAACCGCTCCTCGAAAAATTGGGCGCGGATTTGGTCAAACAGCAGCAACATCTAAAAGATATTGCAGCAAAACTTTCGGGAGGAGATTTTAAGAGAGGCAAGGAGGTTTTCTTTGGCAAGAAGGCGGCGTGCTTTAGTTGCCATCGGATTAGTGGGCAGGGAGGAGAAGCCGGTCCTAATCTTTCCAAGATTGGCACAGTTCGGAATGAACATGATTTTCTCGAATCCATTATTTTTCCCAGCGCAAGCATCGTGCAGGGATATCACACTTTCGAGGTCGAAGCCGGCGATGGAGAGGAATACACCGGGATCATTATTCGTGAGGCACCGGAGGCAATTTGGATTCGCGGCACCGACCTCGCGGAGATCCGAATCGAAACAAAGAAAATCCAAAATATGCGTGAGTCGAAGTTCTCCATCATGCCTCAAGGTCTGGATGCTAACTTGACGCCGCAGGAGTTGAGCGATTTGATCGCTTACCTCCAATCATTGAAATAACGGGGCATCCTATTTGAGAATTAACAACATGAAGTATTTAAATTGCATGGTCAGTGTCCTCTTGCTCAGCGGATTCATGGTTTCCGCCGAAACCAGGAAAGAAGATTGGCAACCTCTCTTCAATGGGAAGGATTTAAAGGGGTGGTATGTCCATATCAAGGGACAAGACAAAAACTCTGATCCGACCGGCATTGTCGGAGTCACCGATGGCATGATCCACATGTACCCAAAACATGAGCAGGGATCCAAGCAGCCGATCGCTGTCGTCTGCACCGAGAAAGAATACGCGGATTACGACCTGCGGTTTGAATACAAATGGGGAGAGAAGCGGTTTGCTCCACGTGTCGATAAGATCAAAGACGCTGGGCTCCTCTATCACTGTTTCGACGAGCAGGTCTGGCCCTCAAGTGTGGAATGTCAAATTCAGCAGGGAGATACCGGCGACATCTGGGCGGTCCGTACCCAGGTAAAGACAACGACCGATCCCGAGAAGAAACAACGAGTCTTTCTTCAAAAGGAAGCGGGTGGGGTCATGAATACCTACACGGCGACCAACGGTGTTGTTGGAATTCGAAAAAGCCACATCGCTGAGAAAGAAGGATGGAATGTTGTCGAAGTGAAAATCAGAGGGGATTCCGCAGTTCACACCATTAATGGCCAAACCAACAACATGGTTTTCGGAATGGCGCGGAACGTGGATGGGAATTGGGAGCCTCTGACCAAGGGTAAAATCGCTTTGCAAGCTGAGTTCTCGGAAGTGTTTTATCGAAATATCGAACTTCGTTCCGTGAAAGCGGTCAACGCGAGCAAATAGCCCTGTTTGCAACAATTATGGCGAACACTCTCAGCAGACGTGAGATGCTCTGGTACACCGGAAGAGTCGCATTGGCAGGCACCCTTTTGCCATACAGTTCGTTTGCTGCTGAGGAAGAATCTACTCAATCTTTTGGAGCTTTAGCCGGTGAACCCGTCGCCAGTAAATACGGTGAAAAGGTTTTAGCAGATGGCGGTAATGCAATCGATGCCGCTGTGACCGCAGCTCTCGCGGCCTGCATCACCTCGCCCAGTAAATGTGGTGTGGGAGGATATGGCGGTCATGCGATTATTGCCTTTGGTGGCGGAAAGAAGATTACAGCAATCGACTTTAATGCCATGGCGCCCGCAGCGGCACGGGAAGACATGTTCCCACTCGATGCCAAAGGGAAAGTGAAGAATAATTTGAACGTGCATGGATGGCTCGCGGCAGCTGTCCCCGGTACCATGGCTGGATTGGAGTTAGCGCTGAATCGATACGGGACGCGTTCTTTTCGGCAGGTGCTGGCGCCAGCAATTTACTTATGCAAAGAAGGAGTGCATGCCCCCGTATTTAAGGGTCGTGATGATGCTTCCGTGAACGACGCCAGCCCGGATTCGATTGGTGCCGCTAAAGGTGCTAAACAGCGGAATCTGCCGCTTGCCAAATTGCTTGAGACAATGGCAGAGCGGAATTCCTGTGATTCTTTTTATCGGGGAGATATCGCTCAAAAAATTGCGGCTGCTTTCAAGGCAAATGGCGGGCTTGTGACTTTCGAGGACATGGCCGCTTATCAAGCGCGTGAGTTGGA
Source organism: Limisphaerales bacterium (assembly GCA_046597605.1). Classification (GTDB taxonomy): domain Bacteria; phylum Verrucomicrobiota; class Verrucomicrobiia; order Limisphaerales; family JACDHS01; genus JACDHS01. Next base: position 10,850 of record JBKJKE010000183.1, on the reverse strand, counting down.
ACCGCTGAAGATGAAATGGAACGGCTTCGAAGTGTTTGTTTCACCTCCTACATCTCCGGGCGCTTCTATTTTGGAGGCAATGTCTATATTGAAAGCGTTGCAGTGGGAAAAGCTTTCACCAGAGGAACGGTTCCACGCCAAACTTGAAGCGCTTCGTTTATCATGGGCAGATCGTTCAAAATATTTCGGTGACCCGGAACAAGTAAATGTACCGATCGAAAAACTCCTCTCATCGAATTATGCCAAAAGCATGGCGGAACAAGTTCGCACCTCCCTCAAAGAACAACGTCCCATCGCAGTGGAGACTGTGGAGGGTAGCGATGCGGGAACGATTAATATTTCTGCGGTGGATCGACATGGAAACATGATGGCCATCACTTTGACCCATGGCAGTACCTTCGGCGCTCGTGTGGCAGTAAAGGACTATGGCATGGTTCTAGGTCATGGAATGTGGCGGTTCGATCCAGTGCCAGGTCGCGCTAATTCACCCGGACCCAGGAAGCGAGCAATTACGAATATGACACCGTCAATCGTGACGCGTGGGGGCCGGGCAGTGTTAGCGGTGGGTGGAGCAGGGGGGACGCGCATTCCGAACAGTGTCTACGAAGTCTTGGTAAACTACGTCGGCCTCAAGGCTTCGATGAAGGCATCGCTGCAGTCTCCCAGGCTTCAAACCACCGGCACATTGAAAGTGGAGTTGGAGAAACACCATACGATTGACGATGAGGCCTCGTTAAAGAAAATGGGCTACCAGGTTTCCCGTGGAACGACGGCTTACGTGAGCGCCGCATCCTATGATTCAAAAACGGGCAAATGCGCAGCGCTTGAGCGCGGTCCGTAGTGGTCACGGAACTGTGACCCGGTTCCGTGGGGCTCAGGCTCCTCAAAACTAATTTAGCCAGAGCATATGTGGCGCGATTCACTCTTAAATCTCTCATGAAGGGCGCATTTCCAACTTTCAAGTTCACCTTGGGACGGTTACAAAGCGCGTATGGCAGCAAATTTGAAGGTTGGTTTTCTTGGAGCAGGCAAAATGGCCACCGCTTTGGCTAAAGGGTTCGTCCGCGCCAAGTTGGCTGATGCCAAAGGGATGATGGCGAGTGATCCGATCGGCGCTGCTCAATCCCATTTTTCTGAAGAGACCGGCGGCGGCGCAGGTGGATCCAACATCGATGTGACGAAGTTCGCGCAGATCCTCGTACTCGCCGTAAAGCCAAACCAGGTCGCGGAGGTGCTCGAAGAGATTCGTCCTCATTTTACTTCAAATCACGTTTTGATCTCCATCGCAGCCGGCGTTCCGCTGGCTAAGCTGCAGCACGGCCTTGGGGAAAACGCCCGAGTCATTCGCGTGATGCCGAATACTCCTGCGCTTGTGGGAATGTCTGCCAGCGCCTTTGCTCTCGGTAAATCCGCGACCCGGGAAGATTCAGAGTTGGCGCATACTTTATTTTCAGCGGTGGGGGTGGCATTCGAACTCAAGGAAAGTATGCTGGATGCCGTTACCGGGTTAAGCGGCAGCGGTCCGGCCTACGTCTATATGATTATTGAGGCATTGAGTGATGGTGGTGTAGCCGCTGGCTTGCCTCGTGATGTCGCTACGAAGTTGGCCGCTCAGACGGTGCTGGGTAGTGCAAAAATGGTTTTGGAAACGAATCTGCATCCGGGTGTGCTAAAGGACATGGTAACTAGTCCCGGTGGCACAACCGTCGAAGGATTGCACGAGATGGAGAAAGGCGGGGTGCGGGGGGTGCTGATCAACGCGGTGCGCGCGGCGAGTGATAAGTCGAAGAAGCTCGGGGAAGCGAACTAGAGTCGAGAATGGTTGAACAGTTGCATCGTTGAATCGGGGGAGGCGCCTCGCTCCTATGTATCCGTGTAACTATTCAACGATGTAACTACCCTTTGGCCTTCTTGCCCCGAGATTTCACAAAGCGTTTGAGCACTTCGGGATCGTCTTCGAAGAACTTGGCAAGATCCGATAAAATTTCCACGGTGGCTGGACTCAGATGATGTTCAATGCCTTCGATGTCGAGTTGCTGGGTTTCTTTATCGAGGCCAAAAAGTGAAAAGAACCGGCTTAACGTTTCGTGCCGTTGCTGGATGCGCGTGGCAACATCACGACCTTTTTGCGTGAGAATCAATCCGCGGTAGCGTTCGTATTTCAGGTAGCCGAGCTCATCCAACTTCTTAACCATGTTGGTGACCGAAGCCTGCTTTACCCGCAGGGATGAAGCGATGTCCACGACACGGGCATAACCCTTTTCCTCGATTAGCTCATGAATGCGCTCGAGGTAATCTTCAGCACTTTGGCTCGGGGCGGACGACATCGCTTGCAGACTTAAGCACACTCAGCAAACCAATGGCAAGCCAGTGTCTTGGTGTTTACTGATTCTCTCAACGGAAGAGCATGGTTAATCTGAGGTTTTCAACTCTCACATTTTCGGTAAGTTCATCGGCATGGTGCATTTGATCAGGATATTCTCAATCTTCATGATAGCCGCGCTGCTTGTTGCGTGTGACGAAAAGAAGGAAACCGTTTCAGCCTCGCAGGAGGTTCTTGCGAAGGCAGCGGAAACAAACATGCAAATCTTTCAGGTGCGGGGTGTGATCAAGGAGATCAAGCCCGACAGTAAGACCGTCTCTGTGCGTCATGAAGACATCCCGGGCTACATGCAAGCGATGACGATGGATCTGGAAACGAGAGACACTGATGTAAGTAAGTTTGCCGTCGGTGATTATATTTCCTTTCGTATGTTGGTAACGGATAATGACGGTTGGATTGATCAATTGAAGAAAGTGGAGGGAACCGCTCCGAAGCCAACCGAATTGCCGTCTCGTGGGAACGCCTTTCGTCCGAGCCGCGACGTGGAGATGCTCAACATCGGTGATGCGTTACCGGAATATTCGTTTACCAATCAATCCGGAGAGAATTTCAAGACGACAGATTTCAAAGGCAAAGCCCTGGCCATCCATTTCATTTTCACATCCTGTCCGTTTCCGACCTATTGCCCCCGGATGTCGCAAAACTTTTCGCAGGCCCTGCAAAAGCTGAAAGAATCTTCCAACGGCCCAACCAACTATCACTTTCTTAGCATCACCATTGATCCCGAACGAGATAGCCCCCAGGTGCTCGAAGCTTACGGAAAGACTCACTCTTACGATCCCCAGGTATGGACGTACGCCACGGGAGATCCAATTGAGATCCGAGCCATCACCGAGCAGTTCGGACAGACCTTTTGGAAGGAGGGTGGGACCATTAATCACAACCTCCGGACAATAGTGCTGAATGGAGAAGGTCTCGTGCATAAGATACTTCCTAGTAACGAGTGGCAGGTGGACGAATTGGTGGAAGCGATTGCAACTGCGGCCAAAAAGAAATGATTGGCTGAATAGATTCAAAGGTTTTCACATAGTTTAACGCTTGCCCCGCGGCGCGATTTTGAAATGATCTGCCGATCATCCCCAACGTTCAAAACCGCTTATGAATACATCGCAGACACGTCGAGAATTTATTGGAAAAACTACCCTGGCCGCGGCCGGTATCGGAGTCGGGCTGACTGCCCGCAGCTATGCGCAAAGCAAAGGCGCCAATGATAAAATTGTGATGGGGGTGATCGGTTGTGGTGGGATGAGTCGCCACAATGTAGCAAAACTATTGCAGGTTCCAGGGGTGGAATTTGCCGCCGTGTGTGATGTCGATACAGCGCACATGGACGAGGGTGCAGAGCAATTAACCAAGGCGGGACGATCGGCTCCCAAACGCTACAAAGATTTTCGCCAGCTTCTGGAACAGAAAGATATCGATGCGGTAGTGATCAACACTCCCGATCACTGGCATGCCTTGCCTTTCATCGCGGCGTGCGAAGCCGGTAAGGACATCTACTGTGAGAAGCCCATCTCGCACAGCTTCGTCGAAGCCAAAGCGATGATGAGCGCTGCAAGTCATTTCAATCGCGTGGTGCAGGTAGGTACCTGGCAGCGCAGCATGAAGCACTTCAAAGATGCCATTGATTTTGTTCAATCGGGCAAGATGGGCGACATCAACCTGTGCCGTGCATGGGCCGTGAATGCGGTGGACAGCAAGAACAGCGATATTGGAATCAAATCTCCCGAGACTGCTCCTGCCACGCTGGATTATGATTTTTGGCTCGGGCCTGCTCCGAAACGCCCGTATCAAGCCAATCGGGCTCACTATAGTTGGCGCTGGTTTTTTGATTACGGCGGTGGACTGATGACAGATTGGGGCGTTCATATGATCGATATCGTTCTTCTGGGCATGAAGAACTTCAACCCGGTGAGAGTTTCTGCTGCTGGTGGGAAATTTACCACCCGTGATGATCGCGACACTCCAGACACCATGCAGGCGACGTATCAGTTTCCCAAGTTCCTCATCCAATGGGAGAATCGCTTTAACAATGACCGCGGTCTCGATGGCGGAAAGGGTCACGGCGCAGAATTCATCGGAACCAACGGCACACTCATCGTGGATCGTGACGGCTACAAATATTATCCGAGCAAAGAAGGAAATGCGCAGCCAGCTGAATCGAAAAAAGAGGAAAGCACGCACTGGCAGAATTTTGTGGATTGCATCAAGAGCCGTCAGCAACCGGCTTCCAACATTGATTCAATGGGTCGGACGACGATGCTCTGTCACCTGGGTAACATCGCGTTGCAAACCGGCAAGACCCTGCAATGGGATGCCGAGAAGCAGGACGTTGCGAATCGTGGTGATGTGAAGAGCTGTGGTTCGTACGAGCGCGAATATCGCAAGCCCTGGAAGCTGAAGATGTATAAGGCTTAAGTCTGCCAGCGGTGTATTCTCCATCCGGGGGTAGCAACGGAAACGTTGCCCTCCGGACTTTTTTTGTACCGTGCTGAGGTCATGCCATGCGAAAAGTGTAACTGTTCTTCGTTGACGCTCGTCCGACCTTCCATTGATGAACTTCGCTAAAACGCTTTTCCCCATCGCCCGGCTCTGCGCATTCCTGGCGGCGCTGTTGATTTCTCAGAAAGCGACTTCCGCGACTGTTCCGAAACCCAACGTGCTGGTGATCATTGTGGATGACCTCGGCGTGGGCGACTTCGGATTCAGTGGTGGAACCGATATTCCAACGCCAAACATCGACAAATTGGCACATGAAGGAATTGTTTTTCGCTCCGGCTACGTTTCTCCCATGTGTGCACCCACTCGCGCAGCATTTCTTACGGGGAAATATCCAGAGAAAATTGGGTTCGTTGATAATCGGCCGGGTGACTCAACTCATTTCGGTCTCGACCTCTCTTCCGAGACAATTGCAGATGTGATGAAGTCAAATGGCTATCGCACAAGTCTCATTGGCAAATGGCACGTCGGGAAGGGATTGAATCACGAGTATTCCCCCTGGAACCGAGGGTTTGACGAATTTCTGGGATATTACGGAGCATTCGGACTCTATGAGAATCCGAAATTAACCCGTCCTCCTGGTAAAGAAGAGGTCGTGATGGGCTACAGCACCGATATTTTCGCGGATGCAGCTTGCGAATTTCTGGAGCGGAACAAGACGAATTCATTCTTTCTCAATGTCGCGTTCAACGCAGCGCATCTGAAGCAAGTGGCCAAGCCAGCGGACCTTGCCAAGTTTGAACACATCAAGGATCCAAAACGACGGACTGCCGCTGCGATCATATCAAACCTGGATGAAAACATCGGGCGGATCGCTGCAAAACTGCAAGCGCTGGGCCTGAATCGTAACACACTGCTTGTTTTCTTCAGTGATAATGGGGGGGAACCTCCCATCCTGGGCACGATGAATGGACCGTTCCGGGGAATGAAGTTTGACGTTTACGAAGGTGGTATCCGGGTTCCGTTTCTCTTGCGGTGGCCAGAGGGCGTGCGGCCTGGAGTATCTGACGAACTCGTCAGCGCCATTGATTTGCTTCCAACCATTGCATCCGCGACTGGGGCGGTCATTCCCAAAGGAGTAGACGGTGCCAATCTCCTTCCAATTCTACAGAAGAAGACAAAGAAATCTCCGCATGATGCTCTTTTCTGGCGAGTGACGGACCACTCGACCTTGCAACAGATGCGGCGCCCGAAAGGGAATCCAACAAGTCACCTTCCCAGCCATGCTGCCATGCGAGAGGGCCAATGGAAACTCATCGTGCTGGATGACGCGGGAAAGAATCCGAGTCCCCAGCTCTACAATCTATCGAAGGATCCAGGTGAAACAACGGATCTAGCCGTTAAAGAACCGCGCCGTGTGAAACGGATGATGAAAGAGATCGACGCCTGGCGTGCCACTCTCAAACCGCAGGTGATTCCCCCGCTTAAAAAAAACGGGGCGCCTGGATCACCTATATGACAGTTATAAAGTTACGGAATTTCATTCGGAGAAGCGTTGGCCCTGGTGGGCCAAAGGGGACTTCGAGTTGTCTTTTCCATCTTCACTTAGTTAAAGTTCCACCTGTGAGAATCTTATTCGCTCTCATCTTCGTTATCCTAAGCCGTTCGCCGGTCGATGCTGCCGATGCAGTCGGTGAAAAGTTTATTTACAAAAAAGCAGGCGAACGGGAAATGCCCCTGTTCGTAAGTAAACCTCCTGGGTGGAAGCAGACAGATAAGCGTCCTGCGATCGTTTTCTTCCATGGAGGCGGTTGGGTTGGAGGCACGGCTTCCCAGTTCAATGATCAGTGTACGTATTTTGCCTCTCGCGGACTGGTCTGTACCACCGTCGAGTATCGCCTATTGGATAAAGACCGGAAAGATCCGCCGACTAATTGTGTGTTCGATGCCAAATCTGCGATGCGCTGGGTTCGGGGACACGCTGGAGAGCTTGGGATTGATCCGTCCAGAATCGCTGCGGGAGGCGGTTCCGCCGGGGGACATCTCGCTGCCTTCTGCGGAATGGTGGAAGGATCCGATGATCCCAAAGATGACCTTTCGATCTCGCCGAAGCCGAATGCCATGATCCTCTGGAATCCAGTGTTCAACAATGGGCCGGGTCAATGGGGGAACGCTCGGGTAGGGGATGATTACAAGAAGTTCTCTCCCGCCCATAACATCACGCGTGACGATCCGCCTGCGGTGATTTTTCTCGGGTCTCAAGATCACCTCATTCCGGTGGAGATCGCGCAAGAGTTCCAGAGCTCAATGAAGAAACTCGGGATCAAGTGTGACTTGCATATCTACGAAGGCCAAAAGCACGGGTTCTACGGCAAATACAATCCGAAGTATTATTATGAAACCGTCACATCTGCAGACAAGTTTCTCGCTGAGCTTGGTTGGTTGAAGGGGCCGCCCACACTACAGAAATCTGATGTCACCGGCAGTAAATCGAAGTCGGCAAAAGAATGATCGGCGTTCAGGGGTGAAATCTGATCGAAAAGCAGTTTTACATCGGAAAAAGACGATCGGGGAAGTTTAAACGCAGTTTTCCATTGGAAAAAGACGATTGGGGAAGTTTAGACGCAGTTTTCCATTGGAAAAAGACGATCGGGGAAGTTTGAACGCAGTTTTCCATTGGAAAAAGACGATCGGGGAAGTTTAGACGCAGTTTTCCATTGGAAAAAGACGATTGGGGAAGTTTAGACGCAGTTTTCCATTGGAAAAAGACGATTGGGGAAGTTTGAACGCAGTTTTCCATTGAAAAAAGACGATTGGGGAAGTTTAGACGCAGTTTTCCGCTGAAAAAGTCCGAAACACGATGCTACCACCTCTCTTTCGGTAAATTGGTTAACAACTGTTGCGCTCTTGCGGTTAGATTAAGGGATATCTAATCTCTGTGGAATATCTCTGCTCAAAGCAGATCGATTAGAGTGAATTCTAAAAAACCGCTCCGCATTTTGTGGCTAAAGACTGGCCCGCTGCATCCGTTGGATACGGGCGGGAAGATCCGCACCTATAACATGTTGCGGCAGTTGAAGAGCGGTAACGAAGTTCACTATTTATCGCTGTGTCCGGAAGGAACGGATGAAAAGGTTCTGAAGTCCGCGAGCGAATACTCCCAAAAGCAGTTTTGGATTCCCTGGAAGGAAACTCCCAAGAAGTCGCCGAAGTTCTTCATTGAGCTGGGCTCCAACTTCCTTTCGAAGTTGCCGTATGTCATCCAGAAGTATGAGTCAAAAGCGATGACCGACCGGATCCGGGAGCTAGATCAGTTCGGTAGTTATGACCTGATCATCTGCGACTTTCTTACGCCATCCATTAACCTGTTTCCGCAGGGCAAGACCAAAACACCGGTGCTTCTCTTCCAGCACAACGTCGAATCGATCATTTGGAAGCGTCTTTTTGAAAAAGCGACCGGGCTGAAGAAGACATATTTCAAAGGGCAATGGCAACGAATGCTGGCCTATGAAAAAGCCGCGTGCGAAAAGTGCGATGGTGTCGTGGCAGTATCGGAGGAAGATGCGACGTTGTTCCGGAAGGAACTAGGAATGAAGAATGTCCTTGGGGCCGTTCCGACGGGAGTAGATGTAAAATTCTTTTCCGCAGTCAAAGCCGAGCGGAAACCGAAATCCCTCGTGTTTCTTGGGTCGATGGATTGGATGCCTAACATTGATGCGGTGGAATATTTTACCAATGAGATTTATCCGCAGGTGAAACGAGATTTTCCTCATGTTAAGTTTACGATCGTGGGCCGAAATCCACCCGAGAAGGTGCGAGCATTGGCAGCGAAAGACTCGAGCATCCAGGTGACGGGGACCGTCAATGATGTTCGACCGTTCGTGGCGGAATCCGAGGTAATGATCGTTCCGCTGCGGGTAGGTGGTGGAACTCGCATCAAGATTTTTGAAGCGATGGCGAACGGGATTCCGGTCGTTTCCACTGCTATAGGTGCAGAAGGCTTGCCGGTTACCCATGGCAAACATATTTTATTGGCTGATTCGCCGAGCGATTTTGCGAAGTGCATTGGAGAACTGTTCAAGAGCAAAGAGGAGCGCGAAAAGATCGGGCAGAACGGATTGGCGCTGGTCAGTGAGCACTTTGGGTGGGGTGCTGTGAACGAATTGTTTGAAAATTATTGCCGGCAGGTTTGCCAGAGCAGAAAGGAACCGAGTTGAAAATCAGTATCTTTGGATTGGGTTACGTTGGAGCAGTCATCAGTGGATGTTTCGCCAAGGGCGGACACCAAATTATAGGTGTTGATACCGACCAAACCAAAGTGGACCTGATCAACAGCGGTAAATCGCCGATCATTGAGACTGGATTGGACGAGCTGATTGCCGAAGGGGTGAAGAATGGTTCCATCCGAGCCACCACGGATTCTGAAGCTGCCATCCGCGATTCTGAAATTTCTATGATCTGCGTTGGGACACCTTCGCGGAATACCGGCGACCTTGATCTCACCTATATCAAGCGGGTTTGCGAAGATATCGGAGCGGCTTTGGCGAAGAAGCCGGCGCGGCACATTGTCGTGACCCGCTCCACCATGCTTCCCGGTTCAATGTCAGGGACAGTGATCCCTGCGTTGGAACAATCCTCTGGCAAGAGAGCAGGGGAAGGGTTCGGTATTGCGATCAACCCTGAATTCCTCCGGGAATCCACCGCGGTGGCTGACTTCTATAATCCACCCAAGACGGTGATCGGGGCGTTGCTTCAGTCGGACAGTGAAACGGTGGCAGGACTATATGGCGGCTTACCGGGACCGATGATTCACACCAAGCTCGAAACGGCTGAAATGGTGAAGTACGTCGACAACGTCTTCCATGCTTTAAAGATCACTTTTGCCAATGAGATCGGTGGGATCTGCAAATCGATGGGCATCGACTCCCACGAGGTCATGGGAATTTTCTGCCAGGACAAGAAACTCAATCTTTCTCCGGCGTATCTGAAGCCGGGTTTTGCGTATGGCGGCTCGTGCCTGCCGAAAGATCTTCGCGCTTTGAATCGGTTGGCCCGCGCTCGTGACGTGGCGGTTCCGATGTTGAATGGAATTGCGGAGAGCAACGACAAACAGATCGCGGCTGCGCTGCAATTGATCCGCGAGAAGAATAAGAAACGAATCGGAATTCTTGGTTTTGCCTTTAAAGCAGGCACGGATGATCTCCGCGAATCTCCTGTCGTGACCCTTGCCGAAAATCTTTTGGGCAAAGGGTTCGACATCAAACTGTATGATCCGCATGTGTCGCTTGCTCATCTGATTGGCGCCAATCGCCGTTATATCGAGCAGCACATTCCGCACATTTCGAAGTTGATGGTGAACAGCATCGATGAAGTGGTGCAACATGCAGAGATTCTCATCCTGGGGAATCAGAACGAAGATTACTTTAAGATTCTCGGGGGGCTAAAGCCAGAGCAGCATATCATTGATCTGACTGCGAATTCTAAGCACCCGACGACACCGGCGCATTACGAGCGGGTGTCTGGTTGATGTCGTTAAAGCCGCGCTCAAGTGGAGCGATTGCCGAAAGTAATTTCCGGATCGGGCATAACCTCAGTTCCCTTGCGGCTCGCCGGTATCCTATTACTTTTAACGCCAGACAGTGAAATCTCGACCGTTTCGGCCCGGAAGACTCCTGTGGACGGGCAAAACCTCGAGCCCAACATCTAACCTTCTTCCCACTGCCAGTTAGGCCAGGTAAAGGGACAATCCAGCTTCAGGCAGGTGGAGCGGAAGCTCCTAGCCAAAACCGGTGGGGCACAACCTGCCGGTTTGCCCTGACTTCTGCCTTTACGGCAAGGTGCGCGCCGAGATATGACCATCCTTCCTAGGAAGCCTCCGGCCCGGTTCGCACATCCGACATTTCGCTCTGCTTTAATCCCGAACTCCGAAATAGAAAAAAGAGTCGCTTTGTGGAAAGGGTATTTGGGATAGGGATTGATGCTTAAACAACCCGATCCAAGCCTGCACAAAACGACTCGCACTGAAATT
>JBKJKE010000171.1:0-12033 GCA_046597605.1 Limisphaerales bacterium | reverse complement strand
CGGGATGACTCGTTTTCCGGTCCGGAAATCCCGTCATCCCCGGAGAATCTATCGTCATAAACGGCGCATTTGCTGGGGTTTTCGGGGCAGTGGCCTATTTTTTTGAAAATAGGAGGCAGCTTCAGCGTTTTGGGAAACTTTGCTTTCAGCCATCCGCCCGAAAGGCCATCGTTCAAACTGGAGCGGTGAGAAATTTCAGGACTTCGTCCGCAAATTCCTCGGGCCTCTCGGCATGAAGCCAATGCCCGGCTCCCTCCAGGGTAACGAACTTTGCACTGGGGAAATACTCCCGGATTCCTGATTCATCCGCTGGGACGACATAGTCGGAATGAGCGCCTCTCATGAAAAGGGTGGGTTTGCCGAAAGGCGCGGGAAGCTCAAGAGCAGCTGCGATGTTGCCATACTTCTCGCGAATGACTTGGAGGTTGATCTTCCAGTTGAGCAAGCCCTGCTCATCCCGTTTCACGTTTTTCATCAAAAAAGCCCGCAACGCCGCATCCGGAAGCTGCGCCGCGAGAGCCTTATCCAGATCGGAACGACTGGAAATGCCTTTGAGATCAACGGACCACAAGGCATCCAGAATTTTCGTGTGATGTAGTGGATACCGTTTGATTCCGATATCGGCAGAGATCAGTTTGCGGACGCGATCGGGATATTGAGCAGCGAACTGCATGCTCGTTTTCCCGCCCATCGAGTGTCCCATGAGAAAGGCTTCTTTGATCCCTTGTGAATCCATGAACTCACCGAGGTCCCCGGCCATCGCGGGATAATCGAAACCATCGCTGTGTGGTGAGGCCCCATGATTTCGCAGATCCAATGCGAACACCCTGAAATGTTCGCTGAACTGTTTGCTGAGGGACTGCCAGTTGTCGGATGACCCCAGCAGCCCATGCAGGACGATCAGCGGGAATCCTTCTCCACAGGAATAGAAGTTTAGCCGCATGCTTATTTCACCATGAACTGTGGCGGTTGCTGCAAATGGAAGTCGGTCACGTCCTGGTATGCTTTGGCGACTGCCACCATATCGGCTTCGCCGAAGAGCTGGCCAACGAATGTGATCGCGGTAGGATAGTCCTTACTGAATCCGTTGGGGACCACAACGCTCGGATGGCCGGTGAGATTGGTCAGAAGCATGTTTTCCCCTGTATCCCAGGGCGCAACATAGACATCAACGGTCTGCATAAGCTGATGCATTTCTTGAATCACGAGAGTGCGAATCCGTTGGGCCTGCAAGTATTCCACGGCAGGGACAAAGCGGCGTCCACGGAAGACATTCGGCCAGGCGTTGGCGATCTGGCGCACCATCAAATCATCGCGATTGCTGCGCGTGAGTTCGTCAAAGAAGGCGGCTCCTTCGGTCGATAGGATGAAAGAAAGGCTGGCCGGATAGTTCGTCGGGAGTTCGATAGGGATGAGTTTCGCACCCAATTCCTCGAGCTTCTTCAAGGTAGCGAGATCGTTGGTGTTGTCCTTTTTCTTTTCGAAATCCGCTTTCAAATAACCCACTCGCAATTTGTTCCAACTGACTTTCGGTTGAAAATTGAAAGGGACGTCGTAAGTCGTCGGATCGTTCTCATCGAGACCGTGAATCGCGTTCAAAACAATGGCGCTATCTTCAGCCGTCCGACAAATCGGGCCCAGTTTATCCATAGTCCAGCTCAACGACATGCATCCGGCGCGGCTCACCCTGCCGTAGGTGGGGCGTAATCCGGTGACGCCGCAGGTGGCGCTGGGCGATATGATGGAGCCGTGGGTTTCCGACCCAATTGCGAACGGAAACAAACCGGCAGAAACACCGGCTGCCGAGCCTGCGGAGGATCCGCTTGAGCCCTTTTCAACGTTCCAGGGATTGCGGGTCATGCCTCCAAACCAGACCTCGCCCCAGGCCAATTCGCCCATGCTCGTTTTTGCCACGAGTACAGCCCCCGCTTGTTCCAGTTTCTTGATCACCGTCGCATCTTCGTCGAACACCTGGTCCTTGTAGGCAACGGACCCCCAGGTCGTTTTGATTCCTTTGACAGAAATCAGATCTTTTGCGCCATAAGGAATGCCGTGGAGAACGCCCTTGTAATTGCCGCTGGCGATCTCACGATCAGCCATTGCTGCCTGCTTGAGGGCCAGTTCTTCCGTCACTGTCACCACGCATTCCAGTTTGGGCCCGAACTCCTTGAGTCGGGCCAGGTACATCTGAGTCAATTCTAGAGAGGTGACTTGCTTCGATTGAAGGAGAGCGGCCAGGCGCGGAATTGACCAGAAGGCAACTTCCTGGAGATTGGTGGGGCGCTTAACCTTTTCCGCAAGCGGAGCCCACTTGGACGGACCTGTTTGAGTTGGCCATCTGAATCCGTGCGGGATGGGATTGAACAGCACGGCCGGAAAAGTGCCGTAGGGGATGTTTAACTTGCGGTTCTTGTCATATTCGGAAACCCGCGCCTGGAGCGAATCGAGCATCATGGCGCGCTCTTGTTCGCTGAACTCAATTCCCATCAACTTTTCTGCTTCCGCGAGGGTATTGGTCGTTATGGACTCCGTTTCCGCCTGCGCCAGAAAAGGAAAAAACGTGAGCGCGCAGATGGCGGAGCAGAGCTGAATCCATTTCATGGGAATGGCTTACTCTGCAGCGGGAAGTTTTCCAAACCAAATCCTTACGCGAAAGCCCAGGATCGAAGATTACCAGCCAGGGGGGGCCTGGTTAATTACCAACCAGTAGTAGCCGAGATTCTTGACGAGGTCCCTGAATTGATCGAAATCGATGGGCTTCTGAATATAGCTATTCACTCCGAGTTTGTAGCCCTCCACCATGTCTCGTTGCTCTTTGGATGAAGTCATTACCACGACCGGAACGGATTGAGTCCTTGGATCGCCTTTGATTGCTCGCAGCACCTCCAGGCCATCGATTTTCGGCAATTTTAAATCCAGGAGGACAACGCGCGGTGGCTTCTCAAAGGTTCGATCAGAATGCGCTCCGCGGCAGAAAATGAAATCCAGGGCCTCCACTCCGTCTCGGGCAATGTGGATTTGATTGGCAAGATTGTTTCGGCGCAGAGCCATCAAGGCGAGTTCCACGTCATCGGGATTGTCTTCAACAAGAAGGATATCGATGACGGCAGTGCTCATACGGTTCTTAAATGTTATTGAATTCCGGGGAAAGTAAAATAAAACGTGGCACCTTTGTGTTCTTCGGCTTCTGCCCAGATGCGACCATGATGTTTGCTAACGATCCTCGCCACCGTCGCCAGGCCCACGCCGGTTCCTTCGAATTCCTCCTGTCGATGCAATCTTTGGAAGACGCCAAATAACTTGTTGGAGTACTCCATGTTGAATCCTACGCCATTGTCCTTAACAAAGATGATCACCTCATCCCCACGCTTTAGTTTGCCAATTTCAATAACGGCCAGTTCGCGCGGGCGGGTGTATTTTACAGAATTTGAAATGAAGTTTACAAAAACTTGTTTGACCAGTCCTGGATCGCATTTCGCGTTGGGCAACTGAGCAATTTTCCATTCGATATTGCGCTTTTCTGTTTCGAGACGCAGCACGCTCATCGCCTGGTCAACCAGCGTGTTTAAAGAGACCGTTTCCTGACTCAGTTCCTGCCGTCCAATTCGCGCCAGGTTCAGCAAGTCGTCGACCAATTGCCCCATGTTACGAGCACTCAACCGGATCCGTGCCAGGAAGCGGCGAGCTTCAGGGTCAAGCTTGTCGCCATGGTCCTCCAGGAGCAACTGGGAATAGGCCGTCATATGTCGCAAGGGGGCGCGCAGGTCGTGAGAAACAGAATAGGTGAACGCTTCCAGTTCACTATTGGTCGCTTCCAATTCGGATGTGCGGAGCGTAACACGTTGATCCAGTTCAGCGCTCAGCCTGCGATATTTTTCCTCACTATCACGGAGGGCAATCTCGGCTTTCTTGTTTTCAGTGGCATCCAACGCGACACCGGTGATGTGGGCGGGAACGCCGAGGTCGTCGTAATAGGCTTTGCCGCGCAGGACAATGTGACGGATCGATTGATCAGGCCAAAGGGCGCGAAGTTCGAGGGTGAATTCTTCCCGGTTCTGTAGTGCCTTGGCGATCCTTTCATTAACCATTAGCCGATCGTCGGGATGAATTCGGGAGACCGCCAGTTCTTCACTTCCGTCGAACTCCCCTGGCTTGAACCCAAATAGCTCCTGCATGTGCTGGTCCCAGTTGGACCTCCCCGTTAACAGGTTTCGATCCCACACGGCAGTGTTGGAAGCTTCCAACGCTAACCGTAAACGCTCCTCCTTTTCGCGCAACGCAATGTCCCGCTCATGGATCTGGTGCAACATTTCATTGAACGCATCTGTTAATTGGCCCAATTCGTCCGCGCCGTATTTCCGCGCCTTCACCCCGTAGCTTTTTTGTTCGGTGACTTTCCGGGCAGTTCCGGCGAGT
Source organism: Limisphaerales bacterium (assembly GCA_046597605.1). GTDB lineage: Bacteria > Verrucomicrobiota > Verrucomicrobiia > Limisphaerales > JACDHS01 > JACDHS01. The sequence goes on along the minus strand of JBKJKE010000171.1, from coordinate 7,617 downwards.
TCCAGAATGGGACCGGAGATGCGTTTTTGGAGAGCAGTGGAAAGGAGGTACGCCACAGAGGTCGAGATAGCCAGGATGAGTATCACCATTACGGCATACCGTTGGAGACGCCGTTCAAAAGCTTTGTTATCAGAGCGAATGTACAAACGGCCCAAAGCAGACTCGGCATGGACCGTTCGAAAGACCATGAAAGACATTGAATCTGAAGAAAACCCGTCGCTTCGCGGAAGCCTCGGAAATTGTTCCGAGTGACCCGTGCGAAGGTAGGTGGCAAATAGTTGTCCCTTCAGGTCGTAGAGAGCAGCAGAGAGTATCCGCGGTTCGGCTGCGAGTGCCAAAAGAACATCCTTCGCGTCCTCTCTATCTTGAAACGCAAGGGCTGCGGTGCTATTTCGAGCGACGACTTCTGCCAAAGTCCCGAGGTTTTCCTTCATGGCCTTCCGGAACGTGATCAACTCATACGCGATAAAGGAGACACACGTCAGGATCAGCACCACCCCGCTGATTGCCATTGTGATCGAAATCAACTTCCGCCGGATCGGAAGGTCTTCGAATCTCATTGGCGAATCCTTTCGGTTTTAACAATTTCAGCCAGGCGTAGCAGCTTCGAGCTGATGGTTAATCCTGCTTTCTCCGCTGCTTCTGCGTTAATGCGAAAACGGATTTTGTTATTCTCCGCAAGGAAACGTATCATCCCGCCGTTCAATGCAAATCGTTCTGTTTCTCCCACGGTCAAAACAGGTTTTTTTGCGAGAGAGTCTATAATGGGATTAATGCGGTCCTGCTCGGAAGCGCTGATAAACAGGATCTGGCAATTTTTAATCTCCGAAGCAGTGCGATAGCGCCTTACTTCAATGGGGCGTCCTCCAATTTCTTCGCCTTTCACGGTGGCGTCCAGCGCGGTTCCGAATGGGTCCTTCCCGAGAACCCCAATTACGAAGGGCGCTTTCGGGCCATCGAAGGCACTTTCGGGCCATGTTGTGAACTGAGCGAAATTATAGAGGAAAACCGCTTTGATGCGATAGGAGGCCGCATCCTGACCCATGGCGGGACGGGCGCTCAAGCAAAGAACGAAAAGCAGAAGCATGCCCCTCAAGAAGAGGGAGCGAGCAAACGAACCAACGGACGCCGTCCGTCTGATCTTCGCTGCAACTCTTTCGTTTTGTATGGCTAGAAACGCCATGTAATCTTTCCGTAAACGCTCCGCTCAATTTCAGCGCGGGTAGGAGCCGGAAATCCAAATTCCGGATGGCGTCTCTGCACAAGATTTTGTCCGACGATCGAGAGCTCCAGGTTCTTTGTCGGAAACCAACCAAGATGAACATCTGCCTCCACATATCCCGGGACACTCCCGGGCATGCCATTGGATACATTGTGCACGCGTTCAACATAGCGTACGCCCCAATCAAACTCGAAATCGTGCGGAAGGTCCCAGTAAGAGCGAAGCGAGAATTGATGACGGGGGTCCACCGTTGTTTCCCCGAGTGCATTATTAAAGTCAGCGAATCCCGGGCGAACCTTGATATCCTCTTCAAGATAGGTATAGCCAAAGCGGACCCGCCACCAATCGAGCACCTGGTAACTCGCATCGAATTCCACTCCGTAGGTTTCCCCCTCTAAACCATTTTGAATCATGCGAGGTGGACCGGGAGTGACGCTGCGCAGTTTATCGTAATCGTTAAAGAAGGTGCTGACGGAAACCAGCAAGCGTTCATGCGGCACAAAACGATAGCCTATTTCGTAAGCAAGTAATTCCTCTGACTCGAAACCCGGGCCGCCCGCAATCACATAAGGAGGAGCGCTTGGTAAGTAGAGATGCCGATCAATCCTTGAGGGGGTGCGGACCGCGCGGGAAATGCCTCCCCAGAAAGTATGGTTAGTCACCGGTAGCCAGGTGAGTTTGGCACTCGGCTGAACTTCAAAGCCAGTGTAGTCGTTCATCTCAAACTTGGATCCCAGAGTGAAAAATAGCTGATCCTCCACGATCTCGATCTTATCCTGCACGAAAGCGCTGAGCAGGGTGCGGGTTAATTCTTCTGGAAGAAAAGCAACGGTCCCTGAATTGTCCACATCATCGTAAGTCAGCCGATAACCCGCGCCCCAGATGATTTCGTTTCGTTCTCCGAGCAGAAAACGATGTTGGAAGTCCAAATCGTAAGTATCTAAATCCTCTGCGAAGGTCCCCGGAATTCGACGATAGGTTCGGTCATAATAAAACTGCACCTGCAGATCGGAGTCCGCCGAGATCACCCGATTCCAACGGGTCAAAAAATTACCACCGCTTACCTCTGAGTTATCACCAGCAAGTCGGTTGAGGTCCCCGCCGTAGATGTCTCCCTGGAAAGTCAGAAGATTTTCGTCGGACTGATCCCAGTCTATGCGAAAACCGCCTTGTCCAAATTGCCAATCGTCCTCGTTATCCATTCCATTGGCCAAGACGGTTTCATCCCTGTTGAAATATTTACCGTAAACCCGGTAGTAAACGTTTTCGGCCAGCTTTCCACCATAGCGTATGCCCGCCAGACCGCGTTCCTCCGTTCCCGCCCCGCCGGTGATTAAAGTTCCCTGCGCGGAAGGATCCTTCGCGCTTTTCGTTACAATGTTGATGACCCCGTTCACGGCATTCGCTCCCCACAAGGTTGCTCCGGGTCCACTCACGACCTCAATACGATCAATATCTTCCAGCAAGGTATCCTGCACATCCCAGAAAACGCCGGAGAACAGCGGAGTATAAACGCTACGACCGTCGATCATGACCAACAATTTATTTCCCACATTTGCATTAAAACCCCGTGAACTAATCGCCCATGTTTGGGAGCTGGCTTGCGCAACCTCAAGGTTGGACGCAATTCGCAATGCCTCTGGAATGCTCCGCGCGCCTGACCGACGAATCTCCTCCTGAGTGATGACCTGCACTGCCGACGAAACCTCGCTGAGCGGTTCTGCCCGACGCGATACTGAGGTGACTTCAACCTGCATCAACTCCTCCAGGCTGAGCTTCTTCAGATCAGCCTGGGTTTGTTCATTGGTCTGGGCCAGAGAAGCAATCGAAGGGGCGATCAGAACAAGGAGAATTAGAGATCTCCATCCAACGGTCCGTCTTCGCTGGCGGAGATAAGATTTTAAATACGTCATAGACGGCACCTTAGGTGGAACCATCAGGCGCAGTGCTGGAGATTGGCAGAACTATGCGTGAATGAGAATATGAGGGTTCGCCTTGAAAGCATTTCGGGGGATCCCGCAATGCCAAGAGAAAGAAGGCAGGACGCCTCTGGAGAATGGGAGTTTCGCCTGAGGGCAACCTGAGAGCTTCATCCCAATTGTTCGGGTGCTTTCCGAAGGTAAGTTTATCCCAATTAAGCAAAGGAAAATACCATGCTGCAACGTCAGAAAGCCAAAAAACCCGCCACCCAACGTCAACCATCTCCGCAAAAGCAGGAGCTGCCCGGCGAAGAGACCAAAATGGATCCTCAACCGATGTCCGAGGACCCGCGTTACAAACCGAGCGGTAAACTGCTTGGAAAAGTGGCGATCATCACCGGCGGAGATAGCGGAATCGGGCGGTCGGTGGCCATTTATTTCGCCAAAGAAGGGGCCGATGTGGCCATCGTTTATCTCAACGAGGAAAAAGATGCCGAAATCACCTGCCAACGCGTCACAGAACTGGGGCGACGATGCTTAAGATTTGCGGGCGATGTGGGCAGTGAAAAATTTTGCAAAGGAATCGTAGATAAAGTGGCGGCCGAATGGGGGCACATTGACATCCTCGTCAACAACGCTGCTGAGCAGCATGTTAATGAAACGTTCGAGGAGATCACGGGTGAACAAATAGAAAAGACCTACCGAACCAATATGTTTGGATATTTCTTTCTAACCAAAGCCTGTATGCCCCATTTAAAGCCGGGGGCCTCGATTATCAACACCACTTCCGTGCAGGCCTATCAACCTAAGCCGCATCTGATGGATTATGCAGGTACAAAGGCTGCAAACCTTAGCTTTACTCGCTCACTGGCTCGGGAACTCGCTGAGAAAGGGATTCGCGTCAATGCGGTCGCACCCGGCCCTATTTGGACTCCTTTGATCCCCGCTTCCTTTGAGCCAGAAAGAGTTCACGAATTCGGAAAGAACACACCTATGAAGCGCCCGGGACAGCCCTGCGAAGTTGCTCCAAGCTACGTGTTCCTCGCTTCCGAACTCGATTCATCCTATTTCACCGGTCAGGTCCTGCACCCAAACGGCGGGGGCTCGATGGTGAGCTAAGATTTCATTACTGCGGATCAAACATCTTCCCGGGATTCAGAATGCCGTTGGGGTCGAGTACCTTCCGCAGTTCGCGGTGGACGCGGGTCTGGGTGTCGCCAAGGAATTTCGGGAGAAAGTCTTTCTTCGCAAGGCCGACGCCGTGTTCACCAGTGATCGTCCCACCGAGTCTAATCGCTTCATGGAAGATCTCCTGGAAGGCTTCATGAACCCGCTGCATTTCTTCCTTGTTCCGTTCGTCTGTGAGAAAGGTGGGGTGCAAGTTCCCATCGCCCATATGACCGAAGGTGCCGACACGCAGCTTGTATTTCTTTGCTACTACGTTGACGAAGTTCACCATCTTTGCCAGTTCGCTACGAGGAACCGTGGCGTCTTCCAGAATGGTGGTGGGTGCAAGGCGGGCGAGGGCTGAAAACGCAGAGCGTCGCGCGGTGGCGAGCTTGGTGGCTTCCGCATCATCTTTGGCCACTCGAACTTCCATCGCACCGTTCTTGCGAGAGAGCTCTTCCATCTTCGCCGTTTCTTCTGCGACGGCAGCCGGGTGACCATCGGATTCCATCAGGAGAAGCGCTTCGCAATTCAAAGGCAGGCCGACCTTCGCAAAATCTTCGACACAATGAATCGTGGTGCGATCCAGAAACTCCAGGGTGCATGGGATGATTTGAGCGGCGATGATGTCGGAGACGGTTTGCGCCGCCTTATCCATTGCATCGAAGGTGGCCACCATCGTTTTTTTCGCTGCGGGCTTCGGGATCAATTTAAGGAGAACCTTCGTGATCACACCGAGAGTCCCCTCGGAACCGACAAAGATATCTTTCAGGGAATACCCCGCGACATCCTTCACGCATTTGTTGCCGGTGAAGAAAATCTCGCCGTCGGGCAGAACAATCTCGAGGCCCATTACGTAATTACGAGTGATGCCGTATTTCAACCCGCGCAGACCGCCGGAATTTTCAGCGACGTTTCCCCCAATGGTGGAGATACGCATCGATCCGGGATCAGGTGGATAAAACAAATTCACTTTGGCTGCTTCATCGAATACCTGCACGGTCGTGACTCCCGGTTCGACCATCATCGTAAGGTTGGCGCGATCTACTTCCAGAATCCGATCCATCTTCACCGTGCACATCACGATACAATCGACGCTTGGAACGCTTCCACCACTCAGGCCGGTGCCGGAACCACGGGTGACCACGGGGGTTCTCGTCTGGTTGGCGAGTTTCAGGATCTGGCTGACTTGCTCGGCGGTCTGGACGAAAGCGACGCAACCGGGCATCTGGGACATGGCAGCAGTACCGTCGAAGGAATAGGTAATCAGATCTTCTTTCTTTGTGAGAACATTGTTTCGACCGACAATGCGTTGCAGTTCACAAAGAATATTTTCGGAAAGCGCCATAAACAGGATCAGGATGTTCCAGCGTTTCTATAGGGTCAAGAAATCAGCGTTTTGCTACCAGGCAGGGGGCCTCTTGCCAGAATGACCCATTCTCTCTCTCTCCGAAGAAGACCCGCTAGACAATGTGCATACAGATACCACCGTTCGGCAGCTTTGGTTTCAGTCTGTCCCTCCTGAAGGCAGATTCAGGGACGTTTTGGCAAAAGGTCCTACCCTTGAAAGCCCAAGAGGTCACCACTCCTAAACCGTGCGCATCTGCACCGCTCGAACGGTTTGTCCATCGACCTCGATGGAGCTGATGACGACTATCGTGTTACCCTTTTTAAGAGCTTCGCGTTTCACCAACATTTCAATAGCACGAGAGACCGTCTTTTCCCGAATCACCTGGTCGAAAGGAAGCACAAACGAGGTGACACCCCAGTTCAGAGACAGGGAGTCCGCCACCCGCTTGCTTTCGCAGATCGCAAAAATCGGAGAGTGATTGGGGCGCATCCATGCCGCCGAGCGGGCACTTTTTCCGCTAATGGTTAAAACAACGATAGCATCCGCGCGCAATTCGTCGGCCATGACGATTCCGCTTTTGATCATCTTTTGCTCAGCAGTAGTAAGCTCGGCGTTGACCTGGAAGTTTGCGCCGCCGCTTCGCTCGATCCGGGTAGCCACGCGATTGAAGACTTCCAGACATTTCAACGGATACTTGCCGACCGTGGTTTCGCCGCTGAGCATGATGGCGTCAGCTTGTTCGTAAACCGCGTTGGCAACGTCAGTGACCTCGGCACGGGTGGGGATCGGATTGTTGATCATGCTCTCGAGCATGTGGGTCGCGACGATCACCGGCTTGCCTATGCGCAAACAATATTTCACGGCACGACGCTGAATGATCGGCAACTCTTCGTAAGGAACTTCGATTCCGAGGTCACCCCTCGCGACCATGACTCCGTCCGCTTCCTGGATGATTTCCTTAAGATTTTTGATCGCCTGTTGATCCTCAAGTTTGGCGATGATCTGGGGACGATCTTTGCCGCTTTGAACGACGGCGCGCAGTTGACGAATGTCTTTGGCCTCACGAACGAAGGACAGGGCGATAAAATCAACGCCGAGTTCCAGACCCAATGCAATGTCCTGAAGATCTTTGGCGGTCAAGGCGGGCAAACTCACTTTGACTCCGGGAAGATTGATGTGTCGGCGACTTTTCAATTTTCCGGGTGTCAGTACTTCGCACTCGATTCGGTTTAAGCTCTTGTTGAGCACCTTCATTTCGATCTCGCCGTTGTCGACGAGGACGATGTCCCCTATGTTGATATCATTCACCAGGTTGTCGTAATTCACATCAACCGAATGCTCCTCTTCGCTTTTCTCACCGCGAACGGTAAAGATGAACTTTTGGCCCGGTTTAAGATCAAGGGTTGTAGCCACATCGCCGGTGCGGATGGCAGGCCCCTGGGTGTCCATAAGAATGCCAATCGAGAGTCCGCGCGCTTCTGCGGCAGAACGGATATCGCCAACTACCCGGCGCACCCAATCATGGGCGGCATGAGACATATTCAGCCTGACAATGTTGACCCCGGCATCAATGATCCTTCCGATCATTTCAGAGGAGTCAGTGGCGGGTCCGAGAGTGGCAATGATCTTAGTTTTTCGCATGATTACGCAGTGGGAGAGTAGAAAACTCTTCGAGGATGAAAAGCTGAATGTTCCCAGGCGAACGTTTTGCGGCAGGAAAGTTCTCCCCTCCTCTGCCCTGTTGAAACAAATGGAAGGTCTGCTATATGGACTACATGAAAAGGGCTTTTCTTACACTATTCGCGCTGGCAACAGTTAGCAGCGCTCACGCAGCCATTCAGTTTAACCCGAACTCCGAAATAGAAAAAAGAGTCGCTTTGTGGAAAGGGTATTTGGGATAGGGATTGATGCTTAAACAACCCGATCCAAGCCTGCACAAAACGACTCGCACTGAAATT
>JBKJKE010000146.1:0-8507 GCA_046597605.1 Limisphaerales bacterium | reverse complement strand
GCGGTGAACGAGCGGAGCCACTGGGAACGCTCGATTACGTTAACGATAACAGTCTGGGATTAGTTACATGGTGGAATCGTTGCATGGTTGCATAGTGGGGAGGTCGTTGGCTTGTCGCCGCGCTGATCCTTCTCACTGCCGTTTGGATGAAAGTCGCCATAAACACGATAGTGAACCTCTTCTCCATGAAAATGCAGGTCATCTCCCGTTCCTGATGTGGAATTTTCGCGGATTCGCTGAAAACACGAGTTTCCGGCCAGACACTAAATAGGCGAAAGAATTGCAAGAAAGACCGAAAGTACAGTCCCCTTTCGCGTATTTCGCGGTTTATTCCTCCCGAACCGGCCGTTCCTGGCGATGTTCGGCGTGGAAGGCCCTCGTAAGCCACGAAAACGGACCCTCCCAGATTTTCCGGTGCCTCCGCAGCCCCTGCAACGGGACCTTCCGCGTTCGCCCGGTGCCTCGTACGTCACGAAAATGAGACCTTCCGCCCCTTTTTAGAATAAACCTTTGGGCCCTTCGTCTGCTCATTCGTTAAAAGTTGCCGCCCGCAGGGGTGTGTTACATCTTTAGCGCTCGAATGTCGTTAACCAGAACTGCCAATGCCAAATGGAGATCCATAGATCCCATCGTTCGGGCGTTGATCTTTTCTGTTCTAATCCATCTCATTATTTGCGGTGCGCTGCTACTTGCTGCCCTCCTGGGAATATCGCAGTTGGTTTTTTTCAACTTACTGAAGAACGACAAGCTGGTGCCGGTGCAGTTGGTCGCAACTCCGCCACCCCAGCAGGAACGCGAAATCGAACTCTCCTTTATTGAAGTGGATCCCTCCAAAATCGTGGAGGCCCCCAAAGACGCAAAATTCTACGGAGCAATTAACGCGGAGGCCGCGAATGTAAAGATTGAGAAGGACACCGATACCCCTCAGATCGAGGGGACTCGAAAAGAAGCCAATAAGTTAACCGATAACTCGCGCCCCAAGCCGCAGCCATTGCAGCCCACTCCCACTCCGCCAGATCAAATCGAACGCGAGGAAAAGGCACCCGAAAAACCGAAAGAGGCCCCGCCGGAAGGAGATCTGGAGCTTGCCAAGATCGAGGACAAACCGCGCAAAGAGACGGAGAAGAAACCGGATGTCAAAGAAGGACGGCAGGAACAACCCCGCCAAAAGCGTCCTCGAACCATTGCTGAAGCCAAGGCCGCCGCGAACCCTGGAGAAAAGATGAAGCAGGATGGCGGCGTGAAACGTTACGATCTCAGCGGCTCGCTCAACGTGAAAGGGTCCATCGTGGGCGGTTATGATCAGCGCTTTATCGAGGCAGTACGGCAGTGCTGGTATGATATGCTCGATGACACCAGTGCTACTCAGCCGGGGTCAGTGCGGCTGGAGTTTCGAATCAATTATAAGGGCCAAATCTCTCAGATGCGGGTGGCGGAAACGACGGTCGGCCAGTTGCAAACCGTTATCTGCGAGCAAGCGATCCAAAAGCCTTCGCCCTATGGCGAATGGCCCCGCGAAATGCGGATCGAACTCAAAGGCGATTACCGCGACGTCACATTCACTTTCACATATCATTAATTAATACCTGAACCATGGAACTATTCTTCATTGTCCTGCTGGTGATCGCTTCGATCGTGGGTCTCACATTTATTGTTGAGCGCGGGCTGGCTCTGCGCTGGAAAAAAGTGCTCCCGCCGGAAGTGGAAGAGGCGGTGAATTCATTCCAAATCAATCGCGATCTCGCTTTCGTGGAGGAGACGTGCCGGGCTCATCCGTCGCCGCTGAGCCGGTTGCTGCTCATGGCCAGCCAGCATCGGCACTGGAAAAAAACGGACAACACCGAAACGCTGCAAACCAAAGCCCGGCATGAAGTGGTGCAATTGGACCGCGGCCTCGTGGTTCTCGAAATCGTCGTCGGCATCGCGCCACTGCTTGGTCTCGTGGGAACGATCTACGGTTTGATTTTGTTATTCAAGGGAATGGGTGGGGCAACAGAAGCCGCTGGTGGCAATTCACAAGTGGCTGCCGGTATTGCCCTTGCACTGCGGGCAACCCTCATGGGTTTGCTCACGGCCATCCCCTCGCTCGTGGCGTGGAGCTATTTCAACAAGAAAGTGGAGACGCTTACGGTGGAATTGGAAACCGTCTGCGATCTGTTCCTGCGCAGTCTTTATCGCGATGATGAAGAGCATCCGACCCGGGCGAAAACTTCCTCCAAAGTAGTCGTTTAAGTTATGCAATTTTCCACCCGCAAACGGCGACAGGCCCCGGCGATCATCATTGTATCGTTGATCGACGTACTGATCGTCGTGCTGATCTTTTTGATCGTCAGCACCACCTTCAAGAACCAGCCCGCCATGAAATTGGCTTTGCCGCAATCGGCCCAGGCCAAGGAAGGTGCCGCTGCAAATCCCAAGCTGGTCGTTTCCATTCCAAAAGAAGGCAAGCCGCTCTTGCTCGGCGACCAGGCACTGACCCTGGATCGTCTCCAGGAGAAATTGACGGAACTGGCCGTCGGCAATCCCGACACCATTCTTGCCATTCGCGCCGATACAGACGCTCCGTTCGGAGTGATCGTTCAGGTAATGGATGCGGCCAAAGCTGCGAAGATTAAAAGCGTGAGTGCGTTTACGAAAACGGCGGCGAAGTAATCCGATCTTTAACCACGGATGGACACGGATTGGGATTGGGCCCTTCGTGATCCCGTTTTAGGCGCGGTCGTCGACTAACGCAATCGCAGATCATACGCAATGGGACCTTGCTGATTTCAGATCCGTGTTCATCTGTGTCCATCCGTGGTTAGCTCCCCTTTTTTCCGCCTTTCCAAACGAGACCGGATACGGTTAACTGAACCCGCTTTCCCCCAAGCGTTTTAACCTGAACGATCTCGTGCAGAATTCAGCGACACTGCCTGCAGACCGCAAGGCGTTCTACGACGCTCGTGCGCCGTTCCGTCCTGATGAATCCAAACGGCATTATCACACGCTGATCCGGAACTTTTTCGCCTTTCTCATTCCTCCCGGTGCCCGGGTTCTGGAAATCGGTTGTGGCCTGGGAGATTTGCTCGCAGCGATCAAGCCATCCCACGGTGTAGGAGTCGATTTCAGTGCCGGTATGATCGAACTGGCCCGGAAGCGACATCCTCAACTCACCTTCTTTCGGGCCGACGTGAATGACTTTCAGAAGGCTGAACAGTTCGATTACATCATTCTTTCGGACGTGGTGAATGATCTCGATGATGTGCAAAACACCCTGGAGCATTTGCAACGGTTCGCCCACCCGGATACCCGAATCGTCATCAATTTTTATAACACGCTCTGGCGTCCCCTCCTCAACGCCGCCACCGCCATCGGAGCGAAAACTCCTGCTCCGCCGCAGAACTGGCTTTCGTCTCTCGACGTCAAAAACCTCCTGCACCTGGCTGGTTGGGAAACGATCAAAAGCGAATCCAAAATTCTCTGGCCGCTGAACACCCTCGTCCTGGACGAAGCCCTCAATCGCTGGATGGCCCCGTGGTTGAAGCACTTTTGCCTCACGATCTTTTTAGTTGCGCGCCCTCGTCCCCGAACGACAGATCGGCAGTTGACCTGCAGTGTGGTGATTCCCGCACGCAATGAAGCAGGGAACATCTACGCGGCCGTGGAACGCACTCCCGAAATGGGAGCCGGTACCGAAATCATTTTTGTGGAAGGTCATTCGAGTGACGACACCTGGGCGGCGATACAATGCGCCATCCAAAAGTATCCAGAGCGCAAAATCAAAGCGTTGAGGCAAACCGGCAAAGGCAAAGGCAATGCCGTACGCGATGGATTCGCCATCGCTACTGGAGAGTTGCTGTTCATACTCGATGCTGATCTCACGATGCCTCCGGAGGATCTTCCAAAATTTTACGAAGCAGCCCGCAACGGCACGGCGGATTTTGTGAATGGGGTGCGCCTGGTTTACCCGATGGAGAATGAGGCCATGCGTTTTGCCAACATGATCGGCAACAAGTTCTTCAGCCTGGCGTTTAGTTGGCTCCTGGGACAGCCCACCAAGGATACTTTGTGCGGAACGAAAGTTTTGTCGCGCGCGAATTATGAGAAGGTCGCGGCGAATCGCTCTTACTTCGGCGACTTCGATCCCTTCGGCGATTTCGATCTTTTGTTCGGAGCCTCAAAATTGAACCTCCGGATAATCGATCTTCCTATTCGCTACCGTGCCCGAACCTATGGGGAAACGAACATCTCACGGTGGAAACATGGCTGGGTGCTGTTGCGAATGGTGATGTTCGCGGCAAGACGCCTGAAGTTTTTGCATTAACGCGGCACCCGGGTTTTAAGATAGTGAAGCTCGTTACTGGCACTTCTTTGCACATTTGTATCCGGATCGGAAAGCATCTGTTCCAGGGCTCCAATATCGCCTGCGCGCCCGAGGTTCGGAACCGCCATCAAGCGAATATTACCAACGGAAGATTTCGCAGCGTTGGTCCACACTGTTCGGGGCAGTTCTGGATTATTCAGGCGGTAAAGATAGAGCACCGCGGAGATGGCCAGTCTCTGATCTGTATGCATTGATAGCTTCACTAACTGTGGGAGGAAAACAGCCATCTTCGACTCTGTTAACTTAAGATCAGAAAGTCGTTCTGCCACCACGCCGGACGCGGGATGCGTTGGGTCACCGAGAATCTCCATAACGTGGGGCAAAGCGTCGTCACCCATGGCCAGCAATGCGGTGGTCGCGCGCAAGCGGACGGCCCAACTGGGCGTGTCGTCGAGAAGTTTGACCAGGTCTGGGATTGCGTCTTTGGCCCGGCCCTTCAAAACGATAAAAAAGCCAACCGCTTCGTTCGCCACGTTCTCGCGTTCTATGATCCGCTTGTGGGAGAAGAGCATCCGATCCAGCTGCCCCATGGCTCCCGCTGGAGGTTGGTAGCGAATCCGTTCCAGCGCGATCGGAAGTGCTTTTACTCCGATGGATCGAATCGCCTTTTCCGCTTCTGTTTCCTGCGCGTTGCCCGTGTCCGCCTCCCTGAATCGATCGGTCTGATACCATTGATGAAGCCATTCGGAGAAGGAACGCCCTTCGTAGCTCGGCTCCTTCTCTGTTAAAAAGAAACCTGCTCCAGCAACCAGGACAACCAAAAAGACTACCACCAAAACAACATTTTTGCGGGACGGCACAGACCTAATGTGCTCAGCACAACGGGTGAAGACAAGCAGACGATATGCATTTACAGGCAGGGAGTTCGTTCTGCGTCACGAAAACAGTGTTTACCCTAGTATTTTGAAATTCAGACCGCATGATCCCTATCAGCAAAATGTCGGGGGTGCGCCGGATGCGCATTTTCCGCAGTTGGTGTAGTTTACATCTTGTTGACAGTCGACTAGATGCCGGAGAGATGTAAAAAGTGGTCGAATAAAGCCTCGTGATGAACTCAAATTTCACATTCCTGATTGCCGAAGATGAAGAATCCGACTTCATGCTGGTGCAGCGGGCCTTCCGGAAAAACAACATTGAGAATCCCATCCAATGGGTGCAGGACGGGGAAGAAGCGATCCGCTATCTCCAGGGCGATGGGAAGTTCGCTGACCGTGAGAAATTTCCTTTTCCAGAGTTGCTGATCCTTGATCTAAAGATGCCGCGAATGAATGGAATGGAAGTGCTCACCTGGGTAAAGGCGCATCCTGAATTTCGAGTGATCCCGACCATTGTTATGAGCTCCTCCAGCCTCGATGACGATGTGCGGAAAGCCTACGACCTGGGTGCCAATACCTATTTCATTAAACCTGCCGATTTCGATTCGTTGGTCCAGGTTATTAAAGGGGTCCATCAATATTGGGCCACTGGCGTAAAGCCAAAGGTTCTCAGGCAGACTAGTACCGTAACCCCTTAGCGTAGCTGCGCTGGTCACAGCGCGGGCTACTATTTTTCCGACCGTTCCCGTTGAAATCTGAGATCTTCAAATCTGAAATAACTTCAGCCCACTCTTTCACCAGAGCAGCTACGAAATGGATTCAGGGAGGGGAGCCTCCTTGGACTCCTTTGCTCCTTCCCATATTCGATTTACCCCTCACTTATACTTGTGAATTCGTGCTCCGGGAGACCGTCCAATCTACGTGCGGGATTACAACAATCCGGCATTTAGTAAGGAAGATTATGAAAAAAGCATTAATCCTCGGTTTGATTGCCCTCGGGTTCGCCGGGAGCCAGGCAAAGGCCGATGTCGCGTTTGGGATCAGCTTCGGCGGACCCGCTCGCTGCATCGCGCCACCGGTGGTTTATCATCAGTCAGCTCCGGTTTATTATGCTCCCGCACCGGTCTATCAGGCGCCTGTGTGTGCCCCTGTTTACGCCCCTGTCTATGCGGCGCCGGTTTATGTCGAAAGACGTTCACCGTCCATCGTTATCGGCTTCGGCGGGTATCAAGGGTACAGTCACGGCGGATATTACAGCCACGGCTACTCCGGATATCGTGGTTACAGCCACGGATCGGGATATGGTCACGGTGGGTATCATGGCGGAGGCCATTATGGCGGACATGGTGGTGGTAGGCACTAACCAGGGAAAATGGGGATTCTAATCGGCGGCGATCCTTCGCGGGGTCGCCGCTTTTGTTTTGTGCGCCCGGCAGGGCGGACTGACTGGTTGGTTAAAGTCCAATGCAGGTCCGGCAAGGGGAACTGCTAGCCGAACAGCAAGGGTGTCCATCGCGAGGTGGAATCTGAAGGAAGCTGTAAGCAAAGCGCTGGTCTGACGAACAGGAACTCGATAAGAGGCGAACGCGACGGATAAGAGGGCAAAAAGACTCGAAGTCCAAAACTTGCACGGAAGTCGCGGGCGTATATCGGGCGGACATAAGCGTGGAAGTCAGTGCGCATTACCCGGGGAGATCTCTGGCGGTGCAATGAAGCTAGCGTTGCCGCAAGGCGATGACGAAGCCGCTTACAGAGAAGTCAGCAGAGACCATAGTAGGCGCGGGCCCCGCGCTGAAGGGTTAAACAGAAAGACAGGAACGGAACCCTCGAAACTCGATGGGAGAAGCAGTGCCAGAAAAGACGATTGAGATATCGGAAGTTGACCTGCACGGAAGCAGCCGGAAGCTGCGGCGAGTGACGGTCAGCGGCGCAAACTCTCCGGGAAGCGAGGAACAAGCCGATCCCAGGAAGCCTGGCCTCATCGAAAGAATGCTCGAACGAGGCAACCTGATTCGAGCCTTGCAGGCAGTGGAAGGCAACGCTGGTGCCGCCGGAGTCGACGGCATGGAAACCAAGCAGTTGCGTCGCTACCTGCTTGAGCAATGGAACAGGATAAGAGAGCAAATCCTCAAGGGCACCTATGAACCCCGTCCGGTAAGGCGGGTGGACATACCCAAAGCCGGAGGAGGCACACGCATGCTGGGCATACCGACCGTTCTGGATCGGTTCATCCAACAAGCGATCCATCAGACACTGAGTCCTTTGTGGGAACCAGTGTTTTCGGCGCACAGCTACGGGTTCCGGCCTGGACGCAATGCGCAGCAGGCGATCAAAGCCGCCCAAAGACACGTTCGCGCCGGCAGACGCTGGGTGGTGGACATGGATTTGGAAAAGTTCTTTGATCGAGTGAACCACGACGCATTGATGGCGCGGGTAGCGCGGAGGATCAAAGACGAGCGAATGCTCCGCTTGATCCGACGCTATCTGGAAAGCGGGATCATGGAGGGAGGACTGGTGGAGCAACGAGTGGAAGGGACGCCGCAAGGCGGTCCCCTTTCACCGCTGCTCTCAAACATCCTCTTGGATGATCTGGATAAGGAACTGGAAAAGCGAGGTCACCGCTTCTGCCGGTATGCCGACGACTGCAATATTTACGTAAGCAGTCGCCGAGCCGGGGAACGAGTGATGCAATCGCTGGCAAAGTTCCTGCGCGAGAAGCTTAAGCTTACGGTCAATCCGCTCAAGAGCGCAGTGGAACGCCCGTGGAAACGAAAGTTCCTGGGTTTCACACTGACAGCAGAGAAGGAAAGCCGTGTGCAAGTGGCGCCACCAAGCGTGAACCGGTTCAAAGACAAACTGCGGGAGAAGTTCCGGGAAGGTAGGGGCCGCAACCTGCGGCAGTTCCTTGGAGAGGTGAAACCCCTGCTTCGCGGCTGGGCTGGCTACTTCAGCGTGGTCCAGACCCGTGGTGTGTTCGAAGAACTGGACCAGTGGATCCGCAGAAAATTGCGCTGCATGGAATGGAGAAAGTGGAAGCGAGGCAGAACGCGACGCAAACGGCTGATCGCCTTGGGGTTGGCAGGGAATGTTGCCCGAGCCAGCGCCTTCAATGGCCGTGGACCATGGTGGAATGCCGGAGCATCGCACCTTAATGCCGCGCTCCCAACTGCCTACTTTCGCAAGTTGGGGCTGCTTCTGCTCGGAGAGGAAGTGGCCAGGCAGACTGCGCTGAAAACAGCGAGGTCTTTGTGAACCGCCGGATACGGAACCGTACGTCCGGTGGTGTGGGAGGACGGTGAGGTTTTATTCCTCACCTCCTACCCGATATT
>JBKJKE010000245.1:0-22606 GCA_046597605.1 Limisphaerales bacterium | reverse complement strand
CAACAGAAATGGTGTAGTGTTATTTCCATGACAGGGGTCCAACAACAGAATTGGAGGGGTGTAATTTGGATTACAGGGGTCCAAAAACGTTTTTGGAGACAATCTGGGAGCCAGATTGCCTCCATTTCTGGTGTTAAAGACAATCTTGGACCCCGAACGCGCTCATTTTCGGGAATGCCCGGAATCTTACTCTCCGATCGTGCTCGTTCAGCGGTTTGGGGACAATTTTCTTCTCCGATTGCGGTTGTTTAAGGAATTAGGAACCGCCGGGAGATTACCCCAATGGACTGCGCCCGAGCAGTCTCTGAACTTCCATGGAACTGGTTTTTCCCTGCGAGCAGAGTTCCTCAGCGGCGCGATCCAAGGTTACGGCGGGCTTAATTGCTTCGGGACCGGTGTTCCGCAATTGAGCACGAACTTCATCGGTAAGATGGAGCCACTCGACCAAAGGTAGCCGTCCACGATAGCCACTCTGCAAACAGTGATCGCAACCTTTTCCCGAACAGGTCGAGCAGAGGCGACGGATGAGGCGCTGGTTCAACACGAGTTGCACACCCGAGACAACGGCGTATTTGTCGGGGCACATCACAAACAATCTTTCGAAGACCCCTTTGCAGGAGCCTGCGTGCAATGTGGAAATAACCAAATGGCCGGTCAGCGCCGCGCGAACTGCCAGATTCGCGGTCTCGTCATCCCGGATTTCGCCAATGACCAAAACCTGTGGATCCTGGCGGAGCAGGTGGCGCGCAGCCGTGGCAAAGTTCAGGCCACGTGCTTCATTGATCTCGGTCTGCATGATCCCGGGAATAATGCGTTCGACGGGATCTTCAATGGTGATGACATGGCGGCCGCTTACTTCCGACAGTTGCCGGAGACAGGCATAGATCGTGGTCGTCTTTCCGCTGCCAGCAGGACCAGTAAGCAGCAGCATTCCCGAACTCATTTTCAAAAACCGTGCTAACGCTTCCCGCGCATCTGCCGGTAGTTCGAGTTCTTCCAGTTTTGGCACCGATGTTTCCGCGAACAGCCGTAATACAATTTTTTCCCCGGTGACCGTTGGGTACGTGGATACCCGCAGGTCACTCGTGCTGTGAACGTCTTCTTTATTGATGCGCCCATCCTGAGGGAGCGACTCCTGATAGGTCTTAAGATGGGAAAGGAATTTTATCCGCCCAAATACCCGCTCGGCCAGATCGCGTTCGAGAGTGATGGTCGGGGTGAGAAGGCCGTCCAGACGAAACGAGACCTGCGCACCGGTGGCAGACATCTGAAGGTGAATGTCACTCACCGCAGTTTCCGCAGCGCGTCGAATGATCTGTTCCAAAGCTTCTGGGGCAGAGTTGGTGTTCATTATCTAAGTGAGGTGGGGATGCATCGTAGAACGAAGGCAGGCCAAAATGTTTTTGGCTCTCCCAGTGAAATCTGCATGGTAGCGAGGCGAAAATTGTCTGTGATTTTGTGAATGGTCCGACCGCAAACAAAGGCATCATTAAAATAAGTGGTGGCAAACCAGGTGACAATTATCCACGCTCCGAATCCTGGGATCCCGTTAAAGAACGCAACCGAAACAAGGGAGCTGAGCACCGCGAATATTCCCCATGGCACGACCAACACTCTCATGACTGACCGGAGAAAAGCCTGCGTAGAATTCCTTGCTTGCAGTCCTTCCCAAAAGCCTACCCACACCAGTGTATAGCAATCTGTAATGAAGACGCCGATGAAGGCGAGGAACGTCATTACCAGCGGCATCTGCCATTGGCTTTGCGGGGATAGGAGCGCACCCGCCAGAAGGAAGAGATCTAATCCCAGCACCGCGGCAATCGGAAACAGGAATTGTCGTTTTACGCCGGCAAGCATTCCGTTGAGCAATTGGGCGACAGTGAGCGGGGTGACTAAAAGAAGCTCCAGCGCTCCGCTTCGCTTATCGTCGGCGAGTCGTCGAGATGTTTCCAGGGTAAGCCAGAGCTTAATGATCAAATGCAGCAGGAAAGCGGTGGCAAAGATGACATCCGGCTGCGTCCAGAAGTCTACATCCAGGGCCGTGCCTATCATCCACAAGCAAAAGAACAATCCCAGGAAACCCCAGAAAGCCGCCTGACGATGACGCTCCCGTCGCGAGAGCCAGACAATTGGATTGGGCAGCAGCCACTGAGTGCGATCCAACCGACGCTGTTCGCTCGATCCGAGCGTGGCCCGGTTTAGAATCAACCTCAGCTTTGTGCGAAATGCGTTGGGGGGAGACTCTTTCCAGGTGTGGGGAAGGATGATGCTGGCCCCAACTAACAGAAACCAGGACAACAGATGTTGAGTCGAAAGCGCCGACCAAAACGTATCTGGATTCGCGATAAAGAATGGGTCGAAGACGTGGAGGAAGGTTTGAACGGGACTGAGGATGAGCAATCCGTGCATTTGAAAAGTGCTGTAGGCCAAAGCCCAGGGAACTCCGGTAAATAAAATGATCAGTCCGATGGTTCCCACCCAGGCGCGGCGTCCGCGGGTGCTGATGGCCGAGACGAACATTCCCAGCGCAACTGAGAAAAAAAGCGTGCTCGGCAGAAGGAGCGCCATTCGCCAGAACTCCTCGAGCATGATTCCGCCCCAGAGAAGGCCGATGGCAAGAATGGGGACTATGCTGAAAACGGCGTAGAACGTGTTTAACGTCATCGCAAACAATTTCCCGAGAACGACGTCGTAGCCTTTCAAATCTGTGAGGAAAAGAAGCCCGAGCGTACCGTCCCGCTTTTCTTCGCTCAGACAGTCGGCCGTCAAGTAAGCGCCGGCAAAGATGCAGAACCCAAAGGCCACTCCGGACACTGCCATGAAAAGAGTCCGACCGGTTTCGTTCGGTGGGATCAATCCGCGGAAACTGGGGGAGAGCAGGGCGAAGGTAAAGAGAATGGCAAGGGCTGTCCCGCCGACTCGATGCCAATAAGTTTTGGGTCGTCGAGTGGCTTGCCGCAACTCACGTGTCACGATTGGCAGAAACGTCATTTAAGTTCGATCATGCAAAAACCACCATGCGCCAAATCCTAATGCAATGGAAGATAGAAGACCGCCGAACGCTGCCAAAATGAAACCCCAGGTGAGATAGCGACTCGCCGGGTTCCAGCTTTCACTCGAGAGAATTCGTCCTCGAGAGTACTCCATGAGAGCCAACGGGAATAAAATGATGCCCAGCGGTGGCACTAAACTAAACCAACCCATCGCGAAGCATCGCAGGGAACGTTCGATGATCAAAATCCGCTCGGAGGGGTTATTCACGGGGTGGATTTATTTTCGATTTTCTCGTTCCCAACGATAGGAGCTTCGAATTTTTGCTTCTGCCGTTGCTCCACCAGGTCGAGGTGACGTTTCAGTTGCGACAACGAACGAGTGTTGACCACCAGGAGCATGCTCATCACACCCAGGAGAATGATCACAACCACGGTCGCCAGTCCTTTTTTTTGCGAGTTGTTGGAGAGAAGGGTCATAGGGTTTGAGGTGCCACTGCTTCAAATTGAAACAACGGTTGCAGTTTCGGGTTCTTGCCTCGGACTTTCAATTCCAGCTCCCAGCGCCATGAAACGACGTGCGTCCGCCCGGCGTTTTGCATGGTGGATGATTGGACATTCTGGAGGACCGCCACAAACGCACCTTTATCTTTCCGCTCGATCGTGCTCCCGGCGAAACGATAAATAACCTGCCCCTCTTTTTGCGGGATGCATAGTTCACCTTTGCCCTCCAGGAATTCCACGGTGCCGTTCGCCTTGCGAATGTCCGCCCGCCAACGTTCCCCGAGGCTCACAGCTGTTTCGATGTCCGTGGCAACGCCCCGGAGTCGCCGCGATTGTTCCTCAAATCGCAGATATCCGGTCATGGCCAGGCCCATGATGATCGCGAGAAGAGCGATGTAGGCGAGGGTTTCCATCAGCAGGATTCCGCTTTGCCCTCGTTTAGATTGTGTTTTGAGATTCATTTTCCAGTTGCCTCCCGGATGATTGTTTCACCTTTGTCAGGGTGCCATTCCAGGCGCAGGAAGTTCCCGGAGCGGCTGAAGGCTAATCTGCCCTTTTGTAAGTTTTTACCAGCGCGCGTTGAAACCGCGTAATCCTGTTTGCCTTCCGACAACGCGCGCCATTCGCCTGCCGCCAACACTTCCATTTCGCCGTCGACGATCTGATTGGCGAGCGCCCGTTCGTAGTAGCCTCGGCAAACCTGTTGCTCTTTGAGGAACGAGTAGCTGATCGGAAGCAACGCAATGGCGAGAATACCCAGCGCCACGAATAGATCCGTCGAAAGCATGCCGCGTTGATTGGCTTTGTTTGTTTTCGTTACCATAGAGCGGCCTCGCTGATGAACTGGATGAGTATTCCGAAAAGACCCGCGGACATAAGACCGACCAAAACAGCATTGAGCAGGAGGAAAACAGTCGAGGCGAGGTGCGCTGCGGTTTGTTCCTGGCGAAAGGATTTGGCGTCCAGATGTTCAAACCAACCCGCCAGAGATCGTTTGAACGAGCCGCCATGGAAGGCGTTCTTCATTCTCCATTGCAACTCGCCAGATCTGTCCATTTTCGCTAACGCAGTTTGAAGCGCCGTTCCGTTTTTCAGGTCCGAGATCACTGAGTCCGTTCGACGCTGAAAGATCCTGTTTGCCGAAGCCCGGCTCGCGAGCTCAACTGCTTTGCCTTCGGGCACATTGGATTCGAGAAGTATAGCCAGCATAAGGGAGAAATCCCGGCGCATCCGATTTCGCCTCCATGGGAAAGCAAAATGCAGAGCATCCACTAGCGGCCCAAAAAGTCTGCGGGAGAGCCCGCTAAACCGCGGCCCCCCTATGTACAATGCCGCCAACAGGTAGAGGACCCCGATGAGCATAAGTTGCGCGACCGCAATAGTATGGCTGGAGTTGAGAATCCGCCCTGCCGCGAAGCTCCCGAATTCCATGCCCATTCCGTCAGCGATTCCGCGGAACTTTGGCAGGATGAAAATTTCGAGAAACAGGTACATCAGTGGCATGCCTGGGCCGAGAATGAAGGCCGTCAGAACCAGATAGTTCATGGCACCCTGGACCTGAGAACTGGCATCCGTCAGCACTGCTCGACACGCTGGAATTACTTTTCGCAGATCTCCGATTTCGTCTCCGGCCTTCAACATCGCCGTAACCTGGGGTGGAAGAAACCGCGGCACCTTTTCCAGTGCCTGGGCGAGGCTGCAGCCATTCTCCAGATGGGCTGCGAATAAATGGAACCGGACTCCGAGTGATTTTTCGCCCGTCCTTGAGATCTCCGGCAACACGTTTTCTGGTTGTTGACCCTGGTCCAACGAGGTTTCCAGCAGGTCAATGAAGATGTTGGCACGCTCTCTTCGGCGTAGGGGAAGAGTTACGAGGTAAAAAGCAATGAAAGAGAGCAGGAACCAGGGCAGAAGCCACGCACCTGCCCAGAGAATCAGCACAAGCAAACTTTTGGCAATCGACACTGGTGGTGGCAGGTCTCCCCAATACCCGGAGGCGAGCAGTATGCAATCGGGCGACAGGGTCATCCCAATCCTCCATCCATCACCCCCATCAGCTGCAACACCATGGGATAGACCTGCACTAAAATCATGACTGCCAGGATAATGACGGAAATCGGCACTGCGGCGAAAAGCAGCATCTCGATTCGGCGGGCGGCTCGCTTTTGGTAAAGATTGGCTGCCCTGGCGAAACCATCCGGGAGGTTATCCCCTGCGCTCTTGAGCAACCAGAAGAAGAGGGGGGGCAGTGGGGACGTCGCCCCACTGGACATTTCGGTGCGGCCTTCTGCCAACGAAGATTTCCATGAAAGCAATGCGGCTTCTGCCCGGGTCCCTTTCTCCAGCTCTGCCAGAAACCCAAGGGTATCCGGAAGAGTGTTGCCACGCCGCAGCATAATTTCTCCCGTGGAACAGAGTTGTGCGAGATAGGCGTCTTGTAACGCAGGAACCCTCCACTTGATTCGATTACGAAATCCGTGGGAACTGAGTGCGATAAGGGCAGCAACAAAAAGCAGAAGAATCGTTACGGGCGGCAGCCATGTGAGCATCTTCAGATGAAAGGGAACATAACCGAAGGGAAACTCAATCCCCACTTCGTTCGTAATCCTGTGCTGAAGAAACAGAAAGAAGGCGGAAAGGCACAGTGCGGTGCCTAACACCAACACTGGATAAACCATCAAACCGCTCAGACGCGAAAAAATGGTGCTGAGGCGCTGGTAATGATCCGCCACGAGGGTCAGGGTCCCGGGAAGATCGTTTCCCCGAACACCCGCTTTCAACATTTCCACGTAGCTGCGTGGAAGGTCCCTGTCTTCGAGTGCCTTCTCCAGCGGGATGCCTTGAGCCAGGTCGGTTTCCAGCTTTCCCATTTCCTCCCGGAGTTTCCCCCGCTGCATCGTGGATGAAAGCTGGTGAAGAGCGGGTTCCAGGGGGATGCCGGATTTCAGCATTCCCGCCAGTTGCTGATTGAAGAAGGCCAGTTCGTCGTAGTTCATCCTATACCGATTCGACAAGCCGGCTCTGCGAAGCTCACGTTTTATTTTTTCTTACCGGTGTTTTTTGGAGGAGCGGCTTCGAGTTTCTTTTGCAAGGTGTCCAACTCCTTGCGGGTTTCGCGTTGCAGCTTTTGGATTTCGAGAAGTTCTTTGCGCAAGTCCTTCAGATTGTCCGAAGGACGTCCTGCTGCGCGGATGGTCCCGATTGCTTTTTCGGCGGTGGTGCGTTCCGGCGTCTCTTTCGCTGCGGAGGCGAATGTTTCCAGGACGGCAAGCGCTTGCGGATCTTCCAATGTGCCCAGGGCTGCAATGGCGCCCATTTTGGCGGAGATCTTTTTGCTGTTGAGCAAACCAGTCAGAAATTCACGGACGAGTGAGCGGTTGCTTTCGTTGCGCGACAGATACGCGAGGGTATCAAGGCCGGCTGTATATCCCCGCGTAGCGAACCGGTCCTGGCCCGCTTTCAATACTTCGAGCAAAGGCGCGATATAGATTGGATTATCCTGCGCCCTCATTGCCGCGATTGCTCCTTCCGCTACCACGTTGCGATACGAATCCGATTTCAGTTTTTGCGTCAGGAGTTCTTCCACTTCACCGGTGGAGTAGGGGCCAAGGTTCCGCAGATTCTGCGCGAGAATGTCGGGATTCTTCTCCTCTCCCATTGCGGCGATGGAACCTAGCAGGCCTTCTTCAGAATAAAAGTTGCCGATGCTGGTGATCACCTGTTTGCGGGCACGGGCATCCTTCTGTTTGGCTGATGCGATGAGCGCGGCCAGCGCTTCATCCGTGTGGATCGCCTGCAACGCTTTGGCAGCTTCTACGCGCACACCCCAAAAGGCATCTTTGTTGAGGGCTTCTTTAAGTTTCTCGACTGAATCCTGATTTTTCTTCGTGCCGAGTTGTTCCACGGCATTCAGCCTGACGCCCACATTCTTTTCCTTGAGCTGGGCATAAAGCATTGATGCTGGCGCCTTGAAGCTGGTCTTTGCCAGGAGCGAAATTTTGGGGTCGAGTGCGACACTTTCAGGAGCACTGGCGATTGGAAAATAGAAATCTTCCGCCTGTCCGGTGACGCGGAAAAGGGCATTGGTCGTTCCGAATTTTCCGGTGAACTGCACTTCGAGCGGGAACTCGAACAAATAAACGTTGTCCGAAACCTTCTGGGTCTGTTTCACAGAAACTTTCGCCAGGTGCGTGGCTGCGTCGTAGTCGTATTCGACATCCAGTTCCGGATGGTGAGAGTGATAAACCCATTGATCAAAAAAGCGGTCGTAACTGCGCCCGGAAAGTTCTTCGATGACTGAGTTGAGATCCTCAGTGACCACGGTGCCGAACTGATGGCGCTCCAGGTAGGTCTGGATGCACTTCCGATAAAGCGTTGGGCCCAATTCAGCCCGTAACATGTGCAACACGAGCGAACCTTTCTGATAGGCTCGATAGCCGAATTGGTCCCAGGGTTTGTCATACTCTCGATAAACAATCGGCAGCGGGTCGTTCGTATATCCGGTTATGGACCGCACCGTTCCCCAGATGCGGTAGGTCATCGAATCGAGACCGTTCTTGTGCCCGTCGTAAAGCACATCGTAATAGGTAGCGAATCCTTCATTGAGCCACAGGTGATTCCAATCTTTGCAGGTGACGATATCGCCGAACCATTGATGCGCGAGTTCGTGAGCGACCAGTGAGTCGCTGCTGCGAATAGATTCAAAATCTTTGGTGAACAGCGTGCGATCCGTCAGAATGGTTAGACCCGTGTTCTCCATTCCCCCCGCGACGAAATCCCTGACAACCACCTGGTAATACTTCTCCCACGGATACGGCATACCTGTTTCCTTTTCGAAGAACGATAGAATGTCTTTGGTGTTCCGATAACTGTTGGTTGCTTCCTTGATATCCGAAGCGGGTGTGTAAAAAGCGAGAGGAATGCCGTTGTAATCGTTTTCGATCTTCTCGAAATACCCAGCCACCAGCGCCACCAGGTAATTCACATGCGGCTTCTCTTGTTTCCAAGTCACCGTGACCAGGTTGTTTTCGCTGTTGGTGCTTTGCGCGGTTTGTTTGCCGTTGGCCAGGACAGTCATTCCTGCCGGAACAGCGCAGGTGATTTCCGTGGTAAATTTTTCATTGGGATAATCGTAGGCCGGATACCAGTAGCGATGATCTTCGGGTTCACCCTGGGTCCAGAGATGAGTTTCGCCTTCGGCATATCCCATCTCGGGCGTGCGGAAATAAAGTCCGCGATCCGGTTCTGCGCTGTAGGCAATTTCTACGTTGGAAGTCTTACCGGCCGCGATCGGTTTGGAGAATGTGATGATAATCTGTTCGTCGGCAATGCGGTATCCCTCGATGGATTCGCTCGATTTTACATTGGTGACGGAAAGATCCACCCCATCCACCTTCAATTCCCGAAGCGCCTTGCCGATTGGTTTGAAGCTAATGGTGGATTTTCCCGAGATCGTGCGCTTCTGGAAATCCGGTTTTATATCCAGGGCCACATGCAACACATCGACTTCCCGATCCGGGGCATATTTGCGCGTCTTTGCTGTATTCGCTTCCAACGCAAGAGAATGGAAGCATTGAACTTCGGAGGAGGTAATCTCGCCGATTGCTGCGCCCGCGAACGTGACTGCCGCTAAAACCGTAAGCCAGAAACATTTCATGTGCGGTGTTTTTACGACACTATCTGAGAAGTAGAAAGTGGGATTTCTACGATTCACGCGCTCAAACCTGAAATCCAAAACTTACCGCACATCGGCACCGAGATATTTCACAATGGCAGAAGCGCGGCAGTTCACGTGGAGCTTTTCGTAGATTCGCCGGATGTAGGTGTAGAGCGTTCCCATGCTGATCTCCAGTTCGGCAGCAATTTGTTTGTAAAGGAGTCCTTTCACCAGTAGTTCGAGGACCTGTTGCTCTCGCGGCGACAAGTGTGCCGATGTGGGAGGGGTTTTCGGTGCCTTGCCAAAAGATTGCACCACCTTGCGTGCAATGTGGCTCGACATCGGTGACCCGCCGGCGTGCACGTCTCGGATGGCCTCCAGGATACGTTCCGGCGGAGTGTTCTTGATGAGATATCCGCAGGCACCTGCGGCGAGTGCCTGGAATACCTGGTCGCTATTTTCGTAGACCGTAAGCATGACCACCGCCAGTGATGGCACGATGGTCTTTAGTTTTTTCACGCATTCGATTCCACTCATTCCCGGGAGGTTTATATCCATCAAAACGACA
This sequence comes from Limisphaerales bacterium, assembly GCA_046597605.1. Taxonomy (GTDB): domain Bacteria; phylum Verrucomicrobiota; class Verrucomicrobiia; order Limisphaerales; family JACDHS01; genus JACDHS01. The sequence continues at coordinate 12,888 of JBKJKE010000245.1, read as the reverse complement.
TCCGGTTTGTTTCCCGGGATTTTCGCCAGTGCCTCCTCTGCAGTGGCATAGGCTGCGAGGCATTTGAAGTCCGGGGTCTCTGATAAATAGGTCAGCAGATTCTCTCGCAGGGCAGGCTGGTCTTCGACAATGGAAACCGTAATGGTCACAAGAGGCTCAGAGTAGTTCGATTTTATCAGCAGGCCAATTCATATAAAACATCGACAGGGTGTTCAGGGACACATTGGAACCCAAAAGGAGATTTCCGTGCCCTTACCGGACGCACTTTCAATTATGCACGACCCTTTCACCGCAAGCAGTCGCTGTTGCATATTTTCAAGCCCATTGCCCGTGCGTTTCGTTCTTTTGGTGTTGGCTTCTCCGGTGTTCCCGGGGAAACCCTTTCCATCGTCTGCGATCTTCACCTCGAAGGAATCGTGATGAATGAGCAGAGCGATGAACATCTTCGTTGCTCCAGAATGTTTGAGCGCGTTGTTTAACGCTTCTTTGATCGCAAGGAACAAATTGTGGCGAACATCGGTGGTGAGATGGTAGGCCGGAACTTCTGCTGGAATATCAAACTCACATTGGATGGCGGTGTTTTGGAAAAACTGCGCGCTGTAGCGGCAAAGATACGACGCAAGGTTATCGAGCGTGTCGTTGCCCGGATCTACCGCCCAAACGATTTCATCGAGCGCTGTCACCAGTTCTCGCGCCGTGGCAGACATACTTTCGATCTGCTTTTCCACTTCGGCCGGTTGAGTGATCTTGCGCTTGGCAGATGCCCCCATGATCGAAATCAGTGTGAGGCGGGAGCCAAGTTCGTCGTGCATGTCGCGCGCGATGCGGGTTCGTTCCTTCTCAATCGCGTGCTGCTGTTCGAGTCGTTCCAGCTTGCGCTGCATTTTCTTGCGAGTGACAAAGCGCGCGGTTCCGCCCACCAGGCAGATTCCTGCCACGGAACATATTCCGTAGAACCACCATGTCTGCCAAAAGTAGGGAAGTAACCGTATGGAAATGGAATCCCCACTCTCGTTCCAGAGCCCGTCGTTATTACTCGCTTTGACCTGGAACCAATAGTCTCCCGGCAGAATATTGTTGTAACGGGCGCTACGACGTGAACCGGCCTCAACCCAATCAGAATCAATCCCTTCCAGTTTGTAGCGAAACTGTACTCGCTCCGGTTCCGAGAAACTCAAGGCTGTATAAAAGAACTCAAGTTGGCCTCGACCCGGTTGAACCACGATCCCGTCAAAGGATGCTTTTGTGGAGGGAGCGGATTTGGAGGCATCATTCGTTCTCCCTCCGAGCGAGTTCAATTCGAAAGTCTGCTTCTGATCTGCAAACACCGATTCGATGAAGATCGGTGGCGAAATCTGATTCGTGCGATGAAAGTTAGGATCCACCACCGCCGCGCCTTTGATGGTCGCGAACCACAGGCGGCCATCATTGGCCTTGATGGCCCCCGGCTTTGCTACTCCATTGCATTGCACGCTGAGCATTCCGTCCTGCGTGCCAAACGCCTTGCAGTCCAGGCGGCCAATTCGTCCGGCATCGAATTGCGCGAGTTCTCGTTTTCCGATGCGAAAAACTCCGCGTTGAGAACTCATCCACAAGCAGTTATTATCATCCTCGAGGATATCGAGCACCTCATCGCTGAATAAACCCCGGCGCGTTGTATACGATTGAATATTAAACCCGGATCCATCCGCTTTGTGGGTGAGCTTGTTCAGTCCGCCACTGCGGGTTCCGATCCAGAGCGTCTTTTCCTTATCCAGGTAGAGGGCGAGAATCGCATTGTCTGAGAGTCCCTCCGCCATCGTCAAATTCTTGAATTGTCCATCCTCCATCCGGCTAAGGCCAGTCTCCGTCCCAATCCACAAAGCGCCGTCGGGATCGGGAATGATTGCTCGGACGGCATCCCCCGCCAGTCCTTCTGCCGTGGTAAACGAATCGAATTTTCCACCTCGAAAACGGACCAAAGCGCTACTCGTCCCCAGCCAGAAGTTAAGATTCGTATCTTGATATATTACGCGCACCGCCGGATTCGTTAAGCCCTGCCGGGACCAGTAACGGTTGAACTTTCCAAAGTTAAGCTGGAATAAACCGCCTAGGTGATCGGTGCCAAGCCACAGGTGACCTTTCTTTTCCATGTGCAGCCCGAGGATGAGGTCGCTGGTCAGGCCGTTGTTTGTCGCCGTGCTGCTGGAATATTGCGTCACGATGCCGTCATGCATCCAATTCAGTCCGCCGCCCCAGGTACCGATCCAATAATGCCCCGGTTTATTTTCGAAGATCGACATCACGTTATTGTGACTCAGCCCGTGTTGGCGATTGTAGGTGACGAACGGTTTTTGCGTCAGCCGATAGAGTCCCTCACGGGCACCGAGCCAGATGTTGCCTTCTTTGTCCTCCATGATGGCGTTCACCTGGTCGTAGGAACCACCGGAACTGTTTACCTCGGCGCGGAGTTGCCCGGTGAACGAACGATTCAATCCGCCAAACGTTCCGATCCAGAGGTTGCCCGTGCGATCATGAGTGAGGGCGCTCACGGTGTTATCTACCAGGCCCTCTTGTTTGCGGTAATACGTTACGGCATCTCCTTTGATGCCGGCCAAACCCGCGGTGAAGCCAACCCACAACGTGCCATCCGGGCCGCGGGAAATAGCTTTGATGGAATTTACCGGGGGAATCTCCCCGGGAGAAAATGTAAACGGCCGGAGCACTTCGTTCTGGAAGGTGTTGATGCCGTAGCCAGCACCAATCCAGAGGGTGCCTTCGGCATCTTCATGCAGGCAACGCACTATTTTGTTCGTGAGCCCCTGTGTTTCATCGAAGCTGCTAAACTGTCCGTTCTTCCATCGCCCGAGACCAGTGAGCGTCCCCACCCAGACCGACCCATCGCGCGCTGCCAGCAAGGTCCTCACTGAATCTCCGGCCAATCCATTTGTCCGGGTGTAGCGCGTCCAGTTTCCGGCGTGAAACCGCAGCAACCCTACTTTGGTTGTACCGACCCACAGGCTGCCATCCTTGCTTTCACAGAGCGCTGAGATGGACGGATTATCTGCTTGAAGGATTGGAGGCAAATCAACGGTGGTGAACTTTGTTCCATCAAATCGGGCAAGGCCTGCACCGGTGCCGACGAACAGGTAACCGGTCCTGGTCTGAAGCAAGGCCGTGATATTGTTATGCGGGAGGCCTTCGACCGATTGCCAGAGATGCGCGCTAAAATGGCTCGGCGGCACGGCGGCGCTGAGCAAGCCGGCTTGTAGAAACAGAATGACGACCCAGCCCCAAACGATTGGGAAGCGATGGGTATTCGGGTGCATGCGCCATAATATCGGGCCTCACCTCTTGTGCCAAGGAGTGACACGGCTTCCCCCATGGAATGGCGACAAGGGAGGAAAACAAGAATCCCGCGCCGGTTGAGTTTAGGGACCTCAGCCGACGCGGGAGTGTGCTCGAACTTCGCAGTGACTATCTCTTCTTAGTACCAGATCACCGGTAAGTCCGTAGAGATGCCGTAGTTGAAGTTGAAATTAGAACCTCCGGCGCTCAATGAATTACGCAGATACCAGCCTGCGTCGGAAGGACGGAAGACGCCGACAGAATCTTTGCCGTCCGCATCCCAATCGCCCGCCACGGGCCGGTCGCCCGGTGCACCGTAGTCAAAGACATAATCGGAGCCGCCTGCGCTCAATGCGTTGCGCAAATACCAGGTGGCACCGCGGAGGATGCCTACCGAAGTCTTGCCGTTGCCATCCCAATCACCTGCCACGGGAAGATCACCGTTGGTTCCATAACTGAAGTTGTAGTCTGTAGGACCTGCGCTCAGCGTATTGCGAAGGTAAAAAGCTCCTTCACCCGGTCGGAAGATTCCGATGCTCGTTTTGCCATTCCCGTCCCAATCGCCAGCGACGGCGAGGTCGCCTGGTGCGCCGTAGTCAAAAATATAATCGGAGCCACCGCTGTTGGAATTGCGCAAATACCAGGTGCCATTGCGGAAGATGCCGGAAGTGACGGTGCCATTGCCATCCCAATCCCCCATCACCGGTTGGTCACCGGCGATCCCATAGTTGAAAATAGTGCCGGCCGATCCGCCGCTGAGCGAATTGCGTAGATACCAGTCACCCTCACGGAATACCGCCGGCTTCGCTTTGGGTGCGACTGCGTTGCAACTGCCGTTCTTCCGACAATTGACCCCATTGCGTGCTTCGCCACCGCTGAAAGTGCCGGTGATGTAAGGATTGTAGAAATTCGAGCCGGGGCAGGCGGTGGCTTTCACTTTGTTGTGACCGTCCAGGTAGCCCACGGTATTACCGTTGTAACTGCCGCTGCCGTAAGGTGACCAGATCGATGGCATTCGCCAGGCGATCACATCGTAAAGAGCATCTCGGCCCACTGCCGACGGATTCTGCGTTTCGAAATTACCCATCAGGTTGAAGCCGAAGCTGTCGGTGTTATTGCCGTCATGAGCACCACGGATCAGGCTGGTCATGGAACCGACGCGTCCTTCAAAAATGTTTCCGGCTGCATCGACGACAAAGTGATACCCAATGTCACACCAACCGTTGCTATCGATGTGATAATTCTGAATTCCTCGAACCTTTGCTTTCGAGGTGGTAAGACTGGTCGAATAATCTGTCGCCACCGCGGTATGATGAATGATCGCCCGGGTAAGCGCAGCGATGGTGCTGCTGCAACCGGTGGAAGCGCGCGCCGACCAGCAGGAGCGAGTGCAGATGCTCGGCTGTGGTCCTTTCGCGGCCTCGGCCGCGAACGTGGCGGCGGACAAAGTAAGGAGAACGCCTCCGACGACTTTCCAGTTTGACCGGGAGCCGTAAGGTTTATGGGTGTGTTTCATATCGGGATGTGGTGACGGTTCGTTGGGTTTGAGGTCAGGGAACGTCGAAGTTATCCAACATTTACCCGTGAATGAACAGTCGCGGGTTTATATGACAGGGAGAGCCTGATCGGGTGCTGGCTCTCCATCGATGGTAGCTATCTCCGTTGCGGAACCCGCGAGAACGATTTCGTCCAAACCCACCACACCGGCAGGAGATAAACCGCAGTGAGGAGCGCTATGATAATCCCGAGCCCGCACGTTTTTCCGAGGCTCGCCATTCCTGAGTTACTGGAGAATGCCAGCGCCCCGAACCCGACCACCGTGGTGGATCCCGCCAGGAGCAGTGCTTTGCCAATAGAACGACGCACGTAGAGCAAATCTCCGTTCGCCTTGATCAATGCAAGCTGCGTGTGAATGCTGAAGTCGACCCCCATCCCCAGCAGCATGGGCAGAGCTACCATGTTGAGCAGGTTCCATTTCCAGCCGAGCAGATACATAATTACGATCAATGCCAACCCACTGAAACCAAGCATCGCGAAACTCAGGATCACCTCCCGAATACTGCGGAAGGCCGCCCAGAGGCAAACCAGGACCAAAACAAAAATGGCCGCGGTGATGTAGGGCATCTCTTTCAGCATGATCTGAAATACCGCTGACCCCAGTAACTCCCATCCCGACAAAATGATTCCTTCCGCTCGAAACTCTTTCGGCCAGTTTGCCACGAAGGCATCCATCTTTAGTCCGGCTTTCGGCTGGACCAGGGCCAGCGCCAGGTGTTCTGCACCCGACCGTGCCGTCACCTGTTTTAGAACCCAGCGGCTCAACCGGTTCGTTGGCCAGAAAACTTCATTCTGCGCTTCCGCTCTGCGCCAGGTTTCAAAGACGTTTCGGGTCAATGCGATGGCGCGAGGCTCGAAACCTTCGGCTGTCGCTTCGGCTTCCAGTGCTTTTTCGCGTCCAAGGAGAGTGCGGAGCAGGGGACGGTTTGCCATTTGGTTGTTCGGGTTCGGCCAAAGCACATCCGGGGCGGCGAAGCTTTCGATCTGTTTATTTCCTTCAAGAAAGCTTTTTAGCTTTGCCGTACGCTGCGCTACCTCGGCTTCGTCGTCCCCTCGGATCACCACCCAGAAAGGTTCTGCTCCCTGGGACAAACGATTCTTCACTGCGGCCAACGTATCGTAAGCTTCACTCTTTTTCGGACGGAGAGGATCAGGCGATCGATCGAACGCGGGGGGCGTTATCAGAATCACAAAGACCGATGAACCAATCACCACGAAGGTGACCACCCAAATCAACCAGTTCGGGAGTAGTTTTGACGTTTCAAAAAGTAAAAGAGACCTCGATGAATCCGGGGTTACCGCAGCTCCGCGAGAAAAGCGCTTGAGCGGCGTGAGATACCAAAACAGCATTAATGCCGCGGCCACGAGGACACCAATCGCGACAAACGCACCCAACTGGGCCATTCCGGGAAGACTGCTGAAGGTGAGCATTCCGAACGCACCCGCACATGTAATGGCCGACCAGATGATTCCGGGCGCGGCTTCCTTGCGGATTTGCTGCACCGAGTGGGTCGGATGCGTTTGCGATTCCTGGTAGAGCACGATTCCGAAATCCTCGGCCAGCCCAAGGAGGATGGAGGCAAAGCCAATGCTGATCACATTGATCACCCCCAGCAACAACCCGCCCAAAGCGATCGTTGTCCCAAGAATGAGGATCAAGAGAAAGACCAGCCAAACCAACGGCAGGATGCGGCGATGCGTCAGGTAAAAGAGCCCCGCAATAAAAAGGAGAGTTCCGGCACTGGTTCCCATTAAATCCCTTTTCATTCCACTGGAGATTTCCGTGAAGAAGGCGGGTCGCCCGGTGAAGCGGACTCTAACATCCTTGAACGCTGGGTCATTTTCACGTAACTGCTGGACCGTTCCCTTGATCGTCTCCAGCCACTTCCGACACTCCTTGTAATCCAGGAGGGCGGTCTTCGGTTCCACTGTGACGATCCGAAAGCGACCATCTCCAGATGAGAAGAATTCATCGGACCATTTCATCGAGGCGCTCGAGGTGGCTGTTTCGGGCAGCTTCATCAACGAAAACGGATCATAGGACAACATCCCGATATCGGAGGGCGAGAAGGAGGTTGCCAGTTGCTCTTTTACTCCTTGAAGCGTTTCGAGGCTGCGGCCTTCGGCGAGCCTGTTCGTCAGGGTGGCAAACACTTCGGGAGCTTGATTCATCCAAAGATAACCAATCAGCTCTGCTGAATCGGCGGGATTCTCCAGCCAGGGTGGTTTCCATGTGACCGTCGAGACCAGATTCGTTTTTGCCTGGATCTCTTTGGCGATTTGCGAGGCGGCGGCTTCTGCCACGTCCGCCGTGTCTGCTTCAATGGCAATGATCAGCTCCTGTCCGCTGGAGAAGTTCTTCTGGAACAACTTCAATCCTTCAACCGCTTCGATCTGGGGAGGGAGAACGTCGAGAATCTCGCCGTTGAAGCGAAAGCGGGCTGCGCCCATGACGACGAGGATCGCGGCGACCAGGAAGCCGAGGACGGTCAGCCTTTTAGTCCAACCGGATGGATTCGCCTTTTTGATCGTAGACAACGATCAACCAGTAACAAAGTCGCAGGTCCGTTGACAGTTGAAAGATGAAGGACCTCGCTGTTTTTAGGTGGGATGATATCAGTCCGCCGTCGCATGCTTTAAGCATAAAACAACTGGTCGCGCCCAGCTCCGGGCCCAGACCACCAATACACTGGCCCCAGTCTCCATTCTTGAAGGGCCACGCCCGGCAGCCACTAACAATGTGACAGCTAAACAATCCTATGGTTCAATAAAGCAGACTGATAAGATTCGAGCTACCATGAAAAAGTATTTTGCAACGATCCTTGTGGTTGAAGATGACCCAAATGACCAGTTGTTGATCGAACGGAGCTTCCGGAATATCGGCGTGAAAGGCCCAATTCATATCGTGAACGATGGAGCTGAAGCGATTTCATACATGATTGGAGAAGGAAAATTTGCTGATCGCAGTCAGTATTGTTACCCCACGTTCATAATAACCGATTTGAAGATGCCTCGGGTGGATGGCTTTGGTGTCCTGGAGTTTCTCAAAGGAAATCCTGAGTGGGCGATCATACCAACGGTCGTCTTCTCCGCTTCGCAAGACCACGATGACATCAAGAAAGCCTATATGTTGGGGGCGAGTTCCTACCACATTAAACCCTCCACACCTGATGGGTTGTGCGATCAGTTAGCGGTTTTAAACGCATACTGGCTGACATGCCAGGTCCCCGAAGTAGACAGCACCGGCAAGCAACTGCCGACGGATAGTAGGGGGAAACTTGGCGAACGGTTCGTCCAGCCATCTCCTGCATCCGGGGCTTCGGAGGACCATCCAGAGAGGGTTTGAAATCAGACGATCAAAGTTTCCCTGAACGGCGATTTCCATTGGAAAAAGACGATTAAACTTCCCCGAACGTAAATTTCCATTGGAAAAAGACGATTAAACTTCCCCGAACGTGAATTTCCATTGGAAAAAGACGATTAAACTTCCCCGAACGCAAATTTCCATTGGAAAAAGACGATTGAACTTCCCCGAACGTGAATTTCCATTGGAAAAAGAAGATCAAACTTCCCCGGAAGGTGGTTCAAAGCGTTTTCTCTCAGGGATCGCTCGTTATCGTTAACTTTAAGCGATAAAACTACTCCGAGACTTTAATGGCACCGAAAGCTTCGGTTGGGAGACTCCCCGCCGCGCAGGAAACAAGAAACGCCTCTGTGTCCGTGAATAATTGTTTCATCTGGTTGGGCGCTAACGGTTTCACCAGGTAAGCCTTTGCTCCGAGTTCACGTGCTTTTCCAATGTCACTGGGCATTTTTGAAGAACTCAGCATCACCACTGGAAGAGAAGTAAATATTTTGTTTTGGTTCAGCCATTCTAAAACTTCGAAGCCATTCTTGCGCGGCATTTTGTTGTCCAAAACGAGCAAGATGGGGAGCGGGAAAAGTAAGCGGTCAGCGTATTGGTTGAGCCCGGAGAGATACTCGATGACCTCGTTCCCGTTCCTGGCAAAATGGAGTATGAGCTCCGCCTTCATCATCAGAACCGTTCGCTCCATCATGAAGACATCATCGTCGTCATCTTCTGCGATCAGGATTACCCGTTGCTGGTTCACGATTAAATGGATTTACGGAAAAAGTCCGTATTGCCGCGGTTCCTATCCGCATTTTGCACCTCGTAAGGATGAGTCGCCAGGAACTTTTCGATCGACGCGAACAATTCCTTGAACGTATCGAAATCCACCGGCTTGACGAGGTAGGCAAGAGCTCCGAGTTCACGAGCTTTATCGAGGTCCGTATGCACCCTGGATGCGGAAACAATCACGACCGGGATATGAGTGAGCGTGCCATCTTTTTTCAGCCATTCCAAAACATCGAAGCCATTGTTTCGTGGCATTTTGATATCCAACAAAATAAGAGCCGGAAGCGGAAAACGGGTGCGGTCGGAATATTTTTCGTTGCCCGAGAGATAATCGATCATTTGCTCCCCGTCCTCGGCAATGTGCAAAGTGACCAGTGCATTCATTTGGCCGATGGCACGTTGCATCATGAAAACGTCCTCCCCATCATCTTCGGCCACCAGGATTATTGATTTGTCGTTCATATTTCAGTTCTCCCCCGATGGAGAAGGCGCTATCAGACCGCGGGCGTTTCGCTCGGAGTTTATTTGTGAAAGTCGGATAACGCGATGTTTTAAATGACATGCGCCCAGGGAGACGTTCCGGGTTTGTCTGCGCTGCTCATTGAGGTGCGGGGAAAACGCGCGAATGACCTTTTGCGCGCTATAGCGATTGCCAAAAATCATTTCCGGATAGTCACTGAATCGACGTCAACTTAGGACGGCGGAATAATCGATATGCACAGTTCGTACATCTGGCCTGAAGCTCAACCGGTTTCCTCATCCAGAACCGCTCCCGCTATCGTCCGAAAACGCGCGTAACTGCTCGTCGCGGGAGCCGCGACGGTCGGAAACACGCGTAACTGGTCGTCGCGGGAGCCGCAGCGGTCGAAAACACGCGTAACTGCTCGTTCCGGGAGCCGCAGCGGTCGGAAACACGCGTAACTGGTCGTCGCGGGAGCCGCGACGGTCGAAAACACGCGCAACTGCTCGTCGCGGGAGCCGCGACGGTCGAAAACACGCGTAACTGGTCGTCGCGGGAGCCGCGACGGTCGGAAACGCGCGTAACTGCTCGCCGCGGGAGCCGCGACAGTCGAAAACACGCGTTTCAGGTGCTGGTTCTGAAAAAACCCAGCAAAACGGGACTTTTCAGGGGAGATTAACCACGAATGGACACTATTACACACCAATTTTGGAACGCCAGAAGGGGTCTCCTCCCTGCTTAGGGCCCTGAGCCTTCAACCCTTTCCAATTCCAGACCGTTTGCGCAATGAACCGCCGAACGTGTCGCCTTCCAAACCCCGACCCGGTAGGGCCGTGCTGAGAGGAATCGCCCCACCTTTGGTGCTTAGGATCAAGGGGCCGCGAGGATCACCTATCCGGAAATGATTTTTGGCAATGACTATAGTCGGAAAACAGGGCGCAACTAATGGTCATATTTTTGCGTTCTGGCAAAACGGATTAGGTTGGATGATGCGTCGTTACTTTGGGATTACGAGTTTTGTGACTCTCTTCGTTTGCGCCGCCGCTCTTCTCCTGGCTGGTTGTTCAGCATTCCAGCGAGTCGGGATGGCGTTGGTTTACAGGAAGGCCGTTTTACCCAGGGAGCAGGTCATCTACGACATTTCGTACACCGGAGATCTATCTGCTGACTCGAAGCATCGTCTTGATTTATTCATTCCAAAACAAACGAACTGGCCGGTTCTCATTTTCGTCCATGGCGGTGGCTGGAACACCGGGGATAAAGGTCTCCGCATCGGGGGCGCCGATGTTTACGGAAATATCGGGCGATACTTTGCCGCTCGTAGTGTGGGTGTGGCGGTAATCAACTATCGATTGCAGCCTGGGGTGGCCTGGCGGGACCAGGTGGCAGATGTTTCCCAGGCGATGACATGGGTTCGCGCTCACGTAGGCCAACACGGCGGAAATCCGAGCCAGATCTTTTTATCGGGTCACTCCGCAGGTGGTCAACTTGCAGCGTATGCTGCATTGAAAGCGAATGTGGAGAAAGGGGTGGGCGATTCTTCCAAGCTGGTATCTGGCGTGATCTGCGTGAGTGGAGCGGGGCTTGACCTGGCGGATGAGGAAACCTATCGCCGTGGGCAAAGCCGATCCTATTACCAGCAACGATTTGAGTCGATGGGTTCCGAAAACTGGCGGCAAAACGCTTCGCCCGTGGCTCACGTGAATAGCTTGGCTCCCCCTTTTTTAATTCTCTACGGGGCGAATGAAAAGCCGGGACTAAAACGGCAATCTCATCTTCTGCAGGAATCTCTTGCGAAAGCGGAAGTGAAGAATGAAATCATTGAGGTTCCGGGACAAAGTCATTCACGCATGGTTTTGACCTTAAGCCGCTCTGACAAAATTTCTGCGCCGGCTATTCTTCAATTCATTCGTCAGGGCGCAGTGGTTAAACCCCCTGGTTTGTGAGTCCAGGTCCGCCGGAGTTTTATTTATTGGTCTACATCTTTGCTGAGGACGATTGTTCTATACTAGATGGGAATAGTGATTATCTCCATTCCAGAGTACTTGTGGGAAGGCATTGATAATCAGCATAGTCCCCATGGAATAGCTTCTGATCCGCGGTATTTTTTTTTGACTCAGCAGCGGGCAATGTTCTCCAATACTTCTTGGCAGGGCCAAAACTCGGGGTGTTGAGCGTGTCAATGAAACAACTCAAACTATGGAAACTACAAAATCGCCGATTTCGATGCTCTCGGAAAAAACCTCTCGTCGCCAGGCGCTCAAAGGATTCGGCCTCGGGGTGCTGGGACTGACGTCAGTTGGAATGTTGGAACAGAATGCGGTCGCTGCCGCTTTGCCCGGCGTTAACTCCACCGACGCTAGCATTTTAAATTTTGCGCTGAATCTGGAATACCTCGAGGCGGAGTTTTATAGTTTCGCCACAACCGGCCAGAGCATCCAGGCGCAAGGAGTTGCCGCCGGCGGCCGTGGTACCCCGGGAGGCGTCACTATCAAAGCAAACCCGCAGGTGCCTTTCGCCACCCCGGCGATCCGGCAGTATGCTGAGGAGATCACGAGGGATGAAATAGCGCACGTTAAGTTCCTTCGTAGCGTCCTTGGAAACCGCGCCGTGGCGCGCCCCCAGCTTGATCTTCAGGGCAGTTTTACCGCTGCCGCAATCGCTGCGGGGGTGATTGAGCCGGGCCAGACCTTCGATCCTTTTGCAGATGAGCTCTCCTTCCTGCTCGCCGCCTTCATCTTCGAAGATGTCGGAGTCACAGCCTACCGTGGTGCTGCGCCACTTATAACCAATAAAACGGTCCTTTCAGCAGCCGCAGGGATTTTGGGTGCGGAAGCTTATCACGCCTCCAATATTCGGACGAATATCTACTCTTTTGGGGCGGACGCCCAGGCGGCTGCACAGAAAATCTCGAACCTGCGTGATTCGCTGGATGGAGCGACTGATCGCGACCAGGGTGTTGTTTTGAGTGGTTCAGCAAACATCGTTCCTACCGATGCCAACGGGCTCACTTACGCCCGCACCGTGCGACAGGTGTTGAACATCGTTTACTTCGGCGTGAATGTGCACCAGGGTGGATTCTTTCCCAACGGTATCAATTACCTCTGATATCAAGCCAGTTCGGCAAAACTTCGCCTCGGCAATCTCTTATAAATCCAAAGGGATTCCGCAATAAAGCCCCGGGTTGCCCGATCTGATCGGGCTACCTGGGTAAGCGCCCAGCCGCTACCTTCCTGACGCTTTCGCGCTCTCCTTTACTAAATGGCAGTGGGCCGATGGCCCACTGCCGTTTAGTTAAGCTACAAAAGGTTGGAAACTTGATGAAACTAGCGACGAACCCCCTCTCCTCGCAAAAACGAGGAGAGGGCAGGGGAGAGGAGCTCGTTTGTTCGATTCTTAACGCGGT
>JBKJKE010000239.1:0-43088 GCA_046597605.1 Limisphaerales bacterium | reverse complement strand
AACAAGCGGCCAGCGCTCAGCGATGAGCCCATCAACTGGAAAGCCGGATGCGGGAAACCCGCCAGTCCGGTTTGGAGGGAGGGGCGAAGTTCAATACTTCGTTCCTACCCCTATCCTATTTGAACAAGGGAGCCAAATCGGGGTCTTCGGCGGCCATCTCTTTGATTTCTTCGCGGTCGCCCATCAGCATCGCGCCAGCCAGCCAGCGTTGGGCTTCTTCGAGGCGTCCCAATTGCGCGGAGTAACAGGCGAGGTTGTAGCGCATGAGCCAATCGTTGGGGAAACGGTCGAGGACGGGGACCAGGTTATCGTAGGCTTCGAGCGTTTGCTTCAATTCGTGCAGGGCGTAGGAAAGATGGATCCAGCCCCAGACCTGCTTCGGCGCAATCTTCACCAGGGTGCGTGCGATCTTGATGCAATCGTCCCACTTTTCCAATTTTGCGTTGATCGACCAACTGACTTCCAGGATGTCGGGGTGTTTCTTTAACTTCGGAGAAATGCGCGACAGTTCATCCTGCGCTTCGACGGCATTGCCGAGCTCCAGCCAACCGATGGCTGCTGAAACGAAATGGGAGTCTGGAGGTTCGATTTCCACTGGAGCGGGCACAGTAACGGTTGCTGGCGAAGTTTCAACACAACGCTCTAAAACCGGAGAAGGGATTCAACCACGGATAGACACGGATGAACACGGATTTGGAGGCTGAAGAGAGGACCTCTTTGGGTTCTTTCGAACTCTGGCTCGCTGACTCGGTGTTGACCTGGAAAGGCAGAGTGAAAGCCGTCCCGATCCGTGTTTATCAGTGTCCATCCGTGGTTGAACCGGATTCTGCCTGGCTTTCCCGGTTCAGCAGCTCACTTGAGTGGTATCTGAACTGGGGGATCCCTTGCTACGGCGGGAGAAGCTCTCAAGAATGGACTCAACCCGTTTGTTATCCTGGAAGACAATCTCCACTTCAGGGATTTTGTGGCTGATGGCGAAATGGTAGGCCTGAAGAGCGGAGTTGAATTGCTTGGCTTCCTCCAGGGCGCTGACCCAGAGATCAGTGCTGCGCAGGAATTCGCGCGTCTTGCGGTTTTGAATGAAAATTTGTCGTTCGGCCATAAAGGGACGAGGATCATACAGTAGTTTTCGCTCAGAACAACCGGAGTATTTGTTCAGGGCGCGCCTGATATTGAGGTTGCCTGGGTGGGGGTATTAGGTTTTCGAATACACTCAGTGGGATGGATAAGGCTTAAAATGCCTTATCCTCATTGCGCTTTCGCGAAATCTATTCTAAATGTTGCCTGCCTTGCAAAAACGGCAGATTTGCCGTGGTTGAGTTTTGCGAAACTAAACCGATATTGCAGGGCCTAATTTTTTGTGCGGGGAATGATCACCTCGCAATTCCGAACAATGAGTACGTCCGACATCAGTAGTGCTAATCTGCCGTTTATTGAAGGTCTTTATGAACAGTTCCTCGCCGATCCGGCAACTGTTTCGGCCGAGTGGCAGGAATTTTTTACAGAGTTGGCCAAAAGTGAATCGGTAAAGCCAGGCTTCGGACCGCGTTTTCAGCCTGCCAGTATCTTTAATCCTCCGACCGCCTCGCGGGATGGAGCAGAGACCGATATTCTCCCCGGTTCGGCCCACGCTACGTCGGTCAAGGATCGGGTGATCCAATTGATTCGCGCCTACCGCTTTCGTGGTCATGCCATCGCTACCCTCGATCCGCTCGGGACGACCCGTCCGATGCCCCAGGAGTTAGAGCCGAGTTTTTATAATTTCACGGAAGCAGAGCTGAACCGCAGTTTTACATACGAAACGTTGGGGCAACAATCGATCCCGTTGCGTGACATCGTGCAGAAGCTGCAGAGCACCTATTCGCGGACGATTGGCGTCGAGTACATGCACATCGACGATATCAATATTCGTCGTTGGTTGCAGGAGCGGATGGAGCCGACGGAAAATCGCGCTCAACTTTCCCGCAAGGAGCAGATTCGTATTCTGACCCGTCTGACCGATGCCGTCATTTTCGAAGAGTTCATTCGCAAAAAGTTTATCGGTGCTAAGAGTTTCTCATTGGAAGGATCGGAAAGTTTGATTCCGTTGCTCGACCTGGCGATCGAAAAAGCGGCGGAGCAGGGTGTTACGGAAATTGTTCTCGGCATGGCGCATCGCGGTCGGTTGAACGTGCTGGCCAACATCATGGGCAAACATCCGAAACAGATTTTCCGTGAGTTTGCCGATGTGGAACCGGAACGCTACCGCGGCAGTGGCGATGTGAAGTATCACCTGGGTGCGAGCACGGAATGGAAGACAGCTTCCGGCAAGGAGGTTCATCTTTCGCTTTGCTTCAACCCGAGTCATCTGGAATTTGTGAATCCGCTGGTGCTCGGAAGAACCCGCGCCAACCAGGATCGCACCAGTGACGCCGATCGCACCAAGAACATGGCGTTGCTGATTCATGGTGATGCCGCCTTCGCTGGACAGGGGATCGTTCAGGAAATTTTGAACCTGAGCGCGTTGAAGGATTACCGTGTTGGCGGGACGCTGCACGTGATCGTCAACAATCAGATTGGGTTTACGACGTCGCCGCACGAAGATCGATCTACCGAATACTGCACGGATGTAGCGAAGATGTTGCAGATTCCAATCTTCCACGTGAACGGGGAGGATCCCGAAGCAGTGGCGCAGGTAGTCCGTCTCTCGATGGATTTCCGCCAGACTTTCAAGAAAGACGTCATCATCGATGTCTACGGCTATCGTCGCCTGGGTCATAACGAAGCGGACGAACCTTCCTTTACCCAGCCGGTCATGTATCGCGCGATCGAACAGCGCAAGCCGGTGCGGGAAGGTTACCTCGATCATTTGCTCACGCTCGGCGGAGTGACTCGCGAAGAAGCGGATCAGATTGCCGAGAAACGTCGGGAACATCTGGAGAGCGCGTTGTCGGAATCGCGCAATGCGAATTATCGTCTGCCGAGCGAGCCGATGCATGGCATCTGGAGTCAGCATGCCGGGGGACCCGATGACAAAGCGCCCGAGGTTTCCACCGGGACCGATTGCGCGCGTCTTGCAAAGTTGTTGGAGGCGCAGACCAAGTTGCCTGAAACGTTCAAGCCACATCCGAAGATCAGGAAGCTGCTCGAAACTCGTCTCGCCATGGCACACGGCAAGCAGGGGGTCGATTGGGCCACGGCCGAAGCGCTGGCTTTCGCGACTCTGGCGACAGAAGGTTTTCGCATCCGTTTGACGGGGCAGGACACTATCCGTGGAACTTTCAGCAGCCGCCATGCTGGCCTCTTTGATTATGACAACGGCAATATGTATATGCCGTTGCGAAATCTCGCGCCGGACCAGGCACCGGTGGATATTTGTAATAGCCCACTTTCGGAAGTGGCAGTGCTTGGATTTGAACTCGGCTACAGCATGGAATGGCCGGATGGTCTGGTGATATGGGAAGCGCAGTTCGGCGATTTCGTCAACGTGGCGCAAGTGATCATCGATCAGTTCCTCGTGAGCGCGGAAAAGAAGTGGCGCCGCTACAGTGGTCTCACGATGCTGTTGCCGCACGGGTTTGAAGGGCAGGGGCCAGAACATTCCAGTGGACGTTTGGAACGTTTCCTCGCACTGGCAGCGGAAGACAACATCCAGGTGGTCTATCCGACAACTCCCGCGCAATATTTCCATTTGTTGCGTCGACAGGTTCTGCGGAAATGGCGCAAGCCGTTGATCGTGATGTCACCGAAGAGTTTGCTGCGTCATCCAAAGGTGGTTGCTTCGCTGGATGAACTGGCGAATGGAACTTTCCAACGTGTCATTCCTGACACCGTCACGTCTGTCGCTCCGACGGATCGTATTCTTTTGTGCAGCGGCAAGTTGTTTTACGAATTGGAGCAACGTCGGCAGGAATCGGGTCGTGACAACGTGGCATTGCTGCGGGTCGAACAACTCTATCCGTTTCCGGAAAAGATCTTGAAAGATCTCCTTTCCCAGTACGACGCTGACGCGCCGATCATCTGGGTTCAGGAAGAACCGGAAAACATGGGAGCATGGCGCTACCTGCGTTCACGATTTGGTGAAACGATGTTCGAGCGGCCGTTTGTTTACGCGGGCCGCCCTGCATCATCGACCCCGGCGACTGGCTCAGCCAGCAGTCACAAACAGGAACAGGAACAACTGATTTCCGAAGCTTTTGGTGAAGAAATAAAAGTCCGCACACGCGGCGCAACGAAAGAAAATGGCGAATATGTCAATCGAGTTGAAGGTCCCCGCAGTCGGCGAATCCATCAGTGAAGTTGAAATTGGAGAATGGCTGAAAAAGGAAGGCGATTTTGTTCAAAAAGACGAAAACGTCGCAGTCATTGAAACTGAAAAAGCGACTGTGGAGATTCCCGCTCCCGCCGCAGGCATTCTTAAGAACTTAAAGAAGAAAAAAGGCGAAACCGCAAAGGTCGGCGAAGTGATCGCGCAGATCGAAGAGGGTGACGCTCCGGCAGCCGGCGCTGCCAAGGGGAAGAGTGCGCCCGTGGCTAAAGCAGCCGCAGAACCGAAGGCAGAAAAGGCCGCGACCACAAAGGCCGAAGAGCCGAAGGTGATGCCAGCCGCTCAGCGCGTCATGGCTGAAAAAGGGTTGCAGGCCGAACAGGTCACCGCGACTGGTCCGGGTGGAAGAATTTTGAAAGAGGACGCCATGCGTGCTGGTGAATCCGCAACCCCTGCGGCCAAGCAAGCTGCTCCCGAAGCCACTGCCGCCAAGGTAGAGACTGCGAAGCCCGCTGCTGGATTCCGCCAGGAAGAAGCCGTCCGCATGACCAAGCTGCGTCGCACGGTGGCTGAACGTTTGGTTCAGGCCCAGCACAACGCCGCGCTTCTCACTACCTTCAACGAAATCGACATGACCAACGTCATGACGATGCGCAAGGAATATGGCGACACTTTCGTAAAACGTTACGGCCTGAAGCTGGGCTTCATGTCGTTCTTTGTGAAGGCGACGATCGATGCGTTGAAACAGATTCCTGAGATCAATGCCGAGATCCGCGGCGAAGAGATCATTTACAAGAACTACTACGACATCGGCGTGGCCATCGGTGGCGGCAAAGGTCTCGTGGTTCCAGTGCTGCGCAATGCCGAACGCCTGAGCTTTGCGCAGATCGAACAAACCATCGCTGAGTTCGCCGTGCGGGCGAAAGACAACAAGTTGAAGCTGGAAGAACTCACGGGTGGGACGTTTACCATCAGCAACGGTGGTGTTTACGGTTCGCTTCTTTCCACGCCGATCATCAACCCGCCGCAGAGTGGCGTGCTGGGGATGCATTCGATTCAGGAACGTCCGATTGCACTCAATGGGCAAGTTGTAATTCGCCCGATGATGTACGTCGCCCTTACCTATGATCACCGCATTGTAGACGGCAAGGAAGCGGTTACCTTCCTGAAGCGCATCAAGGAAGGTGTCGAAGCACCTGCTCGATTGTTGCTCGAAGTTTGATTTTAAGGAGAGGGTGAGTTCGTCGGATTTCTCAAAGAATACTCAAAATAATGGAGCTCCAAAAACACGACATGGTTGTCATCGGTGGCGGTCCTGGGGGTTATGTCGCTGCGATCCGCGCAGCACAACTCGGACTGAACGTCGCCTGCATTGAAAAAGATTCTGCCCTGGGCGGGACCTGTCTGCGCGTGGGTTGTATTCCAAGCAAAGCGCTTCTCGAATCGAGTGAACGCTATGTAGAAGCGAAGTCTCACTTGAGCACGCATGGGGTTAATGTGAGTGATGTGCAATTGGATCTGGGTACGATGCTGAAGCGCAAGGATTCGATCGTCACTACCTTGACGAAGGGGATCGACGGGCTTTTCAAGAAAAACAAGATCACGCGTTATCTCGGCACAGGCACAATCAAGGCGCCCGGTCTCGTTGTGGCTGAGACCAAAGAAGGCACGGTAGAAATTTCTGCGAAGCACATTGTGATCGCGACCGGAAGCAAGCCGACGGTTCTTCCTGGTATCGAGCTTGATGGGAACCGCATCGGAACCAGCACGGAAGCGATCGCATTCGACTCAGTGCCCAAACATCTCGTGGTGATTGGCGCGGGCTATATCGGGTTGGAGCTTGGCTCCGTGTGGCAGCGTCTTGGATCGAAGGTCACGGTTGTTGAGTTCCTCGACCGTATTCTGCCGGGCATGGATCGTGAGATCGCGGACGAGGCCCAGAAGATTTTTCAGAAACAAGGACTGGAGTTCAAACTCAAGCATCGTGTGCTTTCGGCGAAAGCGTCTGGCGACAAATGCACTGTAGAACTCGACGGAATCGAACCGATCGAATGTGATCGCGTTCTGGTTGCGGTGGGCCGCATGCCGAACACGGAAGGCCTCGGGCTCGACGCTTTGAACATCAAACGCGACAAACGTGGTGCGATCGAAGTGAATGATCATTTCGAAACATCCCAGGCTGGCATCTACGCCATCGGTGATGTGATTCGTGGACCGATGCTCGCGCACAAAGCAGAGGAAGAAGGTGTCGCTTGTGTAGAGTTCATCGTGAACGGCTACGGGCACGTCAACTACGATGCGATCCCGGGCGTCTGCTATACACATCCAGAAATTGCTTCGGTTGGTAAAACGGAAGAGCAATTGAAAGAGAATTGGATTCCCTACCGCAAGGGCGTGTTCCCATTTATCGCTAACGGTCGCGCTCGCGCTCTCGGCGATACCGATGGACGGGTTAAGATTCTCGCAGACGAAAAGACGGACCGCATTCTCGGCGTTCACATTATCGGTCCACGTGCCGGTGATTTGATTGCGGAAGCTGCTGTGGCGATTGCGTTCTCAGCGAGTGCGGAAGATCTCTTCCGCTGCTCGCATGCGCATCCGACCCTTTCTGAAGCTTTGAAAGAAGCAGCGCTCGCGGTGCACGGGCAGGCGCTGCATATTTAACTTGTAGCTGCTGGTGACAGCGCGGGCTGACTAAATCTACACAAGCCGGACACTTTCGAGTGGTCCGGCTTTCCCGTTTATCGGCTCACCTTCAACAGCACCCCTTGCCCCGCCACCAACCACAATCCTGCCTTCTGTTCGATCGGCGACAGGGAGGCATCAGCAGAAGAAACAACCTGGACCTTTGAGAAGAGATCCGTTGGAAGCGTTACCTTGGTAGAACGTTCCAGACTCAGATTCACGAGCATCACGTAGCGTTCTCCTTTTGGATCTTCAAACTCGCCGATCATGATCGGAGCATCGCTTTCGAAGGATTTTACAATTTTCCCTGGCAAGTTCGGCAGTTCAACATTCGAAATCGATTCACTGAAATAAACGCCCGTGGAACGGAGTCGACTCATGACTGGCGCGAGGGTGGCGACCTGACGATTGATCTCTTTCAGGAAATGCCACGTCTGTGATTTACGACCCTGTTTATTGATGGGGGCGTAATTGTAAAAAGTCCCTTCGTAATAGGTAAACCATCCCACGCCGCGATACCCGGCAGCGAGGGTGGTGTAGGCCTGAAAAGCGAGATTCGCAGGCGACGGAATCGTCGTGTGCGAGCGGATTTGGTTGGCCGAGACAATTTGCAGGTAAGGGAGATTGTATTTTTGCGCCACGCGTCGGACTTCGAGAAGGTTGCGATAATAGCTCGCGAACTTGGTGGGGTCTTTAAGGTCCTGCGACATCTGCACCATGTAATTGTCGTAACTGAGCATCTGCGGCTTCACTTCCTTTACAAATCGTTCGAGATATTCCGTGTAGTTCGAAGTGCCGAGTTGTGATTTGTTTGTTGCGCCGATGGTGGCGTAGTCGGGAAACAAATTAATGTAGGCTAACTTTCCCGGTGCATGTTTTTTGAATGCCGCGACCGCTTTGGCCAGAACCGGGAAGTCTTTCACTCCAGGTTCATCAATCACGAAATAACCCTTCACCGCTGGGTTGGATCCCGTCGCCTTCACCATTCTTTTCACCTGCTCATTGATCTCTGCATCGGAAACGTCCCGACCACGATACGTCTTGAACGAAACAAAGTTAGTATCGGAAACAACGATAGCGCCCAGGCCGAGCTTTCGACAGAGAGCCAGCTCCTTAATCCCCACGAAGGGGGCCATGTTGAAATTGCATTCCCCCACTCCGTCCAGCGGTTTGTCCCCTTTAACGTACGGGACCTTCGGAACGTAAGTATTCCAGGGGAAGATAGGGAAGAACTCCGGCCGCGTAATATCGGTGTGGTCCAGTTTTTCTACGGCCAGGGAAGAAAGCGATCCAAACAACGCCAGCACCAGGAAAGGGCGCAGCCATCGAACGTTACAAGGTGTCATGCAACCGTTTTAACAGAAACAAAGCAGTGGGCTACAAACTTTTCGCCCTTAACTCCGCGCAATCCAACCACCACCGACGACGAGGTCTTCATCGTAGAATACGCAAGCCTGTCCGGGCGTAATCGCGCGTTGCGGGATATCCAGTTTCACCTTTGCTTTGCCGTCGGGCAGGGGAGTGATCGTCGCCGGTGTCCCCGGATGATTATAACGAATCTTGGCAGAAGCGCGGATCGTTTCAGGAGGAACATCGTACGGAATCCAATTGCATCGTTCCACAATCAGTTCGTCGCGATCCAGGGCGGTTTCATCTCCGACCACCACGCGGTTCCGCGCCGGGTCGAGTTCCACCACATACACAGGCTTCGCCGTCGTGATGCCTAAACCTTTGCGCTGGCCGATCGTATAAAATTCAATTCCGTCGTGATGACCGAGAACTTTCCCATAAG
This sequence comes from Limisphaerales bacterium, assembly GCA_046597605.1. Classification (GTDB taxonomy): domain Bacteria; phylum Verrucomicrobiota; class Verrucomicrobiia; order Limisphaerales; family JACDHS01; genus JACDHS01. The sequence continues at coordinate 34,365 of JBKJKE010000239.1, read as the reverse complement.
TATCCACGATCTCTCCTTTGTGTTTCTGCACGAGTTTTGCATCTTGCAGGAACTTGCCGTAGTCTTTATCCGGCACGAAGCAGATCTCCATGCTTTCTTCTTTATCAGCCGTCTTCAGGTTGCATTCGCGAGCGACTTCCCGGGTGTCGGCTTTCGTTTTCTCACCCAGCGGGAACATGGAGAAGGCGAGCTGATCCTGTCGCAACGAAAACAGGAAGTAGCTTTGGTCCTTACGGGAATCGAGACCTTTCTTGAGCAGGACCCGACCTTCGGGGGTTGTTTCCACACGTGCGAAATGGCCGGTGGCAATTTTCTCTGCACCCAGTTTCTTTGCTCGACTGATGAGGCTGCCGAATTTCAACTTCTGATTGCACATCACGCAAGGATTGGGCGTGCGTCCGGCGCGGTATTCTTCTGCGAAATAGCTGATGACCTGCTTTTGAAATTCTTCCGCTTCGTCGATCAGGTAGTAGGGCACTCCCAGCTTGTGACAAACGCTGCGCGCATCCATCACGGCCTGGGGCCCGCAGCACTTGTCTTCCGCACGGTTAACGCAGTCCTGCGGCCAGAGTTTTAGTGTGACGCCGACCACGTCGAAACCTTGCTCAATCAACAATGCAGCCGTGGCGGAGGAATCTACTCCACCGCTCATACCGACTAAAACGCGCGTCTTGGTCTCACTCATCGAAGCTCGGAACATACGGTCGGGACCAGCCCCTGTAAAGGAAAGCGGGTCAGTGATGGAAGGGGAATGATAACCAACGCAGCTGATTTCAAATTACCTGGCTACGATCCCGGCAGGGTGGTTGGGCCTCGCATATCGTGCGAGATAAAGAATGGCGGCACCGGACACGAGGCAAGCGGCGGTGTCCCCGTAAAAAGGAAATGGTGGGAGATCCAATCGCAAACCGTGCACAAGCAAAACCACCCCCTGCACCAGCATAAATCCGCCAAACCATGGAATCGCTGCATGAAACTTCCTCGGCCAGATCATCAGGACCAAAAACAAACATCCTATAAATCCGAACGCGGTGGCTGTCATTCTCAGCCAATAATCGAGCATCCGATCGTAGGTCAGTGTTTTCGCACCCATCCCCCGCAGCGCTTGCTCGACTGTTCCCCAGCTCAAAAAGATTGCAACGACCGACACTCCCCAGGCAAACGCAGCGCAACCGAGGAACATGCGGAGGATATTCAAATGCATGATTGTTTTTACTCGGATACCTCCCACCGATGCAATAGGTGCCGTCCTTTCTATCCGTGGTTAGTTCCTCCCCAATTGCACCATTCCGGTTACCTCCTCCTTCGTGCTTCACCATCCGCGGGTTTGCCTTTACGTTCCACCCGCCGCATATATGACGCTTTACGACCTGATCCCGAAAGATGTAGTCCCGAAGAATGATCTGCTCCTCGATCGCTTTCTGGAATACATCCAGAGCCGGAATCTAACCCTTTATCCCGCCCAGGAGACCGCCATCCTTGAGTTGTTCGAAGAAAAGAACGTCATCCTCAACACACCAACCGGCTCCGGGAAATCTCTCGTTGCCTCCGCGCTCCATTTCAAAGCCCTCGCCCAGGGCAAACGCTCCGTCTACACCTGCCCAATCAAAGCGCTCGTGAATGAGAAGTTCATGGCGCTCTGCCGTGAGTTCGGGGCGGATAACGTCGGCCTGAGCACCGGCGATGCCAGTGTGAACCGTGATGCTCCCCTTCTCTGCTGCACCGCGGAAGTGTTGGCCAACATCGCTTTACGCGAAGGCGACAAAGCCAATGTTCAAGATGTGGTGATGGATGAATTCCATTACTACTCTGATCGCGAACGTGGCGGGGCCTGGCAGGTCCCGTTGTTAACGATGCCTCAGACGAGATTCCTGCTCATGTCCGCCACCCTTGGCGACACCGCGTTCTTTGAAGAAGAGTTAACGAAATTAAACAAACGTCCCACCGCCACTGTCTCCTCCACTGATCGCCCTGTGCCCCTGGAGCATCGCTATTCTGAACTCGGTCTCGCGCAAACTCTGGAAAGCCTGGCCGCCGAAGGGAAGAGCCCGGTCTACGTCGTTCACTTCACGCAGTTGGACGCCGCCCAAAGTGCGCAGGATTTCACGAGCATCAATGTCTGCACCCGCGAGGAAAAAGCTGCCATCGCGCTGGCCATCGAAGGTTTCAAATTCAACAGTCCCTACGGACCCGATATCAAGAAGTGGTTGCGACACGGCATCGGCGTGCATCATGCCGGGCTGCTTCCGAAGTATCGCGTCCTCGTTGAGCAACTCGCCCAGAAAGGTTTGCTCAAAGTGATCTGCGGCACCGATACCCTCGGCGTCGGTATCAATGTTCCCATCCGTACCGTGTTGTTTACCCGCTTGTGTAAGTTCGACGGTCAAAAGACCGGGATCCTGACTGCACGCGATTTCCATCAGATCGGTGGTCGCGCGGGACGCAAAGGATTCGATGATAAAGGCTGGGTGGTCGCGCAAGCACCCGAGCACGTCGTTGAGAATCTGAAGCTGGAAGAGAAATCCAAACGCGACGGCAAAAAGATCGTTAAGCGGCAGCCGCCCGAGAAGAACTTTGTTAATTGGGATAAGCAAACATTCGTCCGATTGATTAGCGCGCAGCCAGAACGCCTCGCTTCCAAGTTTCAAGTGACGCATGGAATGCTGTTGAATGTAATGAGCCGGCCCGGGGATGGCTGTAAGGCGATGCGCGACCTGATCGCCCGTTCCCACGAGACGCCCAAGATGAAGAAGGCGCACATCAAGCGCGCCTGGCAATTATTCCGCGCCCTCGTGGAACGAAAAATCATTGAGTTCATTCCTCAAACCGACGACGGGGCCTATCTCCGGGTGAATGTTGGATTGCAGGACGATTTCTCCATGGACCAGGTTTTGTCTTTATACCTCGTGGAAACCGTTCCGCTGCTCGATCCGGAGGCACCTGATTACGCGCTTGATCTCATCACTCTTGTTGAATCGATCCTGGAGAATCCTGAGATCATCCTGCGCAAACAACTCGATCGCGTCAAAGACCACAAGATGGCCGAGATGAAGATGCAAGGGATGGAATACCAGGAGCGCATGGATGAATTGGAGAAGTGCGAGTACCCCAAGCCGAAGCGTGAATTCGTCTATTCCACCTTCAACGCCTTTGCCGAGCGTCAGCCCTGGGTGGGCCAGGAAAACATCCGTCCAAAGTCGATTGCGCGCGAAATGTTCGAGCACTTCCGCTCCTTCGCCGATTACATCAAAGACTACGATCTGCACCGCGCCGAAGGTCTTCTGCTGCGCCACCTCTCACGCGTCCACAAGGTGCTGACCCAGACCGTTCCCGATACGGCGAAGAACGATACCGTCCGCGAAATGGAACTCTACCTTGGCACGATGCTTCACCAGGTCGATTCCAGTTTGATCGACGAATGGGAAAAGATGCGCGATCCGAATTACAAGCCGACCGAGCAAAAAGCCGAGGTGCGTCCTCCCGGAGCGGAAGAAGCCGCGAACGACATCACCCGCGACGCAAAAGCATTCACCTCTGCCATCCGAAATCGCATCTTCATCTTCCTCCGTGGATTGGTGAACGAAGATTACGAAACCGCGTTGGCCAACCTGAACGAAGCGCGTCCGGCCGTCGAAGGAGCTGATCCGATTGAGCCATGGACCGTCAAACGGTTGACCGACGCGATGAAAGCCTACTACGTCGATCACAAGTATCTCTGCCTCGATCCCAACGCCCGCAACGTGCGTCACACCTACGTCGTTCCTGCCGAAGACAAGAAGACCTGGAAAGTGCAACAAGTCCTGATCGATCCGGAAGAGCACAACGATTGGATTGCCGAGTTCGAAATCGACCTCATCGAATCACGCGCCACCCGTGAGCCGGTCGTCCGTTTGAACAAGATTGCCGCAGTGGGTGCCGGAAGTTAGGCGATGCCGAAGGCATCAAAGCGTGTAGCCGGTGGTTGAGCAAAGCGACACCACCGGAACCGGCGTAAAAAAAACGAAAGCACCCCGGACGGGGTGCAAGAGAACTCAGATTATGCCATCAACGCACACGAACCTCTTGTATCATCTAATTTTTGCGACCCAACATCGTGAAGCCACAGTGGCACCCCTCCGGGGTGCTGGGATCTGTGTATGTTCGTTTCCGGTGGTGTCGCTTTGCTCAACCACCGGCTACACGCTTACATCCCTCCGGGATGAAGGGGGCGGACCCAACCTGTCTCAATCTCGATGCTGAAGGCATCAAAGCTTGTAGCGGGTGGTTGAGCAAAGCGACACCACCGGAAACGGCGTAAAAAAAACGAAAGCACCCCGGACGGGGTGCAAGGGAAATCAGACCATGCCATCAACGCACACGAACCTCTTGTATCATCTAATTTTTGCGACCCACAATCGCGAGGCCTCAATCGATACATTATGGCGAGCAAGGCTTCATACCTATTTGGGTGGCGTGGTGAATGGGTTGGGTGGAACACCTCAAGGAGTGGGCGGTGTTGCCGACCATGTTCATCTTTTGGTGGGATTGAAACCGACTCATTGTCTTTCCGATTTTCTCCGCGAATTGAAGAAATCATCTTCCATTTGGGTGACGGACGAGATCGGCAAGAAAGACTTTCGATGGCAGGAAGGATATGCCGCTTTCACGGTGAGCGCGTCCGCGCGCGAGTCTGTTCAACGCTACATTGCCACGCAAGAGGAACATCATCGGCACAAAACCTTTCGCGAAGAATTGATAGAGTTTCTGGAAAAATCCGGGGTGAAATACGACGAACGTTACTTGGATTGAGCTGGCACCCCTCCGGGGTGCGGAGGTTTCGTGTTTCGTTGTCCGGTGGTGTCGCTTCGCTCAACCACCGGCTACAAGCTTACATCCCTGCGGGATGAGGAAATGAGCCGATGTTGCAGGGCGAAGTATTAATCATGACGAAGTTTGCACCCGTTGAATGCGGGATTGTCCAAGCGAGGTGGAATTTGAGTTTGCCTGTCTGGATGCCGAAGGCATCAAAGCTTGTAGCCGGTGGTTGAGCAGCGCGACACCACCGGAAACCGAAGAAAAAAAGAAAGCACCCCGGCAGGGGTGCCACCGCGAACGTTATTCGATTTGAGGTGGCACCCCTCCAGGTGCGGGGGATTTTGTATGTTCGCTTCCCGGTGGTGTCGCTTCGCTCAACCACCGGCTACAGGCTTACATCCCTCCGGGATGGGGACCGGGCGAGCGAGGTGAAAATTTTGTTTGCTGGATGCCGAAGGCATCAAAGCTTGTAGCCGGTGGTTGAGCAGCGCGACACCACCGGAAACCGAAGAAAAAAAGAAAGCACCCCGGCAGGGGTGCCACCACGAACGTTATTCGATTTGAGGTGGCACCCCTCCCGGGGTGCGGGGGATCTATGTGTGTTCGTTCCCGGTGGTGTCGCTTCGCTCAACCACCGGCTACACGCTTACATCCCTCCGGGATGCCGATCGCCGGCGAATCATCGGCAGCGGCTGTGTCCAATCAATATTATCATTTCTACATCTTCCAAACTTTTCACGGCATGTTGCAGGTGTTGAAAATAGCGATCTTTGCAAAGAACATCCCATTCCTCGCAGCAAAAACAGTTTCGTAAAATCAATTCCACGGCATGGAGGGAAAGGGGCGGTTGGACGGAAGGCTGATCGTCTGCTGGTGAAAGATGTTTAGACGGGTCTTCCCGCTTTGAACGTCGAACTCTTGTCATCTTCTTTAATCTAACGCTTTTTTGAAATTATTCATGGTTCCCTCACGAGAAAACATTGTTGATGGGTCCCACAAGAGCTGGGGACGGCCCGTCCCCAGAAAAGTCATGAATGGTCAAATGTTGGCCCTTACCGAGCGCAGCAAGCATTGGTTCGTAAAGTTTCCGCCTGGGACTCACCCAAGGTGAGTCAAAAAGTCCCAATTAATCGACACCATCAAAACGCTTCCGAAAGAATGCGGAACTGCGTCCTGCTTTCCCTGCTTTCCATCCCCACACCGTCTCGGGTCAGTCCTGAATGGAAGCTGAAACCTGCCAAATCGCTCTAAACCCCTTTAGAAATGGGCACTTGCAACGAACTCCTCGTCATCACAAGGGTGGGTCTGCAGGACCGTCCGACCCGCCCTTGCGATCACAATGGGGGTCCTGCAGGACCGTCCGACCCACCCTTGTGATCACAATGGGGGTCCTGCAAGACCGTCCGACCCGCCCTTGTGATCACAATGGGGGTCCTGCAAGACCGTCCGACCCGCCCTTGTGATCACAATGGGGGTCCTGCAGGACCGTCCGACCCGCCCTTGTGATCACAATGGGGGTGCTGCAAGACCGTCCGACCGGCCCTTGTGATCACAATGGGGGTCCTGCAAGACCGTCCGACCCGCCCTTGTGTGTAAGTCGGTGTTTAAACAGGTGCCGAATGCCATTTCTTCAGCCGCAAGATTGTTGAAGCCGATAATGGCACCTGCAGTAATTGAAGGAAAGCTGGCGGGATCCAGTCCGATTTGCTCAGATGTCCACCACCACACCTTTATTGAAATGATTTGGGATCTGCATTGTCACTTATCGGGTGTCCCGGGCCGGACACCGGACGAACGGATGGCGCAACTGATCGAATTTGCCGATCGCCTGGGCATCGAACGAATCTGTGTCTACATGGGGATGAACTGGTCTTACGATCCCAAGCCGGACGACCTGCGAAAACAGAATGATGAGGTGCTCCAGGCGTTGTCTCACTGGCATCATCGCGCGTTTGGGTTCGCTTACGTAAATCCAAAATTCGTCGAAGAAAGCCTGGGTGAGATTGAGCGCTGTATCAAAGAAGGCCCGATGGTAGGGATCAAGTTGTGGGTGGCGGAAAAAGCTTCGGCCGCCAGCGTGGACCCGATAATTCGGCGGGCGCACGAATTGAAAGCGGTCATCTTTCAGCACACCTGGTGGAAAGTGGTCGGACTATTGCCGGGAGAATCTATTCCGCTCGATGTCGCAGAGTTGGCGACCCGTCATCCTCACATTCCTCTTATTTGTGGTCATACCGGAGGCGACTGGGAAAGGGGCATTCGTGCGATTCGAGCACACAAGAACGTGAGTGTGGATCTCGCGGGATTTGATCCTACCGCAGGAGTCACGGAAATGGCGTTGCGTGAATTGGGTGCAGAACGGATCATCTACGGGAGCGACGCGGGTGGACGCAGTTTCGCGTCTCAACTGGGGAAGGTGATGGGCGCAAAAATGTCGGAACGGGAAAGAAAGCTGATCCTCGGCGAGAATCTAAAACGGATGCTGACGCCAATCTTGCTCGCTAAAGGGAGGAAGATTTGATGTTGATCGATACCAACGTTTATCTTTCTCGCTGGCCATTTCGCCGGTTGCCTTTGGATGAACCGAAAGCGCTGGTCGGGAAGTTGCGCCAACACAATGTGGTTCAGGCATGGGTCGGAAGCTTTGATGGATTGCTGCACAAGGACATTGCGGGGGGGAACGCCCGACTCGCTACGGAATGCGCGGAGTACGGGAAGAAGTTGTTGCTTCCGTTCGGATCAATTAATCCCATGTTGCCAGACTGGGAAGAAGATCTCCGCCGTTGCCACGAAGAGTTCAAGATGCCTGGTGTTCGGTTGCATCCCAACTACCACGGTTACACGTTGAGCGATCCTGCGTTTGCAAAGTTACTGCGGATGGCCGCTGAACGAAACCTGCTCGTCCAGTTAGCTGTAGTGATGGAGGATCGGCGGGTGCAACATCCGCTCATTTCGGTCGAACCGGTGGATACTGCTCCCTTGGCCAAGCTCATTAAAGAAACTCCCGGCCTGCGTTTGCAGTTATTGAACAGTTTGCAGGCGTTACGAGGGGGACCTTTGCTGAGCATTCTGGCCGCCGGGAATGTTGCCGTGGAAATGGCGAACCTCGAAGGGGCAGGGGGGATCTCGACCCTATTGAGTTCTGTCAGCAGGGAGAAGCTGCTATTTGGTTCTTACTCACCTTTCTTCAACTTCGAATCGGCGCTGCTGAAGATGAAAGAATCACCGCTCTCTGCAGAGCAGAAGTCGGCCATCTCAGTCGAGAATGCCAGACGCCTATTGACTGGAAAATGAACGTGCCGATTTCCAGAAGAGGGTTCCTTTGGTCGGCTGCCGGGGTGGGAGCTTTGGGGTTGGCTGGTTGTTCCATCCTGGGAAGGAAAGACAATGTTCTCCGCGCGGGTGCGGCGCGTCGCAAGGTGACGCCACCTCTTGAAGTCCCCTATCTCACCTCTTCTATGTTGGGGACCTGCAAAGCTTTCCAGGGTTTCAAAGAGGATCTGTTCGCGCGCGCACTGGTTTTTGACGATGGCGCGCAAGCTCTTGCCATCCTTGCGGTCGATTCCATTGGATACGATAACGCCGTGCTAGGCCCCGGACGCAATTTCACCAATGAATTGCGGCAGCGCGTCGCAGCGAAAACGGCGATTGCGCCCGAGGCAATCATGCTTGCCGCCACTCACGCGCATTCCACTCCGGAGACCATTGGACTAAGTCCGTTTCGTGAAGTGGCCGGTGTGCAGGAATGGTTGGAGAATCATCTGACCGCCTTGGTAGACACGGTGGTGGAGGCGTGGCAGAAACGTGAACCGGTGACCATGCGTTTTGGAGCTCGTGAAGTGACAGGACTCACGAGGAATCGGAGGATTGTGCTGAAAAATGGGAAGATGAATCGCCATGGCCCTGTGCCGCCCGCGGAAACAATCGGAAAACCATTCTTTGATGATGAAGATCTTTCGGTCGTTTACCTCGAAACGCTCGCCGGCAACCCGCATTCCGTACTTTTGAATTTTACCGGTCATCCAGTCATCTCCATGTTGCTTCCGGAAATTTCAGCAGATTTTCCGGGCGCAACTTCGACGATGGTAGAGGAGCACCTCCCGGGGGCTGTGTGCCTGTTTACGAATGGAGCAGCCGGGGACATCAATACTTTCAAGGTCAGCACCAACCACGAAGATGTTGAAGACGTAGGAAGGCGCGTGGGAGAAGCCGCTCAGACCGAGATTGCCAGGCTAAAACGGGCGACTCCAGTCGATTGCCCGCAATTGAGAGTTCAAAGCGAATCTAAGGTTCTCTTACCACGACGAATCGATTTAGCGCAGCATGCCACAGATGGGTCTCATTTCGTGCGTCTGAAACAGAAGTTTGCAGAAGGTCCTATTCTGGCCGAAGTCCAGGCGATGCAGGTTGGACCGGTGCGCTGGGTTTCTTTCCCGGGGGAAGCCTTTGTCGAAACTGGACTTTCTTTAAAACGTCAGGGGGCAAGCTTTGTGGTTGGCTACGCAAACGGATGGGTTGGTTACCTGCCGACACGTGGCGCTTACGAAGATGGGGGCTACGAATGTGAGCTGGGCGTTTGGAGCCGTGTCGACAGAGGCAGTGCGGAAATTCTGGAAGAGACAGGGGCTCGATTGCTTTCCCGTTTTGCTTAACTCAGGATCTTTTTTCAATATTATCAAATTATGAAACGTTCGTCGCATTTGGCTGCTGCTTTATTGTTGGGTTCAGTTGCGCTGACTGGAGCGCAGACCAATAAAAATGCGTTGCCCCGATTAGTAGCGGTGCCGCCATCCAAGGCGGAAAAAACCTTTGTCTGCCAGGATGGTTTTCAAATGCAGTTGCTCGCCGCGGAACCTCTTGTCACTGACCCCGTTGCCGCGGTCTACGATGAGAATGGCCTGCTCTACGTGGTCGAGATGAACGACTATCCCTACACAGATAAGAACACGCATGAACCGTGGAAGGACAACACCACGGATAAGCCAATTGGAAAAGTGCGCGTGCTGGAAGATGTGGATGGCGACGGTAAGTTCGATAAGAGCTACATCTTCGCCGATAATCTCTCATGGCCCACGGGCATCGCTTGCTGGAAAGGTGGCGTATATGTCACTGCTACGCCGGACATTTGGTACTTCAAAGATGATAACGGCGACCACAAAGCGGACGTGAAGAAGAAAGTCTTCACCGGGTTTCGCAAATACAACGTCCAGGCGGTCATGAACAATCCGATCTGGGGTTTGGACAACAAACTCTATGTCGCAGGTTCTGGAAACGGGGGGCAGGTGGTGCCGGGTGAAAACATGCAGGCAAAGCCGATCAACATTTCCCGCAATGATTATCGCATCGATCCAGTTACTGAAGAGTTTGAGTTGATCGCCGGAGGCGCACGATTCGGCAATACGTTCGATAACTATAACAACCGTTTCATCTGCAACATTCGAAACCCGGCTCAGCAAATCGTTCTCGAAAATAAATACTTCGCCCGCAATCCATTTCTCCTTGTGCCAAGCGCGATTTTCGACTCCCGCGTCCCCGGCGATAATCTGCCGATCCATCGCATCAGTCCGGTAGAACCATGGCGTGAGGAGCGTGCGCAACGTTGGTCGGTGGACCCGGCTCAAAAGAAAACTCCGCGCAGCGAACTAAGCGGTGGCGGTGTGTTCACTTCAGCGAGTGGCATTACCATTTATCGCGGTGCGGCGTACGACGCAAAATACCAGGGGGACGCGTTTCTTGGTGAAGTCGCGAACAACGTTATCCACCGGCAGAAATTGACCACAAACGGAGTCGTGTTCACGGCTACGCCTGCGGATGGCAAAGCTGAATTTGTGGCTTCCACGGACACTTGGTTTCGCCCGGTGAACTTCGTGAATTCCCCGGACGGAACCTTGCATGTCCTGGATATGTATCGCGAAGTCATTGAGCATCCCTGGTCTATCCCGGACGATATTCGTGCGAAGATTGATTTGGAGAGTGGTCGGGACATGGGGCGTATCTATCGACTCGCTCCTGCGAATTTCAAACCGAAGTCGATCAAACCCAACCTGGGTAAAGCCTCCATTGCACAGCTCGTCGCTCACCTTGAGAATCCGAATGCATGGTGGAGGGAAACCGCACAGCGCTTGATTTTCGAACGTCAGGATAAGACGGCGATCGAGCCGCTCAAAAAACTCGTGCAATCGAGCCAGAACCATCTTGGTCGTCTGCATGCGCTTTGGACATTGCGCGGTTTGGGTGCGCTTGAAGAAACAGAACTTCTTCGCGGATTAGCCGATGAATCGCCCCGTGTTCGGGAACAAGCGGTTAAATTGTCGGAGGGTTCTCTGACCAATTCCGTCCCTTTGTTCGATGCGGTCGCGAAACTGGCTGCTGATAAAGATGCGCGGGTTCGATTCCAGGTCGCATTGAGTATCAGCGAAACGGGTGCGAAGGCCCCGCCTGTTTTGACAAGGATCGCTTTTGCGGGCCGGGAAGATGCGTGGATACGCGCCGCCATCTCCAGTGCTCCTCCGGATGTTGGGGCGCAGGTGCTTACAATGCTGGTGCAAGGTCAACAGTTTGCCACCGAGGGAGAAGGGCCTAATTGGATTCGTCAGCTGGCGTTCATTGTTGGTGCTCAAAATAAGCCGCAGAACATGAATATGGTGCTGATGACCTATGATCATCTGGGCTATTGCAAATGCGAAGCGAACGAGACGCTGATTCTGGGACTCGGCGAAGGTTTGCGGCAGACGGGCAAAAATTTCCGCAATGCCTTCGAGGACAAGGACGCGATCGGTCTTAAGAAACTGGATTCAATTTTGACGTACATCAGGTCAGTCGCACAGAATTCTCAATTTGAGGAGAAAGAGCGGCGCAATGCTATTCAGTTGCTGGGCTTCGATGATTTCACCAATTCCCGCCCTGTACTGGAAAAGCTGCTAAACGCGAGTGAAGCACAGTACGCTCAGACTAATGCAGTTCGTTCGCTGAGTGGATTCAAGAATGTCGAAGTGGCAAAGCTCTTGATCGCTCCCTGGAACAGTTATACGCCAGCTGTCCGTGAAGAGGTTTTGACAGCGTTGTTCGCTCGCAAAGAAAGGCTGAAGCCGTTGTTGGAAAGTGTGCAAGCGGGCGTGATTCCGGCTCCGCAAATATCCGCCACCCGCAAGACCACTCTTCTCACCCACGCAGACCCGGCTTTGAAGGAGCTTGCCGCAAAAGCTTTCGGTCAGGAGATCGGCTCCCGCAAGGACGTGGCAGCAAAATATCAGGTGGCGTTGTCTCTTAAAGGAAACAGAGAGAATGGATCAAAGATTTACGACAATAACTGCATGACTTGTCATCGTTTCAAAGGAAAAGGAGTCGAACTCGGTCCCAACCTCGAGACCGTTCAGCAATGGGAGGCGGAAAAGATCCTCATGAACATCCTGGAACCCAACCGCGAGGTCGCCCCCAATCACGTTTCTTTTGAGATTGAATTGAAGGATGGTTCGACCTTCTCCGGGTTGATAGCGGAAGAAACCGCGACCAGCATCACCTTGAAACGTGCGGAGAATGCGGCTGAAACCATTCTTCGCTCCAACATTGCGCGCGTCACCAGTTCCGGCCTGTCTCTGATGCCGGAAGGTTTGGAAGCGAATATTGCCCCGCAGGATATGGCAGATCTTCTGTCATTCCTGTCGGGCAAATAGGAGGCAATCCTAGCCTAACAGTTGCTTGATCCTGACAAGGTCTGTCCGAAGAGCATCGGCGATTACTTTCTTGTCGGTGCTTTTGGCTGGAAGATATTCGACATGCACGGAGACGGTGCCTGAGAACCCCGTCTCCTTCAGCATTGCGAAATATTTTGGATCAACCATGCCGGTTCCAAAAGGCACGCTCTTGACCGTATTGTTTTCCCAGACGAAATCCTTGAGGAAGATGGCGCCAATGTGCGAGCGCACTAGTTTGAATTGGATTGGCCAGCTAAGGCCTCCTTCCACCGTGGCGTGGCGGATATCGAAGGCGAGCGCGATCTGCGCCGGATCGAGATCTTTCATGATGCTGTAAAGATCCCAAAGCGGTGCACCGACGAATTGCCAACCGGAATGATTTTGATACAGCCCCTGGATTCCGAGCTGTTTGTTCAAAGCTGCGAGTTCCGCCAATTGCGGTTTAAATTCGTCGAGTTGGGCCTGGATCGGCTTCTTCAGGTCATACCGGTACCAGTCCATGCGGTATTGTTTGATCCCCAATTTTGCGGAGGTCTTTAGAACCTTTTCCGCGTGCGGAGACGTCGTGCTGTTGATGCCAGAAGTGACGACATGAATCTTTAACTGCCGCTTAGCCAGGGCCTCATGCAGGCGTGGCAAATCTTCCTCTACTTTTTCCGGAAGCACATGTCCATTCGGGCGGACGGTTGCCTCGATGCCATCATAGCCAAGTTCGGAGATAAGATCTGCGAGATCGTCGTAGCTCAGGAACTGAAGCGGCTTCTCAAAGGCGCAGAATTCATACTTTGCCTTGGTTTTCTTTTTCGCCTCTGCCTGAAGTAAAGAAGGAGTCAGTGCGACAGCTGACAATGTGGTGGCGAGGAATTGGCGACGTTTCATATCGAAGGATGAGGCTTTGCAGTTGGTAAAGGTTACGGCATCACCAATAAAGGTCTGCCAGCTTCGTGGCAATTGGTTCGAGGTCTGCCTCACGGCGATTGGTCAAAATAACAATGCTGAGCTTCTTGTCCGGAAACCGCGCGAAGTGAGTGCGGAACCCGCAGGTGCTGCCGTAATGCCAGATGCTTTGTGTCCCACGATATTCTCCCGTGTAGAAACCGTAACCGTAACCGCTCTTATCAAAGTCAGATTTCCTGGAATGCATGGTGAAGGCATCCTCCAGCATCTTGCGGCTAACTAATTGGTCGCTATAAAGGGCCTGGTCCCATTTGAAAAGGTCAGTAATAGAGGAGTAAACCCCACCATCCCCGAGCACCGCACTCGTCAGGCTCTGGTCGCTCAAGCTCCACTTGCCATTTTCCTTCGCGTAACCCAGCACACGGTTTGGGACGGCGGAAACGCCCGCGACATAGGCAATCGAATCATTCATGCCCAGCGGTTTGAAAATGTTTTCACGGAGGAACGCCGGAAAGGTGTTTCCCGAGACTGCTTCGACAATCAGGGCGAGGCAGGCATATCCGGAATTGCTATAATTAAACGCAGCCCCCGGTTTAAAGCGGAGCTTGGTCTGTTGCCGCAGGACCTGGAGAACGTCCTGGTCGCTCAGGGGAAACTTCAATCCTTCGGGTATGTGATCCTCGTAATCCGGGAGCCCGGAAGTGTGGGTGAGGATTTGGCGAAGTGTGATTTCTTCTCCGTAAGCCGGAAACTCCGGAAAGAACTTCACCAACTTGTCATCCAGCGAAAGTTTGCCGCGTTCGGCCAGGATGAGAATCGACATCGAGGTAAACTGTTTGGTCACCGATGCCAGTCGAAAATTGCTGCCAGGAGAACAGGGGACCTTGTTATCCAGATCGGCCATTCCGTAGCCTTTCGAGAAAATTGGTTTTCCATCTTTGATCACCATGACGGCGGCGCCGGGAGTTGCTGGGCCGGAGAAATTGGTAAAAAGGCTATCGATGTCGGTATTCGAAGATTGGCTCATTGCGATGGAAAAAAATGATGAGAAGATTAGCGTTAGCAGTACTCGCACAGCGAATCGTTACGTCAAACGAAAAGGTTCAGCAAAGCTATTTGTCAGCCGCCTCACTCGGGAACGATCACGGTCCGCACGGTATCACCAAATCGTTCGAGGTTGTCCAGCGTCGCATTTATCGCGGACGCCTGAAGCGGCACCGTTTTGATCATGCCCGCCGGGAAACGTAATTTTCCAGTGCGTGCGAATTGGAGTAGTAACGGAATCTCGCTGGCGAGATGGTCCGAGACTCCGATTATTTCTGCCTCTTTGTTCAATACCTCGGTATACGGCGACACTTCAAAACTCTTTTTAGTTAACCCCACCAGTCCAGCGCGACCCATGATGGCAAGTGATTGCACAGCCTGCTTCATCGTGAGCGGCAAGCCGATGAGTTCCACCGCTACATTCACCCCTTTTCCGTTCGTTAGCTCTCGGATCTGTTCTACCGGATTTCCAGAAGTGGCATCGATTGGAATGGCGCCAAACTGCCGGGCAAGTTCCAGTTTGCTGGGATTAATGTCGACGGCGAAAACCTTGCTCGCACCAAAAGCCTGCGCTAACTGCACGGCCGACATCCCGAGACCTCCAACCCCGAAAATGGCCACTGTCTCCGCTGCGCGCAGACGCGTCTTGTGAAAAGCGTGGAGTGATGTTGCCGAGGAACACATCATGATGGCCCCCGACTCAAAAGGAATTTCGTCCGGCAGTCGGAACACGCTTCGTGCAGGGACGCACAGGAACTCCGCATACCCGCCGTCGCGATATTTGCCGATCATCTGGCCCGTCGTGCAGAACTGCTCGGTGCCCTGATGGCAATACAAACAATGGCCGCAGGTTGCCATGTAATGCACGCAGACCCGATCACCCTTCTTGAAATCCTGCACATTCTGCCCGATCTCCTCGATTACCCCCGAAACCTCGTGTCCCAGGGTCAACGGCAACGGATCAACCGGAGAAACGCCGGCGCAATAATGTGCGTCGGAATGGCAAATGCCTGCTGCCTTTACCCGGATCAACACCTCCCCGGAGCCCGCGATCGGCACGGGAACATCATGGAGCTCCAATGGATGGCCCACTTTGACGAGGCGAATGCATTTCATTTGCTTTGTGGGGCTTACACGGTGAGTAGCCCGAGTCGCGAGGGTAGTGCTCTTTTCGAAGCAGTCAATTCAGAGAAATCTCGATTGATGTGCATCGTGCAGCAGGCCGCCTCCGCGGGATAGGTACCGACGCACGGTGGGGCGAGAAGTCGAAATCGGAGACATCTGCAAACGGGAACAGCTACCTGGCTAGTGGCCAGGCACGGTATCCCGGTCAGGGAATCATTTCTGAGAGCGGGAATGCCACTTGCTAGATAGAACATGAGAGGTAGCCAAAAATGGGATGCCTTATCAGTTTAGATATGGACTTGTCTTTTCTGCCTAAACTGCAAAATGTACGGTTTAATCGGTTAATGAACACCGTCTTGATCATTGATGACGATCGGTCACTTCGCTCCACGCTAGGTTCCTGGCTTGGAGCCAACGGATGGCGCGTGCTGGAAGCGGAAGACGGAGAAGTCGGTTTGGCCATGGCGGTGCAACACCGTCCCGATGTCGTTCTGTGTGATCTATTGATGCCCCGCTGCAACGGATTTCAAGTTTGCCGTTCCCTGCGCAGTCACCGCGATTCGCTCGCCAATACCAAGGTGATTGTCACGACCGGTAGCGGTTATGCCACTGATCGGATCAACGCTTTTGAAGCAGGGGCTGATGAATACCTGGTCAAGCCAATTACCCCCGAAGATATCCTCGCGCTGATGGAGCGATTGACCAACGGGAAGAAAAAAGACGGTGAAATTTCTGAAACGACCATTGAACGCAGAAAACAGCCGCCGCGTCTGAAATTTTGGGGTGTTCGTGGTTCCATTCCCACTCCCGGTCCGGGCACGGTTTTTTACGGAGGCAACACCGCGTGCGTTGAAGTGCGTGCTGAAGGCGAAATCATAATTCTTGATGCGGGGACTGGTATTCGGCCTTTGGGGCTCTCGTTGCTCGAAGAGTTCAGTGCCCGGGCGATGAATATAACCCTGCTCGTCACTCACACCCATTGGGATCACATCCAGGGATTTCCGTTTTTTCTGCCGGTGTATAATCCAAAGCACAACATCAGGGTGCTTGGCTATGAGGGCGCACGTCAGGGTTTGGAAAGCACGTTGTTCGCCCAGATGGAGAGCCCGTATTTCCCGATAAGTCTCCGTGATGTCTCGGGCCATATCACAGTGCAGGAACTGAAGGAGATGGATTTCCAGATCGGCGCTGTGAAGGTTCATGCGGAATTGGTGAACCATCCGGGGATCTGCTCCGGTTACCGTATTTTCACTGCGGGCGGATCAATTTGTTATTTGCCCGACATCGAGCTTTTCCAACCGCAACGCGCTCAGACTCCTAGTGCTTCGAAGGACAAACTGGCGGAACAGGAATTTGCCCGAGCCCAGGACGAGAAGCTCATTGAGTTCGTAAAAGACGCTGAAGCTCTCATCCTTGATGCCCAATATGATGCGCATGAATATCAAGCGCACGTTGGCTGGGGACACAGTTGCGTGGATGATTCTGTCCGCCTCGCCATTGCCGCCAACGTGAAACGGTTGTTCCTTTTTCATCACGATCCTGCCCATACCGATGAACAGATCTCCCGAATGGTTGCTCACGCCCGCGATATCGTACGGCAGCATGGAAGCAGCCTCCTGGTCGAGGCCGCCCGGGAAGGTTACGAGCTTGTCCTGGAACCGCTGGTTGCCAAAGACGTTGTGAACCCATCCAACGTTCTCGCCGCGGAGTAAGGCGATCGCTAAATCAATTCCCAATCAGCGCTTTGCGCTTTTCCGGCGTCAGGGGGCCTTCTTTCGGGGGCGCGAGAATAAACCAGATCAAATCGCGGAAGTCTTCGTCTAGGAGTTGGTCCAATCCTTCCGGCATCACTGAAAGTTCACTGACACGCATCGTTGCAATATCGGACTTGGCCACAATATTTTCGGTCGGCCCCGCGGCGATTAACTTCACATGGGTATCTGTGTTTTCAACCATCCGGCCGTTGATCGACCGCTCATCTTTCGTTTCGATCACAACGTTCTCGTAGCCTTTGCCAATGATCTGGTTTGGATCGATCACGTTGGCGAGCAATGCATCTAAAGTAGAACGGCCTACACCAGTGAGATCCGGCCCGACCTCGGCACCTTCTCCATTCAGTTTGTGGCAGACAAAGCAGCTCGACTTCGCAAGCTCATGGCCCCGATTGAAATCAGGCGTGCCGGCGAGGACCACCTTGCGTTTCTGTTTAATCAATTTCACTTTGTCCGCATCCGCTTCACGGAAGGTTCCAAGCATTTTTTCTGCGCGAGCTTTGATGTTCGCAGCATCGTATTTGGCGATGCCACGTCGTGCACTGGCAGAGACGTCCCCGGGTTGTATGACTCCGCTCTGCACTCCATTGAGAAGAGCTTCGGTCCAGGTGAGACGTGTCACCAGCACTTCCACAGCAGCAGCGCGGGTGCGAGGGCTAAATTCCTTCCAATTCTTGACGATATCGTTGCCAACATTATCGCCACCGACCGTGCTGAGGGCGCGGAGGGCGCCAATGACGAGGGCCTCTGGATTCGTTTCACTGATCAGCTTCAACAATGCTCCACGGGAAGCATCGTTCTTGAATTGCCGGGTGGCTTCAATTGCCTGGGCACGATCTTCGATCGTGGCATTCGGGTTGTTGATATTTGCCAGTGTTTTGGTAATCGCACCTTCATCACCCCAGATGGCGCCGAGCTGTTGGGCGCGTTCCTTTACCTGGGGGTTGCTGCTCATTGCCAGTTTATCAAAAGCTGACTTCGTATCGGCGCTCGGTCGGAGAGGTTTTGCTCGTTGGCCTTCGATCAAACCGTCCAGGGCTGCGAGAGCGAGTTCGTCTTTATCCGCGATTGCCGTCAGAAACTGCACGGCCACGTCCATCTTTGCCGCGTCTTTGGTATCGCAAATTCGGCGCATAGCTTTACGCGCCAGCGTCCCGCCAAGTGGCATGGCGTCGGCAGTATTTTCAGCAAGCCACTGTAGGCCAGGAGCCGGGTTGGTGGCTAAAGAAGGTTCGCTGGCCATCCAGATAAGGAAGGGAAGCACTGGATCTTTAGCGTCTGCGGACGCTTTGATCAGAACAGCCAGCACCTTCCCGACTGGCGCTTCGATGTTTAGATCTGTGTTGATCGTGAGTGAGCCGGAGGCGATCTGACGAAGCGCAGTAGCTACGCCCAGGCGAACCGCAGGCTCTGGATCCGCAGCAAGTATTGTCAGAGCTTTCATTGCCTTATCGGTGGTGAGTCGCTTTTCGCCAATGGCTCGCGCTGCCCATGTTCGTAAGGCGGGATCGTTGGACTGCATGGCGACAGACAGATCGCCTGGTTCCAGTTTGTCCAATGCAAGCAGGGTCCAGAAGCTGTGTAGTTCCATCGTCTTCTCTGATTCTTTTAAAGCAGAATGAAGAGCGCGCAATCCTTCGGCGTTCAGCGGTTTTTCGGTTAACAGACGTTGAGCAGTCCGCCGCTGCCAGATATTGGGATGCTTTAATGTTTTGATCAGGGCTTTGGTGTCCAAAGTGCCAAAATCCATTTTGGCGTCGGGACGGGAGCCCATCTTCTTACCTGTTTCTGCGCCTGTGTAGATTACTCGCCAAATACGACCGCGCTCACGATCGACTCCGCCGGGATCGGCCTGGGCATTTTGGTAGCAGGGATACTTGTCGTACCAATCCGCAATCCAGAGGGTGCCATCAGGACCAACGTTCTGCACGACCGGTCTGAACCAGCCGTCCGTGGTTGTCACAAAATCTTTTTCAGCGGTGGCCTTGAAGCTGGCTTCATTCGGGGTCAAGCGATCGTGATTAACGGCGTTCTGGTGAATGTTTCCCATGAAAACGTTGCCGCTGTATTCCTTCGGAAAGTTATCGCCCTGGTAAATATTGATCCCGCAATACGCCGCCATGTGATGCTTGTGATCGACGATGGAAGGCAGGAGTTCATACGCATACGGGTTCCCGGGCGTTCCACCCTGACGTTGGTAGATCCCTCCGGGTGCCATATGGAATAAATGATCAATCACACAGGCGCTCACAAAAGCGTTTCCCGCTTTATCAAAATCAACTCCCCAGGGGTTGCTTGTCCCGTCCGCGAAAATCTGGAACTTCTTTGTGACGGGATGAAATCGTGCCACCGCAGCATCCATCACCACACCATCATCGGTTGCTTCGGGAATCTTCACGGTGGAGTGCGTGAACACCCCGTGGGTCATGTAGAGCCAGCCATCCGGGCCCCAGGTAAAACCGTTCAGTAATTCGTGCCGATCGTGCAAACCGAAACCAGTAAGAAGAGTAGTGCGATGATCCGCGACATCGTCACCATTGGTGTCTTTCAAGAAAAGGAGGTGAGGCGCCTGTCCCACGTAAACTCCGCCATTGCCCCAAAGAATTGCCGTTGCGAGGTTTAATCCATCCGCGAAAACGGTTTTCTTGTCTGAGCGGCCGTCGTTGTCGGTATCTTCGAGAATGATAATGCGGTCGCGCGGTTTTTGGCCTTCCGGCGCGCCCAGCGGGTATTCGTAAAGTTCGACAACAAAGAGTCGGCCACGATCATCCCAGGTCATCGCCACAGGATTTACGACATCGGGTTCTGCGGCAAACAACCGAGCTTCAAAGCCTTGGTGGAGGGAGAACTTTTTCTGCGCTTCACCTGGCGAGAGGGCCGGGGTATTGGCCGGTGCATGTTGCCCGGTGAGATCCTTAGCGTGGATGAGTTCGACGCTGCTTAACAAACCGAGCGTGAGGAGAGACAATAAGCCTTTATTCATTTTGGACCTGAACTGTTGCATGTGAAGTGGTTGCGAGTGTGGCAAAAGGTGGACGAGGGGCAAGTGAGGAAATTCATTCACCGATCCATAAAATTTTCCCAACATAAAGGCAGGAGCCGGTTTGGCCATGGGACAGCGCGAGATCTTGACCGTTCCAGGAGGTTCTTTGTCTTAATCCTGCGGAACTGACATCTTGAATGGAGGGATGCGAGTGATCAACTTTCTGCCCTGGGCGTCGACTCCAAGGTAACTTCCTTCAGCCACCGCGGTTTGTGTGTCCAGAAGGTGAAATGAATTATAGCTGAAGGAGTCACCTGGTTCGATGGTCGGATGTTCTCCCACCACACCGTCGCCCTCGACTGCGGTGATTTCGCCCCGGCTATTTGTCACCACCCATTTGCGCCCGACGATCTTCACTGATACATCCGTTTGATTGTGGATGCTGATGAAGTAGACGAAACAATGCGGCCGATCCGGTGGCGTCGCGATGTTGTCCTGATAGACAACGCGATCAACTATCACCTTTAGGTTCTCTGGTTCCAGGAATTCAGATGGCTGGCTCACAGGGCGAACGTACTCGTCTGATTCGAATCAGCCAAGGGGTATTCCATTGCCTGTGCTATCCGGCCCTTTGCCAGGTCGTAATGAAAAAGAAAAAGGCGGTTCACAATGAACCGCCTTCCCTGATTACGATTAATCTACGAGTTACCAACCTTTGGCGGTTCCGTAACCACGGACAAAACCGATGCACTGAGCTACCTCGGGGACCGACTGTTCCCAGTTATATTCGTATTCGACCGAGATATTTCCTTCGAAGCCCATGTCTTTGAGTTCATTCAGAATGGCAGGAATATCGGAAACGCCGCGACCAAATGGTACGTCGTGAGAGCTGACTTTGCCGAATTCCTCGAGGTCTTTCAGATGGCTGCTGATCACTCGACCGCGCAGGATCTGGAGACATTCCACCGGCTTCAGACCTGAACGAACCCAATGACCGGTGTCAGCACAAGCGCCGATGCGCATGTCACGCTTTTCGATCAGCTTGAGGACGTAGTTCGGATCCCATAGTTTATATTCCGGTTTGTTGGGATTCTTCGCGTGCTCATGGATGCCAAGGCGGATGTCGAATTCCTTCACCAGCTTCTCCGCGATATCGAGTGTCTTTTCCGATTCCGTGGTGATGGCGTAGAGATTCAGCTTCTTGGCGAATTCGAACACCTTGCGCCATTCATCTTCTTTGGGTTCGCTGTCTGGACCGAATACGACGCCGTAGTTCACCGCACGAATCTTGTATTCATCCAGCTTCGCTTTCACCTTCGTGATCATCTCTTCCGTGGCGGTGTGATCCCACTTCAGGTTCGGTTCTTCCTTGCTGAATTTTTGGCCGGGGTAGAATTCAATGACCTTGCCACCCGCTTCGGCTGTCTTCTGGATTGCTTCCATGACGCTAAAAAAGCGGAAGGTGTAAGCCTGGCATCCGATGGCGAAGCTGCCTTGTTTCGATTCAGCCGGAATCAGGTTTTCGGCGTGTGCCACAATTGCGCTGGCGAAGAGCGCTGCGGCAACGATGAGGTTTTTAATATTACGCATAAGTTAAACGGTTTAAATCGTAGAGACGGTTATTTTTTGTCTTCAACAGGCGTTTTATCCCAGAAAGCCACCGCGAACAGTATCATAATAGCGGCAGCCATGAGACATGGAACCAGCCAGTATGCTTTCCATTGTAGCATAGTGTCCCCGAGCAAGGTGCCCGGCGCGGTGAACTTCTCGATCGAGAACATTTTTCCAAAAGATTGCCAGAAAGTGAATTGAGGTACCGGAATCACCTTGGTCAAGGCATCGGCATTCGTCACCGTTTGTCCGAATTTCGAAAAAGCTATCTGGAAACCGAAGTACATGCCGACCCCCTGGGTGAAAAACACCAGCATCGATTGCGCCTGTCCGCGTGCTTCAGGTGCCGCCTGTTTGTCGGTGTAAATAAAACCGGTCACGAAGAAGAAATCGTAGCAGATACCGTGCAGGATCACTCCGAGGAGAATCATCCAGACTACCTGGTCTGGTGCCCCATAGGCAAAGAGCGCGTAGCGAATCACCCAGGCGAGCATTCCCACCACGATCATCCATTTCACTCCGAGGCGACGGAAGAAGAACGGCACCAGCAACATGAAAAAGATTTCGGACATTTGTCCCAGGGCCATCGTCGAGCCGCCCGCCACGAATCCGATATGCTGCAGGAAGTTGGAGGTCAAAGCGTAGTAATAGGCTAGGGGTATGCAGATCAACGTGGAACAAAGGATGAAGACAAAGAATGCGGGCTTGGCCAGCATCTTAAACGCATCAAACATCAACAAGGCTTTCAGGTTGACCGGCTTCCCGCGCGCTGGAGGAGGTGTGGCGGGGAGAAAGAAGCACATCACGCCCAACACGATTGAGGAAACAGAGCCCAGGGTGAAAATCTTGGGACTGGTCGTCCAGGCCAGGCCACCAACGGTCAACCCAGCTGCGATCCAGCCGATGGTGCCCCACACGCGCAGTGCCGGAAATTTGTTGCGATCATCAATGTTCGTGAAAGCGACCGTGTTGCTCAATCCCAGTGTCGGCATGTAGCAAAGCATGTAACCCGTCAACAACCAGACAATGTTCTGCCCCTCTCCCTTGGCGATCAGACTCGGTACTGCAAGGAGCAGAACTCCACCGATCAAATGAAGCAGGCCCATTGCACGTTCAGAATTCAGGAAACGATCCGCGATGAGTCCCAGGAAAAGGGGAGCAATGATGGCGGCAATCGGTGCGCTGCCATAGGCCCCGCCGATAATGCCAGCGAGATTGTTATTGGCGAGGCACGCTCCCAAAGTGGCGAACCAGCTTCCCCAGATAAAAAACTGGAGAAACATCATGATTGAGAGCTTGATCCGGATAGATGAATTCATAGTCGGTGCGCGAAAATAGGAAAAGCATCCCTCTGTGGCAAGCGTGGAGAGCTACATGGGTGTGATTCAACGGCGATTGGTGTCGGAGCGTGGGCGTGATTTGTGCCCGGAATACGCGTTTCGATGGATGAACCTGGGAATGCCAGCCCTTTTCTCCCAGAGTGGTAGCTTCTAAAGCCTAAAATCGCTTTCCGGGAGGTGTAGCTACTGGCTGCACTGTCTGGAAAGCGTTACCGGGAGGTGTAGCTACTGGCTACACTGTCTGGAAAGCGTTTCCGAGAGGTGTAGCTACTGGCTACACTGTCCGGAAAGCGTTACCGAGAGGTGTAGCTGCTGGCTACACTCCCTGGAAAGCGTTACCGGGAGGCATAGCTACTGGCTACACTGCCCGGAAAGCGTTACCGAGAGGGGTAGCTACTGGCTACACTGCCTGGAAAGCGTTACCGGGAGGTGTAGCTACTGGCTACACGGTCTGGAAAGCGGTTCCGAGGTATATAGCTACCGTTGTACTCTTTTCAAAAGCCGGTTTTTCTCTCCGTAGCTGAATTGGCAACAATTCGGGCTGACTTTTATCTGGACGGAAGAAAGTTATCGGCATCTACTACAAAGAAAACAGGGTGGGCCGATGGTCAACGGCACTCGGCTTTCCATACGACTTATTACTTTACGCATATTAATCCAGTGACCGAATTCCGCGATCAGCATTTCCATTCCCTTTTTGATAACGGTAACGCGCTTTCAATCTCTTCGATTGCTTTCCATAATTGTGAATTCATGAACTGTGCCTTGTCGCTTACCAAAGATATTGGGCGCAGATCGGAGGTAAGCGATATCCTGCTCAAGAACTGCACGATTGCCGCATCCACAATTGGACCGGCAGTGTTGCGTCGCGTGCATGTAGATGGTTTGAAAACAGGCAGCTTATTAATTGTTTGGGGCGCTGTGTTCGATCAGGTCAAATTTTCGGGAGTGGTGGGCAAAATTAAGATCAACCGTTATGTTCATCATGTTGACAGGTCAGATCTCGTCCAAAGCCCTTTTGATGAGTTTCGCCAGAGTTTTTATGAGAATTCGGAATGGGCGATCGATATTCGCGACGCCAAGTTCCGATTGTTAGAAATCAGTGGGATCCCCGCCAAGTTAATACGTAGAGATCCGGCGTCTCAAATGGTGGTGACCCGTGACCGCGCAATGAATCTAAATTGGCGTTCGAGAATCAGTGTTGGCAACAAGCATTGGCCATTTGTTATCGACATGTTTCTCGCCACGGCCGATGCCGATAAACTTTTGGTGGCTCCTTTGGTCGGTCCCAAAAAACAAACCGAGAAGCTTCTGAAAGATCTTTACGAGCTCCGCGATTTGGGTGTCGTAGAGTAACGAAGTCAGTCCGTTTCTTCGCGACCAAGGACGACCTTCAGCACAAGATCCTGGATTCATCGCCTCAGGGAAATGTCAGCCTTCGTCTTAACAAGCGCAGCTCCGTCTATGAAGCGATGGCCTGGATCGGCGCAGAAGGGATTGACTATGCATAAGTGGATGAATAATCCTGAACTGCTGGCAAGATGGCAGGTTTCTATTCGAATCTCCCTTGCTACAGCGACGTCCGTCCATTATGAAGAAAATTCCAGTCGTTCTTTGCCTGCTACTAGCAGTGTGTCTGGCTTCCTGCGCCACTTCCAGTTCCGGGGCCAAAAGGGTGCCTGAGTCCGCCTTTACACAGCTATTTGATGGCAAGACTCTCAATGGCTGGAAGCTGATCAACGCCAAAGGGCCTGCCTACTACGTTAAAGACGGGGCAATTGTCTGTCCGAACAAGGCGCGCGGCGATTTGATGACCGAGAAGGAATACTCTGATTTCATCCTGCGCCTCGATTTCAAAACGTCTCCGGGCGGGAACAACGGAATTGGCATCCGCACCCCCCTGGAACAAGGCGAAATGGCCTATATCGGAAACGAAATCCAGATCCTCGACGACTATCATCCCAAATACAACGATCTGAAAGTCGGCCAAAACTGTGGCTCGGTTTATCGGACGCTCCCGGCGAAGACGGGCGCGCTCAAGAAAGCCGGTGAATGGAACTCCATCGAAATCCAGGCAATGGGCCGACACATCAGGGTCATCTTGAATGGGCAGGAGGTCGTAGATGGCAATCTCAACGATGTGCGGGATACTGAAACCTTGCGACGTCACACCGGCATGTTCCGCGACCGCGGACACATTGGCTTCCTCGGACACGATACCCACGTGGAGTTCCGCAACATCCGGATCCATGAGTTGCCTACTTATTTTCAGAAGCCAAACACCACTCCTCCTGCTGGATTTGAGAGCTTGTTCAATGGTCGTGATTTAACAGGTTGGAAGGGATTGGTTGGAAACCCGATTACGCGCAAAACCATGCCTGTCGACGAATGGGCGAAGAAGCAGGTGGAAGCCGATGAATTGATGGCAAAGAATTGGCGCGTGGAGGACGGTGCCCTGGTTTATCGTGGCAAGTCTTACGACAATCTCTGCACCCTTCGCGATGACTACGGTGACTTCGAATTGTTGATGGATTGGAAAATCGAACCAAAGGCGGATAGCGGTGTTTACCTGCGTGGATATCCCCAGGTGCAGATCTGGGAATCAAACAGTGGTGGCGCGAACAAGCAGCATCCTGGCTCCGGTGGTCTGTTCAATAATCAGAAGACTCCCAATTTTCCTTTGAAATATGCCGATCGCTACGTCGGGCAGTGGAATCGTTTCAGGATAGTGATGGTGGGAGACAGGGTGCATGTATATCTCAATGGTGACCTGGTGGTGGCGGATCAGCCCCTGGAAAACTTCTGGGATCGAACCAAATCGATCAACCCATTCGGTCAAATCGAGCTGCAGGCGCATACCACTGTGGTGCATTTTCGCAATTTGTACCTTCGTGAAATCCCGACAGCAGGAGATGAATATCTCAGCAGGGAACAGAAATTGAAGACTTTGAAGGCCCCTAAAAATCAATAACAAGTCATGTCAACCAATCTAAATCGGCGGCAGTTCCTTCGCAGAAGCTCATTGGCTGCGACGGGTATTTTCTTTATTGGCAACAGCAATTCTTTTGGAGTCGGGAAATCGGCCAACGAAAAGCTGAACATCGGCGTCATTGGTGTTGCTAATCGGGCGGCTGCGAACATCAGTGGAACCGAAGATCAAAACATTGTTGCGATTTGCGATGTGGATCAGAATTACCTGAGCGCTGCCCAACAACGGTTTCCGGGGGCGAAAGCATATGCCGATTTTCGTAAGCTTTTGGAGCAAAAAGACCTGGACGCAATCGTCATCAGCACTGCCGATCACACCCACGCTGTTGCCACTGCGGCTGCATTGGATTTAAATTTCCACGTTTACTGTGAAAAGCCGCTGACACGCACGATTTCAGAAGCACGTACCATTTCGAGGCTGGCTGCGAAAAAGAAGAAGCTTGCCACCCAGATGGGGACGCAAATTCATGCAACTGACAATTATCGCAGGGTCGTGGAACTCATTCAGAGCGGTGCAATTGGTAATGTCAGCGAGGTGCATGTCTGGGTAAATACCATCTACACGGCCGCTGGTCGCCCAACGGAAAAGCCGCCGGTGCCGGCTCATCTTAATTGGGATATGTGGCTGGGGCCGGCTCCCGAGCGGCCTTACCATCCCGATTACCATCCGAAATGGTGGCGTCGTTACTGGGAATTTGGTGGTGGCGGACTCGCCGACATGGGATGCCATCATATTGATCTCTCCCACTGGGCTCTGGGCTTGAGATATCCCGTCGCCGTGGAAGCCGAAGGACCTCCACCGAATGCCGAAGCCTGTTCAGAGTGGCTGATTGCCAAGTATGACTATCCGTCGATTGATGGTCGCCCACCCGTTAGGCTAACCTGGTATCATGGGGACAAAGATGGCCAGCATGTGATGCCCCCGAAAGTGAAGGAACTAGGGTTCGGGAAGTGGGGAGGCGGCAGTCTTTTCATTGGCGATAAAGGAATGTTACTCGTGGATTACGGTCGCCATTTGCTTTTGCCGGAAAAAGACTTTGCAGGTTACGAACGTCCGAAACAGACGATTGCACCATCGATCGGCCACCATGCGGAATGGGTGCGCGCCTGCAAAACCGGCGAAAAAACCACCTGCAACTTCGACTATGCCGGTGCTTTGACTGAATCGGTTCTGCTCGGGAACGTGGCGTATCGGGTGGGAAAACGCATTGAGTGGGATCCGAAGCATCTCAAAGCTAAAAACTGCCCTGAGGCGGAACAGTATATTGAACACAAGTATCGCCGGGGTTGGTCGATTTAACTGATTTACTTCAATTATGCGGGGCAAACCATAATGGTTTGCCCCGTTTCTTTTCCATCAGGAGGTTTGGACGGCTTTGGGCAAAATCACACTTCGCAGTAAAAGATGTTGAATTAGAAATTCTGCGACATACATTTTGCGTGCGCTTCGGCGCGAAAGGTCGGGACGTAGCGTAGCTTGGTAGCGCGTCTGAATGGGGTTCAGAAGGTCGTGAGTTCAAATCTCACCGTCCCGACCATTTCTTCTACTTCTTTAGTTCGCTTTCCTCTTACTCCGTGGAAAGGTTAAAAAACTCGCGTTCGGAACGTTCCATTTCATTTTCCAGTTGTGCGATATTAATGCGCGGGGGCAAGAAATATCTGGTCCATGCCGGGTGCCGGGGCATTTTGTCGAGCGCCTCGCATAATGCTTCGAACCCTTTCACCCCGTAGCCGGCTCTGAGCGCCAGATCGAGACCCGCCTGAAATGCGTCGTTCCATTCGGGGCCGCGTAATAGCTCGTTGATTGCGTGCGGGTTTTTCGGATCTTCTAAAGTGGCCTGATGTTTATCGTAGTGCCCCAATTCATGGTGGGAAAGTTGGATGGCGATTACCATGGCAACCATTTGGTTAAAGTTGCTTTTCTGTGCGTTGAGGATTTCGGTAGTCGAGTATTTTGGATGAGATACATCCGGGACAGGCTCCATCGGAAACCTGCCGGATTCAAACGCGAGTTGGTTCAGGTACCTTTGGAAAAACCCCGGCTCATATTGATCAATTGCTTTGGCATGCGACACGTTGTTTACCAGGTCGACGAAGCCATGGGACACTGCCACGTAACGCCCCGCAACAGTGCTGCCGCGAATCTCGACCGGCTTAACCCACGGTCGTGCATCCTCCGCGACGACCAGGCAATTGCGAGGGAACAAAGGTTTTTGGTCGGCGTCCATGGCATTCCATAACTCTGTTGCAATGCTGCGCGTCAGCTTAAGGTTAGTGGTGTATTCTGCGGGCGATCCTTGCAACATCAGGGTGGCCAACCGGAGGGTGAGAGATAATAAGATAATTTGTACAGGAATCCGTTTCATGGGAGACTCCCTTCGAATGCCGATGAGCCGAAATGGCGGATGGCGTTGATATAACGTAACCCTCGAGAGCGGCAGGTCAAAGGCGATCAACAAAAACTGTATATACCCTAAACCTGGAATTGGATTTGCTTCGGTTGGCGGTTGCTTCCTTAAGGGTTTGCTCTATGCTCCATCTATGATCGCCCCGAACAGCCTCCATCGCTTATTCGTTCCATGGTCGCGGTGGTTTTGTCTCGCCACCATTGTCACTCTTCTTTTTTCGGCCTCCAGGTCCCACGCTGGAGCCGCCCTGCGACTCTACTATCCAGGAATCAAAGGGGATGACGTCGCTGATTTCATGGCACACCCGAGTTTTCCGGCAAAGCCAACCACCGCGGAACCGCTTATCTGGTTGCTGTCCAGGGTGGAACGTGGTGAAGACAATTGGGGGACATGGATACGGGCCTACCTGGAAGCGCCTCAGACGGGCGAATACACTTTTTTCCTCGCCAGTGATAACGGGAGCGAATTCTGGTTGAGCACCACACACGAGCCATTTCAGGTGAGAAAGGTGATGGAGAATACAAACGTCACCGCACGGCTTGATTACCGGGTGCAATCCGAACCAATCCAACTTGTTCAGGGCCAGAAATATTACTTCGAGCTCTATCATAAGGAGGGAATCGGAGTGGACCATGTCAGTGTCGCGTGGCGCCTTCCTGATGGAACCCTGGAAAGTCCCATACCCAGCTTGCGCTTCATGCCTGTTCCGGTGAATGACAAATATGAAGCGGTGGACAAGGCTCCCATTTTCCTGCGTGACTACTTCGGACGCTTGCCTTCGGCCCTTACCAATACAGTTGCAACAGGAGGGGAGACAACCGTGCTTGCGCCGACCGTCGAAGGTTCCCAACCGATCACCTTTCAATGGTTCAAGAACGACAAGATCATCCCGGGGGCAAACCTGTCTTCGCTGACTTTGACCGACATTCAGATCAACCAAAGTGGTGAAGTTTATCGGGTGACTGCATCCAATCACCTGGGAGTGGCGACCGCTCAAGGAAACCTGACCGTTGTTCCGGACGTGAAAACTCCCAGCGTTATCTCCGCTGTCAGCCGCGGTGCGCTCAATACCATTGCCGTTTTCTTTTCGAAAGCACTGGATCCTGCCACAGCTGTTGTCCCGGGTAATTATGAACTGAGTAATGGAGCGAAGGTCCAAAAGGCAAAGCTGCTATCGGAATCAACCGTTGTTTTAACTGCTACGGCGCTGACGGAGGGGAAGAGTTTCACCTTAAAGGTGAAGAATGTGAAAGATGTTTCGCGACGAAACGCCGTCTCCAACGACAAACCGTTGCCGGTAGATGAGGGCCTATACGTCTGGCTGCGTTTTGATAATAAAACGGACGATCTTGTTCCGGATTCTTCTGGAAATTACAACGACGCCGTTCTGATGAATGGAGCGGCGTTGAAGCGGGAAGGGGTTTTTGGATACTGCGTGGAGTTTGATGGGGTGGATGATCATGCAGTGTTGCCAACCGGTTTCGCAAACTTCACTAACGGGATGACGGTAGCTCTATGGGCCAAGCCCACGGGCAAAGGACACTGGGCTCGATTCATTGATCTTGGCAATGGCCCAGCGCGCGAAACTATCTTGCTTGCTCGAGAATTTCGAACCGACAACCTTGTTTTCGAAGCTTACCAACGGGAATTGATGAAGGTAATCGCACCGGATGTTTTGGAGAGTGATAAGTGGCAACATCTGGCCGCTACGATGAACTCCAAGGGTGAAGTATCGATCTACAAAAATGGGCAGTTAACAAAAAAGGGAAATACGAACATTCCAATCGTTGCGGAGCGCACTATAAATCTGATCGGGCGCAGCAACTGGGACGCGGACGGCTATTACAAAGGTTCGATGGACGATCTGCGCATCTATGAACGAACATTGAATGGTGATGAAATCAGGGCGATAGCTGAAGGCCCGGCTAAATAAGATCCATCCTTGCGTCTCCAAAAAACGTCATTCAACGCTTCATGGGTTCACGTTCTTAGAACAACAGACCTCCGGGCGCAGGACAAAAACACAGTTTATTAGGAACATAATCGCATGGTGGTTGGGTCGGTTTTTCGATTAAAAATAGTGCGACTCCCGCATAACAAAACGCAAGGCACTCTTTGCACTGTTTTGGCAGGACCGAAAAACCCGATCCCATAACTACTATGAACCTATCCAAAAAACTTGCTGCGGCTCTCGCTGTTGCCACCCTTGGCATCACCGGTAGCTTGTTTGCTCAAACTACCCCCGGACCTCAGCCCTCCATTTGCAACCGCGCCTGTTGGGGTGCGAGAGCTGCTTCTGGTTGTCAGACGATGAGTGCATTGACCCGTGTCATTGTCCATCACACCGCCGCATCCAGCCAATGGAACACCACCGGTCAGGCCAGTTCCGCTTCAATGGTGCGCGGCCTGCAAAACTACAACCTCGACAACAACGGCTATTGCGACATCGAGTATCATTGGATGATCGACAAGTTTGGCAATATTTTCGAGGCTCGCTACGGCGGCATGAATGGCTCCCTGGTAAAAGGCGCTCATGATGGCAATAACTCCAACAGCCACGGGATTAGTTTAATGGGATATTTCCATACGCCCTATAACCACCAGGCTCCCCAAGTCATGTTGAATCAATTGTACGATTTGATCGCGTGGCGGATGCCTTCGGGTTGGTCGCCCTACGGCGCTGGAACTTATAACAGCGTCACGGTGGGTTATCTGGACGGTCACCGTAAAGTCAAAGCCACCGCCTGCCCTGGCGATCTGATTCATCCAAACTTGATCACAGAAGATTACAATGGCGGCACAATGCGCAACTCGGTTTCTGCCCGGCGCGGTGTGCAGGCGGTCAACAATTCAGCATACGTTTCCAAGAGCCATCCAAGTTCGGTGGTTGCTGGATCTTCCTTCGCCGCCAGTGTCACCATGAACAATAACGGCACCAAGGGGTGGCTCGATGCAACCAGTCACGCGCTGGGCTCGCAGAGTCCGCAAGACAACGGCACCTGGGGGCTTTCTCGCATCGGTGTGGCGGGCACAGTGAATCCGGGTCAGAATTACACGTTCAACTTCACCTGCACGGCACCGGGAACACCTGGCACTTATTCCTTCGACTGGAAAATGCTCGAAGAAGGTGTCGAATGGTTTGGCGCCACTGCAAGCGGCACCATCAACGTGACCGCCCCGGTGGCGGACGTGGTCGTCGATAACAATTCCGGAGGGTTCGCCGCTTCGACTAGTTGGATCGCCGCCTCGTCCTCCACTGATAAATACGGTGCGGATTACCGCTATCGTTCGACCGCGGCTCTCAGCGATAATGCAACCTGGACAGCTAACCTCGGTTCCACCAAAGCATACAACGTTTACGCCTGGTGGACGCAGGGAGCCAATCGTTCCACGACTGCTGCTTACCATGTGGTACACGCCGGTGGAACAACCGTTGTGACAGTCAACCAGCAAGTGGGTGGCGGACAATGGAACCTGCTGGGCAACTTCTCAATGAATGCCGGGAACAACGTGGTAAGGCTTTCCTGCTGGACCACGACCGGTTTCATCGTCGTAGGCGATGCCGTTCGTTGGCAGTAAGTTGGAAAACTTAAAGTAACAAAGTGCCGGCGACGAAAGTCGCCGGCATTTTTGTTCATTGGGAGTGATGGAGTGATGGAGTGATGGAGTGATGGAGTGATGGAGTGATGGAGTGATGGAGTGATGGAGTGATGGAGTGATGGAGCTGAAATTTGACGCCGCCATTACTGCGACAGCATTCCCGTCCACGCCGCCAGTGCGATCGGGATGAGCGCCCACCCCAGAACGGTGTGAATGCGACGCCAAACATGGGTGAAAGTGCATTCTTCCCTTGGCTTCCAGACCTCAGCGTCATGCAGTTTAATGATCGGCAGATAGACATCCACGCTGTACCAAAATGGGCTGTATTTCCTCTGGGTAAACTCAGATTTTTGCACTTCCATTCGGCTCGGTCGAAACATCACGCAGCCGAAGGCGATGATGGCGACGCTCCAGAAAATCGCCCGCTCCGGACTGCGGCCGTATCCCACAAATTGTTCGAGAAAAAAGCTCCAGATCCAGGCACCGCCGCTGAGGACCTCCTGTCGTTCTCGCTTCTTTTGCAGGAGAAAAAAAGCGTTAGCCTGGCGCGGGTAGCCCAGTTTCCGATAGTAATCGCCCAGTGAGGAAAAGACATCGGCGGAGTAAGATGTGCCATGGGCGGAGCGGTCGATGAGCTGGTAAAGGTTCTGCCACGAATCCTTTTCCGAACCGGCACTGATCCTCCCAAAAGTCATTCCGTTCAGCCAAAGCCAGGGCGTATTGTCCCGGGCCTTGGGCCAGATCACTTTCGAGAGATCGAGAGTAGAAAAGCGGGCGTCGTTGAAGGAGATGTACCCATCGAAGCGGCAAGCTACGAAACTGGTGGAGGCATCCGCCTTAACCTCTTCGAAATCGATCAGTGCATTCGTGTGAGTGAACTGGCTTCCATCGAACCGCCAGTTCTCGATGATATGGGCCGATTGAAACGTGACCGGGCCGGCAAAGGTGGTCCCCGAAAACGACACATCACTCGTGGTGGTCAGTCCTGTAAAATCCACCTTGGCGGTCGCACTGGTGAAGTGCGCTTCACGAGCGGAAAGAACTCCTTTGACTTCCATTTGGGCGGCGTTCACTTCTGAGTCAAACGTTGCTTTGTCCAACACCACGATGCGCCCGATCTTGATGGATGAAAATGTGATCGGCTTATCGAAGCGGGAGCCAGCCAGGGAGAGGCCGTTTTCAAAAACACTTTTGGAAAAGTCTGATTCTCCTGTGAAACGACATTCGATCAGGCTGGTTTCGTGATGCACCGTGGCGTTACGAAGATTAAGCGGGCCTTCAATCAAGGCATGTTCGATGGAAAATCCGTTGCGATGAATGTTGGTCCCGTTTGCCGTCAGGAGCGCTTCAAGGAACCCCGCACGCAGGACACGTTTCTCTTCGTCGGGGAATTCTGTTTTCAGGTTCGCAGATTTTCCGGCGGCGGCTTGCGCTACTACAAATTTCTCAGGAGCGGTGAGGGTGGGGGAGTTGAGCAGAATCCTTGGTAAAGGTTGAGTTACTCCAAAGAGGCAAAGCGGGAGCAACCCAAGAAACGCGCCGATCTGGCACAAGCGTTTTAAAAACATCAACCGGCAGTATAGTTACGAATCCCAGGAAAGCGATGCGCGATGGACAATTCCGACACAGAAACAGGAACCATCAATGGGGCCGTTGCGCCCTCTATACGTAAGCGCGAAATGGTTTCGGATCTGGGAAACCTGTGGCGGGTGTGGAAGAGCAACCTGTCTTGGCCGGAAAATCGTTTGAGCCTCATTTTCCCATGGAGGAAGTCGCGTACACCCCCCGATTGGAATCGGGCTACTACCCGCAATGGTATGGCAAACACGATTGGATCGACCCCACATTCCCGGGAATGGTATGGCAAACGCGATTGGTTCGACCCCACATTCCCGAGAATGGTATAGCGAACGCGATTGGTTCGACCCCACATTCCCGAGAATGGTATGATAAACACGATTGGTTCGACCCCGCATTCCCGAGAATGGTATAGCAAACGCGATTGGTTCGACCCCACATTCCCGAGAATGGTATGGCGAACGCGATTGGTTCGACCCCACATTCCCGAGAATGGTATGGCGAACGCGATTGGTTCGACCCCACATTCCC
>JBKJKE010000088.1:0-17935 GCA_046597605.1 Limisphaerales bacterium | reverse complement strand
CACAAGACGCTGTTATATTTTCATGAACCGGGCCGCCGGATGGTTCGGTGGGTTTGGCGGGAGGCGGCGGGGACCCAATGGCCGGAGGTTCTGCGCCAGCGGATACCGGCATTGGGGCGGCATGACATATAACAGCTCTTGTGTCCGATCCGGGATTAGCAAGCCGAAGGCACAGACGCGCAGGAACGAGCATCGTAGCCGCAGGCGTTCCTTCATGCCACCCCACTGAATGGAGCACAGCAACCACTCGCGGTTCGCTTTCAATTGGGGCGCGGGGGCGCGCTGCTCTGACGGGTGTGGGGAATGCCCAAAGCTCGGCACCGGTCTTCTTCCGAGTTTGGGTGTTCTCCACACTGGTCAGACTGATTTCGGGGCGAGAGCAAATGTCCTCTGGCCCAGCCTCGCAGCGTCTAACTAGAAAACTCCGCGAGAAGCGTAGTCCAGAGGACTTTTGCCGAGGGGGAATTCAAATGGGACGCGGGGGCGCGTTCCTTCTGACTTCTGGCGACTGCATGGAGCGAGGAACCGTGGCTTTTGGGGGCGGAGGGGCAAAGCCGTCAGGTTCCTCGTGAAGTGCTGCCGACAGATGTCAGACTGATATTGGGCGCGACAGCAAGTGGCCCGAGGTTTCACGAAGCCCAGCCTCGCAGGGACTGACTAGAAAACTTCCCGAGAAGCGTAGCTGAAGTGAAACTCGGGCCTCTTGCCGAGCGGGGGTAAACAGCACGTCTCAGATTTTTTGTGATCGGAGCGGAATGAAACGTAGCGAAACGGAGTCTGAGGAGTGAAGTCGGAGTGCAGTGTAGCGCAGGAGCAAAAAGATCTGAGTCGTGCTTCTGCGGGGAAGGTTCCAAGTGTCGCGATGGAGCGGTGCAGCTCTCCGCTTTTGGGAGAGCGACCAGCACGGTGGAGCGAAGTCTTACAAACCAGAACTATAGGTTCGACGAACCGCTTCGCGGTTGGCGACAACGAGCTCCAGCGTGACTCTTGGAAGAGGGGGATGTTTTCCTCCGGGTTCGCGGGGACGCGCTGTCCTCCTTTCCCAGGCACCTGAGCGGAATCAACCCGCAGGGTTGTGTAGCGATGGTGCGAAGATAGCCGGGACATCGGCCCGGCTTTAATGGTCCACTTTGCCACTGCCGTCGGAACGTCGGCAGCACTTCCCCCAGGAAGCGCGAAGCGCGATCAGACGAGCCGCCCTGCGGCGAGTTTTGTCTTATGCTGACACTCGCGCGCGCCATGCACGTGGGCGAACCAGCCCGGGTGGATTGGAATGGGAACATACGAAGTGGTGCGACGTCCACCGCGCGCGCGAGTGTAGCCCAAGCAGCGGGCGACCGCGACATACTAACTGCAATGGCCCGCTGCGTTGCGAGCGCAGCGATGCATGGGCGACAGCATCCGCGCGTGCGCCTGGGACATTCGGACTGGAATCCTGGTAATTCGATCTGCGCGCCTGACTTGGTCTGCGGTTGCAGACATAGCGACTCTCTGCGCAAGCGCTGATTCATTTAAGTCGCCCTTTTGGAGAGCCCCACCTGCAATTGCCGTTTCGCTTCTGTTTTGATTTAGAGACCTGGAAAGGTTATATCGTGCGCATACCCGATGAAGACTTGCCTGGCTGTTTCACGAGCTTCGCGTCGTTCAGGCGACTCTTGAACCGCTGCCGGTCGTGAGGCGATGCGATGGTACGTTCGGCGAGTTCGGCAATCCATTGCATCTGTCCAGCGAGAACCTGCTTTCGCCCCGAGATCGTTGTCTGGCTGGCGATGGTTTCAAGGGAATCGAGCATGCGCAGCATCATGGCGACATTGCCTTTGGCGCTTTCCCGAATTTGATCGAACGACTCGGCTACGAGGCTGGCAAACGTGGGGCCGATGGCAATGACGCGCAATTCGCCGTCCTCGTAGCGGTGTGAGGAAGGAATTTCCCGCGAGGCCACACGCGCCAAAATCACGGTCAGATGATCCACACACATGGCCGCCGTGGTGGTGTCGTTGATGCCTGGAGAAAGAGCGCGCAATGCGATATCCACGAGTTGGCGGATTCCGAAGCCGACGTCCTGTTCCACCGTGCGGTAACGATCGATGCTGTAGGCTTCCCGCACATCGGCAATCAGTTCCTTTTTTGGTGAACCTTCGAGAGCGATGGACGCGAGCAGGTTGTTGCCGATCACAAAGTCGCCAATGCCGAGTTCCATCCGCACGATGGTTTTGTGTTCGCGCGCTAGCTGCAAGAGCGCCGCACTATCCACGTTTTGAATATAACCATTTTGCCTAGCCAGAATTGGGTGCCAGTCCCGCTCCGCCACGGCAGGCGGTATGGGGCCTTCATCATCAGCGCCTTGTCCCAGCTTTTCCGGGAACAGGCGTTCCACGGCCACCACCGTCTCATCAGTCACCGAAGCAATAATGCTCGAGGCCTGAATCGACGAAGCGATGTGATGCAGGAAAAAAATGAGGACGCTGATGCCGCCGATCGCGAGCACGACACCCAAAGTGACGGCCAGGGCTGGGACGAATTCACCTTCGTCGCCGCCGCGAATGGTGCGCAAAACAATCAGGCAATAGGTGAAGATGCCTGCGAAAACGCCGAGCACGATTTGCGTAACGCGATCGCGCATGAAGTTCCGGAGAATGCGCGAGGTGTATTGGCTCGAGGCCAGTGCCAGCGTCACCAGGACCATCGAAAAAGTGACGCCTACAACGGTCATCATGGAGCCGGCAATGGTGGACAGCATCCCACGCGCGCCCGCCGCACCGGCGCCAAACACGCGCGGCCAGCGGGTGGCCCATTCTTTACTCCCGGTAAAATCCGATTCGATCAAGCACACGGCGAGAGCAACGCTGAAGGCGACGATGAGTGAGGGCACAAACCAAAAGCTTCCGCTCAGTTTGCTCCAGAGTAGTTTGATCTTATTCATGGGTCGAAATGTTTAAATCCCGCACCGTTGGACCATCCAAGCGTTCAGGAGCTGGCAGCACGCTGAAGCTGCCGTCCGTTTCCAACACGACGGCCTGGTCCGTCAGGTCGGCGATTCCCCGCGAACGCGCCGCTTGTTGCACCTCGGACTCAGTGACGCGTTGCGAACGCATGGCGTCCCGGAGATATTTGCCACGGTAAAGAAGCATCGTCGGCTCACCCCGCACCGCTCGTCGCACTCTCCTGGAGCGAACGGAAAGCCAGGTGACGACGAACTGAAGAAGAATCAACGTTCCAAGAGCGACGATTCCCTCGGCAAAGGCTATGTCTTTGGACAACACCACAGTGGCCAGCGTAGATCCGAGTGCGACCGTAACGACCAGGTCGAAGGCGTTCATCTTGGCCAAGGTGCGCTTGCCGGACAGTCGCAGCAAAACGATCAGGCCAGCGTAAGCCATGACTGCCATGACCAACGGTCGTGCCAGGCTTTCCCATCCGTTAAAGAACATTACCATCCTCCTTTGCAGGTTGGGCGCTGGCCTTTCTGGTGGGTGCGGTGCCCGGCAAAAGGTTCTCTCCCTCCAGCAACGGTTGCGCTTGCCGTGCCTGCTCCTCGATAACGCCAGCTTCGCTGGACAATCCGCCTTCGGCTTTGGTGGAAACGGCATCGGAATCTTGAGCGGGGGATGCCCGGGGAATAGATTTAACGGACTCCGCCTCGGGCGTTGGTCCCGATTTCGCGTCGAGCATCGTGACGGGAATTCCCTGGGGAAAGATGACCTCGCGCGCTTCGTCCGGCATGGAGATGCCATTCTTTTGAAAGGCCTGTTTTACGAGCCGAATGACCGAGGAGCGCATTTTTAACCAACTATGTTCGCGGCCATTGATCCAAAAATAGACGCGCAGGTTGACCGTGGCTTTTCCGAGGCTATCCGCGAGCACCGAAGGCTCGGGATCTTTGAGGACGGCTGGATGATCCGTCAGCACCTTAAGCGCAATCTCCTGGGCCTCGTTGATGGAATCGTCGTAGCCGATGCCCACCATGAAGTCCTCGCGCCGATTGGAATTCGTCGTGAAGTTGCGCAGATTGTTTTTGTAAACGCCGGAATTTGGAATCTGCACCAGGTTGCCCTCAAGGGTCATCAGGATCGTGGTGCGCACGTTCAGTTGCTGCACATACCCGGTCACACCCAATACTTCAACCAAGTCACCCATCTCGAATGGCCGCTGCATGCTGAGAAAAATGCTCGCTAGAAAATTCTCGGTGATGTCTCGAAACGCAATGCCCAGCGCCAGGCCAATCAAACCGGTCCCGCCCACCACCGTTAACGCCAGTTGGGTCAGACCTGAGACTCGAAGCACGATGTAGGTGCCAATGAGAAAGACAAAGACTCCGATGGCATACGCAATGACGTTGCGCAGCAGTTTTGCTCGAACGCGCGAGCGCAAAAAGGAACGTGATTTTCGTGTGGCCAGCCAGGCAGCTCCCACTGAGACACCGAGAATGAGCAGTCCAAAAATGAGCAACGGAAGCGCGCGGATGAAATCTCCCCACAACGACAGCAGGCTTTTCCAGGCCGGACTCAAATCCCATATCGAGGACTCGACCAACTCCATCTGGTTGACCACGGCGACGACATCCTGGGTGTTGCGCGCCAGTTCGCCGGCCCACTTTTTCAACTCCGCAGAGGCCGCGCGACCTTTGAGAAACACCACGCCTTCTTCGACCCGAACCTCTGGTTTCGTAAACCAATCCGTCGCCTCAAGAACGCGTTCGAGACGCTGACGGATTTCTTCGTCCCGCGCGATGGGATTAACATCCACTTTCGCGGTCGCCAGGGAAAGATCTTCTTTTTCGGAATTGGGCGACTTCGAGATTCCGGGTGGTTCCTGAGCTCCAACCGCCACAGCCATTAAGCCATAAACAACAACGAGCCACGTCACTCGCATAAGCAGTTTAGAAAAGTCGCCTGCCGATTGCCGCACGCTGCGAGACCGGTCCCGTGCAAGGATGATTGCTGTTCCAGAGTTCATCATGATGAGGCATGCCTACTTGACGGAGGTTTGGTATTCCCTGGAACCTCCGCCTGCGCCGCGCAAAAACAAGCTCCGAACACGCTCACGCAACTGGAGAGGTAAAGCCAAAGCAGGAACGCCACGATGCCGCCCAGCGCGCCGTAGAGCGTGTTGAAGCGCCCTAAGTGGGCCGCTTGAAGGAGGAACAGCAGTCCGCCCGTCCAGATCAAAACCGTGGTGCCCAAGGCACCGAGCCAGACTTCGGCAAAACGGGTGGGTCGGCTGGGTGCCAGCTTGTAAATCATGAGGATCCCGTAGAACAGCACGAGCCACGGAATGAAACTCAGAATCAAGTTCAATGCCCACGCTGGAATTTCGAGGTAGTTTATGAGCCACCGTTGGACCAACCGCGCCAAGCCGGGCACGAGAACTCCGAACAAAACGGCGCTTGCCGTGATGCCGAGCAAGCCGAGACTTCTCAAGGGCAATCGCCACCAGTTGTAAGTCGGCGAATGCCAGATGCGGTTCGTGCTCCGAATCAGGGTACGCAGAAATTTCAGCGCACCCCAGACCAACAGGGGAAATGCCGCGAGGTTGATTTTGCCGCGCGCCTCCAGCACGCCGCGAATATTTGTCTCGGCGTAGCGTTCCTGCTCGCTCGTCAGCGGAATATAACGGTTGACCCACTGCACGACTTCGCGCGTCGCCACCGCGCGCTCGACGAATACTGACCCCACGGTCACGAGCAGAATGGTCAGAGGCAGGATCGATAGCAGCAGGTAATAGGCAAAGGCGGCGGCGCGCTGGTCGCCATCCACTTCCGCCCAACGCGCCCAGGCCATCTTGAAAGTGCGCCACCATTTTGATTCTTTTATATTTCGCAACAATGCTTGCATCAGTTTGGAAGAAACGGGCGCGCCCCCCTCGGATTCAAAGTGAGAACCGGCCTAATGATCACTCAAACGACCAAGTGTGCTTTCGAGCGAACTTCTCAATTTTTCCGCAGCGCCATCAACGGCTTGTGCCATCGTCTCCGCCTCATCCGTGACCGCAATCGGCTGGAGCCCTTCCAAACGCGCTTCCATCATGCAACGCTTGTCACGGCTCCCGCCCTTGTCGCTGTTCTCATCGCTGAGATGCACTTCGACGCGGGTGATATGCTCCGTCAGATGGCCCAGTGTGCTTTCCACCGTCGCCTTGGTTTGCTCGGCCAGTTCTTCGCGACCTGCGATGTTATCGTCCGTGTTGATCTGGATTTTCATAATTTCTTGTTCGTTGTCTTTTGCGTTTTCAAAAGCGCGCGTGGCGACCAAGCCTATTTTCGGGGTTCGAGGCGCTGATATTCCCGGTCGAACCGTACGACTTTGCCGCTTTTGAAACGCAACACCAACTGCTTGTCTTCAAAGGAAAATGTCGCTCTTTTTCCTCCGAGCTAATCGTATTGCCATATACTGAAAATGGCCCTTCGAGATCTCGCACTTTGCCGACCAACCAAATATCCGACCACGCCAGGAGAGTTACATTCTGGTCTCGGCGAAAGGTAAGCCGAATCTTCACCTCGCCCATTTTTGCGTCCACGTCTTTGGCAATCCAAGTGCCGTAGAGTTGATCGAGTGGACGAGAGAGGTTCTCGGCTTCCCCAACTTCAGCGGCCAGAACGCTTGCTGGAAATCTCATCCTCTCAACCGGAGTTCCATGAGCAAGTAGTCCGTCCAATACGGCGACGGTGGTGAGGATGACGACGAGCGCTCTGCCATCGGTTTTCCGCGCGTTCCTAATCAGCTTCAAAATGAATATTTGTTTCATTTTTCATCCTTTTCTACAGCACGTTTTCGCCGGGCCGTTTCAATGAGGCCGCTAATAACGGCACGTCGCGGCGGCACCCGTTTTCGTCGGCATCTGTTCGGACGGGACGACCACCACTTTGCCGCCTTTGTTCAAGACCAATTCCCCCAAATCATCGAGCAGGTCGTCCAGTTCGGGGTGGCTTAAATCGTCCTTTTGAATCCGCCCCGCATCCAATCGCCCGGCGATCTCACGGTCGGCCTCGATCAACAAAGTCGCAATCCGTCCTGCCACTGCTGCTTCGGCGACCTTTTGCAATTCGTCCAACCCCAACCCTTTTAGTTTCGCAAGGGCGAATTCATCGGCCAGTTTTGCCAGGCGCGATTGATATTGCGGTTCAAACATTTGCCAGGCTTGCTCGCGCATTCCGTCCATCGGCAACGCGTCGGGATGGATTTTTATTCCTTCGTCCAGGAGAAATGGGTTTTTGCTGATCTGATGAAAGAGGGCGTGATGTTCCGGCAAGGCTGCCAGCAGCAATGGCAAATCCGAGGGACGCGAATGGTGTTGCAGAATGGCTTTGTCCACCGTGCGAAAAAACCGTTCGGCATCAACGTCCGCTTCCTCCGTTTTCCCGCCGTGGCTGTGGCGCATGGAGCCGCCCTGGTTCGTGCCGCCGTAAGAGGCGACCGTTTGATGGGCTTCGGTCAGTTCTTCGCCCAAGGCTTCTTCGATGGTGCGCGGGACGCCGGGCGCCAGCTCAATTTCATCGAGCGCATCGCGGTTGCCTTCAAAAAGTTTGATCTCGTGCAGGCTCAAGCCCAGCACTTGAAAACAATCCGCCGATTGCAGAAATCGGCGCAGCGGTTTGGTGTGAAAAGTATCGGCGACGACGGCCAACTCCGGGACGGGCCGTTGCAATCCATATACCTGAAAGAGTCCGGGCGAGCCGAGGACGGCTATGCCGTCGAGAGTGTGGTTCCAGAAATCATGATCGCGGCCCAGTTCCTCAAACGGCTCCAGCAACGAATGAATTTTGTCCGCCGGATATTCTTTTTCGAGCGATTGCTCCAACTCCTTCACCAAATGCCGAAAGCGGAGCGGGTCCTGCTGATTGCCGGGATAATGCCGATGCGTCGGCTGATAAAGCGACAGGCAGGGCCGTTCCGGGTGAGCAGTGAGGGCGGAGAAATCCTGGGTGAGTAAATTTGTTTTTGTTTTCATGAGTATTGATTCGCCTGCGCAACTGGCGCGCGGGCAAGGTTGGTTAACCGCGTGCGTCAGATGTCTTCCTGGCCGCTTTGGCTTCCTGATCGCTTAGGACGGGCTGCATTCGCGTGTTCTTTTTTGTCGAACCGGCGACTTTGGTTTTCGGACGATTGGCCGAGTCGGGCATCGCTTTCCGGGCCTTGGCGATGACGGTCTTTTTGTTTGTGGTCAAAAGGTAGTGTCGGTTTCCTTTGTTAATTTTTGTTTTCTGCTCAGGCGCTTCGGGAGGTAGGGCCTGCCGCCTTCCACTTCGGAGCGCACTTGACCGGTCGTCGGATGATAATCAGGTGACGAAGCAGGGGGTCTCGCGTTTTCGTTCATGGATGACTTTTTGGCGACGGTTGAACGCCGTTCCGATTCAGGTTTTTCAGCACGTTTCATTTTTTCTTCGAGGGTGTGCCGGGACGTTTTGGTGGACGTGGATTGTACGGGCCGGGCGTTGGCTTGGGCGGACGCGGTCGGCGGCGCGGCGATTTTGGTTTAGGTTTGGCTGGCATAACGATTTACTGTTTCAGAGAAATTCTGTTTTCCACGGCCACGACTCCGGGAACTCCTTTCGCGATAGTTTCCGCC
The DNA here is from genome assembly GCA_046597605.1 of Limisphaerales bacterium. GTDB lineage: Bacteria > Verrucomicrobiota > Verrucomicrobiia > Limisphaerales > JACDHS01 > JACDHS01. The sequence continues at coordinate 9,370 of JBKJKE010000088.1, read as the reverse complement.
GAGCGCTTTTGTTCATCGGTCAAAACAAAACCGCTCAGTTGAACTTTTGCTTTGAACGACGTGACCTGAACGTCGGGAAACTTGAAAGCGGGTGATTTTTCTAAAGCCGCTTTCACCTGATCGGTGAGTTTCTCGTCGTCCTGGAGTTCGACGGTTGTGCGTTCGACGGCTTCCCGTTTGCAGCCAGTCAAAGCGGTGCCTGACAGCAAAACCACGGATGTTGCCACTGACATCAATAAGTAAATGATTTTCATGTTTCCTTTCCTCATCAGCTTTGGGTGGACCCAGGCGCGAGCGTCGCCTGAGCCAGCTGATAATTGAGGGCTAATGTGTATGCGCCATCTCTTTGAGCTGTTCGTCCGAGGCCCAATAACCTTCGCGCTGATAGTGCCGATGCAACCCGCTCTCGTAGTCGCGGGTGATGAGTGATTTCTCCGTGTATTCCGGAGATTGCTTGATGGCCACGCGGGAAAGGTTGACGAAGACTTTCGATTCGTCCCAGCTCACGCGCTCGATCCATTGCGGTGCGACCAAAACCTTTTTTCCCGGCCACCAATTCTTCGTGTCGATCACGAGATAGCGAATCGCCCAGGTCTCGTCGTCAATGATAAAATCTTCGACGTGTCCAAGCTCGCCGTCGTCGGCCTGGATGTGGTAACCCGTGACCGTCTGTGTGCTACGCAAATGGGGGTCCCACGCTTTCTCTCCTTGCCGGGAATCGCTTAGTTCACGGCTACGTTGAAGGGTAGTGTAACTCCCCCACATGAATGGGCCACCCCAATACATCGGCCAGCCATAATACCCGTAATAAGATTCTTCGAATTGGCGCGAAACGGGCTTGTCACTTTCCAGCGATGGGCTGTCCTCGATCTGTTTTTTAGTCAGGTTGATGGCAAGGTTTTCGTCTTCTTTAATCGCGGCGACCAGCGCGTACGGAGAAATCAGGACCTGTCGGCCCGTCAGCCAGTTCCCCGTGTCGGCGACCAGATAGCGAATTGTCCAGTGGTGGTCATCGAAGTAGAATTCCTTCACCTTTCCAAGTTCGCCATCGAGGCTGTCCAATTTATAACCCTTTAGTGTTTTCGTTTTGTGTAACATAATAAGTTCCTTTCGCTTTATGCGTTTCGCTGGCGATCGCTCACGCTGTGTGAACAAGAAGAAATCGGTTGCACCGGTTCCGCGCGGGCAAGCCACCCTAAAAATTACGCCGGGCGGGGGGATTCGCAATGAGGTTAAACCCTGCGCGAATCGTGAAGGATGCGACCCCGCTAAAGGAAATTCCGTCGAAGAGTTTTATTCAAAATCGACCGCGAAAAGACCTTTTTCTTGAGGCAACTCGCACGGGGAGGACCAAAGCGTTTATCACTCGACATCATTGGTTCTTGATCCCCCAACACCCTCTTCAACGCCGCTTCGCTGGTCACGCACAGCGTCATCATAGTCGTCCTGTATTTTGCAACCTAGCAACAGGATCAGAAAGCAGATCGGAATTAAGTGATTCATCACGGAGCATCCGACTGTCAATCAAGCTGCACAACCCCGTCGAGGCATACAGAATAGCCGGAGCAGGAGCTTGTTCATCGCGTGATCAACGCCTACATGCCTGGACTGAAATAATTCAGGCAAAACCGGTAGCCTGCGGATCACTGACATATGCGGTGATGGGCAGGAGCGCTTCCGGCGTTGGTGCAGGATTGTTACCTTCCAGCGAATAGAGTTCTTGTGATTTAGTGGAAGACCCGAGAGCGAGTTAATGAATTCTTCAACTCGATATGGAGGAGAGAGGCGCTAGGTTGGGGCTTGGGAGGCTTTGATTTATATGACTGGTTCTATGTGGGGGTTGCGTGACTGCGCTGGGGGTCCTGATGTGGTTTTTGATGCGGAGAAAATCATCACCAAGAAACTGAAGTGAATCAACTGTTCGTGTCCTGCGCCACAGAAAAGGGCCGGCGAACGGGAAGTGATTGTTAAGGGACTCCGGTAAAGTGCATCAAAAAGTGAAAAGACAAATCATGAAACACCAAACTCTTGCCCTGCTCGTCATCGTCGTTTTTCTCGTTTGTTCAAAGAGCGACGCAGCCTTTGAGCGGCGCAATTCCGTGTCCCATTTACGCGGGCCGTATAACACCGCGTTTTTCCATCGGGAGAACGAATCGTTCCACAACAGCGCGGCGATCCATTTCGCCCACGGCAAAGCGCACGATATTTTGCAACTCACGCCGCTGGCTGAACACGAACAAGTTGACCGCCAGTTCGACGCGGAGATGACGGAGTTCCTCTTGCAGCACAAATTCGAATCCTAACCGAAAATCAGAATGCAGGACCGCGGGAACAAGGGTGGTTGTTTCCAGCATTTGATTCAAACCGGCTTCATTCCATTCCTGCAGAGTAGCCCACCTTCCAACAAAAACTGGAGTGGGAGGACGAATTGTTCGGTTTTCCAGCCAGTGCGCATCCGCTGGATCTTTATCTGCAAATTGCCTGGGACACGTATTGTCCTGTGAGTGGGTGATGAAATCACGACATGTGGGCTTATTGTCGAAGGGAGGACTTATCACCAAAGCGATGGTGACCCGATGAAGTTTCTTTCTATCTACAGTGGAATCGTGGAAACGGAACTCTTTGCCAAAACATACAAAAGCTATGGATTGGCTACTGTCCGCTACCCTGTGCTGGAACTCACCGGCAAGGTGGAACCTTATGATAATGGGCGAGGGTTTTCGATGAGAGTATTGCGTGCAGGAAAGCCGAGGTTAAAACAGTGATCCCTGGGCAGGGCGGTATGGAGTGATGCATTGGGGCGAGTCGACTCGCGCGCTCCCAACGATCGGGTCGACATCGTAGGATTTCATCATGGCGACAGGATATGGACGGAGCATCGCAACCAGCCGTTCAAAGGGTGTACCTGGGCTGAGCCACTCGGGATAGTCAGCTGGATCCAAAATGGCCGGCATCCGTGTATGCACCGGCCTGACCAGATCGTTAGGTTCTGTGGTGACTATCACGAAAGCTTTGTGAGCTTCGACTTCCCGCCAGATCCCAGCAAACGCAAATGGCTCTTCTGATTTGAGCATGAACCGAACTGGTTGTTTTGATGCCCCCTCGCGTCTCCACTCGTAGAAACTGTCAGCGACAACCAAACACCGGTTGGATTGGAATGAACCTTTGAATGTGCGCTTCTCAGCTACCGTCTCCGCTTTGGCGTTTATTAGCAGCTGGGCAGATCCGAGTTCAGGGGACCACGAAGGAACAAAACCCCATCGCATTTCGCCTATCGTGCGGGGGGACTCAGTGTGGATCACGAGTGCGTTCTGTGTGGGTGCTACGTTGAACCGTGGAAGAACTTCCTGCACTGCCGCGTTAAAATGCTCCTGCAGTTTTCGGCCACCTATGGTTTGAGTGTAACGACCGCACATTGAGAGCATGTTACCCGAGACTGTGTTGACGGAAAACAACTGTTTCGTTGTCTCCAGCATGGCTGTTTTCCTTGAAAATTCCGGTCAATAATTTTGTTAGAAAAATTCAGGTGGCGGGATTGGTGGGCGTTTGGGTGGCGATGGGTAGGCGTTGCATTTTCCCCTTTTGCACCGAAGCGTTTCGCAAAAATCGCGTGCTAGCGTGCGCACGTGCCAGTCGAAACCAGACATCCAAGTTATGAAGAACACCTGCCTGCATGGTTGCGGGCGCGCGATGTTCTGGCTGGTGAAGATGCGGTTAAGAGTGGTGGTGTTCGATATCTGCCTCGTTTGGATTCGCAGAGCGATGATGAGTATGCAGCTTACAAAGCGCGTGCTTCTTTCTTCAATGCTACTTCCCGCACTGCTGACGGTTTCGTTGGGTTGATCTTTCGCCGGGAACCTACGTTCAAGATTCCAGAGAAGAATTCAGGTGTAGGCCGTGCTTTGGCAGCGTTCTTGGAAGATGCGAACATGCTCGGGAACTCTCTGCCGTCCTACGCGAAGGATGTGGTTCGCGAAGTGATGTCGGTTGGTCGTGCAGGTTCGTTGGTGGATTGGGAAGATGAAGCGGAACAGCGGGCCTATGCCGTGCTCTACCAGACTGAGCAGATCATAAACTGGCGGACAGAACGGATCAACGGTCGCAACGTCCTGACCTTGGTTGTGCTCAGTGAAATGGTTGCCGCGCCTTCTGATGACTTTTCGGCAGACCACAAAGAACAACTCCGCGTGTTGCGTTTGGTGAAAGACACGGCGGAAAAGTCCGAAGGATATTTTTACCAGGTTGAAATCTGGACGCTTCAAGACGGGCAGACCAAACGCTCGAAGAAGCAATGGATCAAAGCTGAAACTCGGGTTCCATTGCGACTAGGCAAACCATTGTCACTGATTCCATTTGTTTTCCACGGTCCGCGCAATTGCCAAGAGTGCATTGATAAACTGCCTTTGGCCGACATCATTGCGGTGAATCTCGATCACTATCGCCTCAATGCTGACTACAAACATGGCCTTCACTTCACGGCTTTGCCCACTGCTTGGGTGAGTGGGTTTGATAAGGCTTCTGAACTGCGCATTGGATCCAGCACGGCGTGGGTGGCTGAAACACCCGGGGCCACTGCTGGTTTTCTCGAATTCACCGGGCAGGGCCTGACTACTTTTGAACGGGCCATGGATCGTGATGAGCGGCTCATGGCTGTTCTTGGTTCGCGCATGTTGGAGCCGCAGAAACGTGCGGTTGAGACAGCCGATGCAATCGAACTCCGCCAGAGCGGTGAGAACAGCGTTCTTTCCGCCGTTTCCCTCAGCGTTAGTGATTCGATCACGCAGATTCTTCGCTGGGTTTATTGGTGGAACTCCACAGAGGAGCTCACGGCTGCGCTCGGTGATGAGAGAGTGATGGCTCAACTTAATCTCGATTTTACGACTCGTGGAATGAGTAGCACTGAACTCACTGCCGTCGTTTCCGCCTGGCAGGCAGGAGCGATTAGTCGCGAGAGTATGTTTGAACTTCTCCGCCGCGGTGAAGTGTTGCCAGCCGGCCGCACAAATGAGGAGGAAGCAATCCTTATCAGCCGCAACTCGGCCCCGCCTATGACCAATTCAGAAACAGAAAAGAAAGAACGCTAAAACATTTATGGCACTGAAATTCAAATTCAAAACGAAGGAAGAGATTCCCGCTGAACATGTTGGGCTCTACGTGGAACGTGAAGGTGCGTGGATCCTTGATGCTGAAGGCGTCGTGGACAAAACCAAGCTGGATGAGTTCCGGAGCTCTAACGCCACGTTGATCAAAGAGCGCGACGACTTGAAGAAACGCTTCGAAGGGATTGATCCCGACGAAGTGCGTCGCTTGGCTGAGGAGAAAGAGAAACTGGAACTCCAGGCAAAAGGTCACAAGCCAGAGGAAATCGAGAAAGTGGTTGAAGGCCGCCTTAAGAACGCGAAGTCGGAGTGGGACAAACAATTGGCCGCAGTGACCACTGAGCGGGATGCGCTGAACTCTCGCCTCACCGCGATTCAGATTGATCAAGGCGTTACGACCGTTGCGACAAAACGCGGTCTGCGTCCGACTGCTATTCCCGACATCACCTCTCGCGCTCGTGGTGTGTTTCGTCTGGTGAACGGTCTCCCCACTGCCTTTGAGAGTGATGGGAAGACTGTGAGGTATGGGAAGGATGGAATCACGCCGATGACACTCGATGAGTGGATTGATTCCCAAGTTTCTGAAGCCCCTCATTTGTTCGAATCCAACTCTGGCAGTGGCGCTGGCGCTTTGCCGCAGGGTGCCGGAACTCGGCCGAATGGGTTGGGGAAGAATCCTTTCAAACGTGAGACCTGGAACCTAACTGAGCAAATGAAGCTGCAGAAGAGCGATCCCGGATTGGCAGCTCGGTTGAAAGCAGCAGCAAACCAATAACCCAAACAGGAGAAACATAGTTTATGGCAAAAACAGCAGTAGCAGACATCATCATCCCAACGGAGTTCGAGCGATACGCAATCGAGCGAACTGCGGAGAAGTCACGGTTCGCGCAATCCGGCATCATCGAAAATGCACCGGAGTTCGACGAATTGGCAGCGGGTGGCGGACGTGAAGTGCAGATGCCGTTCTGGAAGGACTTGGTCGCAGGGCGTCAAATCCTTAGCGATGCGGGTGCGTTAACAATCAACAAAATCGCATCTGGTGCTGATATCGCCCGCATTCAGAACGATGCTCAGGTGTGGGGTGTTAACCATCTTGCAAAGGTCATTTCGGGTGATGATCCGATGCAAGCTATCGTTGACCTTGTGGCCGATTATTGGGGTCGCACGGATGAAGGCATAATCATCTCCTCTTTGAAGGGGGTATTTGCGTCGGGTTCCATGGCCGGGAATCTGTTGGGCATTCATTCGGAGCTCATTGCTGGCCAGAGTGCAGCTACACGGCTGAATGGTGCGACATTCGTTGACGCCTGCACCAAGCTGGGTGATGCGGCTGATCGGCTTACATCTGTAGCAATGCACTCCGCTACTGAAGCGGCCCTCCGGAAACTGGATCTGATCGACTTCATTCCGGATTCTGAAGGCAAAGCAATGCTGCGGGTGTTTCAAGGTCGGCGTGTGATTGTTGATGATTCACTGCCTGTCCGCGCTGGCACAACAGATGGACAGGTTTACACGACCTACCTGTTTGGTTCTGGTGCGTTCGGCAAAGGCGTCGCTCCGCTGGATGGGCAGGCCTTGCAAGGCGGGTTCGGCACTGAAGGTGTTGAAATTGCGCGTGTCGCTCTCGAAAGCGATACGGTGTTGATCAATCGTCGCCGCTACATCCTGCATCCTCGTGGCGTGAAGTTCACTTCCGCTGCTGTCGCTGGTGATTCTCCCACGAACGTTGAGCTGGAGAATGGAGCAAACTGGAGCCGCGTGTTTGAAACCAAGAACGTGCGCCTGGTTGCAATTACCCACAACAACTAAGCAATCGCATGGGTAAAATTATTCCACGCAGTGCCTGTAGCTTTGTTGCGTCGGACGGCTTCAGCGCAGGTCTGAACTACGGTCCTCAGGCCCTCAATAATACGCCATGGCAAGCCATCAACCTTGGAGTTGGTGGTGCGCCGTGCGCGGTCCAGTTGGCGGAGGCTGGAACATACCTTGTGCATGGTCGCATCCATTTCGGTGGGAACTTCCAAGCTGGGGACATGGTTTACTATGGCCTTTTTGATAACGAACAGGAGTTGGAGCTGGGTGACACCGCGGGCATCAAGGTTCCTTTGGCGGACTGGGAGTGGGAACAGGAGTTCACGCGCGTTCACACTATCACTAGCGCTCCCAGAACAATCTATCTGTATGCCACCAACAACACCGCCAACCGCGGCGGTGTGATTGGCCTTCGAACACGCATTCAATGGGTGCGGCTACGCTAGAAATTTATGCTTTATCCAATTATCCGAAGAGTGCGTCGGCCGCTGATGCCTGTTGATCCAATGCCGGCTCCGGCGGCACCGGTCCCAGCAGTGGTGGAATTGTCACCACTAAAACAGGAGCCGCCAGGGGAGGCGATTCCGGAACTGCCGATACAAACGGTGGAAGATGCTTCATTGGCATCGTCTGAAGTCTCGGAACCGGTTGTCCCCATCGCTCCAGACGTATCTGCGGTTGTGACCGCTGCCCCCCCGGTCGCGGAAATCACTGCCGAACCGGTGATTGAACAGACGCCACTCATTGCAGAACCCCTGTCATTGGAAGTCACCCCCACAGCAAAACCAAAAAGAACAAACAATGGCCGAAAAGCGAAAACAGAAGCCGCGTAAGCGCCTTGTCTTGATCATCAGGCGCCGGAAACGCGAGGAAACAAACGTTCCGCCATCTGCGCCAATGAACCTGATCGTCGATGCCAGCGGCACCTACCTGCATTTGACGTGGGAGCACAACGGAGACACCGAAGAGGGCTTTCGCATTTATCGGCAGGCTTTCGGTGACCCTTTCGAGGTAATCGCCGAGGTAATCCCGAACCAAACCGAGTTCTACGATGGCAACGTGGAGATGGGTGTCATCTACACCTACTACATCGTTGCCTACAACTCTTACGGCCAATCAGCGCCATCCAACGAGATGGCCGCTGAAATACTAATCGGAGCATGAAAGTCATTCTGCATTCATCTGTGGCTGCACCGTCGCTGATTGGCCGTTATCGCTTTACTGAACAGGCGTTAAGGGAAGCTGGCTTTGAGGCGGAGATCTGCACTGGGCGGGACTTTGCACATTTGTCAGAGCCCAATGATGTCCTGATCAGTCACAACTGGATTTCCGAGGATACGCGAGCCAAGGCACAGGGCCGGTGCTTTGGCGGTAAAGGTTTAACGCGTCCGGAACACCTTACTCTCCTGGCGTCTCTTGGCTTTCCCACAATGGAATGGGCAACAGTCCCGAACTGCGAAGAGGCAATGAAGCTTTGTTCCTCCTGGGGTGTGGATCGGTTGATCCTGAAACGTTCGTTTACTGGGGGCGGCCATGGATTCCACGTTCTCACTCCCGGTCAGCCTCAGTATCGGGAGTGGGATTACTCGCGGGATGTCATCTGCAAGGAAGTGAATCCGAATTCCGGCAACGTATTTAAAGCGGAGCTGTTTGCCGGAAAACTGATGCTTGGATTTGTGTTGAAGAAGGAGCCGCTGCAATCCCGATTGCTTCCGATGAATCAGAACAAGGACGGAACTCGACAACTTGCTACCTACCGCGACGCAAAGGCGCGTCCGGATAAGCGCCATCGAGAAGTCTGGGATTTTACGGATGCAGAGAACACGGCGCTTGAGGCGTTGAGCACAAAACTAACTGCTCAGGGTTTTGGATACGTCAGCGTGGATCTGATGCGCCGTCCAGATGGTCAATTGGTGGCTATTGAGTTGAACACCGGAAACGTGACTTGTTGGTGGTCGGAAACGTTTTCATTTGTCCGGGAGCGCTTCGCTTCTGCTTTGGTGAACCTGGTGAGGAGCATCTGATTTATGGCGCTTGTGCTGATTAAAGAAGATGGGACCGGGAAATTGGATGCGAACTCCTATGCGAACGCGGCTGATGCTGCCTCGCACTTTGAAGGTCATCTGTATGCCACGGCGTGGATTGCCGCCAGCGCTGCAAACAAAGAGGCGGCGCTGGTGATGGCGACTCGATTGATTGATTCGCAGTATCAATTTGGCGGCACGAAGACGACGGCTTCCCAGGCATTGCAGTGGCCGCGTGAGAATTGTCGAGATCTGGATGCAGGCCGTTGGAGCGGTCGTGTTGTGGCGAGTGATGCAATTCCGAAGGTTGTTGTGCAAGCGACTTGCGAGATGGCTCGTGAGCTTGTGATCGCCGACCGGACAGCAGCTCCGGCCGGGGAAGGTTTGAGTTACAAGAATGTGGGCTCGGATCAGACCGGCTACAACAAATCGGAT
>JBKJKE010000053.1:0-5191 GCA_046597605.1 Limisphaerales bacterium | reverse complement strand
TCGCGAATCAAGCAACAATAACAAGATTTGAGACGTCCGTGTTTCCTCCTCTCTTCCATTTGAAAAATGGAGGAGAGGCTGGGAGAGGAGGCATTGATCTCGTCAGCCGGTTGCTTGCGATTAGGAGATCGATCTCCTCTCCCCAGCAGTTTGAACTATAGAGTCCTGCCCGGTTGCGGCTACGCCGCGCTGGGTTTATCCGTGTTCATCCGTGGTTGAATTTCTCCGATTGAATCGTTCCCGTACGAGCCAAGGATTCGTTCGCCTCCGGCACGGTTTTGCGTGGATTTGGTGATGTCTGCGTGAGTTGCATCACGCGTAAACAGTAAATGTGAACGTATGTCCTCATTTTACGGTCTATTTTTCCATGGCACCGACTCTGCTAAATGGCACATTGGAGGGAAAACTTTTCTATGAAACAGGGCAAAATCAATATGCTTACATCTTGCGGAATCCACGTCGCCCGCGTTGCCGGGCGGCTCTTTTTTGGGGAACGGGCGGCGCAGCTGGCACCTGTCATCATGCGACGCGGGACCCGGACTCTCGCCCTGGCTCTCTTTGCTACAATCGCTCAAGTCGCCTCTGCCAGCTCGTTTCGTCTGCTGACAGCGCCTCATCCGGGTTGGGAACCGCCGACAGCGGGCAGTTCGGATTCCTATTCACCCATCCTGACACCGGATGCGCGGTATATCCTTTTCACGAGCGCTGCCGAAAACCTTTGCCTGACCACCAATAGTGTGGTTGCAGTGGCTGCTTTTCCGGGACGGCTCAATGTGTTTTTGCGCGAGCGGACGAATGGAATTATTTCAATGGTCAGCGTGAACACAAACGGGACCGGTGGCGGAAACGGGGATTCTATTGGTTATGGCATTTCGGATAATGGGCAGGTTGCGCTGTTCGAAAGCAGCGCGAGCGACCTGGTGGTGAATGACACCAATGGGGTGCAGGATATTTTCGTTCGGGATATCGTGGAGGGCGAAACGGTGTGCGTGAGTGTCAGCACCAACGGAGGCAGCGGGAATGGAAAATCGTGGAGCCCCACCTTCACTCCTGATGGACGCTTCGCGGCATTCGTCAGTGCCGCGACGGATCTCGTGACGGAAGATACCAACGGTATTCCCGATATTTTCGTGCGAGATCTGCAATTGAATACAACGGTTCTGGCCAGTTCCGGCGCGACCGCAACGAATATTCTGAGCCGATCGGAGTCGCCCCAGATCAGCACGAACGGTCGTTTCGTGGCGTTCCATAGCACGGCGACGAACCTGGTTCCCAATGTGGACACTGCTGGCGAAATTTATCTGCGGGACCTGGTTGCCGGGACGACCGTTATTGCGAGCACGAATGCGAGGGCGGTGTTGAACGACGTTCTGCAAAGCACGAACGGAATATCCTACAATCATGTGATGAGCGCCGATGGCCGGTTCGTCGCATTTGAGGTCAGCCGCAACGCGGGAGTCTACCATCCTGGAATCATTCTTCGTTATCAAAGAGAGACCGGGTTAACGGATATCATCCATACCAACGCCTTCGTGCCGAACATGTCGCGGGGGGAGACACGCAACTTGAGTATTACTCCGGATGGACGCTTTCTTGCCTTCATTGCAGCGGAGCAGGGGACTGTGGGTGACACGACTTCTATTCAGGTATGGGATGCCGACTCTGGCACAACCACGTTGGTCAGCGGCAATACACTTGGCCAGGTTCCGACCGGGACTACTTGCGACTGGCCTTCCATCGATCCAACGGGGCGATACGTGGCGTTCATCAGCAGTGCTACGGGACTGGTGACGAATTCGTTAGCCGCGTATGACCATGTTTACCTGCGGGACCGCACCTTGAACACCACCACTCTCGTCAACGTGAATACAAACGGTTCAGGATCGGCCGTGGCGCCGTTTGGTATTCCCAGCCTGAGCGATGATGGGCGATACGTGGCGTTTGAAGCACAGGATGGCTTTGTTGTGGCAGGGGATAATAACCGGGCTTACGACGTTTTTCTGCGAGATGTGGTATCGGGAACCAGCGAGTTGGTTTCGGCGCACCTGGAGTATTTGCCCTCTCAAACTTCAGGTGGAGTGAGCACACTGCTGGGCTCTTCCGTTAGTGCCTCGGGACGATACGTCGCCTTCGTCAGTGGTGATGCCAATCTGGTGCTCAATGATACAAACGGAGTGTACGATGTTTTTGTCAGGGACATGGTCGAAGGGACAACCACTTTAGTAAGCATCAACACCAATGGATGGAGTGCGAATGCCCCTTCGATTGAACCTTCCATCAGCAGCGATGGCCGTTATGTCGCCTTCGCCAGCACGGCCAGTGATCTTGCGCCAAGAGGAAGCGTCAACGTCTTCAACGTATTTGTCCGGGATATGCAATCTGCCAGGGTTGACCTTGCTAGCGCGAAGTACGTGGCCCCGCCGTTCCAATCCTCTGAAGGTGGCAACTCTGATTCTTCCCAGCCCCAGGTCAGCGCAGATGGCCTGGTCCTTTTTCGCAGCAGGGCGTCCAATCTTACCGTAACCAACATTTCGTCGGGAACTCTGAACCTGTTCCTCCGACGCATCCAGACTTCGAATACCGTGATGGTGACGAGTTCCGGTTTTGTGGATGCCTCGATGACGCCTGATGGAAGGTATCTTGCCTATTGCAACTCCGGACAACTTTGGGTGCGCGACACTCAGACGTCCGCGACAGCATATACTACGACCGGGACCGCTTTCGCAGGTGTTTCCATCAGCACTCAAGGCAATACTCTGGCATTTATTCGGAGTGGCAATTTGCACACCCTGAATTGGCGGACCCTCTTTGGTATGCAGGTCGGGCCGCTCAGTACTTTTACCAGAGGAACTCCGCGGTTTAGTGGGGACGAAAGATTTATAACCTTTGCTGCAGGCAATCAGTTGATGGTGCTGCCGGACACAAATGCGGCATTTGATGTTTATCGGTTCGAACTGGAGACGGGCGTAAAAACTCTTATCAGCAGAAATTACGATGCCACTGCGGCAGCCAACGCTGGGTCTGACTACCCAACGATCAGCGACGATGGGCGTTTTATCGCCTATCGCAGCGCTGCTTCAGATTTGGTTCCGGGAGTCGCCAACGCCGGGCCCAACATCTTTCTATACGATCGCGATGCTGGTCCTCCGTTTCTGGGTGGCACGAACAGGCTGCTTAGCTTCGGCAACAACCGGGCGACCGCTCCGATCTTCAGCGGCGATGGACGTTTCCTGGTGTTTCCAAGTTGGGCGTCGGACCTGACCACAAACGATTTCAATCGCAGGATCGATCTGTTCGGCTATGCCTTCCTTTACCTGACGATCACGGACGCAATCGGCGGACCGATCGTCTCCTGGCCGGCGATGCCTTTGGAGAACTACCAGGTGCAATACAAGGATAGCCTTCCAGGCTCTGCCTGGCAGGTCTTGCCGGGCGTGATTGTTTTCAACGGAAACGGAGCGTCCATTCAGGATACAACGCCTGCTAATCCACAGAGAGTATATCGAGTTCAGGCCTTTTAAAGGAACCATCTCATGAAAACAAAAATCACGAAACGACAAGAGCAGGGAAGTGGCACCGCTGCGTTCACGTTCGTGGACATGATAGTGACGATCGCGCTGATCGCGTTCGTTGGTGTCATGATCCTTCCCGCGATGGCGCGCACCACTGCGAGTGGTCCGGCGGCGCAGTGTCTGAACAACTTGCGCCAGCAGGGGGTCGCTTGGGCGATGTTCTCCAGCGACAATGGAGGCACACTGGTCGAGTCTCACCCTTGGGCTCTCGTTGGGGGTGTCAGACTTTCCGGTGTTGCGAATCCAAAATCCTGGGCACCTGGAAATGCAGGAACGAATTCAAGCAGTAGTGCCTATGGCGATCCTTCGCTTTACGGACCCACAAAATTATTCGGGCTGACCAACAACCCGTATTATTCCTATCTTAAAGATTACTCTCTTTTTCATTGTCCCTCTGATGGAAGAACCATTGGAGGTACGCCGATTCTCCGTAGCTATTCAATGAACAATTGGATGGGTGGCGTAGCCCTAAGTCCTGGTCATCGGCTCTTTACCAAGCAAGAGCATATCCTCCGACCGACAGCGACCTGGGTAATCCTGGATGAAGACGAGGTTACTTTAGACGACGCGTACTTTGCTACCATTATGGACAGCCGGGGCTTTGTTAACCTTCCCGGCCGTCGTCACAACAATGGATACTCTCTGAATTACGCCGATGGCCGGGCGGAGATTCGCAAGCTGAGAGATCCAGCCAGTATTACGAGGAATACGGTACCAGGCTCAGCAGGCATGGGAAGCTCGGTGGATTATCAGTTCCACACAAACATTACGACCTATCCTTGAGCGGGTGAATTAGTCCACAGGCAGCCGCGAACAATCCTCAATGGCGCACCTGGACGGCCGTCTACGCTGTTATCCATGAGGCACAGGTCGACAGGTTAATTGGGGGAGGGAGACCTGACGCTTCAAAACGGGAACTTTAATCGACGCTGAATACGATGCCGGAGTTGTCCTTTTAAGCAGGACAGCGAGCCGGTATTGATTGGCAATTACCCGGCTTGAGCCAGAAGCTTATTAGCGCCCCTTTCTTAGCCACAGTTCGCTAAACTCTTCGTTTGCTGATCAGCGAGACAACGAAGAGCACAAGGAACAGGACGAACAGAACTTTTGCGATGGTTGCCGCCATGCCGGCGACTCCAAAGAAACCAAACGCTCCAGCGAGCAACGCGATTACGAGGAATATTAACGTGTATTGTAACATAGCTATCTCCTTTGTTGTGAGTCCTCTTCCTCTGGACCGAGTGGCCGTTCACCCATTTGAGCGAACTAATTTCCAATCTCGATTGATTCCAAAGAATGATAAACTCGTTATGAAAATGATATCTGGTTGCAGACCGGGGACCATCAGTTGAGCTGCGGAGGCTTCAGGCAGGAAAGGCATAAGAAGGGGGTTCTCTTTTTTTACACCCATAAATATCGGGTGAAGCCTTAGGATGTAAAAACGATAGGTCGTGCGCCAGTGCGCGTAATAGCCTGAATCCATCAACCCAAAGGTCGTGCGACCAGGGCTGCATCAAGCTATTGAGAGGAATGAATAAGGATAAGGGTGAGAAGCGATTTTGCGGGACATGCATTGAGGGATCATTTTCAATGGGGCGATGCCAAAGCCGCTACGAATG
>JBKJKE010000046.1:0-10268 GCA_046597605.1 Limisphaerales bacterium | reverse complement strand
TCGCGAATCAAGCAACAATAACAAGATTTGAGACGTCCGTGTTTCCTCCTCTCTTCCATTTGAAAAATGGAGGAGAGGCTGGGAGAGGAGGCATTGATCTCGTCAGCCGGTTGCTTGTGATTAGGAGATCGATCTCCTCTCCCCAGCCCTCTCCTCGTTTTTGCGAGGAGAGGGAGCCCGGTTGCGGCTACGCCGCGCTGGGTTCATCTGTGCATCTGTGGTTTCTATTCTTTTATCTGCATGGTTCCGGGTTAGAGCACACCTTTTTAGTCCGGGGACTGGCTTTCCCATGTCACCCACCTGGCAACACCCAGGTGCTCGGGCAAATTGCGATAGCCTTTTCGCATCGAGTTTTTCATATTCCGATTCGTGCAAAGCAATCGTATCGGAATTATCGGCGGCAGCGGCTTGTATCACATTGAAGGCTTTACCAAGCAGAAATGGGTCAAAGTTAAAACCCCGTTCGGCGATGCTTCTGACGATTTTTTGACCGGTGAGCTTGCCGGACGGGAAGTTGTTTTCCTCCCCCGCCATGGTCGAGGACATCGTATTCTCCCAAGCGAACTGAATCATCGCGCCAACATCTGGGGAATGAAAAAGCTGGGTGTGCAATGGATCATCAGTGTCAGCGCGGTTGGTTCCCTACAGGCGAAATACAAGCCGTGCGATATCGTTTTGCCGGACCAATTTCTCGATCGCACCAAGCGTTCCTTTGAACACACTTTTTTCGGGCGTGGCATCGTCGCCCACATCGCCTTTGCCGATCCGATCTGCGAGGAACTTCGCCAGATCCTTTACAAGAACGCCAAGGCCCTAAAGTCCCGCGCGCATAATGGCGGCACCTATGTAAACATGGAAGGACCCGCCTTCAGCACCCGCTCGGAGTCGACCACCAATCACAAGGCGGGATACGATGTCATTGGCATGACCAATCTCGGGGAAGCCAAGTGTGCGCGTGAAGCGGAGATCGCCTACGCCACCATGGCAATGATCACCGATTACGATTGCTGGAAGGTCGACGAAGCCCATGTCACCGTCGACATCGTCCTCGCCAATTTGAAGTGCAATGCCGACCAGGCAAAAGCGATTATTGCAAAATCCATTCCGCAGATTCCGGCCGAACCGAATTGGCCCTGCCACAGCGCTCTTCACAATTCGATTATGACAGCGAAAGAATGCTGGCCCGCGAAGACGAAGAAAGAGTTGGAGCCCCTGTTGAAGAAGTATCTTTAAGCCGACCGCGACGGGGATGGATGTTTATTTCGAAAACCCGGAATAAAGGCAAAGATTTGGCTGACCACAGGTCGAGAAGCGCCGACGCACGTAAACTCACCCATGCCGGAGATTAACAATGGCAAGCCCTGTCGAATTTTTGAGTCGTCTTCGACAAGGGCGACTTTCGTGGCAGATCGAACCGGGGCGATTCCAAGGCCGGTTTGCAAGAGTGGTTACAATGCAACCGTCCTCCCAGGCACCGCGACCGGATAGTTTCCATCGGCATCCGGCTGAACCGGCGCTGGCGAATCCAGGCTAAGATTCTTCGGCATTAGCACCAGCTCAGAATTGTAGGCCTCGTCCCATTCGATCATTTTCCCGGAATAGGTCGCCATTCTCCCCATGATCGCAGTCATGGTGCTGATCGCACTCGACTCGACTTCGTTATACTTTTCATTCTTCCGGATCGCGGCAATGAAGTCTGTTTGTTCCTGTTGCCAACCGTTTACTTCCGATTTTTTACGCCATGCTTTTGCACCTGTGAACAAGGCGCCTCCATCTTTCAACTCAGCCATCCCCTTGGTCCCATGCACGTGCTCGGAGACCGTGTTCCACAAATGCGGTATCTGGGTGGACTCACTATGCATGCGCGTCCCGTCCTCATACTCAAACTCTACGTAGTGATGATCGAAAATCTGTCCGTGTTCTTTCGAGGTGCGAACCTGCCGACCGCCAACCCCGTGAGCACGAATCGGATGCGCACCCTTGATCCAGTTGCCCACATCAATGTTGTGACAATGTTGTTCGACAATGTGATCGCCTGAGAGATAGGTGAAAAAATACCAATTGCGCAGCTGGTAAGCCATTTCACTCTCACCCGGTTCCTTGACCAGTCCGCCACGGGCTCCACCACGCCAATAGACCCTCAGTGACATGATATCTCCGAGTTCACCATCATGGATGCGCTTCACCGCTTCCAGGTAATGCGGTTTATGGTGACGCTGAAAGCCAACGGCGACTCTGAGGTTTTTCTTTTTCGCTATCTCATTCGCCACAAGCAGTTGCCGGACCCCGGGCGCATCCACCGCCAAAGGCTTTTCCATGAAGGTGTGCTTGCCCTGTTTCACTGCTTCATCAAAATGATCCGGACGGAATCCCGGAGGTGCCGCCAACAAAACAACGTCGGCAGCTGCGATGGCGTCCTTGTATCCATCTAATCTGGTAAATTGACGCTCTTTCGGCACTTCAACTTTGTCGGGGTGAAGTTTCCTCAATTGTTCCAGGCTTCGGGTAATCTGGGATTCAAAAGGATCGGCGATCGCGACCAGTTTAACGTTTCCGGTTTCCAACACCTGGCTGGCCGCGCCGGAGCCACGTCCACCGCAACCGATCAGCGCAATTTTCAGCATGTCACCGGACGCAGCATGGACGGCTCGCTCAAGACTAAGGGTCCCGAGGAGGGCCAGACTGGCCGCAGTGGAACTGCTTTTGATAAAATGACGACGAGTTACTGAAGAGGAGACAGGCGTTTGCATGGTATGGGTTTGTTGGTTGGACGGCTAACCGCAGGGATCGGTTTCAACTTTCTCTGGAGATTTGGAGCGAAACTACTCTGGTTTGAGGTCATCTTCCGGTTCCCTGAAAAGTGGCAGCGAGGCACCTCTGGCGGACCGGAACATCGGGCTTGAGAGGGAATTCATTTTGTCCTTTGACTTTGCGGGACACCGAGAGTTCACTTTTCGGGACTTTCAAACTCCCAATGGCTCCAAAGGAGCGAACAAAACTATGCAAATATTCATCGATAGCGCAGACGTTGAGAAAATCAAAGAAGCCTATTCCTGGGGCATCATCGACGGCGTCACCACCAATCCTTCACACGTCGCCAAGACAGGTCGCAAACATTTGGATGTGTATAAAGAAATTTGCGAAATGGTCGACGGCCCAATCAGCCTCGAAACGATTTCGCCCAATGCACCCGAGATCATCAAGGAAGGCCGTGAACTCGCCAAAATGCATAAAAACGTGGTCGTTAAGATCGTAAACACCAAGGAAGGCCTCAAAGCAGTGAAGGCGCTCGCCAGCGAAGGCATCAAGACCAATGTCACCGTCACCTTTTCCCCCTTGCAGGCCATGCTCGCGGCAAAAGTAGGGGCTACTTACATCAGCCCGTTTGTTGGGCGTTTGGATGCGGTGGGACACATCGGAATGGATTGCGTCCGACAGATTCGTGAGATCTATGACAATTATGGTTACGAGACGCTGATCCTGACCGCAGCGGTGCGTCACCCACTGCACGTCCTGGAAGCAGCTCTGGCCGGATCCGATGTCTGCACGATGGGCATCGATGTGATCGAACAACTTTACCACCATCCGCTTACTGATATCGCGATCGATATTTTCAACAAGGATTGGGCGAAGGTGCCGAAGCCGTAGGGACAAACGGAGTGATGGAGTAGTGGAGTATTGGGATTTCGAATTCCGGACAACACTCCAACACTCCATTCCCCACCCCCCTCCCCAACAACCATGAAACTTCGATTAGGCTTCCTCGGCCTCGGAGCGATGGGATTCAGTCATGTGAATTCCTTCGCCCGACTCTGCGCGGAGCAGATAGAAATAGCCGCGATTTGTTCCGCCAACCAGGAACGTATCGATAAGGTCCGTGAACTCGCGCCGGATGTCCGGGTCTTCAAAGATGAAAGTCAACTGATCCAATCACCCCTCGATGCGATCGTTGTATCAACGCCCAACTTCACCCACGTTCAACTCGCTCAAGAAATTCTATCCGCCGGAAAACATTTATTCCTTGAGAAACCGTGCGGCATCAATCGTGCGGAATGTCGCAAGCTCATGGAAGCCGCTGACAAGAGCGATCGCATCCTGATGATCGGCCACGAACTTCGATACTCCCCTTTCTTTCAGAAGATAAAAGAATTGGTCGATGCAGGAGAAATCGGGACTCCACGGATGGTTTGGACTCGGGAATTCCGGGGCCCCTTTCAAAAGAAATCGCAGGATTGGATCCAGGACGCCCGACGTTCCGGCGGAATGCTGGTGGATAAGAATTGTCATCATTTTGACCTGATGAATTGGTGGGTGGGCGCAAGGCCGAAACGAGTTGCTGCCTTTGGTGGTCTGGCGATGAATCGCGTCATCGAAGGCGAACACCAAGTGAACGATCATTCCACGGTTAATTTTGAATACGAGAATGGCGTTCGGGGCACCTTGCAGATCTGCATGTTCGCCCTCGATTTTCCGAATGAAGAGTTGGAAATGGGAATCGTGGGAGACGGAGGCGTGCTCCAAACACGGATTTCTCAGATCGAAATACTCCAATGGAAACGCGGCACCAACCGCAAGGAGCCGATCATCCATAAACCGGCGGCGAATTTCGGCGAAGGCTGGGGCAATCACCTCGGCTTCGATGAAATGCATGTCGAGTTCGTGAATTGTATTCTGGAAAAGCGGCAACCGTTAACCAATGTGCGTAACTGTGTGGATGGGACTTTGTTGGCGGTGGCGGCAGAGGAATCGATCAAGAGCGGGAAAATGGTGGAGGTTTAGTTCTCCCTGCCTTTCTTGACCTTCACACCATTGCACTTAATAGTCCAAGCTATGTCTCTTATCGGACTACGGCGTCATCTGGCGCGCAAGCTTGGCAAAAATCAAATTGCCAAACTGAGACGATTCCAAGCGTTACGATTTCGGACCTTCCAGCATTTTATTTTCCGTCTTTTCATCGGACGAGACCTCAAATCTCTAGCCACGGTAAACAACACCGATAAATGGGGAAGCCATTGGTACGCTCAACATTACCAAAAGCACTTTGCTCACCTGCGCAGGAAAAAGCTGAACATCCTGGAAATCGGCGTGGGAGGATATGACGATCCGGAACAGGGCGGAGGGTCCCTGCGGATGTGGCGCACCTATTTCCCGAACAGCAACATTTTCGCGATCGATATTCACGACAAGAGTCCGCACAACGAACGAAGGATCAAGATCTTCAAAGGGTCTCAAGTAGATGAGAAATGCCTGGATGAAGCCATTCGGACGATGGGTCACATCGACATTATCATTGATGATGGCAGCCACATGAACGAACACGTTCTTTTCACCTTCAAGTATTTGTTCCCTCACTTGAGCCAGAATGGAATCTACGTAGTCGAGGACACCCAAACTTCGTATTGGAAAGAATACAACGGCACCACCGCGGAATTGAATTCTCAAAACACGATCATGGGCTTTTTCAAGAGCCTGGTCGATTGCCTCAACTATTCAGAATTTGAAAAAGAAGGATATCTGCCCAGTTACTATGATCAGAACATCATCGCCATGCATTTTTACCACAACATGGTGTTCATTCAGAAGGGGTTGAATAACGAGGGGAGTAACATCAGGAAGTCGTAGCGGAGGATCGGCGCAACTTACAGAGCAGATGCAGTTTGAAATAAAATTGTAAACCTACATCGAAGCTGAAATTTCAATGCACCGGCCTTGTCAGGATTGTTTTACCAGGAGACCAATGACGCCACGCCCATGAAGACGCACCCACTTTACCTGAACGGCGAATTCGCCACCACCTCCAACACCCTCGACGTAACAAACCCGGGAACCGGAGAAGTCTTTGCCAAAGTTTCGAAAGTCGAACGCCCTCGCGTAGCTCAAGCAATCAAAGACGCGCACGTCGCGTTCGGTAGCTGGCGCACTCTCACGGCCAAAGCTCGCGGTGAATATTTGCATGCCATCGCCGCTGAAGTGGAACAACGAAAAGACGAAATCGCTCGCATCATCACCACGGAAGCGGGCAAACCTCTCGCTCAAAGCCAGGGAGAAGTTGCACTGACGATTGATCACCTGCGCTGGTTCGCCGAAGAAGGCCGACGTGCCTACGGACGCATCATTCCTCATCAAACCGATGGTAAACGGAATCTTGTGATAAAAACGCCCATTGGTGTCGTCGCGGCGATCAGCCC
This sequence comes from Limisphaerales bacterium, assembly GCA_046597605.1. GTDB lineage: Bacteria > Verrucomicrobiota > Verrucomicrobiia > Limisphaerales > JACDHS01 > JACDHS01. The sequence goes on along the minus strand of JBKJKE010000046.1, from coordinate 4,080 downwards.
CTGGAATTTTCCCCTCGTCCTCGCCGTGCGCAAAATCGCCCCTGCCCTGGCGGCTGGATGCACCGTGATCCTCAAACCAGCGAGCGCCACGCCGCTGTGCGCGCTTGCCTTTGCCGAAGCATGTCATACGGCCAGGTTGCCTGCCGGGGTTTTTCAAATCGTTTGCGGTTCTGCTTCCGAAATCGCTGCGGAATTCCTGGAGAATCGACTGGTTCGCAAGATCACTTTCACTGGCTCGACGGAAGTCGGGCAGAAACTGATCGTCGGGGCGGCGCAGCAGGTGAAACCGCTGTCCCTCGAATTGGGCGGCCTCGCTCCCCTGCTCGTCTTCGACGATGCCGACCTGGAGAAAGCGGTGGATGGAGCGCTCCTGGCAAAATTCCGAAACACCGGCCAGTCCTGCATTGCTGCCAATCGTATCTACGTCCAACGCGGGATCTATGACCGGTTCGTCCAACGCTTTGTCGAGAAAACGAAAGAGACCATGAAGGTCGGTGAAGGTTTTGAACCCGGCGTTCAAATCGGCGCGTTGATTGATGAAGCTGGTTTGCGCAAAGCCATCGAACATGTGGAAGACGCCGTCAAGCGGGGCGCCAAACTACTCTGCGGCGGCAAACGCGTTGATCGCCCCGGTAACTTCTTTGAAGCCACCGTCCTGGCGGATGTGCCCAAGGACGGTCTCTGCATGCGCGAAGAAACATTCGCTCCAATCGCTGCCATCGCTTCGTTCGAAACCGAAGCCGAAGCCATTGAACTGGCCAACTCTTCTCCCTACGGACTCAGCGCCTACGCCTTCACCCGGGATTTGAGCCGCACCTTCCGTCTCATGGAAAACATCGAAACGGGCATGTTGGGGATTAACGATGGCCTCCCTACGACCAGCAACGCACCTTTCGGTGGAGTGAAAATGAGCGGCTGGGGACGGGAACTCGGTTCCGAAGGTCTCGATTCTTTTCTTGAAACCAAACATGTGTCGATTGCGCTCTGAGAAGAGGAAATAAACGAAGTAGTGGAGTTGTGGAGTAGTATGTAACGTTGGAAAAACCAACACTCCAATCCGCCACCCATGGACAAACCAAAGCCAGCAAACTTTCTCTGCGGAAATTCCGCCACCTTTCGCTACGTTGAAAAGTCGAACCCGCACAGTTCCAACCTAGAGTTCCTGACTTACGGAGTCTATGAACTGTCGGGTGCTGCCACCAGCGGTAGCATCGCGCATCCGACAGAGGAAGCGCTCATCTTTTGTTGGGCGGGCAAAGCCGTTGTGACAGTGAACGATCAGGACTTTGCCCTGGAGCATTATGACACGCTTTATATTCCGCGGGGCGCGAGCTATCGCCTTTCCCAATCAGCAGGCGAAAGCAGGCTGATCATCTGCCGCGCCACGGCGGAAAACACCCATCCCGTCTTCCATTCGAAATGGGCTGAGTTTTCCAAGAACGAAGCGCGCATTCGCCATTTGAAAGGAAAGGACGTGTTCCTGATGTTTGACGTCTCAGAAGGCGCGGACAAACTCATTGCCGGCTACACCCTGTTCCAGCCACACCAACGTTCTTATCCTCCCCACAATCATACCGATCAGGAAGAGGTCTACATCTTCACCAAGGGAAAAGGCTCCATGGAAGTCTACGCGGATGAAGAAACAAAGTCCTTCGTTCGTTCTGTTAATGAGGGCGATGCAGTTACGATTCCCATCTTGAACTATCACCCCGTCTTCAGTCAGGAAGAAGAGCTCCACTTTATCTGGTGCATCGCTGGGAACCGCTATTGGGTAGGTGACAAGAATAAAGATTTCATGACCGGCAAAGTCGACAAGCTCACCACTTAAAAAATGTAGCTGCGCTTGTCAAAGCGCGGGCTAACTTACACTGCAATCTGTAACCCCGCGCTTTGACAAGCCCGGCTACGAAACACATGAAGATCAAACTGTCAGGTCAACTGCTCGCCAAAGGTCACATCGTCCGCAATCCAGTGGGCGATGAAAAAGGTTATTGGGCTGGCGCCCCCGGAGCCTTCTATTGCGAAGACGAATTCGCCTGGTATCTGACCTATCGCATCCGTCGTCCACGTGGGATCGAACCCGATCGCGGCGGGGAAGCACGCATTGCTCGTTCAACCGACCTGGCGAACTGGAAAGACGTCTGGACGGTGACCAAAGACAAGTATGAGTCAGCTTCCATTGAGCGTAGTGCCATCCATAAAGGGAAAGATGGGATCTGGCGTTACTTCACCAGCTATGTTCACCCTGGGAGCGGTAAATGGTGCGTTGCACTTTTGAAGGCGACCGATCCCAAATTGCTCGATCCCGCGAAACGCGAAGTTCTATTCACGGCTGAATCACTCAAACTGGAAGGAGTAAAGGATCCCTGGATTTTCGAGGCAAACGGGAAGTATCACATGATCCTGAGCGTCGCAATTCAGACTCCGAAGACCGGCGACGGATCGCATGCCACTCTCGATATCTTCAATACCGGCGAATGTGTCTCCGCCACTGGCCTGGCCACATCCGAGGATTTAGACACCTGGGAATGGCAAGGAATTGTCTTCAAACCGGAAGGCACGGAATGGGACTGCTATTGTCGCCGAATCAACAGCATCTTCCCGGTGGGCAATCGCTATTTTGCATTTTATGATGGCAGCGCGAGCCATTTGGAAAACTACGAGGAGAAGACTGGCATCGCCGTTTCACATGATCTGAAGAGCTGGAAAAGCCTGACAAGAACCGGGCCCGGTTACACAAGTCCTCACGCCTCCGGATCACTGCGTTATATCGACGTTCAGACCATGTCCGGCATACAGCACATTTTCTATGAGTTCGCCCGGGAAGATGGTGCCCACGACTTGCGCGTCGTTGAAGCGACCGATTTTCCGTTCACTCAGAGTGGTGAGTTCGATCTTTCGAAATTCGCGCCGCAGATATTTGTTTAAATGATTCCCGATTACCTCAGCGTTTCAGCCGAGCAACTTGGCAAAGGCACGAAGGTCGCGGTGACGATTAAGACCGATATGGCATCGATCGCCCAGGCAGTCGCGGATGACATGCTGGCGGAAATCTTAAAGGCGAAAAGCGAAGGCCGCGAAGCAACGCTGATTGTCCCGGTGGGCCCGGTGGATCAATTTCCGATTCTCGCGCGCATGGTGAACAAAGAAAAAGTTTCCCTGCGAGATGTGGTCCTCATCAACATGGATGAATACCTCACGGATGATGATCAATGGGTTCCCGCTGAACATCCATTGAGCTTTCGTGGCTACATGGATCGTCTGTTTTATAATCTCCTCGATCCTGCGCTCGCTCCGAAAACAGAAAACCGAATTTTCCCCCATCCAGGCAAATGCGGGGAGATTCAAAAATTGATCGATGCCCGAGGAGGTGTCGATTGCACTTTTGGCGGGATTGGAATCAATGGCCACATGGCTTTCAACGAGCCACCCGAACCAGGCGAACATGTCCGAGACAAAGAATTTGCCGCTCTCCCAACCCGAGTTCTCTCACTTTCACGCGAAACGCGCACCATTAACTCTGTGACAGTGGGTGGCGAGATTTCCTTAATCCCATGGCGTTGCGTCACCGTTGGGATGAAAGAGATTTTAGAATCACGTCGCCTGCGCTTCTATTGCAATCGCCCGTGGCAAAGCGCGGTGGTACGCAGAGTTTTGCATGGGCCGATCACACCGCACTGCCCCGCGTCATTCATTCGCACTCACCCGGAAGCGTATCTGACAGTGGCTGATTACGTAGCTCAACCACCGCAAATCATGCTGCGTTGAGATTTGGCACTCAGAAAATGGTAGCTGCCTCACTCGATTGAGTTCGAATAGGTGTTTAGCTGGACTCCTTCACTCACGAGACCGCGCGGGCTTAAAAGGTGTTCGGCATTAAGGACATATACTTACCGAAATTTTCTTCCGACGATAAGCAGCTTCAAGATGTTGTCGAACTTCATCCAGGGTCATACCTGCGACGCGAATTGCGCCAAAAGTTTTGTTACCCGTGGCGGGAAGTAAGAAAGGGGAAAGGGATACGTTGTGTCAGAAGTGATTGTTACCGTGGCTGAATGGACAAAACTATGAGCCAGAAGA
>JBKJKE010000015.1:0-5929 GCA_046597605.1 Limisphaerales bacterium | reverse complement strand
AAATTGAGACGCGGTTTGTCGCGCGCAAATTGTCAAGCCTTACTCAGGTTTTTCCCAAGAAATCTCAATGCTCTCCGGTCAGTATTATAGAATCCTATTTTTCAGACAGGCTCTAAGTAGAAAATGATCTGGATTCGCTGCTTGGTGCATCGAAATGTTAGCTGCAATATGAGGCATCAGCATTGCAGGTATTGGGACCACTTTAGGTAAATCTACATCTCTATTTAACTTACGGCGCAGTATGTTTTTTGCTTTGTCGATCCAATCTCGCACCGTTACTTGAAGAAAATAACCTGAGGAAAGATAGAGCGCCGTACTCGCCCCCAAAAACATACCGACGCTATTAATTGTAGCCGCACCAGCAGCCCCCGCGTTTATTACAGCCGGCAAGGCCACACTCGCCATCATACCCATAATTCCAGACACGCTGAGCCGTTCAGCAAAATGCCCGGATGGATCTATAGTGTTTGGCGGACTAGCATGGGCATAGAGGTATTTATGCAGAGTCAGTGGATCTTGGCTACTTCCCTCATAACTATCCATCGTCCAAAACCTTCCAGAATTTGGATTCATGGAGCGGGCGCGCAGATAATAAAAGCCGAGGTCGGAATCCCACTGTTCGCCGCAGTAGAGGTAACGGTTTGGAGTTGACCCAGCGTTTTGGATCAGTGTGCCGAAGGCGTCGTAGGTGTAGGTGTCTGAAATGTCGCCGTCGGCTTCGATCAGGAAGCGGACGTTGCCGTGGCCGTCGTAACCATAGAAGTGAATCACGTCGGAGGTACCCACCTGCGTCTGGCTGATCAAATCATGGCCATGCAGGTAGGAACGGGTCTGATTCCATACATTCCCACTCGTGGTTGTCCATTCTTCCAACACCTGCGCGTAACCGCTCGGGTTGAGCGTATCGACCACAAAATAGTTGGTGGTACCAGTGCCGGACACGGTCACCGCTTTCATCACCCGATTCCCATCGCCATCATACACGATCGCGATCGTGTTGGTGCCGTCGGCGCGTTTAATCAACCGGTTGTTGTAATCATACTCATCTTTGTAAGTGGCCGACGGTGGCGACGCGCCAGCAGGGACCGCTCCGACGAGGGTATTTCCATTCGCATCCGATTCATTCCCCGTTCCCGTCAGCCGATCGTTCTGGTCATAGGTCAATGCTTGATTGCTGAGGCCCCCAATGGTCGCCGGATTGAGCGACGCATCACGAACATTCCTCAGTCGTCGGTTGCCAACCCGGTCATAACCCGTCGAATCTCCGTATCCTGCCGTCCCGTCATAGGTGAAGGATCCAGTGCTTGGAGAACCAGAGACCAGGACTTCTTTGGTCAAGCGATACAGGTGATCATATTCATAGTGAACCGTGCGCGTATTGCCATTGATCGTCTCGATCGCAGAGCGGCGATTGCCATTCTTGCCCAACAAAATAGCGGTATTGTAAGCATACTCCGCGAGTGAAACGGCGTTCCCCTCCAGACCCCGCTTCACATACATGTCAGTCAACCGATGCTGATGGTCGTAGAGATACCTGGTATTGACGAAGTTTCCACTCCCGTCCTGAACCGGATACGTCACCGTTTCAAGACTTCCAAAATCATTGTAGGTGTAGCTCGTCTTCTCCGAGGGAGTGGCTGCCCGGTAAACTTCTTTCAACCGGTTCAGCTCATCCCACTCGTAATTGGCTTCGTAGGTGTAGGTGTTCGCAACGGCACCGGCGCGCGCTGACTTGATCTCCTTCAGGCTGCCACGCGGATGGTAGTTGTAAGTAAATGTGTTGAACGGAACTTCCTTCGTCTTCAACCGACCAAAGTCGTCGTAATCATATTCCGTTACTCCCAACGCATCCGTCATCGTCTCCCGTTTTCCGGAAGCGCCGTAGGTAAACGAAACCGCCACATTGCCCCCCGTTGGTAGAATGCTGTCGGCTGCGGGCTGCCGCTTTGCCAGGCGCCCCATGTTATCATGGAGGTTGGTGACCGTAATCCCTTTGAAATCGGTATGGATGGTTCGATGCAGGCGGACTGAATTCACTATCGGATCATAGACAGTCGTTTCGAACTGGTTTCCTGACGGAGGTGCAACAGGCAGAGTGCGTCTCGTGCGCCTACCCGACTTGTCGTATTCGAAACGGGTCGCGACATAACTTTGTCCAGCGTCCTTCTTGACCGTTTCATTGGCATCGATCTGAGCGGTCATGTTGCCGACCCAATCGTACTCATACCGGGTCACGGTTTGATCCGCGGGTGTGATTGGGGTAGTTCCGTCGACAGCGAAGGCGCGATAGGCATTCGTAACGGAGATTAATCGGCCCATCTTATCGTATTCGAATGCTGTGCCGACGCCTGCCTTGTCGATCTCCTCGATGCGACGTCCCATGATGTCGTAGCGAGTAGAGGTTTGGTATCGTCCGCTCTCGTTCTGGCCACTGAGCTTCTGGTGGATTGTGTTCGTGACCCGATTGAAATCATCATACTGATACTTCACCCCTGCGGTGGACTTGATTTCCGCCAAAGCTGCTTCGATCGGATCCACTGCGGTGGCGATGGTGTAAACCTCTTCCTGGTTTCCATTCGCGTCGTATTTGGAGACGGAACGAACCGTTTTCAGAGAGGGACCGCTTCCAGTGACAGTGACCACTTCTTTACGTCGACCATTGCCGTCATACGTGTAACTCGTGGTCTGAGGCAGCACCACTGGAGTTGTTCCATCGAAATAGGTTTCTTCCGTGTGATCAACCTGGCCCGCGGGTTTATAAATAGTGGTCGTGCGGGAAAGCACTGTGATTGCTGCCGCATTGAAGGTGGTTTTCGTAACTGGAACGATCAACGCTGTGGTCATTCCCGGAAAATCCCCTTGAACGACGGTAACTTCACTGATGCCTGCTCCACGAAGACGCTCGTTGCGGATGGCACGACCAATCTCGTCATAGGTCGCTCGACTTGAGATCACCGGCTTGTTCGCATCGTACTTCGCATGCCCGGAAGGATAATGCGGCTCTTCCGTGATAACCTGTTTGAGTCGCCGGGCTGGTGTACCGGATTCATAGGTGTGCTGGGTCGCCGTCCGGGAGATGCTCAGGTCGGGGTAGATGGTTTTGTTCAACTCTCCGCCGGGACCATAAACGTAGTGGGTCTCGTTCCCGTATTTGTCTTTCGTATATTCGACTTTGCCGGACGAGTTATAGAACGTCCTCGAGACGCCTCCTTCCGCATCGTGGGCCGCCACAAGGCGGTTCTGAAGATCATAAACATTGGTGGTGATGATCAAGTCAGTCGCTCCGCGATACTGAACCTCGTTGGTGCGGTTGCCGTTGTGATCGTACTGGTAGGTAGCTCTGCTTAAAGTTTGGGGTGTTGCAGTATTATCCTTGACCACCACTTCCTTCAAATCACCGTAGCGGCCATGGGCCGGATCAGTGTTGTCGTGGTAGATATTGTAAGTCCTGGTTCCCACAGCATCTTCGCTATAGTTGAGGTAGCCAGGAAAATCGGTTGCATTGGACGCATGATAGATCTGCTTCGAGATGACCGTCGGGACGGTTCCGTCCATCGCACGAACCTCGATCAGATTACGCGTAGTTTCGTTATAAATGTTCGTTGTGTAGAAGCGGGAAGACGCGAAGTTCTTCGCGTCAAAGGAAGCTCTTGGCAGGCCATTGCTGTAGGTGGTCCTTGTCCTTAAGAGCTCTCCCGATTCATTTCTTCCCCGGGTGGAAATCTCCTGAAGGATTTCTGAGGTCGGTTTCTGGTGCTCGGTTTTGTATAATCGATCAGACAACGTAACAACGTCCAAACTACGATCGGTCGCGGTGCTTCCCACCACGAAACGGCGCTGTTCCGTAACGTTGTTGAACTGATCATACGTCTGGCTTGTCTTATTTCCGAGATGGTCGAACGAGTAGATGACATTCCCGCGGGCGTCGGTCTGATGCACCGTGGTGATACCGGTATCCCCGCTGACAGTTCCGCCTGCATAGACGGGGTAAACCGTAATCGTCTGCTGCACGATAACAGCCTGATCATTCGTGCCAGCGCCATCGCGCGCAGGATCGGTGATCTCCCTGAAGTTGTTGGTGACATACTCACGCTCGAACGTGGTGATCGTTCCGTCCGAAGCCTGAACACTCTTAAGACTTCCGACGTCCCTTTTGTCTACACCGGCAACATCCGCATAATATTCATTTCGAACTAATGGAATTCCACGGCTATCCCGGACCTGGGTAATATAGTTCTCAAAGGTCGGATGGTAGCTGTAGAAGGAATTCGTCTGGTAGCGCAGATTTACGTTCGCGTTGGATGGATCGACCAGTTTGCAGACAGAGGTCAGGCGCTCCTGCGCATCGTAGTTGTATTTCACGAGGGGTAGAGCCCCTGACTTCAATTGCAGAACCTGTTTGGATTCCACTGTAGCGTACTCCAGGGAGGAGGGATCGTAGACTCCGGTGATTCTGCCGTCGCTGGCACGCTCAAAATGAAGGGAGCGAATCTCGTTCCCGTTTTTATCCTGTTCCCAGACGCGGCTGTCGCCGATGTGAACGATACTTCCATCCGGTTGTTCAATTCGCGTCAACTTCGGGTTGCCATAGGCCGTGACCTCGTAAGTCCAGAAAGCAGATTCATCGTCAGAATCCTTGGTGACCGTGTGGGTCTCTTCGCTATCCTCCTCACGATCGAGATGATATTTGGTTCCGTCAGTGGTCGTCAAAACATAGCCGGAAAACTCATAACTTTCTTCCGGCAACCGGGGATCGCCCGCCGCCCAGAATGGAGGCAGATTCCCTGTCAGCATCATATGCAAGCTCTCGGGTAGTTTCGTTTCCAGCTTGGCGTCGACTCCCGGGGCCGAGATAAATTTAGGGGTGTAACATAATCCAAATTCGTCCCCTTCACATTTTACGAGCGTAAAGATAAAGGTGGTTCGACGTCCGTCAGGAAGCGTTAATGTGACATTCCGCCCGCCACCATCGCGCATGCTAAAATAGCTGTTTGAATCCGAATCAAACATAGATCGGCGGAATTCGTCCAATTCCACATCCATAGTATTGATGGCGAATGTCCAGGAGGAACCGAAATCACCCTTGGCAGCATTCAATGAATCATAGGTGCGTACGACGGTCAGCGGCATGCCCTTCGCGGGAACCACAGCGTCTTGCTCGCTGAAGGTGAATTGACCAATCTTCAGTTCACTATCGAGGATGAAACGCGCAGAGGTTTCGACGATCTGTCCATAACCGCCGCTCACAATCAACAACAGGTCGTAAGCGCCATTGCGCTGTTTGGTCAGGTCAAAGGTTGCGAGGGTTCCATTTTCAATTCTCCCGCCGGATGCATGATCCACTTCGTCGCCGCTCATGTTCATCAAATAGAGCTCATAGGAAAACGGTTCTCCTGCATCTCGATCAGTCGCCGTACCGGTCACGGTCAATACGCCTTCACGGACGACTGCAAAATTAGCAGCAATACCGCCCGCAGCATAACTGGGCGATCCGGGCTGAGTGATTTCCGCGAGCGGGAGCTTGGTTGGCTTCTTTTCGACATCAATATCCACCTGGCTAACCGCCAAACCGCCCTGACACTCTGTTCCTGCAAAGTCAGAGATCCAATAGTGAAACGATTCACGTCCCTCAAACTCGGGCCTTGGTGTGTAAAGCAATTGACCGTTTTGCAGTCTAAGCTTACCTCCCAGATGCGGCTGTGTGAACGAAATCAGGCGTGGTTGTTGATAGGTAGGATTCCCGTTCCCGTCGAGGATGGGGGCGCCCTGGCCGTCCAGCATAGGATCGGGATCTGAATCATTTGCGAGGACATCTAGTGCCTACTTGCATAAATCCGAATATTTACCTGCGAGGGTTTTTGGGGTGAAACGGATTTTGGTCCAATCAAAGGGTGCGGCGGTCTGATTGTAAGCGGCGATGAAGGCGTCG
>JBKJKE010000010.1:0-5885 GCA_046597605.1 Limisphaerales bacterium | reverse complement strand
AAATTGAGACGCGGTTTGTCGCGCGCAAATTGTCAAGCCTTACTCAGGTTTTTCCCAAGAAATCTCAATGCTCTCCGGTCAGTATTATAGAATCCTATTTTTCAGACAGGCTCTTAGTTAAGCAAAAGACATACGCATGCGATTCATTTCTCTCTTCCATCGCTTGCGATGGAGGAACATTCAGGCGGCGATGCTCGGATGGTGAAGACGGATATCGCAGGCCTGAGGAAGGATACGAAGGGCGCTGATATAATCCCGTTTATCGGGAAGCACGCCGACTGCTTTCATATTCTGCGATCGCTTTAGGCATCGCCTCTTTCAGACGCTCAATGCGCGTCCCATGAGAAGGGTGGGTGGACATGAATTCCGGGGGTTGATTCCCGCCCGCCTGGCTCATGCGTTCCCAGAACCCAATGCTTTCCCGCGGATCATAGCCGGCTCGAGCCATATACATCAGACCCATCCCATCTGCTTCGTTCTCGTGCTCCCGTCCAAAAGGTAGAATGACCCCGTATTGAGCGCCTGCACCCAGCGCCGCCATCACGGCATAGCGCTGGTTCATGTCCATGTCACTCATCGAAAACTGCGCACCCATCAGCGCGGTTTGGGCGAGACTGTTGCGCAACAGCCGTTGTGAACCGTGCCGCGCTATTGCGTGGGCCATTTCGTGTCCCATCACTGCGGCGAGGCCCGCTTCTGTTTGGGTGTGGGGGAGGATGCCGGTGAAAACGGCAATCTTGCCTCCGGGTAAACAAAACGCATTGATTTGCTCGCTTCGGATAAGAGCGACCTGCCATTCAAATTGTGAGGCGGCTTCGCCTGTCGCGCTGGCCAATCGTTCCGCAACTCGCCGCACGAGTTCATATTCCGGGCCGCTCGTGATGGTTTCTGATTGCGAAAGGATTTCCTGAAAGCTTTGCAGGCCCAGTGCGGCTTCCTGGTCACTCGACATCGCGACGCGCCTGGCTTTGCCGGTTTCCGGGTTGACCACTTTCTCAGCACCGAAGTACTGAAAGAGCATAACCGCTGCGGCGATTACGAGGGGTAATATGATTACTTTGCGGCGAGATTGTGTGCGTCCAGAGCCAAACATTGATGAATTCTAAACCGGCTGAACCGCCGCTCAAATCGGGACTCTCGCCATCTGTGACTCACTCCTAACCCTGATAACTATTTGTGCGATGATAAACAACAGGGTTCATTATTCATCAACGGCTTTCTTCCAGTTTCCTCTTTTAGCGCGGCTAGCTCTGTCTTGAAGGCGTTGCTCCGACTCTTTTTCCAGTTGCTTGATATAATTTTCGCGGAAGGCGACATCGTGACGCTTCTCGAAGACCGGAAACAGCGGATCACGGGTTGTCTTCATCCAGTCCCCCAGTGCGGCTCGCAGTCGGTTCATTTCCTTTTGGCTGGCTGGGTCCTCGATCAAATTCTGTAAATTGTCGGGATCCTTTGCCACATCATAAAATTCCTCGAGGACCCGATAGTCAGCCAGTTTCAATCGGGCGGCGACCTTCGGATCGGTCTTAGCCAGTTGTTGCATGCGACCATAGGTCGATGTGCCTGCAGTAGCAGTTCCCATTTTGCGAGTGCCGTTGGCCCATGGACTAAAAATGTAAAGATGGGTTTTGGTTTGAACGGCGCGCATTGGATTGCGATGGCCGCCCGAGTTCTCGTTGTGTTCCTTGAAGATCATCGTGCGACCTTTTTGCTTTTTACCTCGCAACAGCGGAACAAAGCTACGGCCATCCAGGTCTTTGGGTTGATCAATGCCTGCCATTTCCAGAAACGTTGGGAGAATATCCAGCCCGGAAACCATGTGTTCTCGATCTACTCCGCCGGCCTTGGTCACTCCCGGCCAGCGGATGATCAGTGGGGTTCGGGTGCTGTGGTGATAGACCTGTGTTTTGGCAAAGAGCAAGGGCATGCCATGATCAGAGAGAAAAATGACGATAGTTTTATCCGCCAGGCCGGAGTCCTTGAGCTCTTTCAAAACTGCGGCGACGCAGTCATCAGCCCGGCGAACTGAAGAATAGTAATGCGCCAATTCCTTGCGCACGACCGCATCATCCGGCAGGAATCCCGGGACGGGCACTTCTTCAGGGGTGAACACTCTCGACGGGACGTTTGTATCCGGAACGGTCTTTCCTCCAGGCCCTTCCGCGTAAAATGGTTTGTGTGGGTCTGAAACATTGATGTTTAGATAGAACGGCTTTTTCGCGGCCTGGGCGGCTTCAATTCCTTCCCGGGTGGATCGGCCGTATGAAGCCACATTTTTCCTGCTTGCCACATTCACCCCGTCATCCTCCATTACCAGGTCCCACTTGTATGGGTGATAGGGAGTGGAATGTGAGACCTTGCCTCGAATCCCGGCAAAGTAACCACCCTCTCGCATCAGATCAGACAGGACCGGGTAACCGGGCTGACGAACATGATAAAAGCCTTCCACTTTGTTGTTGTGAGAAGCGCGTCCGGAGAACATGGCATTCCGGGATGGCATGCAGGACCCCGAGTGAACATGCGCGTATTCGAATCGCAAACTTTCCGCGGCCAGGCGATCGATGTTGGGTGTGGTCCCGGGAAGTTTGCAGCCGAACATTCCAATGGAATCACAACTCATGTCATCGACGGTGATCAGGAGGATGTTGGGACGGGACGCAGCTGATGCAGAAACAATGCACCCAAAGAAGGCAACGAGGAAAAAACAGGCAAACAGCTTTCTCATGGAATGTTTCCAAAGACGGTGGATCAACCCCAGAAGTTTCAAGTTTCAGAGCTGATCGCTCCCCGATTATAAACCCGGTGGGCCTTGGTCCGCCTCATTTCGAGGTCCTGGTAATTTAACGATTTGAGCGCTCGCGCAAAAAATCTATTTACTTTGACACTTGCCTTACCCGGGCATTTGTCTAGTTGTTTGCACTGATCAAAATATGAAACGGTCTCTTCTTAAATAAGCCTCTTCCTATGGAAAGATTGAACAAGAGTTTCAGCTCGCCCGGCCAAACGAGTTTTACACTTGCCCTTCTTCTAACGGTCGGGATGCTCTATGCGACCGGTTGTGCCAAAGTGCCGCGAGGTATGCCGGTTTACCATGGCATCTGCCCGGCCCCAACCAGCGCCGACACCCCTCCTGATGCCTTGCAGGTTCAGTATTTACGGACGGGTGGTTTCCTGTTCAAGCGTGGGTCAGACACGATCATGACAGCACCGTTCTATTCGAACCCAGGTTTGTTACGTGTTCTTTTCGGGAAGATTGCGTGCGACCCTGACCGGATTGAATCGAACCTTCCACCAGTGCATGAGGCCTCCGCCATTCTGGTGGGCCACGCGCATTATGATCACGCCATGGACCTGCCATATATTGCGAACCATCGGGCCACCAATGCAGTAATCTATGGCAGCACTACTTTGAGCAACATCCTGGTGGCGGAAGTATCCTCGAATCGCTTGAGATCCATCGAAGATTGTGCCGGGGATTTCGCTCGCGGCGGAAAGCCCGGCACATGGACGAATGTTTTGGAACGCGTTCGAATTATGCCGCTTCGATCTGAACATGCGCCCCATCTTTTTTGCTTCACAGCGTTTAGCGGGGAAGTCACTGAGGATCGAAAGTGCCTCCCTTCTAGCAGTTGGTGTTGGAAGGAAGGGCAAACCCTTGCTTACCTGATCGATTTCATGGCAGCTGATGGCAGCATTGAACATCGAATTCTTTATCAGGACACAGCGGCCGGCAGTCCAGAATTTGGAGGACTCCCCCGATTGCCCTCCTCGGACACGCGTAAGGTCGATGTTCTGGTGGTTTGCCTGGCCAGTTTTCACAACGTCGATAACTACCCCCGCGGAGTTATTTATGGAACTGATCCCCGGAACGTCGTGGTCGGTCACTGGGAAGATTTCTTTAGCGATCCGAAAGAGTTGAAAGTAGTTCGGGGAACCAATGGGAAACGATTCATGAAGAAGCTGAGCAAGCTGCACCCGCCCGAGAGAACCTTTTTGCCTGCTCCGGCAGCATGGATGGTATTCCCCAAAACAAAATAATAGGTTTTGGCTGAGCAGGAAACAGCCCATATTCGTTGCTTCTTTTGTCGTTCTATTCAATTCTTGGAAAACCTCCGCCACATCCGTTTATCGTATATGAAATCTTTTTACTTGTTGGCCTTTAGTTTGTTCGCTCTGACGCTGAACGCGTCCTTGGGGGCAGAGCGCCAGGCAAACGTTTCTAAATCGGATCAAGGGATGATCATGGGCGCAGACCAGACAGCCAAATATGTCCCGCACCTTAAAGGGAAGCGGGTGGGCATGGTAGTGAATCAGACTTCGACAATCGGCGGCAAGCTGAGTGTCGACACCCTGCTTGGAATGGGCATTCAAGTTAAGAAAATTTTCGGACCAGAGCACGGTTTTCGTGGCAATGCCAGCAATGGCGCGGTTATCAAAGATGAGGTGGACGATAAGACAGGCCTCCCGATTATTTCTCTTTATGGCGCGAAGGCAAAGCCAGGCAAGGCCGATATGGCTGACCTCGATATTCTAATCTTCGATCTTCAGGACATGGGCGTCCGTTTCTATACCAAGATCAACACTTTGCGCGATGTGATGGAATCGTGCGCTGAGAACAACGTTGAACTGGTGGTGCTGGACCGGCCCAATCCCCATGGCTACCTGGTCGATGGGCCCATTCTGGACATGAAATACCAATCGGGCATCGGGCAGTTTCCAATCCCTATCGCCCATGGAATGACGATAGGCGAGTTCGCCGGGATGGTTAAAGGCGAGGGTTGGATGACCAATGCGGCGAAGTGCAAACTGAAGGTCATCAAAATGGCCAATTACCATCATGACATGCCGTATGTCCTGCCCGTGAATCCTTCGCCAAACCTGAACACACCGGAAGGGGTGATGTTGTATCCCAGCACCTGTCTGTTCGAAGGCACGATCCTCAATCACGGTCGTGGAACACAGATGCCTTTCGCCGTGATGGGGGCACCCGCCCTGAAAGGAATCTATGAATTCAGCTACACTCCTGTCGGCATTCCGGGCATGAGCGAAACTCCGCTCTATCAAAACCAGGTCTGTTACGGGTTGGATCTGCGCGGCTATGACATGGAGAAGTTGCGAAAAAAACGGCAGGTCAACTTAAGTTGGCTGATGGAAACCTACAAAGCGTACCCGGATAAGGAGAAATTCTTCGATTCCAGCCAGAGTGCGCAAATCGGGAACATCGACAAATTATCGGGAACCGCCCAGTTGCGGCAGCAGATCATTGCGGGAGTATCAGACGAGGAAATCCGGAAGAGCTGGGAACCGGGCCTGTCGGCCTATAAAGAAATGCGTAAAAAATACCTGCTCTATCCTTGAGCGCCCGAATGATCGGAGGGTTCCTTGCTCTTTTCAGTGGAATACGATTTAGCCACTCCCGGAGGGAGTTTTGATAATAGCCCATTGGCTTGAGCCATGGGTACTCGACAAAGCTGCGTCAGAGTCCCGACGGGACGGTTGAGTCATTCCCACTTGGATGATCCTCCCTTTATCAGCTGCATTGCTTTAGCGATTGGCATGGTTGAAGGAAGGGACAAAAGGATGTGTATTATGATCCTGGACACCCCCTATCTCCAGTGCCTTCATCCCATTCTCGCGCGCTATACCCCCGAGAAAAGGCCAAAGCCGCTGTTGTAGTTTGTCAGTGATGCAAGGACGGCGTTCTGCTGTGCTGAAGACGCAGTGAAAATAGGAACTCACATAGGACAAAGGCCCATTCAGCCGTTCCTTCGGAACTTAATCAATGCGTCGTTTTTCCCAGGGCTAAAGCCGCTGGGCTAGTGCGCCTGAGAAGGCGATGAGTTGGTGCGGTGAGAGTCCGCATCCTTGCGGCGAAGAGTCGTGAG
>JBKJKE010000144.1:0-26604 GCA_046597605.1 Limisphaerales bacterium | reverse complement strand
ATTCGTAGCGGCTTTGGCATCGCCCCATTGAAAATGATCCCTCAATGCATGTCCCGCAAAATCGCTTCTCACCCTTATCCTTATTCATTCCTCTCAATAGCTTGATGCAGCCCTGTGAAACGCCCTTGGCGTCCAGAATGGTCTGGAGCGTGATTTTTACGAGTTTTTGGCGGCGTAAAAGGGAAGAATCACCGCAAGATACGCGAAATTGACTCACTCCCGCCCGCTCCTGCCGGACCAGGGCGTTACCCGCATTCCTTTCGACCCCTTTTCGCGTATTTCGCGGTTGATTATCCTCTTTTTGACGATTTCCGTCTCCTAAGGCCGAGGAGGGGAAGTGGTGAACCGCGAAATACGCGAACTACGCGAAAGGGACCTCTTTTTTGTCTTTTCCTGTAATTTTTTGCGTATTTAGCGTATTTCGCGGTTAATTATTCCTCATTTTGATGATTTCCGCGTGGAAGGGCCTCTCCGCAGACCCCTACGACGAGGCCGCGCCGTTGCGCGGGCACTCCGTAGACCCTACGACGAGGCCGGGCAACTGCGCGGGCACTCCGTAGACCCTACGACGAGGCCGGGCAATTGCGCGGGCACTCCGTAGACCCTGCGACGAGGCCGGGCAATTGCGCGGGCACTCCGTAGACCCTACGACGAGGCCGGGCAATTGCGCGGGCACTCCGTAGACTCTACGACGAGGCCGCGCAACTGCGCGGGCACTCCGTAGACCCTATGGCGAGGCCGGGCAATTGCGCGGGCACTCCGTAGACCCTGCGACGAGGCCGGGCAATTGCGCGGGCACTCCGTAGACCCTATGGCGAGGCCGGGCAACTGCGCGGGCACTCCGTAGACCCTACGACGAGCCCGGGCAACTGCGCGGGCACTCCGTAGACCCTATGGCGAGGCCGCGCAACTGCGCGGGCATCTCTGAAGGGTCATCGGCGAGGCAACACAAGTGCGCGGGGGAATCTCCGGAAGCTCTGAGTCAAAAAACACGCAACTCCACAGCCCCCATTTCTTTGAGATGAATTTTGTTGTGAAAAAGGATGTAGCGGCGGATCCAATTCCAATACGTTTCCTCCGTGCGGAGAGAGTAGTGTTGAAACGCATGTCCTCCCCAATTGTTCGCGAAGTTTTAGCTTGGGATTGGGCAGAAAAGTGTCCATGCGGGAGCGATTAAGGCTGAGACATTTGTCCAGGTAACAAAAAGCCCGAAACCACGGCGAAAAGCTATCGACAGGGTGGATGGTGAAGGCTTACGGTGCCTTGCATGAACCATGATATGTCCAACTTCCGAGGCAGACTCAACTGTTCGACAACATGCGTACTTTCCTGATTCTCCTTACGATTACCGGCTGTACATCTGTTCCCGCACCGACAGCATTGGTGGATAACTCGGATGGCGTGGATGAGCGGGAGGCCAAGCTTTTAGCTAGGGAGTATTTGCAGAAGCACATGGCAGCCTCACTCGGCCACGCTGGCCCATTCGACGCTGGAGATACGTGGATGTTTAGGATCACTGGCGATGCGGTGCCATTTGAGTTGCCAGACGTTCCTCCCGTGTTTGTGGACAAAAGCACAGGCTCTATTACGTGGAACGCTAAACCTCCTTTGAAGCGATGACATTGTCGAACAAACCAGATGCAGACAAAGCCGGGAGAGCGCTTGTAGTTCCGCTGTCGCGGTTGACGTTTTCCTGCCCGGCGTGTCTGATCTGGGGACGTTCGACCTATGCGTATGAAGCTTAGTACCCGTGTGTCGTTCTGCATCATTGGGCTACTCCTTATTGCAGTGCTTGGAGTGTGGCAGCTCTATACCGGTGATACATTTGTGCGTCAAAAGAGGCGCATGGAAATTGCGAAGGTGCATGTGCCCGCAGTGCGACAGAAGCTTGATACCATTCCAGAGTTTCGACACCTGAGCGTATCCGAATACACCGCTGCAGGGGGTTCCCTGTTAGTCGGTGGTTTCGTTCCATCGGAAGTAGATGTAAAGCGCATCATACAAATGGTGCGGGAAACGAGTCCTCCCGTGGAGGTAGTTTATCACGTTTTTGCTACTAATGAGTTCCGATAAGTCGAACAAACCAGATGCAGACAACGCCGGGATAGCGCTTGCGGGTCCGCTATCGCGGCTGACGTTTTCCGGCCCCGCGTGTCTGATCTGGAGGCGTTAATTGGGTCGGGAGCAGGTGGCCAAGCCTGCAAAAAAAGATTTTCAACGGGCGGTAATGGGGTTAAAACGGGTGCACCCCCGAAAGCGGGCGTTGCTTATGCGCGCATGAAGCGACACCCGCTTTCGGGGTGCACGAGAGAGCTGGTTTCAACCATTGCGGATATGAATTTTCATTGTGGGTGTGTGGACATCGCGGGCCCTGACCCAACTAACAAGGCGTTGGAGCCGCACCGCGCCACGACCTATTATTTACTAATAAACCGCAGGCTCGCGTTCGCGAAATTGTGCGATGCAGCTCAACAGCTTCGTTACGCCAATATGGCATTACTATTGCGAAATACGTGTAAGGTGTTACTCGCCTTTGTCATCGTTGGAATGGTTCTAACTATCGTTCTTTTCGAGTTTACGAAGCTTTACACAGTGCGGGCAATTGCAGAGTGGGGTTTGGTCGCTGGGTTGATTCTTTCCCCAGTCGTGAGCTTAACCTCTATCATTTTGGACAAGTGGTCCGGTAATCTAGTCAGTGTGTATGCGATGGTTCTACTAGCAATCTCCTCTTTTGTGTTGCTTGTTGTTATTGCTGGCGCAAGCGGACAGATTTTGTGAGGTTTCTGCCTAACAAAATCGGTGCAGACAACAGAGCCTCGCGCTTGCAGTTTCACGGCTTCTGTTTTTCCATTCATCTCGTTGCAGGCAGCGCGGCGCTCACGGGCTCTGTGTCTGACCTCGCACGTTCGGCGGCACCTCTATGCACCTTTTAATCATAGTCGCATTATTGTCGGCAATTGTTGGAGCCGGTGTTGGATGGCTCTGTCGCGGTCGCGTTTTGCTTGCTGCAAGTGTTTGTTCTTCAATAGCAGTAATTGCTCAAGTCATCTGCATTGTATTGTTTGGCCCGAAGATCGAGGCATTAACTTTCGATTACCTTGTCGGCTATTCCATTTATCTGATTGGACCGTTTCTGATCGTCTTCTTTTTTCCATGTGTTTTAGCCGGTGTATGTATCGCTCTGTTCGCACCTAGTTTAATAAAGAGGTGGTCATGAGGTTTTTTCCGCCGAACAAAATCGGTGCAGACAACAGAGCCCTGCGCTTGCAGTTTTGCGGCTTTGGGCTTTCCATTGATCTCGTTGCAGGCAGCCGGGCGCTCACGGGCTCTGTGTCTGACCTCGCGCGTTCGGCGTAATGACTGATACCTCACAACAAGTCCAGTTTTTCCAGGCATCGTGCCAGGCCTGCAGACGCAAGTTCTCGATGCCGTTGCTCAGTGACTTCAGTTACGGGGAGTTTATCTTTCACGGAGAGCGAGGCGGTGTTTATGGATTTCTCTTGGCCTTGGAGGAGCCAGCTTGGGAGGATATCGAGACGCGATTGCAGCGGGTAGGTGTTCTTGCGGTATCGCCAACGCAGAAGAACACGAAAGACATTGACCGGTTCCATCGCGTGATCGCTGCCTGTTCTGACGCGATCGGCGGACAGGCCCTGGTGCCGTTTCCTGTCTGCCCATCATGCCAGTCGCACTCGATTGCGTACGGCGATTCGACACCACTCGGCATACGCGACATTCCACGAGTGACCTTCGGTGCCTATCAACTGCTCTCCGAGGCGATGAAGACTGAGCGAGTTGGAGAGCTGTGGAGACAGTTTTCATGAAAGAATCGCCGAACAAAAAAAGGAATGTAGATAACTTGGAGCGAAGCGCAGAGTTATTTGCATTCCCGGGTTGAAGGAAGCTGCGGTTGGACTCAGGGCGAGGTGGGCTGTCTGGCAGGTGTTTGCGGAAGTGTTTGGCGAGGGGATTCTTCAGAGGGGTGTTCTCGAGTTTTTCTTCCGACAGCGCTTCGGTAGGAAATGGAGCGACGGGTTCTTCCATCTTCATTCGCACGGTTTCTGCGGTTAGTCGAGGTAGGGGCAAGCAATTCGGGAGATGAGCTATGCGGCTTCAAGATACATTCCTTTTCTTGTGAACCGCAATCGTATGCGTTCATCGTAGAACAGAGAGGTTGGGAGGCTGACATGACATCCTCTTGCTTTCCCTTTTTCCCTGCCGATACACTCCGCGCCCGATGGTCAACCTTGATACCCTGAATCCGCAACAACGAGCTGCTGCCTCGACCATTAATGGTCCGGTGCTGATCCTCGCGGGGGCTGGGACGGGGAAGACTCGGGTAATCACTTTCCGCATTGCTCACATGATCGATCGGGGCATCCCGCGGGCCAATATCCTGGCGGTCACATTCACCAACAAAGCCGCCCGGGAAATGCAGGAGCGTGTCTCAAAACTGATCCCCAAGAAGGACAAAAACGGGGAAAAGCTGGATCGTCCTACTATTTGCACCTTTCACTCCCTGTGCGTTCGCATTCTGCGCGAGCACATCGAGAAGCTCGGCTACAAAAAGAACTTCGTCATCTACAGCGAGTCCGAGCAGTTGGGAACGATTAAGAAGATTCTGAGTCATTTCTCAACAAAAGGGGAGAAGACCGATCCGAAGGCGATCCTCGGACTGCTGAGTAAATACAAGAACGGGGGAGAAACGGCTGCCAAAAACTTTGCCGATCCGAATGTCTCAGCCCTGGCTGAACATATTAAGAAGAAATACGATTCGGCCCTGCGCGCCTGCAACGCAGTGGATTTTGATGATCTGATCCTGCTGACCCTGAGGTTGTTCGAGGAACATCCGGAGGCACTGGAAATCTGCCGCAACAAGTATCGCTATGTGATGGTGGACGAGTATCAGGATACGAATGCGTCGCAATTCAACCTGGTGCAGGCACTCGCGAAGGAACACCGCAATCTCTGCGTTGTCGGTGATGACGACCAAAGTATCTATGGATGGCGTGGAGCGGAGATCTCGAACCTCCTCGACATGGAAAAACATTTTCCAGACGTCAAGGTGGTTAAGCTCGAGCAGAATTATCGTTCCACCACCACCATTCTGAGTGCTGCTAACGCGGTGATCAAGAATAACGCGCGGCGTCGTGGGAAACAGCTTTGGTCCGACAAAGGGCAGGGGAGGAAGATCACGCTGCATACCTTTGAAAACGATGAGGAGGAATCGAAACACATCGTGCAGCAGATCGAGTACATGAGGCTTTCGACCAAGGTGCCGTGGGAAGCTCAGGCGATTCTCTTCCGAACGAATCAGCAGTCCCGTGGATTGGAAACGGCACTGCGCCAGTCGAACGTTCGTTATCATTTGATTGGGGGACAGAGTTATTTTGACCGGCGTGAGATTAAGGATTTCCTGGCATATCTGAAGATGCTTTTGAATCCGGACGATGATCAAAGTCTTTTGCGGATTGCCAACGTGCCGGCGCGTGGCTTGAGCGATGTGACCATGGAGCGTTTGCTCGCGGCCAGCCAGGAACGGAATTGTTCCGTCTACGCGGCGATGCGCCACACCGACGTTCAGGATTCGTTCTTTGCTCGCACGAAAGAATGCGTTTTAGATTTCCTGCGTTTTATCGATGAGACTCGTGCGCCGCTCAATGCAGGAGAAACGCTTTCGCTAAAAGGATGGGCGGAGAAGTTTTTGGCGGAGATTGAATATATTGCCGATCTGACACGGTCGGAAAAGAACATCGAAATCGCGGAAGGGCGGGTGCGCAACCTGAAGGAATTGGTTGATTCTCTGGATGAGAACGGAGTGCCGGCAGTGAAGCCGATGGACCGGTTGCAGGACTTCCTCGAAGACATGTCGCTTGATAGCGATCGGGAAGAGGACAAAGAGAAAACAGGTGATGCTGTTACTTTGATCACTATGCATAGCTGCAAAGGATTGGAGTTTCCCCACGTCTATATCGTCGGAATGGAAGACGGGCTCTTGCCTCATTCTCGCTCAAAGATCGAGAACACAATGGATGAAGAAAGGCGTTTGTTCTATGTCGCCATTACCCGGGCGATGCAAACATTGACCATGAGTTACTGCATTGGCCGGAAAAAGTACGGGCAGGTTCTTCCGTGTCATCCTTCGCCCTTTCTGAAAGAACTTCCGGAAGATCTGGTCGAGATCGAGGATGGTAAATCGAAGAAAAAGGTCACGGAAGAAGCTGGGCAGGATTTCATCGCGTTGATGAAACGTCTCGCGGCGGATTAAGTGCTTACGCGAGATTTACATTTTCCAGGACATTACCCATTCTCCGCCCCAGTTAGATGTGTGCTGAGAAAACCAAACGAGCTGAAATATTGCCGACTCATACCCCGGCTCTTTTTGATGAGGCGGTGCGTCGAGCGGTGGAATTGCTGCGTGCTGGTGAGTTGGTAGCCCTGCCGACCGAAACGGTCTATGGTCTTTCTGGAAATGCTTTTGCCGGATCGGTGGTGGAGAACATTTTTGCGGTAAAAGGTCGGCCTCGCCGGAATCCCATCATTGTTCACGTGGCGAGCTTCGAAATGGCGCGTGAATGTGTTTCGGAGTGGCCGGAAGTGGCGCAGAAGCTGGCGGCTTCCTTCTGGCCCGGACCGTTGACCATGGTTCTTCCGCGCTCTCCTAAGATTCCTGATGCAGTCACTGCCGGTGGAAAGACCGTGGGCCTGCGGTGGCCCAGCCATCCCTTGATGCAGGCGGTTATTCGACAATGCGGTTTTCCTTTGGCGGCGCCGAGTGCCAACCTGGCGAACGAGGTATCTCCAACCATCGCAGAACACGTTGAGAAAGCGTTGGGCGAGAGAATTTCGATGATTGTGGATGGCGGGTTGTCGCAGGTGGGGATCGAATCCACGGTCATTGACTTAACTTCAAATCCACCACGATTGCTTAGACCAGGCATGATTCATGAGGAATCGCTTTTGGCGGTGTTGGGTGAGTTGACCCTGGGGTTTGGGGACAGCGAAGAGGTCTTGAAAAGCCCGGGCATGCTGAAGAAGCATTACTCCCCTAAAGCGAAGCTGGTGCTTCTGTCCTGGAATGACGAAGACCACCTGAAAGAACTACTGGAGCAGTTCGGAAAGCCAATTAACAAGGTGCATTTAATCGCGCATTCGCGCATTCCGTTGAACGTGGAGCTTGGGCGGGTGTCAGTAATTCCGCACGATGCAGAAGCCTTTGCCCGCGCGATTTATGCTGAATTACATCACTGTGATAAAGCAGGGGCGGAGTTGATTGTGGTCGAGGAATTGCCCACCGGTCCTGAATGGCGCGGCATCGCCGACCGTCTACAACGTGCTGCCGCATAGTGCATTTGACGAAACCAATGAAATCCCGCAACCTCCACGGCCTGATGAGTCTAGGTCGCTCTGTAACTATTTCGCTCTTTTGTGTCGTTGCCGTCGCCAGTGCTTCGGGGCAAACGAATTCGGTACGGGAGTTGTCTCTCAAAGAAGCTGTCGATCTCGCGCTCAAGCACAACTTTGACGTTCGCATCGAACAGTTCTCCCCTCAGATCGCGCGGTTCAATTATGAAGGGGCGGAAGCGTTCTATGATCCGAATTTGGAAATTGGTGTGGTGCAACGGAATGCGACTCGTCCGGGACGGTTTGATGCCGAAAACCGACAGGTTGGTTCGAGCACTTCCGAAAACACAGACGTAGATGTCGGAATCGTAGGAACGTTACCCACCGGGCTTACCTACAACATTGGCCCAACGCTCACCCATAACACCGGACAGGACACTGCGGGTAACCCGTTTGGTTCATACGAAGGGCAAGCAGGGATTACATTGCGACAACCGTTGTTGAGGAACTTCAAAATCGATGCCGCACGTCGCAACATTCTGATCGCCCGGAAAGATATCGAGTTCTCTGAGCTCGGACTTTCATTTCAATTGATGGACGTGATTCGAAATGTGGAGCAGACCTATTTCGACCTGGTCTTCGCCCGTGAGAATATCAGGGTCCAGGAAAAAGGGTTGGAATTGGCCAATCGCCTGGTGACGGAGAATCGCCGTCGTGTGGAGGTGGGAACACTGGCTCCCCTGGAACAACGACAGTCTGAAGCTCAAGCTGCCGACACCCGCGCTCAATTGATTTCCGCACAAGGGGCATACGAGCAACAACAAAATGCTCTTAAGAATCTGATCAGCGATAACTACCGGGAATGGCATGGTGTGGAAATTGTTCCGAATGAAAAGCTGCTGGTGATCCCTGAGAAATTCGACGTCATGGATAGCTGGCAGCGGGGCGTTGCGAATCGCCCTGATCTCAATCAATTGCGGATCGATGTGGAACGTCGCGATATCAATGTTCGGTATCAGCAGAACCAAATGCTTCCTTCGCTGGATCTGGTAGGAAGTTATGGAAGGGCTGGCAGTGACGATACTGTCGGAAGCGTTGCCCGTGATATTCGGCGGGAAGATTATCCATTCTATTCGTACGGTGTGGTTTTAAGTGTGCCACTAAGCCGCAAAGGGGTCCGAAGTGCCTACGCGAATACCAAAGCGGTTAGGGATCAGGCTAAGTTGAGGGTAGAGCAGGCTGAACAAACGGTGATGGTCCAAATCGATGACGCTATTAAAAGCGCCCGTACGAATCTGGAACGCGTCGAAGCCACCCGCGCTGCCCGGCAATATGCGGAGGAAGCGCTGGCAGCAGAGGGGAAAAAATTGGAAGCAGGTCGCAGCACCAGCTTTGTTATTCTTCAGTTACAACGCGATTTGACCAGTGCCCGATCGCAGGAAATTCGAGCGATCTCCGACTATAATAAAGCCCTTTCGCAAATTGCATTTACTGAAGGATCTACCCTCCTCAACAATAACCTCGAATTAAATGTCAGGAAATAAGGGGCGGCCGATGGTAGCTTCTTTACCGTGATCAAATCGAAGGATTCCGCCGTCTAAAACCCATTCATGGGCCAGAACCCTCAAGAAACCTTCAGAGTCACCGTGGACGGAAAATTCTTCCGTTTAGGCTTGGAGAAGTTTTATCCCAAAGGGGTTTCCTATGGACCTTTTCGACCTGACGAGACTGGGGTGCATTTCGCTTCGCCGGGCCGGACCGTTCAGGACTTCGATCTGATTCGTGAATTGGGCGCGAATGTGATTCGCGTCTATCATGTCCCTCCCCGCTGGTTCCTGGATCTTGCGCTGAAAGCAGGAATACGGGTTTTTGTTGATATACCGTGGTCGAAACACCTTTGCTTTTTGGATTCCGCTGCGGTCAAGAATGAGGCGCGCGAGATCGTCCGCAATGCAGTGCAATCCTGTGCAGCTCATCCAGCCGTTTTTGCATTCAGTCTGGCCAATGAATTTTCCCCGGACGTGGTTCGCTGGAGCGGGGCAGCGGCGGTCTCGGATTTTCTCGATGAACTGGTTGCCATTTCAAAGTCAGTAGACCCCGAATGTCTCTGCACCTTCGGCAATTATCCGCCGACTGAATATCTGCGGCCGCAGAATCTCGACTTCCTTTGCTTCAACGTTTACCTGCATCAGCAAAAGCCTTTCGAAAACTACCTGGCGCGATTGCAGATGATTGCCAACGAGAAGCCCTTGATGCTGGGAGAATTTGGAATTGATACGTTGAGTGAAGGGGAGGATTTTAAATGCAACGCGCTTGCGTGGCAGATTGAGACAGCCTTCCGCAGCGGCCTCGCCGGCACTGTTATTTATAGCTTCACGGACGAATGGTTTAAAGACGGTCGTATTGTGGAAGGCTGGGAGTTTGGTTTGACCACGAGCGCACGGCAGCGGAAAAAATCCTTTGAGGTAGTTAAAAAGAAGTTCAACGAAGCGCCGTATTATTCTCTGTCCGGCTACCCCAAAGTTTCTGTAGTGGTGGCGAGCTATAATGGTGCCCGCACCTTGAAGACCTGCCTGGAGTCTCTGGGCAAGTTGAACTATCCCGATTACGAAGTCCTTCTGGTGGACGACGGATCCACTGATACTACTCAACAGATCGCCTCCTTATTTCCGAACGTGCGTTACGTTCCTCAAATGCACCAGGGCTTGTCGGTGGCGCGCAACACGGGAATTTATTCTTCGTCAGGCGAGATTATCGCTTTCACCGATTCCGACTGTCGAGCAGACGAGGACTGGCTCTATTATCTTGTCAGCAGTTTGTTGAGCAGCAATTTCATTGGTGTAGGCGGACACAATTTTCTGCCCCCGGAAGATTCGTTGGTGGCTGCGGCTGTGCAGGTTTCTCCCGGTGCTCCCGCCCATGTCATGCTGACTGATCGGGTGGCAGAACACATCCCTGGCTGTAACATGGCCTTTTACAAATGGGCTTTATTGGAGATCGGCGGTTTCGATCCGATATTTATCAAGGCGGGTGACGATGTGGATGTCTGCTGGCGTCTGCAGCAGCGTGGTTACAAAATAGGATTCAGTCCCGCAGGTTTCGTTTGGCATTATCGACGCTCCACCTTGCGTGCTTACCTGCGCCAGCAAACCGGCTATGGGGAAGCGGAAGCACTTTTGGTCCGTCGGCATCCGGAATATTTCAGCGCATTTGGCGGAAGCATTTGGCAGGGGCGAATCTATACGAATTCCAGCTTCGGTGTGACGTTGCGGAAGCCGATTATTTATCACGGCCTTTTTGGCAGTGGATTTTTTCAGACCCTCTACGCCTCTGATCCAGCGTTTGCGCTGATGTTCTGCACCACCCTCGAATATCATGTCCTGGTGACTCTGCCCCTGTTCATTTTAGGGGTTCCTTTCCCATACTTGCTCCCGTTGGCGATCGCCAGTCTTCTACTGTCTCTTGGACTATGTGGAGTGGCAGCAGCGCAAGCAAAGCTGCCTCTGGATAAAAAGAAAGTTTGGTCGAAGCCGCTGATTTCATTGTTACACCTTTTGCAGCCGATCTGGCGCGGGTGGGCTCGTTATCACGGTCGGTTGAGCATTGGTCCGACACCCAAGGCGGCGTATCAAAATCTCAATCAGGTAGCCATAAAGGAAAAGGGCGAATCGCTCGAGGTGGTGGAGTATTGGGCTGATTGCAGCGTCGACCGGTTGGATTACATCCAAAGTATCATCGCCATGTTAGATCGTCAGGGGTGGCAGTTTAAAATCGATCCCGGCTGGGGAGAGTTCGATGTGGAAATTTTCGGAAGTCGCTGGAGCCATTTGCAGCTTACTTCTGTGGTTGAGCCGCACCCCGGTGCAAAACAATTATTTCGCACAAGGCTGAAAACCAGTTGGTCCCTTCCCGCCCGGGTCGCTTTTTGGGCGGTGCTGGGTTTTGAACTTTTGGTAATTGGTTTTGTCGGGCGCGATAACCCATGGCTCTGGTTGATTTTGTTAACTATGCCGATTTTTGCATGGTTCCTGGAACAGGAACAACGCGATCTGCAACGGTTAATTTCATTGCTGCTCGATGAGGTCGGCAAAATTAAAGGGTTTGGCAAAATCAAAATCCAGCTTCCAAAGGTGACGATTTTTTCAGATTCCGAGAAGAAG
Organism: Limisphaerales bacterium; assembly: GCA_046597605.1. Classification (GTDB taxonomy): domain Bacteria; phylum Verrucomicrobiota; class Verrucomicrobiia; order Limisphaerales; family JACDHS01; genus JACDHS01. The sequence continues at coordinate 15,100 of JBKJKE010000144.1, read as the reverse complement.
GGGTAACCACGGCTAACTTTAGTGATCAGGAATTTTCGAAGTTCAACCGGAAACATCTTTCCTCAAACAATTCCGTATTCTTTCCTTTATTGGTGTTCATTCGTGATTGAAGGTTTTTCGTTCCTGCAATAAATAAGGTGCAGCATGCTGCAATACCAACAACTGCTTCGCCTTGTCCTGGATCAGGGGAAATTTAAACCGGATCGCACAGGGACAGGAACCTATTCAGTTTTTGGTGCTCAAACTCGCTTTCCACTCGAGGCCGGCTTTCCAGTGCTCACGACCAAGAAGGTCCACCTGAAATCAATCACTCATGAGCTGCTCTGGTTCTTACGCGGAGATACGAACATTAAGTATCTCAACGATAATGGGGTGACGATCTGGAACGAATGGGCAGATGCGAACGGCGATCTTGGGCGTGTCTATGGCGCGCAATGGTGCGATTGGAAAACGGCGGATGGCCGTTCGATCAATCAGATCGACAAGGTGATTGAACAGATCAAGACCACGCCGGATAGCCGTCGATTGATCGTCAGCGCCTGGAGTGTGGGTGAGATCGAGGCGATGGCTCTGCCACCTTGCCATACCCTGTTTCAGTTCTTCGTTCAGGATGGGGAACTCAGCTGCCAGCTTTACCAACGTAGTGCCGATTTGTTTCTGGGCGTTCCCTTCAATATCGCTTCCTACGCACTCCTGACCATGATGGTTGCACAGGTCTGCAACCTTAAGCCCGGCACGTTCGTGCATACGTTTGGCGACCTGCACCTCTACGCAAATCATCTGGAGCAGGCCAGGCTACAGCTCACGCGCGAACCGCGGCCCTTGCCCCGGATGAAAATCAATCCGAGTGTAAAAAACATCCGCGATTTCACTTTCTCGGATTTTGAGCTCGTTGGCTATGATCCGCATCCTGCGATCAAGGCGCCGATCGCTGTTTAGCTTCGTTTGGCGAGTTCCATCGTGAACCAAGGCCAGGGCTGATTTGAGGGTTGCCCCTAGTTACAGGGGGTTGGTGAAAGGTAAGCTCAGGTAACCAAAGGAAACTTACTATGCTGATCAGCAAGACAATGAACGAAGCTCTTAATGAGCAAATCGGACTCGAATTCGCGGCCTCCCTTCAATACGTCTCAATTGCATCTCACTTCGCTGGTGAAGGACTGACCTGCCTTGCCAACCACTTTTATAAGCAAGCGAATGAGGAGCGTGATCATGCCATGCGCTTCGTCAATTACATCGTGGATGCGGGGGGGGATGTAGGCATTCCGGATATCAAGGCTCCCAAGGCAAGTTTCGGAAGCGTGGAAGAAGCGGTCGCACTCTCGTTGAATCAGGAAAAAGAAGTCACAGCCAAGATCAACGCATTGGTCGAACGTTCCATGAAGGAATCTGACCATATCACTTTCCAAATCCTCTCATGGTTCGTGCGCGAGCAGTTGGAAGAGCTTTCGAGCATGGACAACCTACTCAAGGTGGTGCAACTCGCAGGCAAGAACTTGCTCTACATTGAAGAATACATTTCACGCCACCAGGGATCGCATAAAGAGATTTCCAACGCACCCGGCCCGGTTACAGGTTCGTAAGGGACCCGGCATTTCATCTGCAGTGTTACATACGAATGGCCGTTCAATTACGGCCATTTGCATCTCGTCGCTATACAGAACCAACCTGAACCGGTAAAACTTTCTCCATGCGCAACCAACTGATCGCTTCCGGTCGCTACCTGAAGAAACACCTGGGATGGCTCGCGGCAACTGCCTTTGCTTTGACCGTGCAGGCGACCGTCGCCGCTCCGAAACCCAATATCGTTTTGATCTATGCGGACGATATCGGTTACGGGGATTTCAGCTGTTACGGCGGCGTCCTCAAAACGCCCAATGTGGATCGCCTCGCGAAAGAAGGACTCCGTTTCACGAGCGCCTACGCGAGTTCTGCCACTTGCACACCCTCACGCTATTCGATGCTAACCGGCGAGTATGCCTTCCGCCAAAAAGGAACTGGCATTCTCCCTGGTGATGCAGCGCTCATCATTCAACCCGGCAGGGCGACGCTTCCTTCGATCCTTCGTCAGGCAGGTTATCGCACGGGTGTTGTCGGAAAGTGGCACCTGGGGCTGGGAAGTGAAAAAGCTCCGGCAGATTGGAATCATGCGGTGAAGCCAGGACCACTCGAAATCGGATTCGATTACTCTTTTATCATGGCTGCAACCGGGGACCGCGTTCCATGCGTTTATGTGGAGAACCACAAGGTCGTTGGTCTGGATGAGTCAGACCCTATCGAAGTGAGCTATGAGAAGCTATTTACCGGAGAGCCCGACGGCGTCACTGATCGCAAGAGTTTGAAACTGGATTGGAGCCATGGACACAATCAAGCGGTGGTGAATGGCGTGGGTCGCATCGGATTCATGAAAGGGGGCAAAACTGCCCGTTGGAACGATGAAAGTATGGCGGACGATTTTACGAAACAGGCGACTTCCTTTATCGACCGCGAGAAAGCGAAGCCATTCTTCCTCTACTTCGCACCGCATGATGCGCATGTGCCCCGGATTCCGCACCCCCGCTTTGTTGGGAAGTCCGGCATGGGACCTCGCGGTGACGCACTCATCCAATTCGACTATTGCGTGGGCGAGATCACCCGCAAACTGGAAGAACTAAAATTAACCCAGCACACCCTGGTCATGGTTACGAGCGACAACGGTCCTGTCCTGGATGACGGATACAAAGATGACGCCAATCAAAAACTCGGAACACATAAGCCTTCCGGTCCGTTCCGTGGCGGCAAATACAGTATCTTCGAAGGGGGCACTCGAATGCCGACGATCGCCTATTGGCCAGGACAAATCAAACCCGGCGTCTCCGATGCCATCATTAGTCAGGTGGATTTTTCGGCGACTTTCGGATCCCTCGCAGGAGTGACGAATCTACCCGGGACGATGCCCGATAGCATGGACGTTCTTCCCGCGCTCCTCGGAAAATCAAAGACGGGACGCGATTACGTGGTCGAACACGCCCGCGACCTGGCATTGCGGTTGGGCGATTGGAAGTACGTTCCGGCGGGACAGACTCGCGAGAGTCTCAATCCCGGGAAACAAACGCAGGTAGCCGAGCCCGGCCTCCTGTTTGATTTATCCAAAGATCCGGGCGAGACGACCGATCTGGCTGCTAAACATCCAGAGAAGTTGAAAGAGCTTCGCGATCGATTGGAAACTGTGCGAGGACAGAAGAGGAGCTGACAGTCGGACTTCTCAAGCTTTCAGGGCTGCGAAGAAGGCTTTTAGCTTCACTAAGTCCAGGTGATCGTTGGTGCGCACGCCGCTACACAGGTCGAGGCCAAACGGCTCCACGTCAATTATCGCACGTTGGACGTTTTGCGGCGTCAGCCCTCCCGCCAGAAAAACTGGAACCCCAGCGGTATCACGAATGCGTCGGCTAATGCTCCAATCGTGGACCCGGCCGGTTCCCCCAAGTTCCTTCGTCATCAACGATGGATTACCCGAGTCCAACAAAAGCGCGTTTACATGCTCCGCTGCGGCACGCGATCGATCGACATCGTCATCACTCAGAACATGGATCACCTGCACAAGTGCGATGCCGGGTAACTCACGACGCAGCGCCTGGTAGACGTTCTCCTCAACGTAATCGCAAAGTTGAATCGTATTCGTTCGACAACGCCGCTGTTGCGCAATGATCTGAGTTGAGGTCGTCGCACACGTTAGGAGAAAAGTTCCAATTGCAGGTGGAATCGTCGCCGCGATTGCCGTGATGGTTTCTTCAACAATCACGCCCGGTCCGCTCGGCATCGACGACACCAGGCCAAGAGCCGAGGCGCCACATTCGATTGCCATTCGCGCCTCTTCCGGCGATTTGATGCAACAGATTTTAACACGGGGCAGGTTCATATTTGGCTAAAGTAAACGTTCTCGGCTCAATGTCCTCCGGTAACCGTGTAACCACTGCGCCTTAAGTCTTCCGTCAGGTCCTTTTCCATCTGTGCGGCGGCTTCGTAAGGCATGGGATTCAAGTGCTCGTAAAGTTCGGGCACAAGCCGAATTCCATAACGTTTTACAAAATAGGATGACTTGATCCCTTGCTCGTGATTGGCAAAACGTTGTTGAGGTGTCAGGCCCGTCAATCCGACGTAAACGCTAGGTTTGCTCGAGTTGCGAGCAGGATTCTCTCGCTGCACCTTGCGAAGTCGGGCAACGCTTGAGTCCAGTAAGACAACATAAACGTTGTGATGATCTTTGGCTTCCGGGGCACTGAATTTCCGGAGGGTGCGTCGCTTCAGGGCAGGGGCCAGCTTCCGTGGTGCCCTTATCCTGACCGGCTTCGAAGCATTCTTTTTTGGTTTGGACCGCTTCATTCGAATATCTGTCCCGTCAGGCTTTCTTCATCCTTTTCGGAACGATGGATTGGGCAATCGAGAGCAGAATGGCCGACAAATTCTGAATGGTCGAGAGTTGGCCTTCATCAACGATGTAATAAGGCTTTGCCCCGGGATAGGGCTCCCCTTTTTCACAGTGTGATTCGAGTTCGCTGCTCGCTGGAAGGATCTTCACATAGAACAGATTGTCACAAACCAGCCCTACCACTGTTCCATCTGCGTAGACTGCGTATTCCCCAAACATCGCCTTCGCTTCGAACACCTTGGGATGGCGGAGTTTTCCGAGGATAAATTCAACCGTCTCTTTTTGCGTAGCCATGGAGTTTTCGCTCAGATTTCGGTTCACCCTTTCGAGGCATCATAAGTAATCAAAAGAGGCCATGCAGTTCCATACCATTCTGAAAAGGTAAACGGGATGGATATGGATAAATCCGGAGAGGATTTTGTCGGCCCAAGGTTCCCTATCATCCGGTTCGTCAAATCTAAAGCGCCACATGTTCTGGTCACAACTAAAACCATGAACCAGCAGCATTGGTTGGTCACCCTCGCCCCGGACGTGAACATTGTTCCGTTGGTTGATCTGAGAGCAATCGATCCTCGGGAGTCCCATCAATGAACGCTCCTTGCGCCAGGGTCAGGTTCCTTTGCCAACTTACGCCGTTTATTCGTTCGAATAAGGACTTGGCCTCCGGTTCCTCGCTGTTTTCGGTGGAATTAAATGTGAATGTATTAGAAAGAAGGCTCGCCCTCATCCGAATCCCGAAGCCTTCGAAAAAGCGTTGCAACCCTGTTGCGGAGGATTTTCGAAGCGTTTGAAAGCTCCCGGACATATCTCCGCGGTCAGTCGAAGCATTCGGAAGAGCCCGGACATAATTTCACGGTCAGCCGAAGCATTCGGAAGTGCCCGGACATAATTTCACGGTCAGTCGAAGCATTCGGAAGAGTCCGGAGATAATTTCGCGGTCAGCCGAAGCAATTGAAAGTCCGCCGCAACGCGTCTCCGGGGTTTTTCGAAGCATTTTAAAGTCTCCGGAAACGTGCATATCGCACCATTCGCAGGGTAGGAACGTTTAGCCGTAAACGTCCCCGATTTCTGCCTTCGCCCCGGAATGAACTGTGCCGCGGCGAACCCGGAGAAGGCCAGGATGAGGGCGAGCCTCACTTCTATTCCACCGAGAACAGCGAAGAACCTTTCGTGGGCTCGGAGAACATGTCATGGCTCTGCTACAGAAGCCAGGCGCCTGCAGAAAGAAGTGCAGGCTGAGTATGGTCCCCGCCATTTCGTTTAGGAATTAAAGTACGTGAGGGCGTAGTTCTGTTCAAAGAATCGATTGAACTCCTTTCCTGAGCTCTCTCCTCGCAGAGTAGGTGGATTCTCCCTTTTTTTGGAGTTTTTTAGCGTTTCCGTGTCGTCACTCGAATCCTGGAGGCTGGTACTCTTGATTCCTGCTTATCCCTTTGCGTCCCTGTCGTCTTTACATTTTGGTGTAGCCGTTCCTAAATCCCCGTGTGGAAGTTCTTAGTTATATTTTGACGGCTATCGGCGCTTACCTGCTTGGATCAATTCCTACTGGCTATCTCGTCGCCAGGGCGAAAGGGGTTGATATTCGATCGGTTGGAAGCGGCAACATCGGGGCAACCAATGTGTTTCGAATCCTGGGAAAGAAAGCGGGGATCTTTGTTCTCACGTCCGACGCGTTGAAGGGGTTTCTCGCAGTCTGGCTTGTGCCCATGGTGGTGCTCAAGTTGTTATCTGCCATTTCAGGAAGAGCGGTGGGCACGACTGAACATTTGGAGTGGCTGACCATTATTGGTGGCATCTGTGCCGTGTTGGGTCACAACTACACCTGTTGGCTTAATTTCAAAGGTGGCAAAGGGATCGCGACATCCGCTGGGGTTATGATTGCACTGTTTCCCATGTCGTTCCTTATTTGCCTCGGTATCTGGATCATCGTTTTTATCGCAAGTAAGTACGTCTCGCTCGCGTCCATCATTGCGGCGGCGTGGTTGCCGATAACGGCCATTTTTTTTAGTCCCAGCAGAAAGATGATCGTGGTCGCCTTCCTGATGGGCGCCCTGGCGATCTACAAGCATCGGGCAAATATTGCCCGGTTGATGGACGGAACAGAGAACCGGTTCGGTAAGAAGAAGGAAGAGGCAAAGAAGGAAGAGTCCAAATGAAGATTGCTGTGATCGGAGCAGGGGCCTGGGGGACCGCTTTGGCCAATCTGTTAGCACAGAGTCAAAATCGGGTCACCCTCTGGGCGCACAACTCAGCGCGGGTGCTGGAGATCCGTGAATCGGGGCGAAATGAACGCTACCTGCCGGGTATCGACCTTTCCGCGGCACTCGTTATCGAATCGGATCTTTCGGCTGCCATTTCGGGAGCGGAGTGTGCGGTGATTGCCGTTCCATCCAAAGCGTTCCGGGAAGTCACTTCACAACTATCCGCCTTCAGTGGGACGGCTGTTAGTGTCACGAAAGGGATCGAATTCGATACCGGGCTGACCATGGCAGGGATTATGGAGCAGACCATGCCCCAGGCAACTCCCGCAAGTTTGTCTGGGCCAACCCTGGCAGCCGAGGTCGCTCGTGGTTATCCCGCCGCGATTGTTGCGGCGGCCCGGCTGGAGGAAACCGCGAGGCAGGTGCAAAAGATGTTTCATCGGACGAACTTCCGCGTCTATACGAGCACCGATCTTCACGGGGTAGAGTTGGGTGGCGCCTTGAAGAACGTGATCGCGATCGCCGCCGGGATGTGCGACGGGCTTGGGTTTGGGGACAACTCAAAGGCGGCGCTCGTCACGCGGGCCATCGCTGAGATCCGACGCCTCGGATGTGCTTGCGGTGCTCATGCAGAAACTTTCTCGGGTCTCAGCGGACTTGGGGACCTGATGGTGACATGCTTCTCCAAGCTCAGTAGGAACCATGGATTTGGCGAACGGCTCGGCCGTGGGGAAAGCGTGCAAGCCGTCCTAGAGAGTGTCATTACGGTGGCGGAAGGGTATCCGACGGCGCGTTCTGCATATAAACTTGCCCAGAAGATGCAGGTGGAGACTCCTATCATCGACGCAGTTTATGCCACCCTATATGAGAATAAGCCGATCCGCCAGGCGTTGCATGAGCTGATGGAGCGAGAAGTGAAGGCGGAGGATTGAGAAATTGGTCGTAAGTGCATTAAACCATGGATCGGTAAAAACTGACGAAGACACCAACGACAAAACTCCCTCTCCTCGACATTGCGATGAGAGGGAGTTCGAGTTTTAAATCGTTGTCAGCAGCAGAAGGAAAAGTGAGCCAATTGACTCGCGTTTCCGATTCCGTTCTAAACCTCCACGCTCAAACCAGGCTGCGGCTGGATGACTTTCATCCTGGGCCAGCGTTGTTTGATTTGTGCTTCAAACCATTGGCGGGCGTCTTCTTCTCCGTGGCCCAGCAAAATAGTATGAGGACTCACCTCGCCGACGAAGTTGAGCAGGTCATCCCGGTTGGCATGGGCCGTGAGATCGAAATCCTGCACTTCACAAAGCTTCGTTAGCTCGCCACCGCTGGTGCTGAAGTGGAATCTTTCACCCTGTTTGGCGGCTTTTAGGCGGCCTCCCGGAGTATTGGGATCGGCGTAGCCGACAAAGAAAATGGCCATCTTTTCGTCTTCCACCATGCGCAGGGCAAGTTCATGAGCCGGTGTTTGTTCGGTCATCATTCCAGCCGTGATAACAAATAAGCGACCGCCGCCAAGGCGCATCTGTTCGGTCTGACCGCGTTCCGGGACGATCAGGTTGAGTGCCTGAGTCAGCTTTAAATTATGGTGCTGACGATCCGTCCGGTGCGCCTGGAGATCATAGATTTCCGTGAAAACACGGCCGAGCCCGCCGATGTAAACCGGCTGGCGCTGGAGTTTGCCTTCGGCCATCAACAGGGCCAGCAGGGCTAGGATCTCCTGGGTGCGACCCAGGGCGAAGGTCGGCAGGAGAACGGAACCTTTGCGTTCCAGGACTCGTTGGATTGCCTGGGCGAGGCGTTCGACCTCGGATTGCCGCGTGAATCCGGGCGGGATCTGGCGGTTTCCGCGGGTCGTCTCCATGATCAGGACGTCGGCTTTAACATCCTGGAACTTGGCGCTACGCAGAAGGGTTTGGTCATGGAAGCAGACGTCTCCCGTATAAAACACCGTCTGCTTGTTTCCTCTGAGCATCACCCCGGCAGAACCGAGCGCGTGGCCGGCATCATAGAATTCAAGGGTGGGGGAGAGATGGCCTGCCCGCATCTTGTTGAACGAGGCCCACTCCACTTCGCGGTTGTATTTGAATCCCTGGAACAGGGATGAGATGTCGTCCACCTCATCATGGGTGTAGAGAGGATACTCTTTGATCCCCAATTCATCCCGTTGCCGGGTCATCACGTTCACAGAGTTATGAAGAACCCGTTCCACGATGAAATAGCTCAGCTCCGTCATCATAACGTGAGCTTTCGGGAAGTGTCGGACCGCCACCGGGAGGGAGCCGACATGGTCATGATGACAATGCGTCAGGGCGATTGCATCCACTTGCTCATCCTTGATGTGAGAATAGAGTGGAAGACTTTCCCGTCCATCGCGCTTGGGGTGAGTCCCGGCATCGAGAAGGATTTTATTACCTTCCAGATCAACGAACCAGGCGCTCGCCCCGATTCCGGTATCTGGATTTAAATTAACGATTCGCATTTTGAGAGACCGTAAGTGGTTGAAAATCAGGAAAAAAGGAAGAATGAACTTTTTTTGAACATTCGCCGAAACTTTCCGTCTTAATCATTGTTAGTAACACTTGTCAGTCGGGTTTATGGGTTTCCTGACTGGCAACTCGGCAGCCGCCAACCATCGGTTGTTGAGGGTCAGAGGATAGTTTGGTGTTTGGGTAGCGGACGTCGCAAGACGTCCGCTATTTTTTTATCCCTACTTCTTCTGCATCATCTTTTCCATCATCATCTCCTGGGCGCTATCGTACTTCTTATAGCCTTTCGGGGGCTCGAAGAGGGAGATATCTGGTTTGCTTAACTTAATGTTTTTGTAAGTCATGAGGACTTTGCTGCCGTTCTCTGTGGTTTCCATTTTGATGGGGAAATCCTTCAAGTCCGTTGCATTCCAGACGGTGATTTCCTGAGTTTTGCCCTGTTCGTCCGTCATGATTACCTTGTTTTTCACTGTTGGATGACCATCGATAGTTTCTTTGCCGAGGACGGTTTTTTCCATTTTCGGTTCTTTGTCGAGGGCTGTGACTTCGTCTTTGGCCATCGGCATTTCGGCATAACCGCTGAATGCAGGATAGATGATCAGCATCGATTTCTTCCCTGGGAGGACGATGGTGCTCATCTTGTCCATGCCCATTTGTTTCATCTGGGCAAGGGCCTGGGCGTTTAGTTCCGCCGTCTTCATATTAGCCATGTCCACGTCGGCGCGAACTTTGCCTTCGAGATAAGCCATCTCCATGGAGATATTGGCGGTTTCCTTGCTCGATTTCTCGTCAGAGACTTTGATGTCGGCGGTCGCCGTGAAAGCGTTGTTCTTGCCGAAAATCTTCATCAACGTCTTGTTGAATCCCGCGGGAGCGCCCTGGGCGTGGCTTGAGGTTTGACCGAGAATAAGCCCTGTAGCTAGGGCAACAGCGACAATTAGTTTTTTCATTTTTCCTTAAAGGAGCGGCGAGGATAGCTCTCGCTCTGGTTTGCACCAGTAGAATTTAATTACTATCCATGGCTGCGCCAAATCGCAAACCGCGCGTGCTGACGCGTAGTTGGGCAAATCCAAGTTGTTCCATGACAGCTTCGTAAATGACCGCCCCTGTCAAAATGACATCCGCGCGCTTGGTGGGAATCCCCCGCAAACTCTGACGCTCGGATAGAGGAAGGCTCCAGAGGTGCTCGACCATCGCGCGAATCCCGTGGTTGCTGATGCGGGTGGATTCGATCAAATCCCGGTCGTAGGAGTCCACTTGTCGTTCCACGCGAGCCAGGATCGTGCTGGTTCCGCCCGTTCCAACTAATTGGACCTGCTCACTACAGCAGTTTTTGAGGGCGGTCCGGACCCTGGGAGTGACATGTTCGAAAAGAAAGTTCCGGATCCAGGTTCTGCAATCGCTCAGCTCCTCCGCGGCAGGGGGATCTGAATGTGGAATTTGTTCCAACAAACGAACTGTCCCGAGATTGAAGCTCTCCCGGAACTGCTGGTGACCATGCTCGCCTAAAATGAACTCAGTGCTGCCGCCGCCGACATCGAGGATGAGCAAGGGATGTCGCGTGAAGTCGGGGTTGCTCGTGACCCCGCGGAAAGCCCAATCTGCCTCTTGTTCTCCAGAAATGATCTCAATTTCAAGGCCCGATGTCTGTTTTACCGAATCCAGCAGCTCGTTCGCATTCCGGGCATCCCGTGCGGCGCTGGTTGCGATCACTCGAACAAGCTCTGCCCCTTCGGATTTCGCGATGGAATGGAATTCCGCGATCGCTGCAGCGGTTTGATCTATCGCAGATTTTTGCAGGATACGGGTCTCGTAGAACCCGCGACCCAGCCGCGTTTGTTCGCTGTCTTCCAGAACTGCTGTGACCTGACCGTTTTCCAGATCTGCCAGCAGTAATTTAACGGAATTGGTGCCTACATCGATGACACCGACCCGTTTCATTTGGAGTTTCTCCTGGCCAGAACTGCGCCACCCAGAATTCCCGCGTCATCACCAGCCTGTGAGGCGATGATTTCGATTCCCTTGGAGGTTCCATTCATGGCGTAGTCTTTCGCAGTTTCCACGATAATGGCCATCATTTCACCTTCGAGCGCATCAATGACGCCTCCGCCGAGCACAACGACTTCCGGGTTGAAAATATTGATCAGGTTTCCCACGGCGATCCCGGTGTATTCAGCTGCTTCTTCGATGACCTGCTCGACAAATTTGTCTCCTTTGCGGATCGCCTTACGAAGATCGCCGCTTCGCAGGTCCTTCAAGTCCGGACCCAGCATATCCGTTAAAAGGGTCTTCTGACCCTCCTTCACGGCATTCTGGATTTTACGGAAGATCGCGGTGCGACTGGCCAGCGCCTCGAGACAACCGCGATTGCCACATCCGCACTTGGGTCCTTTGATTTCCAGGACCATATGGCCAATCTCTCCAGCTGTCTTATTGAACCCATGAAAGAGTTCGCCTTCGATGATGAGGCCGCCACCGATTCCGGTTCCCACGAAGATTCCCATGACATTGCGGGGCTTGGCTTTGAGCTCTGTCTCGTAAACGCCCAAGGTGCAGATGTTGCAGTCATTCTCCAGGAACACGGGAATGCCTAAATCTTTCTCCAGCTCCTTCTTGAGTGGGACATCCTGCCAGCGAAGGTTCGGAGCAAAAATGACCCGGCCATTCTCCGGATCGACAGCTCCGGGCGCTCCGATACCGATGGCGCGCACCTGCTTGGAGTCCAAGTCAGCTTCATCGATTGCTTCACGTACCGCCCGGCCAATGCGTTCGATGACCGGTTGGACCCCGCGCTCCGCCTTGGTGCTGAGTTTCGCGCGGGAAAGGCATTTCATGTCTTTGTCGAAGACGCCTGCGAGGATCTTGGTACCGCCAAAATCAACGCCAACGACGTATTCGGGTTTGCTGCTTTCGGGCATAAATTGGTTGTTCAGTTGGGGTTACTTACCTGACAGCACGACCTGAATCTTCTCTTTCAATTCCTCGTGGATCTCTTCCGGAGAGCGGTTCGCATCTATAATGGTGAATTGATAGGTCGACTGCAGTCTTTGGTATTCCTGGGCGACCAGGCCTTGATACTTCAGGAATGAATCAAACATGTCCCGCGACAGGCCGAGATCCATTCCGCTTTCCCAAAAATCCAATGTATGGTTCTTGGCGAAATTACGCTGCACCAGTTCTTCCGGAGACACGTTCAGATAGAAGACCACATCCGGGACCAGGGCGATTCCATACAGGTTTTTCAGCCACGACTCGTTAGCACCACGGACAATATCCCGCACCATCAAGGTATAGATATACCGATCAGCCAGGACCATGAAACCGGAGCGCAGGGCAGGGAAGATCGTGTTCTCCAGTTGATCTGCAAAGTCAGTCGCATAGAAAAGGCTCATTGTCGTATGTGACATGATGTTGCCTTGCTTGGCCTGCTCAAGTTCTTCACTGACAAGTGTGGAACGGGAAAGGCCGACCTGCACTGTCGCATGCCCGCTCGCTTCCATCCAGTTCACTAGCTTGGCGATCTGCGTGGAACGACCGGAACCATCCGCCCCTTCCACTACAATCAGTTTGCCAGCCATCTTTTGGAGATTAATCCCGGGGATTCCATGCCCGTAGAACCGGCGTCGGGTTTGTGAAGGGACCACGATGCGTTCGCGTGGTTTCCGGGGCTTGGGGGCTGGAGGTAATTTGGCTTTCATGACTGAACTTTCGGCGTGCTAAACCGGGCAAGGTCGATTTTGGCCGAGAAAAGGTCGCGAACGATATTCTGCTGCGCCTCAACCGGTTGGTTAGCGTCGATAATGGTAAACTTAAACTCCGTGCTCATGGCCAGGTATTGCTCAAGGATGCGGCCCTGGAAGATACGAAAGCTTTCGTAAATATCCGAAGAAAGGCGCAAATCCATTCCAGCCTCGAAGTATTTCAATTGCGGTCGATTATCCAGGATCCGTTGCAGCGACACCTCTAAACTCGCTTTGAAGAAGAAGGTCATATCCGGGAGGGCAGCGAAATCATAGATTCCGCGCACCCACTCCGGTGGACAACCCCGAACGACGTCGCGGGCGAAAGCGGTGAAGATGTAGCGGTCGCACAACACGAGATATCCTGCCCGCAGCAGCGGAACGAGCTGCCTTTCATAACGATCCGCAAAGTCGGTTGCATGAATCAAACTGAACGTGGTGGGGGAGAGCAGTTCGCGTTTCTTGCCTTTGCTCGTGGCGGCTTTTACCAATTGGGAGGAATTCCATTCACTGAAGAAGACTTTCATCCCTTGCTGTTCCAGCCACCGCTTTACCAGAAAGATCTGCGTCGATTTCCCCGAGCCATCCAAACCTTCCACCGCAATCAGTCGCCCCGGAAAGTTCAGTTCAGCAAACGTTTTCTTCACAAAGGAAAACCTATTTGCTCAGTTTTGGAAAACAACCTTTTTCCAAGCACCGTAATGAGGGTGATTAAAACAGGGAGGGGTGACAGGTTTGTGCGAGTCTTACTCTAACTGTTTGGTTTGCTTGGACTCACAAGCATTATCCCCAACCCCGGAGGGATGCCTGACCTGTATCTGTGGAATTTTAACCCTTGTCATTACCCACAAATCGTTGTCTCTGAATCCCAAAGAGATTCCGGCCCAAAGCCCATGGTTGTGAGGGATCGAGCAGCCCGCAAGCGGGCCGCGACTCTCTAGTTCAGTCTACCATGGGATCAATTTAAAAGGAACGAACAACCACAACGTGGTTGCGCCAGTGCGCCTGAGAAGGTGATGAGTTAGTGTAGTAAAAGTCTACATCCTTGCGGCGAAGAGTCGTAAGTTATCGAACCGTTACTGCGTCGCAGTAATGCGGGGTCCAACTTCCCCTTACGAAGCAAGAAAACACAAGTCTATCCTCCCGGATAGGGGGATAATCGCCGCGTTCGATATCGGCGGGAGTAAATCGGATAAGTTCGATGATATCATCGCTTGTATAGCCTTCCGGCAAATCAATAAATGATACGGGAAACCCCGCTCGGTAAGAAAATTCCGTTCCATTACGCATTCTTAACCGACAGGCATTGAAGCCATGCATCAAATCACCCCAGGGCTACATCTCACTGCCATTTAGTTAAGGCGGCGAAGCCGCCAAAGGTAGCGGCTGGGCGCGCTGCGCCGGCCCCGACCGCGTACCAGCGTGTCGGAATCGGAGTTTTGAGAGCGTCGTGCGAAGTGTAAGGCGATAGAACGCGCGCTGAAGCACAAACACTCGCAGGCTTCGTTGGCAGTTCCGCCCGCTGCACGCGGCCGGGGCCGGCGCAGCGCGCCCAGCCGCTACCATTTGCGCCCTCGCCGCCGTTTCCTTAACTAAACGGCAGTGGGGCTACATCCTGGTGGCTCTCGACTAAATCGTGACGAATTGCGCGTTTAGATTCCATGGTCTACAAAGTTTATTGATGATGAGAGGCGCTCCAAGGAAATAGAATGTGACTAGATCGCCGCTCACGACGACTCATTGTGGGGATTTCCGGTTCCTCGCTGTTTTCAGTGGAATGGGAACCCTACTTGGGTCGAAATTAGATCCTATGGATTGATAAGCTCGCCCTCATCCTTCCTTCTCCCCCAGGAGAAGGAACTCATAATTCCGCTGGTCGACAAAATGGATCTGCTCCGTATTTCGCCGCGATTCTGCCAAAAAGAAGCAACGGGGAATGCTAATTGAAAGTTCGCTACCCGTGTGCAGTGTCCGAAAGTTTCTCCTGCTCCTTGGGGAGAAGGCCACTGCCATTTAGTTAAGGAGATTAGTGCTTTCTTGAGGGCCAACGGCCCGTTTTATACCAGCCTGGGCACAGCCCCACTGCCGTTTAGTTAACGAAAACGGCGGCGAGGGCGCAAATGGTAGCGGCTGGGCGCGCTGCGCCGGCCCCGACCGCGTGCAGCGGGCGGAACTGCCATCGAAGACTGCGAATGTTTGTGAATCAACGCGCGTTCTATCGCCTTAAGACGCTTCTTTCACTTCGCACGACGCTCTCGAAACTCCGATTCC